>JAFUBZ010000011.1 GCA_017459945.1 Eubacterium sp.
AGCCCCGTCGACCTGCATTTTTTAAAGGAGGTTGCAGAGCCGGGCGTAGATCGTACGGTAACCTCATCCCGAGCAGGGTGATTTACCGCGCTACATATAAACGATTGTCTTTCAGCAGTCGAAAGACTAACCGCACAAGTTTACGGGCAGTTAACGCAAGTGCACGTTTATGCTGGTGCTTATTCACCTCTTTGTGTTTGAGGTGGTAGTAGCTGCTGTACTCTGCATCGCATCTTACAAGAGACATAGCTGCTTCGCCCAGGTAATACTTTAAATAACGGTTTCCGGTTTTTATAAGACGTGTATTCTGCGCCTCGAAATCACCGGACTGATGTTGAGTCCAGGCAAGCCCGGCGTATTTTGCTAACTTTGCCTGATCAGGAAAGCGGTTGATGTCACCGATTTCAGCGATGATACCGGCGGAATAGACCGGTCCTATTCCCTTGACGGAAGTCAGGGTATTTGGAATCAACTGCATTTGATTGGCAATGGCCTTATCAAACTCTTTGATTTGAGCCTCCAGCGCCCTCATGGCGCTTATGGATATGGCAAGCACCTGGTTCACCGAATCGTTTACTGTTTTGGGCAGACGATAGGATGAACGGGCGGCTTTCTGGATGGCTTTGGCGACCGCCTCCGGATCAGAGAAATGGTTTTTCCCTTTTTTCTGGAGAAATTCGGTCAGATCATGTAAGTCCATGTAGGCAAGGGTGTCTGCGGAGTCGAACTCTTCGTAGACAGCCAGGGCGGTGGCTCCGTATTTGTCGGAGAACACCTTCTCCTGCGCAAGAGAAGAATACTTCTTGAACAGTACGTTCATAAAACGCTGCTTTTCCCGTGTCAGGTTCTGCACTGTTGTGTAACGTGCTCGTGTGAGGTTCTGGAGAGCCTTGTAGCGGTAGTCATCCAGATAGACCTCTTTGTTGATTCTTCCGAAACGCAGGCAGTCCGCAATGACAAAAGAGTCCACATAGTCATTCTTGGGCAGGTCATTATAAGATTCTTTGAACTTATTTACCTGCTTGGGATTCAGAACATGGATCTTGCGGTTGTACGGCACAAGAGAACCGTCTTCCCTCAGAAAGTAGACTAGATTGTCACCATAGACAGAAGTAGCTTCCAGACCAATGATGACGTCTGTGAGGGCATAAGAAGAAAGCGCAGACAGGACTTCTTTGACAAGCCTTTGGGAACCGTTCTTGGAGTTTGGAACAGAAAAGTTTTTGATCTTAGTTCCATCAGGCTTCATCAGGTAGACCACGTTGTTTTTGCTGCTTACATCAATACCGACGTAAAGTGGGTTCATACAAAATCACCTCCTTTGCACTGTATTTACGGTCAATCGGTTTGGTAATACCCACGACACCGGAGCATCGACATCCTCGCGTATAAGAATCCAGCTGGAGATGGCCTGATGCGAACCCCACTGCTAAAGGGCAGTCCAAAGGCTCCAGCAAACAGCCAGCGGTTTGAAGCTAACATCCGGTTCAGGGGAACATACTTTATATGAAGCAGCCTTAATAGGCCCAACAGGAGAATAAAGAACTATTACCTGATTGACACTGTAGGCAATTATATCATGGGCATTAGCAAGCCGATTGATCGTTTGTTGTCAATGTACGAATTCACTAGATTTTGAGTTAGCAGGAAACCCTCAAATCTCAAATCTAAACTCTTATTAAAAGAGGAAAACAAGTAACTTTAGTAACCTTATAAAACTATTATACGAGGAAGAATATTATATGAAAACCAAAGTATACATTGATGGACAGAGCGGTACGACAGGACTTCAGATCTATGACAGGATCGGGAAGAGAGATGATCTGGAGCTGTTGCGGATCGATGAAGACAAGCGACATGATCCGGAGGAACGGAAGAAGTTCCTGAATGCAGCAGATATTGTATTTTTATGTCTGCCGGATGATGGGGCAAGAGAAGCGGTCTCACTGATCGAGAATCCGGATGTCCGTGTGATCGATGCATCGACTGCGCATCGGACCAATGACGCGTGGGATTATGGGTTCCCGGAGCTTTCCAAAGAGCAGAGAGAAGCGATTGCAAGCAGCAAGCGTGTTGCGAACCCAGGCTGTCATGCGACGGGATTTATCTCGACTGCGGCACCGCTTGTCCGCATGGGGCTCCTGCCCAAAGATTATCCGCTGACCTGCTATTCCCTGACCGGCTATTCCGGCGGCGGAAAGAAGATGATCGCGGATTATGAAGCAGATGGAAGAAAAGAAGAGCTGGATGCACCGGGCATTTACGGGCTGACATTAAAGCATAAACATCTGCCGGAAATGCAGAAGGTAAGCGGGATCGATCATCCGCCGGTATTCCTGCCGGTTGTGGATGACTATTATAAAGGAATGGCAACGACGATCAGCCTGCAGAACCGTCTTCTGAACGGAACGCCGTCTGCTGAAGAGATCTGCGCACGCCTGCAGGAATACTATCAGGATGCGTATTTTGTAAATGTTCTGCCGTTTGGAAGTGTGAGCGGAACGATCTATGCGAACACTCTGGCAGGAACCAACAGACTGGAGATCATTGTCTGCGGACATGAAGAGCAGACAAGCATAACGGCCCGCTTCGACAACCTTGGAAAAGGTGCCTCAGGGGCCGCTGTACAAAACATGAATATTATGCTTGGGATCGACGAGCGCTGCGGCTTAGAGTAGCCGTGGAATGGATCAGTTTCCTTCTGAAGCCGGATACCGATAGTAGGAGCCGTCTGTCAGGATCGAGATCGTATCGCCTTCGTTTACCAAAAGCATATTTAAAACATCCGCATATTTCGCGCTGTAGATGTTGTTTTCGCTATCTACAATATAAAGCCAGGTATTACCGTTTTGATCGATGGTCTCCATCTTCGAAACGGTAATTTCTTTTTCTTCGGCGTTTGCGAGATCGATCGGCGTCGGCGCATCAGCCGCTGCGTACCCGGATCCGGAAGAAGCACTTCCGCCGTTTGCAGCGGATTCGTCAGAATCTGTGCCGCCGGATGCGGAAGAACCGGTGCCATCAGAATCAACAGCGGCATCTGCTGCCGTATTGGTGTCGATCGCATCTTCTGCGGAAAGCGTACCGCCAACCAGTGCCTTGTATTTCTGGATGCAGTCATCCTGTGTGGAAGCAACTGCTACTTTATTATACTGCTCAACATTGACACAGGCATAGGCTTTGACCAGACCGCTCTTGTCCTTCAAAACCATGATATAGGTCGGATCTCCGTCCAGCAGGATCAGAGACGGGAAGGATGCTTCGTAGCGTTTTTCCTGTACTTCACCTTCTGCGGATGCCATGGCGGAAAACTCGTCCGCACCCGCGCAGGGGATGTATTTGGTCTCGCTCGTCCGCTGGTTGGACATGATGAAGCCGATGTTGGAGCTGTCACCGTTGACAGAAGTAATGCCGGTGTAGATCCAGATGTCGGTATCTTTTGCGATAAAGCCGTAATCAGAAAGGTAAGAACCATCCTCTGCAGATATGGAAGATTCCGTTACCTTCCGGCAGCCGCGCTGGCTCAGCTTGGAATTCCAGAATCCGTTGGAGAGCTGGCCGTACCAGTTGTACTGTGTGCAGATCAGATTTCCGTCAAATACATAATCCACCCATGCCGGAATTTTTTCATTTTCATACCATTGGGTCTCTCCGGTAACCGGATCGGTGATAACGGCACCGGTTACAACTGTGCCGGCAAACAGACCGATCTTCTTTGTGACGGTGGGGGCGACAAACCACGCCTTGCCGTCTTCATCTACTTCAAAATGATATCCCCAGAAAATCTTTGTCGGATAGGAATAGCGCAGATGCCGCATCAGGTTTTTCCGGAAGCATGCATGCGGCGTGTATTTCATGCCGTTTTCTAATTTGACGTATTCGGCGTCCATTTTGACAGGACTGACGGTAACATATCCCGGCGTGCCGTTTTGCCGGTTGCGGAACCATTTAAAAAAGCTTGCATAGTCGAGCGGTGCGATCTTTACCGGGTCGCCCAAATAGTTGATCTGTGTATAGTTTGTGACGGCATACTGTGAAACGACATCCGAAAGAGAACCGATCTCTCTGTCGCCGAGCTTTTCTGCAGAGGCGGTATCCATCAGCGCGATCTTATTGGTCAGCTCCGCGTCCGGGAGCTCTGTCGCGTCTGCTTCTTCAACCTGCAGAATGCTGCTGTAGGCATTGGCATGCAGGAGCTTGGAATCCGAGAAGATCGGCACGATGCCGAGGCAGATGATCGCAACGATGATTACCCATACCGGCAGCGGGAGCTGTTTGAGAGAAGCGAATCTGCCTGACTTAGCGCCTGCTTCCTCAGAACCGGCATTGCCTTTTTTGAAACGTCTGGCTGTTTTTCTCTGCTCGGAACGGATCTTCATGTTTTCCATGAAAGAAGTCTTTCCGTAACCGCGGGAGCGCCATGCCATGATGTTTAAAGCCGTAAAGAACAAAAAGGCAAAGACAAAGACCCAGATCTCCCGGGCATGAATGTTGATCGCGGGCAGTGTTTTCCACCAGATGAACCAGAAAAGAGCTGCGATTAGGATCTCTATTATGATATGGATCGTAATCGGTTTTTTCATCAGAATCTCCTTATATTGTTATCATCAACAGAATATGTGTAATAAACGACTCATAGCTATAACAATCATGCCACAGATCATGATGTTTGTCACGAACAACAATTAACCCCTGATGCTGATTGACAACAGGGGTTAAAAACAAAAAGACGTTCGTCAGGTAAAACGATTGATGAATGTCAACAGTTTTTGTATTATAGACAAAAGGAGGAGTCATTATGAAGAAAATCATCGGGATGATCCTAGCATTGACAATGGTGATATCACTGAGTGCGTGCGCGGGGAATCCGCAGGAGAATACAGCCGGTAATGGAGCAGAAGAAGTGGTGGATGTTTCTGATGTGTCTGATGACAGCGCGAATACCGGAACCATTTCCAAAATGCCGGAATTTACAACGATTGACCTGGATCAGAATAAAGTCGACGATTCTATATTCGCACAGGCGGATATTACGGTCGTTAATGTCTGGGGAACGTTCTGTCCGCCGTGTATCGCCGAGCTGCCGGAGCTTGCGGAATGGTCAGAAGAACTGCCGGATAATGTCCAGATCATCGGACTGCTCGCTGATGTTCGGACACCGGAAGCTCCGGAGTATGAGACAGCCCTGGAGCTGGTCGAGCAGAATCACGTTACATATACAAACATTCTGGTGACGTCCCAGTTTGATGAAATGTTCCGTCAGCTGGTTGGTGTTCCGACGACATTTTTTGTTGATTCACAGGGAAACATCCTGCGCGAGGCAATCATCGGAGCAGATGTAGAAGGATACAAAAAAGCAGTGGAGGAATTGCTGTGAAACGGACAGGGAGGATTGCTTTCGTCAGGACCGTTATTATCATAGGGGCAGCAGGAATGATCGCCGGTGGTATTTTCAGGGGTGAACTGTCGCTGATCTGGAATAAAGCGGTAATGATATGCTTTGAATGCATGGGTTTAGGCTGATATATGAAGATAAGGATTCAGATCAAAAGAAAGATCATACAGATCATTGCCCTGGCACTGACAAATCCGCATGTAGCCAATTTGGGATCCGGAAGGCTGTACAAGGGCCGATGGAAGAACTTTTGCAGTCCGGGACTGAACTGTTATTCCTGTCCCGCAGCCGGTCTTTCCTGCCCGATCGGCGCGCTGCAGGCAGTCAATGGATCGATTGATTTTCAATGGAGCTTCTATGTGACAGGACTTCTTTGCGCATTTGGCATACTGCTTGGAAGAGCGGTATGCGGGTTTTTATGTCCGTTTGGCTTATTGCAGGAGCTTCTGTATAAAATACCATTTCCGAAAAAGAAGATTCCGTACCGGGCAAGGTATATTAAGTATGGCATGCTGGCGGCGATCGTTCTGTTGCTGCCGGCAGTCATTACCAACGCGGCCGGTATGGGCGAGCCGTTTTTTTGTAAATTCATCTGTCCTGCAGGAATGATCGAAGGGGGTATTCCGCTTCTGATCACACAGGCAGGGATACGGGCAATGGCAGGAAAGCTTTTTGCGCTTAAGGTGGTGATTGCCGCTGCGGTCGTCGTTGGCTGTCTGGTCAATTCCCGGTTTTTTTGCAAGGTACTGTGCCCGCTTGGCGCGTTTTACGGATTCTTTAACAAGATCAGTTTTGTGCAGTTGAAAACAGACTGCAAAGCATGTATATCCTGCGGGGAATGTTCCAAAATATGCCCCATGGATGTAGATCCCTCAAAGCATCCGAATTCCATGGAATGTATCCGTTGCGGCAAATGTATAGAAGCATGCAAAAAGAATGCGATTGCTTTTCAAAAAGTGAAAAAACAAAGAACCCAAACAGCCGGACGCTAATCAGCAGTCGGCATCCCGATCTGCTCCGTCGGGATGATCTTCCAGGGCTTATTTGAATCTGTGGGATTTGCCTCTTTTTTTGCTTGCAGGATTGTGACACCTGCGTTTGGCTGTGGGATGCAGAGCATGTAATCAAACGACCACGCGCCCAGATGGCAGAGGGCACTGCGGATCACACCGCTGTGCGCGACGATAACAAGTGGATCCGTGTGTGATTCTTCTAGGGTCAGGATTTTTTTGATCCCTCTAAGGAATCTCGCACCGGCGTCAAAAAAGGATTCCCCATCCGGTGTCTGATAGTGGATCAGGTTTTTGCCCCGCTCTTCGTATTCTTTGGGGTGTTTTTCCTGAATCTCAGTAAAGGTCATGCCTTCCCAGGCGCCGGCAGCCATCTCCATCAGGTCATCTTCCGTATGGATCGGACCATAGCCGGTCTCTTCCTGAATGGCTTTTGCTGTTTGCTGGCATCGTGTCAGCGGACTGCTCCAGAGAGAAAAAGAGAAGTCCTGTTTTTTCAGCCATTTCCCGGCCTGATGTGCTTCGGAATGGCCTTTTTTGCTTAAGGGCACATCCAGTCTGCCGATGCATCGTATCAGATGGGCGTCCTGTATTTCGCCATGGCGCACCAAAATGATCTTGCGGCCGGACGGCGCAGCTTCCAGTTCGGAAGTGGCAAGCAGGCAGCCCGGTATCGAGAAAATATCCTGAGATGGTATGGACATGATAAAAACCTCCTGTAAGAAGAACATGTATGTATTCTCTTACTTTACAGGAGGTTTTCTTCTTTCGCAACAATTAATAGATAGGATTATCGGAATGATTCGTTTGACCGTATTCGCCGTGCTTTATATAGTAATAAGTGGGTTAGTATATAGGAAAGGAGGCAGTGATGACGGCATTTGAACAGATTGAAGAAGTGGCGGATCGACATTTGCATATCCTGTGGACAAATGCGGATCCTGATACGTCGGAACATATGGTGATGATGTATGCCACGAACGGCATGCTTCGCGGCTGGTGGGATCAGATCACGGTCATCATCTGGGGCGCGACGCAGAAGTATGTGATCAACGATGAGGCGATTCGGGCACGGATGGACATCGCAAAAAAGGCAGGCGTGACATTTTCTGCCTGCATCGGATGCGCAGTGAACCTGGGCACAAAGGACGCATTGGAAGAAATGGGGATCGAAGTAACCCCGTGGGGTGAGCGGATTGCGTTGCTTCAACAGGAAGGGAAGCATCTGCTTAGCATATAAGACAATTGAAAAAGGAGGCATATTATGACATTTTTAGAACTGTGTAAAAAAAGGTATTCCTGCAGAAAATATTCTGACAAACTGTTAGAAAAAGAGAAACTGGATCAGATCCTGGCAGCAGCACAGGCAGCACCGTCTGCACACAATCAGCAGCCGTGGAAGATCTATGTACTGCAGGGTAAGGAATGGATGGAAAAGATCGATGGGGTTACACACTGCCGGTATGGTGCGGGAACGGTTCTGGCATTTGCCTACAGCAAAGACGAAGAATGGGTCAACAACCGGGAAGAGATCTTATATCCTTCCGGACAGATCGATGTGAGCATCATGGCGACACAGGCAATCCTGCAGGCAGCAGAGCTGGATGTAGACTCAACATGGGTGATGGATTTCGATTTTGAGGGATGCAAAAAGGTGCTTGGACTGCCGGAAAATGAGCAGATGGTTCTGTTGATGCCGCTCGGTTATGCGGCAGAGGACTGCCAGCCGGCGCCGGTGCATGTGGTCAGAAAACCGTTGGATGCGTTTGTCAGCTATCTGTAAAAAGAATGTTTGACCGCGCCTGAAGATTTGTAAAATACGGAGGAGGCTGCCTATGGAAGTCAGACCATATACGATCCATGTAGAGGAAGAGGTGCTCGAAGATCTGAAATTCCGTCTGGGCCGGACCAGATGGCCGGAACCGATACGGGGGTCCGGCTGGGAATACGGATCGAACATTGATTATATCAGGGAGATTTGTGCTTACTGGCAATATGTTTATGACTGGCGCAAATGGGAGGCAGAGCTGAACAAATGGCCTTCTTATATCGTAGAGATCGATGGTGTCGATATCCGCTTCTGGCATGTAAGGGGAAAAGGGGAGAATCCGTTTCCGCTTTTACTGCTGCACGGCTGGCCCGGCGCAAGCTATGAGTTTTTCGAAATGATCGGACCACTGACAGATCCGGCCGCCTATGGAGGGGACCCGTCGGACAGCTTTGATGTTGTGATCCCGGATCTGCCGGGATTCGGGTTCAGCGGACATCCGAAAGACCCGGGATGGGGCGCGGACCGGATGGCGCAGGCTGTGCATGTACTGATGACGGAAGCATTGGGCTATCCTTCTTATGGCGCACAGGGTGGTGACTGGGGTTCGATGATCTGTGCAAGACTCGGGACCCGTTATCCGGAGCAGGTATGCGCGATCCATTTAAACTACGCAAATCTGCCGGTCCCGATGATCGACGAACTGCCGCCGGAGGATATGGAGGCATGTCAGAGACAGCTGGATTTTGATTTCATGGAAGGTGCTTATCACCTGATTATGGAGACCAAAGCGGACTCCCTGACTGTGGCGCAATGTGATTCTCCAGCCGGCTTTGCGGCCTGGGTCATTGAGAAATTCAGGACCTGGAGTGACTGTGACGGGGATCTTGAGTCTGTCTATACAAAGGACAGGCTGCTTACGATCATCATGTTTTACTGGGCAACGAACAGTATTTTTTCTGCAGCAAGGCTGTATTATGAGTCTTTCCACAATCCGGAGTTGCACTGGGGTGCGCCTGATCCGCAGATCAAGTCTCCGACGGGGGTTGCATTTTTCCCGAAGGATCCGTTCAACCGGCCGAAAAGCTGGGCCGAGAAGCATTACAACCTGGTGCAGTGGAATGTGATGCCATGCGGCGGACATTTCCCGGCGTTGGAGCAGCCCAAATGGCTGACAGAGGATATGAGGGCATTTTTCAAATTGTTTCGGTAATCTATAGTTTTTAAGATGCGCCATGTATATCAATTCTCATTACATGTCACGAAAAAACAAAACTTGATTTTCTCGATTTTTCTCTGCCGCTTATTCACTCGGTCTCCGCGGGATGACAGGTTTGCACCCGTCTTCGACCTCGTTGCTATGCTCGAAAAATCTTCGAAAATACTGCGAAAATTGTTTTTTGTAACATGTAATTGAGAATATGACATAACAGATTGCTGTATCATCACTTTTTCGTAGAGAGAGCACTAGTGTTTCAAGAAGGTTACAAGGTTTCAGAGAGGGCAAAATTTATTATCCACAATAAATTTTGGGCGAATAGGAGTGGCGTTTTTATCAAAAAACGGCAACGACTATGAGGTGTACCTCTCAGAAACCGCAGAAAGCTTTTTTAGAAACACTTCGCGAACGGCAAGAAAAAGGATGTGCAGCAACTGTGTGGCATATCTTAAAGCAATGTTAAAACATATAGTTTTTAGAGAAGAAAGCGAGGGAAAGCCATGCCAATCTGGACGTTGAATAAAGACCGCTGCGCGCTGATCGTTGTGGACATGCAGAATGATTTTGTGCGCGAAGGGGCGATCATGGAAGTGAAAGACGCGAAGGGACAGATCCCGCAGATTCAGCGGCTGATTGCATGCTGCAGAGAACTGGGAATACCGGTCATCTACACCCAGCAGATTACGGATGCCGTGTTCTGTCCGATGGAAGTGATCGGCCAGCCATGGCTCAAAGAAGCCGGCATGCGGGAAGGCACGGAAGGGATTGAGATCATCGATGAATTAAAGCCGGAACCCGGTGAGCATGTCATTAAGAAACGCCGGTTTTCCGCATTTTATCAGACGGATCTGGAGATCATCTTAAAAAACATCCGCGGCATGGAGCAGTCTGTGGATACGATCATCGTTTGCGGTACGGTGACGAATATCTGCTGTGAGTCAACGATCCGGGATGCATTTTTCAGAGATTATAAGGTGGTGCTCGGAACCGATGTCTGCTCGGCACATACGCCTGAGGCACAGGCGGCGACGATCGAAAACATGAAGATCTTTGGCCGGTCCATGAGCTGTGACGAGATCATAGAGGAGCTGACACAATAGAATAAGAATGATTGATCAGACACGGGTCTGCTGCATTTATGCGGCAGACCCTTTTTGATGACATGAAAATACTTGATGCCCTCATCGAGTATGTTCGCTGTAATAATATCAGAAAAGTTTATAAACTATTTATAAATAGTCAGAACGTTTATAAAGGTAGAGGAAAAATAGTGGAGGTGATATCAAAAGTCAACGACATGGTTACATGTGAGATGTTTTATTAGGATTGGAGGGATAGAATAGTATGATTCCGATTTTAATTGCAGTTGTTTATTTTGGATTCTTCAGTATTCTTTTTGGCTTCATGGCAAGAAGAAAAGCTGCAAAGGCAGCAGCAGGGGATACCGGACAAGGTAAGAACTTCTTCACGGCGAGCGGTCAGCTCGGTTTCCTGGCTTTCATGTGTGTATTTACACTGGCACCGCTTGGCGGCGGTCATACCACAGCCCTGTTTGAATCACAGGCAGGCTTCGGTGTGGCAGCAGCATGGTGGGGCATCCTTGCCGGTGGTGTGTTCGTACCGATCTTCCTGTTATGGTTCGCACCCTGGTTTAAAAAGCTCAATGCATTAAAAGGCGTTGTAACATTCCCACAGGGTCTGGGCCGGATCTTTGGTCCGAAAATTAAGATTTATAATACTTCTGTAGCACCGGCAGCATGGATGGCGATCGCTATTTCCGAGCTTCTCGGTACAGCAACCTGTATTTACACTCTGGCGGGCGGCCAGCTGGCGTTCTCCCCCTGGTGTGTATTGATCGCAGGTATCCTGATGCTGATCTATGTATTGTTCGGTGGAATGCTGCAGGCATCTTACATGGGTGTTGTAAATGCTTTCGTACTGGTCATCGGTGCTTATGTCGCAGTTGCGTTTGCTGCGCATAGTTATGACGGAGGAGCAGCTGGTGTCACCGCTTCCTATGCGTTACAGGATATGGCATGGCATACAAATCTGTTCCATCTGACACCTCAGGTAATGATGAATGTCGCACTTCCGGTTGTTATCCTGCATGTTCTGGCCGTTTCGTCCGAGCATGTTATGTACCAACCGGTTCTGGGAGCGAAAGATAATAAGACCATGCGCCGGAGCGCTTTCCCGGGTGGTCTTCTGAACACAGCTTGCTGTCTGCCGTTCGTTATGCTTGGCGTAATCGGTACATCGATCGCTTCGATCGCAGCAAAAGAGCCGATCCTGTCTGTACCGGAGCTGGCGCTGTTGATGTTCCCGAAGGCTTTGATCGGTCTGCTGATGGTAGCACTGCTCTGCGCATTGCTTTCTACCGGTTCCGGTCTGATCCTTTCCGTATCACATGTTTTGGCAGATGATATTATTGGCCCGGCAATCAACAAGAAACCGGGTGACAAGGGTTATGTGGCATTGAGCCGTATCCTGATCATTGTTGTAACACTGGCACTGCTGCTTCCGGCAATGAGAATGAACGCGTTGCTGATCACGCTGTTCTTCTGGAGCTTCTCACTTTCCATGCCGATCATGTTCAACTATCTGTTGGGTATGACATGGAAGATCAATCGAAAGGCGGCCTGGATCACATTGATCTGCGCGACGGCCGTGAACTTCTGGTGGACCTTCGCCACGCCCGACTGGGCCGGCCTGTTCACACTGTCGTTCTGGCCGGTAGCATTTGTAACAATTGGTCTTGGTCTGATCCTGAATGCGATCATGCCGGGTGAGCCGGGCATGCTTCGTCAGATGAAGGAAATGGAAAAAGAGATTCTGGCCAAAAAGTCCTGAGTATAGAGAGGAGGCAATATAATGAATTGGATCGCAGCAACAATTCTTGGTGGTCTTGGTGTTTCACTGGCCGCAAACATTATCGTGCATCTGATCTTTAAGGTGACCGGCGGTCACATGGATGACGGTGATGAGCTTCTGGAGTTTTTACAGGAACAGAAGGAGGTATAGTATGGGAGTAGATACCTTTGTAGCAGCATATCTGATCGGTATAATGGTTGTATTATTCATCCTTTCCGTAATCGCTTACAGAAAGAAAGCGGAACGTGGAGAACTGGAAGAATAAAAGTACGAATATGATAGATAATCTGGGAAGTACGAAGTCTGTTTAGAGCGGAAAAGAAATAAGACAGCACTTCCTGTGGAGGAAATGTCCGGATTTTCCCAGATGGGAAATTTCGGGCATTTCTCATTATTCTCTGAAAACTGGATGTACACGTGAAAAAGAATAGGAAAGGATGTGGTCCTTATGAAAATAAAAGCGGCGATCATTGAGCATGCGGGTGATCCGTTTGCGATCACAGAGCTCGAATTAAACGATCCGAAGCAGGGAGAAGTATTGGTAAAGGTAACAGCGTGCGGCGTCTGTCACACAGATGATGTTGCCAGGAATCAGATCATTCCGGTTCCGCTCCCGGCGGTATTTGGCCATGAAGGCTGTGGTGTCATTGAACAGGTGGGACCGGGTGTGACGGAATTTGTGCCGGGTGACCGGGTTGGCTTTTCATTTGGTTCCTGTGGTGTCTGTGAGGCTTGCCGGACGGGAAAACCATATGGCTGCAAAGAAAACCGCCGGCTGAATTTCTCCGGTGTTCAATATGATAATACCAAGCGTCTGTTAAAGGATGATACGTTTGTATCTTCGTTTTTTGGGCAGGGCGCATTTGCGACACATGCGGTCGTACATGTAAATAATCTGATTCCTGTTGCGGATGATATCGATCTGAAGATGGTTGCACCGATGGGATGCGGCATCCAGACAGGCGCCGGTGCAGTCTTGAATTTCCTGCGGCCGGTTCCGGACAGCTCGATCATCATCACAGGGTGCGGCCCGGTGGGCTTAAGTGCCGTGATGGCAGCAAAGATTGCCGGCTGTACCAGGATCATCGCGTGTGATGTTGTACAGTCCCGTCTGGATCTGGCGATCGAACTTGGCGCGACGGATGCGATCAATTCCAAGATGATCCCGGATGTGCCGACAGTCGTCAAGGATATGACAGATGGCATGGGAACACACTATGCAATCGACTGCACCGGAATCGGTGCGATCGTAAGACAGAGCTTAAACTGCACGCGTCCACTCGGTACCTGTGTCGTTCTCGGCGCAACGCAGGAGCTGACCATTCACGTAGAAGAGGAGCTGATGGGGCTTGGAAAGACGCTTGCCGGTGTCGTAGAAGGATGCTCTAATCCGAAAATCTTTATCCCGCAGCTTCTTGATTATTACAGAAAGGGTATGTTCCCGTTTGACAGATTGATCAAATATTATGATTTTGAGGACATCAACCAGGCGTTTGCGGACACCAAAGAAGGAAAGGTGCTGAAGGCTGTTCTTTGTATGGATCAATAACTATGCGGCACTTTGTAAAAAGGCACAAATACGGTTGTGTTTTCTGTTTCAGGAAACAATGTCTGAAAAAGGCACATAGGATATTCTGAAGATGATAATGTAGCAATCGGAAGCATAAGAATGGGAAGGATAGAGAGATGCCAAAAATTTCAAGAAAATCATTGGTGATTAACGGCGTACAGCGCTACGTCGTCTATGATTCTGAAAAAGATACTCTGGTACATGTTTTACGCCGACTGGGTTTGACCGGAACAAAGGTCGGCTGCGAGAAAGGTGTCTGCGGCGCATGTACGGTTGTCTTGGATAAAAAAGTTGTAAGATCCTGTATCGTGAAAATGACAAAGGTCCCGGATTTCGCGGAGGTCATTACGATTGAAGGCATTGGAACGCCCTGGAACCTGCATCCGATCCAGGTGGCCTGGATCAAAAACGGCGGTGCGCAGTGCGGTTTTTGTACGCCGGGCTTTATCATGTCTGCGTATGGTCTTCTGATGGTCAATCCGGATCCGACCAGAGAAGAGGTGCGGGAATGGTTTGCGAAAAATCATAATGTATGCCGCTGTACCGGCTATAAGCAGCTGATCGATGGTGTTATGGATGCGGCAGCTGTGATGCGTGGGGAAAAAACCATTGAAGAAATCTCCTGGAAACCGAAAGAGGGAGAAGACCTGTACGGTAGTGAAATGCCACGGCCGACGGCTCTTGCAAAAGTTTGCGGTCTGACGGATTACGGCGATGACATTGCTCTGAAAATGCCAGGTACCGTCGCATATCTGGCGCCTGTTATGGCTGGCGTGCCGCACGCTAAGATCAAGAGCATTGATGTATCCGAAGCAGAAGCGATACCGGGCGTCATCAAGGTCTTAACAGCAGCAGATGTACAGGGGTCTAATGATATTTCATTCCCCGCAGTCGTGCCGCGTCAAAAGGGACAGGGCGCACCCAAGTTCCCGGTGATCGCGGAAGATGTGATCAACCGGCGCGGGGATGTCTATGCTGTTGTAGCGGCGGTTTCTACGGAGATTGCCAGAGAGGCAGCAAAGAAGGTAAAGGCAGATCTGGAGATTCTGCCATCCTATATGAGTGTACTGGAATCTTCCATGCCGGGCGCACTCCAGCTGTATCCGAACATCCCGAACCAGTATCTGTTTGCGCCGTTGTATAAGGGCGAAGATACGGAAGATATTTTCGATGACGCGGATATCGTTGTAGAGGGAAGCTGGCATTCACAGCGTCAGCCCCACCTGACGATCGAGCCGGATGTGTTCCAGGGTTACTGGGATGAGGACGGAATGCTTACGATCATGAGCAAAACGCACGACCTCTACGGATGCCGTGACGAGCTGGCACCGGCGATCGGTATGGATCCTGAGAAGATCCGTATGATCGACAACCCGGCCGGCGGATGCTTTGGTTATTCTACGATCTCAAATATTTTTGCGATCGCGGGTGTGGCAGTTATGGCACTCGACATGCCATGCTCTATGACACTGACCTATGAAGAGCATATGCATATGACAGGCAAACGGTCCGGAACCTATTCCAACGGCCGCCTGGCATGTGATGCGGATGGTATGATCCAGGGAGTGGAATTTGATGTTGTTCAGGATCACGGCGCATATGCGGGAACCGCATCGATCGCATTTGGCAATCTGATCTCCGTGCCGTTCCAGGGCTATAACATTCCGAATGTAAAGGCACTGGCAAGAGCAGGTGCATCGAACCATGCGTTTACCTGTGCGTATTGCGGATTCGGCGGACCGCAGATCTATACGATGAGTGAAGCACTGACAGATATGGCAGCAGAGGCTGCCGGTGTCGATGCCTGGGAATTCCGCATGAAAAATGTGGCGCATGAAGGGGATCTTACGATCAACAGCAGAAAGTATCATGATTATACTTATCCGCAGCTTCTTGAACTGATCAAACCGCATTATGATGAATTTAAGGCAATCGCGGATGCCGCAAAGAAAGAAGGCCGCCATGTCGGTGTCGGCATGGGAATGGGGGGCTTTAATGTAGGAAAAGGCTTTATTGACCACTGCGAGAATGATCTGGAACTCTGCGCAGACGGTTATATCAATGTATATAATACCTGGCAGGATCTGGGACAGGGCGGTGATATCGGAACGCTGGCATTGACACTTAAAGCGCTAGAGCCGCTTCATATCGATCCGGAAAAAATACGTCAGGTAACAATGGATACGAAGCTGGCGCCGGATTCCGGATTGTCTGCGGCAAGTCGCTCCCACTATATGAACGGACGCGCGATCTGTGATGCGGCAGAGAAACTTCTGAGCGCGATGCAGAAGGATGACGGAACCTACAGGACCTATGAAGAGATGGTAGCCGAAGGTGTCCCGACCAGATATCGCGGTCATGCGGATGAAGTCGGCAGAGGATATGATCCGGCACAGGATCCAAACACCGGAGAAGGCGACCGGTTCTCAACCTATACCTACGGCGTGGCATGCGCCCTGGTAGAAGTAGACGTGGAGACCGGTAAGACCACAGTCCTGAAATTCGCACAGGCTGTAGACATTGGAAAGGTCGGCAACAGGCTTTCGATTGACGGTCAGGCATACGGTCGTATTTCACACGGTATTGGTTTCGCGTTGAGTGAGGATTACGATGCGACAGACCGTGCCAACAACATGGCATACTGTGGCGTTCCGACCTGTACAGATATCCCGGATGATATTAGAATAGAGTATTATGAAGACAATCCGCGTCCGGATGGTCCGTTTGGTTCCGGTGGCGCAGCGGAAGTCTTCCAGGCATGTACGCATATGCCGGTCATCAACGCGATTAACAATGCGTGTGGCGTACGGATCTACGAACTGCCGGCAACGCCGAAGAAGGTGAAGGCAGCCTGGGAGAAGAAGCAAAACGGTGAGGATCTGACCCCGCCGAAATATTTCTTTGGATCAGAGTTTGAAGACGAGCTGGAGTACATCAAGGAAAATCCGATCTAAGAAGGCACTAAAGGAGGCCCTATGAATCAGAACGTACAATGGCAACAGGTGTTAATAGAATTAAACCGACGGTATGAAAAGGGCGAATCAACGGAGCTGGTGTTTCCGGGAGAGGATGCCGGACAGGAGTATAAGCGGCTGTTTCAGAAGCCGACCCGTCTGATCATCCTTGGGTGCGGATATGTGGCACAGGCATTGTGCCGGTTTGCGTCCGCATTGGAATTCTATGTCGTAGTGACAGATGACAGACCGTCTTTTGCGAATCACGGTCTTTTTCCGGATGCGGATGAGGTCATCTGTGACAGTTTTGAAAATGCGATCGATAAAATCAAGATTCGTGAGACAGATTTTGTTGTCGTTGTTACGCGAGGGCACAGGCATGACGCACTGTGCCTTCGTGCGCTTTTAGACGATAAAAAACCGATGCCGGCCTATCTGGGACAGATCGGTTCCAGAAAAAGAGTGATCCAGCTCAAGGGTGCCCTGGAAGACGAAGGATATGACAGAGAACGGCTAGATCAGATCTATACGCCGATTGGTTTGTCGATTGGCGCTGTTACACCGGAGGAGATCGGGATTTCGATTCTTGCGGAACTGATCAAAGTCCGGAGTGAAAAGTCAGCCCGGACGAAAGGGGGGCTGGATCAGACCAATGCGGATCCGGTTTTTCTGAATTTCGTCGCAGGCAAAGAAGAAAAGGTAATTGCGCTGGTCGTTAGCCGTTCCGGCTCTGCACCGGTAAAAACAGGCGCCATCATGGCAGTAGACCGTTTGGGAAAAAGCTATGGGACAGTTGGCGGCGGTTGTGGAGAACATGAAGTGACGATGCAGGCCAGAAGCGTTTTCTTAAAAAAGCAGAATAGGAGTATGCTTCTGGATCTGACCAATGATGTGGCTTCTGACGAAGGCATGGTCTGCGGCGGGACAATGGAGATCATGCTTTATTATATGCCGGGAGAGTGATTGCATGAAAAGAGAAGAGGCATTTGCGTTTACCGAAAAATGTATCAACGGAGAGCCGGCCACCTGTATCGCGGCGTGTCCGTTTCATCTGGATATCAAGTCTTTTCTGAAGAAAGCAGCAAAGGGGCGGATCGGCGCAGCGGCACAGGAGTTAAACAAATCCCTGCCGTTTCCGGTGCTGATCAGTGAACTGTGTCCACACCCCTGCGAGGACATGTGCCAGCGGAAAACGGTTCTTGGAGAAGAGACGATCGGCATCAATCTGCTGGAAAGAACCTGTGCGAATTCAGATGAAAATAAAGAAAGAAAAACATATCAGCTGGAATCCCTGCCGCAGCGGATCGCTGTCATTGGCGCCGGGCCAACCGGTCTTTCGTGCGCCCTTCATTTGAGCAGAAAGCGTTTACAGGTCGTGGTTTTTGATAAGGAAGACGGATGGGGCGGCAGCTTGCGGTCACATCAGAGATTTGCGGCATTTGAAACAGAGTGGATTCGGAAATTTGCGTCTGCTGATGTGGCGTTTTCTTTTCAAAGAAAGATCGAAGATCTGTCTGAACTGGACGCATTTGACATGATCTTTCTGGCGACCGGAAAAGATGGGGATGATTTTGGTCTGCGTGGAGGACTGGATCCGGCTTTGGGTATGACAAAGCGGCCACGCGTATTCATGGGCGGTGAGATGACGGGTGTGTCTTTGATCGAAGGGATCGCACAGACACTGGATATCTCGAAAGCAATGGAATCCTGGCTTCAGACAGGAAATGCCTCTTATGGGGCAGTGACCTGGGAAAAGACTGGGTGTAGCAGGGATGTCCCGCATCCTGAGGAAACGCCGACAGAGCACATCACTCCGGCAGGAGAACTGTATACAAAAGAGGAATTGCAAAAAGAGGCCTCCCGTTGTATGCAGTGTGACTGTGAAGAATGTGTCAAAGACTGTGATCTTTTGACAAAATTTAAGAAAAAACCGCCACGCATCGCGATTGATGTGGCACAGGATGGAATGACGAGGAATTCGGTCAGTACGGCCTGCATCACCAGACAGACCTGGTCCTGCAACCAATGCGGACATTGTGCACAGGTCTGTGAAGAACATGTGGATATCGGAGGTCTGTTTGAACTATCCAGAAAAGACCGGGTTAAGAGCAATCTCTATCCGCCGGCATTCCACGGATACTGGCTGCGGGAGATGGAAGAGGCGGTTTCTACGGGTGCTTTGCTGCGCCCGGCACCAAACGGTGCAAAGGAAACACAGTTTCTTTTTTTTCCGGGATGCCGTCTCGGCGGAGTCGATCCGGCATATACATTAAGATCCTATGAGACACTTTTATCTTGCAATAAGGAGACCGGCATATGGCTTGGTTGCTGCGGCGTTCCTGCGCTGTGGGCCGGAGAAGAGGATACGTTTGTTTCTCATATTGAAAAGATGCGGGAGGACTGGGAACAGATGGGAAGTCCCGCCATCATTTATGCGTGTGCAAGCTGCAGGAGGACCTTTGCACGGTTTCTGCCGGAAGTGCCATTGATCTCTCTGTACGAAGTGCTGGAACAGGGCTTGTCTGACGGAGCAATCCATCTTTCAGCAACAACTGCAGATCAGGAATTGATACAAAAGAAATATGATGTGTTTGATCCCTGTGCCGCATACGGCATGGGAGAAGTAAAAGAAGCGGTCCGGATGCTGGCCGAACGAACTGGTGGCGTGATAACGGATTATGACAGCAGTGGAAAATGCTGTGGCTATGGCGGACATATCCAGCTGGCGAATCCGGACTTTTATGATGAGGTTGCAAACAGCCGGTGCAGTGAATCGGATGAGACATTTCTGACCTATTGCGTCAACTGTATGGAGGTGTTTGCAGCACATGGAAAGGAAACCAGGCATATCCTGGATCTGATATTCTGTCCGGATCATGACCGGAGGAAAGCGACAACACTGGAACAAAAACGAGAGAATAACCTGCTTGTGAAAAGACGTATTCTGGAATCCTATTGGAAAGAATCGTTTGAGGATGAACAAAACCCATGGGATTCCCTGCAGGTTGATGTGCCGCAGGATGTCGAAGCGGAGATGGAACGCCTTCTGATCCCGCTTGGAGATGTAAAGAAAACCATTTTTGTCAACGAGGAATCTTGTGAGGGTTTTGAAAACCAGTTCGGCGAGGTGCTTTGCCGGATGGTCGGTGATTATATCACCTGCTGGGTGAAATACCGGAAGGAAGAAGATACCTACCATCTGCTGGAGGTGTATGCACATCGGATGCATATTCGTGAGGACGAGCGTTGATTGAGGGGTAAACTATGGAGAACGAAATTTGGAAATGTCGGAAATGCGGCATGGAATTGACAGAACAGAACGTGGTGTTTGACTATCTGTCATTAAATTTCAGCGAAAAGCTACCCCGCTGTCCGAAGTGCGGGAGAGTATTCATTCCACGTGAGCTGGCAAACGGAAAAATGGTGGAAGTAGAGGCACAGTTAGAGGAAAAATGATCAGACTGCGCGTTGTGCCAGGATGGTAACATAGCCGGTCTCTTTGGGAGAGATGGCACAGTTGAAAATACAGCCGTCATTTTGGGCGACCGCTTCTCTGATGTAAGCATCCAGGCTGCCATATCGGAAAATCATGTCAGCGACAAACTGAATCAATGCTTGTGTCTGGTCAGAAAGAGAAATGGTAGATTGTTTGAATTTGAGAGAGGGCAGGTATTCGCGGAGATTCTCAGCATGCAAAAGACCGTTTTCCACAAGCGGATCGGAAGCGGCAGGGTTTTTTCTACAAAGTGCGGAAATATAAAGCCATCCGCCGGGGCGTAAGACGCGTGCGGCTTCAGAAAGAGCCGCTAACGGATCCGCAAAGAGAGTCAGTGTGCATTCCATCATTATAAGATCGAAGGAGGCATCCGGAATAGGAAGATGGGATGCATCTGCCAAAAGGAGATTGACAGGCGCATCCGGATCAAAACAGTCGGTCAGACTGGTCATCAGGTTTGTGCCGGCAGCAGTCAGGGCAAGTTCTGAATGATCGATCCCGGTTACAGAACAGTCATATTCCTGACGAAGAAATGCAAGCGAAGTACCGCTTCCGCATCCGATGTCAAGGATGCTGGATTCAGATGAGATACCGGCAGCGGCGGCTGCGGCTTTTGTCAGTTTGAGACCGCCGGGACGAAGCGGCGGCTGTCCGGACATAGACATAAAGACCTCCTGAAAATGCAGTAACCATTGTTCTGTTGCCAGTATATCATGAGAACAGGATTGATCGAAAGGAGAAACACATGGATCGGAATGAGATATTGGAATTATTTGCCGGGAAAATCCATTGTTCGCAGATTGTTGTCGGTCAGTGGGTAGATGAGCTTGGACTCGACAAGGAAACAGTACTTAGAATGGCAGGTCCGTTCGGGGGAGGCTGTTTTCATGGCGAGGTCTGTGGCTGTGTGGCAGGCGCACTGATGGTAATCGGCGCGGAATACGGTCATTTCGAATGGGGAGATGAAGAAGGAAATGCGCGCATGATCGAAAAGATCGCCGGATTTAAGGAACGATTTGTTGAAAGCTGTGGTTCTCTGGTCTGCAGAGAGCTGACAGGGTTTGATTTTTCGGTTCCGGGAGCGTTCGATCAGGCAAAAGAAGCCGGCGTATTCGTATCTCGCTGTCCCAACTATGTCAATGCTGCATTGGAGATATTAGATGACATCATGTAAGACGATCACGCGATCGCCGGTGGATCTGTGGACTGCGCAGAGACTTCAAATTCCGATAGAGGAACTGTCTGCAGAAAAGCTTTTCGCATACCAGATGCAGGCGGCACGGGATCTGATCGCATATCTGAAAAAAAACAGCAGTTTTTATAAAGAGCAATTAAAGACAATCGATGCAAATGAGATCCGGACCATGCAGGATTTTCAAAAACTGCCGACAACGGAAGAATCTGATCTGGTCGGACAGGAATGGAAATTCCAGTGTGTGCATCCGGATCGGGTAAGGCGCATGGTGACGGTCCCGACATCCGGGACAAAGGGGATGCAGAAGCGGATTGCGTTTACTGATCATGATCTGCGCCTTGCCATGGCATTTGCGCCGACCGGGTTTTCTGTGATGTGTGAGCCGGGAGACCGGGTGCTGGTGATGATGTCAGGCGGGCGTCCCGGCAGCATCGGAGATAATGTGGCACGCGGATTAGAGCCGATGCAGGTTGCGGCAAGTGTATACGGTGAGATCCGGGATCTTTCAGATGCAGCAGAGAGTGTTTTAAAAGAGCAGCCGGATGTGATCGTTGGTGTCCCGTACCAGATGGCAGCGCTCGAACGATATATGGATAAACACCGGATGCCGTTTGAGACAAAAAGCGTGCTTCTCAGCGCGGACGATGTACCGGAGGCGGTTTGTGAGAGACTGCGAAAGAGTTGGAACTGTAATACCTTCAGACATTACGGGATGACAGAACTGTGTATGTTCGGTGCAGTGGAGTGCAGCGGTGCGGACGGATATCACATGCGCGCATGCGACCATTTATTTGAGATTGACCGGCCGGATGAAAACGGATTTGGGGAAATCCTGGTGACAACGCTGCAGCATGAGGCGATGCCGCTGCTGCGCTACCGGACAGGGGACATTGGCCGGATGGTTACCACGCCTTGTGCCTGTGGCAGTCCGCTTCCAAGGATCGAAACGGTCCGGGGGAGAAAAGCCAATGCCATATCTCTTCCGAAAGGAGATCTGTTTCTGCGGGACATCGCAGAGGTCGTCTACCGGGATCCTGCGGTGATTGATTTTATGTGTGTGGTAGAAAAAAACAGAACCCGCATCGAAATAGAGACTCTTTCAGAGGATCGCGCGGATGAGGCATTGATATCCGGAGCTGTTGAAGAACTGTTTTTACAAAGAGGCGGGGAGAATCCCTGCCTTGTAGAAAGCAAAACGTATGATCACAAAGATCATATGACGGGGAGGAAAAAATGGGTAATCAGACAATGAAAATCTTGTTTCATACCACTGCTTTGTGTCCAATTTGTAAACAACGAGTACCGGCAGCGTATATGCAATATCCCGATGGCGTGCGTCTGGAAAAATTCTGCCCGACACACAGAGCGCATGGCGCGGATATCTGGAGAGGAGATGCCAGAGAATTCCTGAACTGGTGTAAGGGATGGGAGCCGGAGCCTTATGTGAATCCGGACTGTCCGTACCGGTGTGGCCTGTGCGACCATCATCAGACGCCGACCTGTTGTGTGATCTTAGACATCACGAACCGCTGCAATCTGCGCTGCCCGTATTGCTTCGCTGATGGGGGAAGCGGAGAGGATATGCCGTTTGAAATGGTGTGCGAAGCATTGGATGACATCTACGCGAAGGGCAGAAGATTCCTGCATATCAGCGGCGGAGAACCGACGGTACATCCGGATATCATAAAGATCCTTTCGTATGCAAAAGAAAAAGGCTTTGCTTACATCCAGCTAAATACCAACGGCATCCGGATCGCGGAAGAAGCAGGCTTTGCGAAAGCACTTGCTGACGCCGGTGCATCCTGTGTGTTCCTGCAATTTGACGGTCTGCGGGATAAGACATATGAAATGATACGGGGTCAGGCACTTTTGGAGAAAAAAAAGCAGGCGATACGTTTATGTGATGAGGCGGAGTTGGGCGTTGTCCTGGTTCCGACCGTGATCGCGGGGATCAATGATGACCAGATCGGAGAGATCCTGCGATTTGCGTATGACCATACACCGGCGATCCGGGGAGTGCATTATCAGCCGGTTACCTATACAGGAAGATTTGCGCCGGGGGAGCGGATCACGATCCCGGAGATGCTTGCTGCGATCGAGGAGCAATCAGACGGTCTGATCAGAAAGGATCAGATCCTGCCGTCTGCCTGTGACGCAGCATTATGTGGATTTCATGCGGAATTCCAAAAAGAAGAGGATGGTCTGCACTGCCTGACGGCAGCAGATACAGAAGGGTGCTGCACGCCTTCGGCCGGCCCGGATGACGTTGTCAAAAACCAGCTGCATGTCAAAAACCGGTGGATGCGTGTCCCGGATGGAATGTATCCGCCGGGCTCCATGGGAGAACTGCGAAAGACGATCAGTGATAAGAGCTTTTGCATCAGTGGAATGCTGTTTCAGGATCCGGATACATTAGATCTCGGCAGGGTGATGCATTGTTCTGTCCATGTTTACCGGGACGGACACTTCATACCGTTTTGCGTTTATCATAACCGTTAAGAAAACATCTATAAAAAACCCGGCATAAGCCGGGCTTTTTTATGAGGTATGAATATATTCCAAAAAGAGCGGCAACGCCGGATTGTCATTTTTATCGTTCCATGCCAGACCGATGTTGTGCGAAGCGAGCGGTGCATTGATCGGAATCGCCACAAGATCATCCGGCATGTTGTCCCGGAACATGGAAGGCATCAGGATGACGACACCTTCATTCATACGGGCACGCATCAGCGTGGTCTCATGACAATTGGCGGTTGCGATAAAGTCCGGGAGCGTCTCATAGGCCATAAACAGATGCGTGATCATGTCAAACATACCGGGATTTGTTTCCCGGTTCATGGCAAGGATCTTCTCGCCTCTCAGCTGGGAAAGCTCGACGATATCCTGTTTAGCAAACGGATGCCGTTCACTGACAATGGCATAAAAATTTTCGGTGAAGAGGAACTGCCAGTTGATATTGCTGTCCCGGGAAAAGACGATCTCGCGATCGACGCCGATATCGATTGAGCCTTCGCTTGTGCGGGAGGCAAGTGTATTGCTGTCGAGTTCGGTAAACAGCAGTTCAATAAACGGATGGTCCTCTGTAAACTGCTGAAGCTGTACGACATAGTCATTCAAAAACTGCGCATGCGGAAAGCCGATCGTAAGGGTCCCGGTGGTACCCGTATATTCCGCCCGGGTGTGTAAGACTGCCTGACGCATCATGGAAGTCATTTTACAGGCATCGTCATAAAAGGTCTGGCCGGCCTGCGTCAGTGCCAGCTGTCCCTTATTCCGGATAAAAAGCTTGGTATTCAGTTCATTTTCAAGAGAGGACACGCTATAGCTGACGGTGGATTGCGCAATACTGAGATTGGCAGCGGTTTCTGTAAAGGACAGATATCTTGCGGCAGCGATAAAGACTTCCAACTGTTTGGTATCCATGAGCCCCTCCTTCCTTTATTCTTCAGTATTACCGTTGGTATTCTGTTCAAAGGATTCGAAGAAAATATCCAGAAAATGCGGCAGGGCAGGACATTTGTTATTGGAATTCCATGCCATGCCGATCACATGAATGGCATTGGATGCATTGATCCGTCTGGCAGTGAGCCGTTCGATCATACCGTACCGGATGTATTCATACGGCAGGATGACGATATTATTTTCAAATGCCGCACGAAGCAGCGTGCTTTCATGTGAGTTCGATGTGTCATTGACATTTGGCGTGATGCCGTTGTGCAAAAACAGATAGCGGATCAGCTTATACATGCCGGGATTGCTCTGACGGTTCATTGTAAGGATCGTTTCTTTTTCAAGATCCTCCATCGAGACTTCTTCTTTTTCCGTCAGAGGATGATTTTTATTCATAATGGCATAAAAATCATCTTTATACAGATGCCGCCACTGGATCGCGTTGTTTTCCGGAAAGGCATCGCGCCGGCCGAATCCGATGTCTACATCGCAGGCATCAAGTTTTCGGGAAAGTGTGATGGAGTCGATCTGGGAATAGACAATGTTGACTTCCGGATACGCCTGCCGGAATGCGTCAAATTGCGGCAGGAACTGATCCACAAGCTGGGTGAAAGGAAACCCGATCAGAAGGGAACCTTTTTCACCGGAATGCATGGCGCTTGAGCGGACGACTGCCTGATCCGCTGTTTCAACGATTTTTTTGGCATCATGATAAAAAACCTGACCGTAGTGTGTCAGGATCAGGCGGTTATGCGAACGTTGGAACAGCTGGACACACAGTTCGTTTTCGAGACTGGAAATATTATGACTGACAGCTGACTGTGTCAGACTCATTTTATCAGCGCTTGCTGTAAAACTCAGGGTCTCGGCGGCTGAAAGAAAGATTTTCAAACGATAAATATCCATGCAACCCCCTCCATGAATGAACGCTTAACGTAAGAAATCTGTGCCCATCGAAGCTGATAAATTAATGGAATAACATAGTAAGAAAATGATATCAGAGAGGGACGGGAAAGGACAATATGTAAAAATAACGATTTCATGAAAAAACTCGATTGCCATATCGAAAAAACGTCAGCGGATGTGCCAAAACAAAGCCGGACAAAGCTTGTCAAAATATTTGATAATGCCATCGGAATACATATCTGTACTTAAATTATTGTGGGATTGTAAGATGGAATTACCAAAAAAAACGTGAAGAAAAGAGAGCCGGAAGGGCTTTCGAAAAGGAGGAATGTAATTATGGGAAAAGAATATGAAGCTTCTCAGCCGATCTATGAAGTCATTCGTGAAGAGAACGTGATGGTAGAAGTACGTGACGGCATTCATATCGCTGTTGATATTTATCGTCCGAAAGATGACGGAAAGTTCCCGGCACTGCTGGCAATGTCTCCGTATGGAAAGATTTCTCAGGTATATCCTGTTACTCCGCCGATGCCGTTTGGTTCCAGTATCTTTGAAGCATCCTGCGAATCCGGTGATCCGTTCTATTTCGCAAGCCGCGGTTATGTATTCGTAATCGCTGACCATCGTGGTACCGGTGATTCCGAAGGTACAATGTATGGTTTCATGGATTATCATGAAGGCGAAGACGGCCATGATGTTGTAGAGTGGATGGCAAAACAGGATTGGTGTACCGGTAAAGTTGGTCTGTGCGGTATCTGCTATTTCGCAAATACACAGATGCAGATCGCGGTAACACAGCCGCCGTCACTCGTATGTATGGCACCGTGGGAGATCTACGGTGATGATCCGTATGTACATGCAAACTTCGATGGTGGTGTACAGAGTCTGTTCTACTATGGTCTGTACACAGGAACCTATCCGGCACGTGTCGGCTATGGTATCAAGAACATCAAATCCTGGATGATCGAAAACACAGATCCGGATGAATTAAAGAAGATGGTTGATGAGATGTGCGAAGATCCGAAATGGGCACAGTATCCGTACATGTATCACCTGCTGAAATATCCGGAGAAGAACCCGCTTCTGTTCGATATGACACTGAATCCGAATGACAACCAGTACTGGCGTGATCGTGCCGTTATTGAAAAGATCGACAAGATCAATGTTCCGATCTATGTCGGCGGCCCGAACTTCTCATTCTTCGGCCTGTCCCAGATCAACATCTGGAACCGTCTGCCGGATGTTCCGAAGAAACTGCGTCTGTACAAAGACATGGGCATGCGTCCGTGGAAGGATGACCATGATGAGCTCCTGCGCTGGTATGACTACTGGCTCAAAGGCATGGAGACCGGTATCATGGATGAGCCGACTGTCCGTTACCAGACCGGCGGCAAGATCCTGTGGCATGAAGCTTCGGCATATCCGCCGGAGGATACCCAGTGGACAGAGCTGTATCTGGCATCTCTGGGCAAACTCGAGGAAGAGCCGGAGCTGTTCAATGACTGGCCGGATACCTTCACAACAGAGCCGCTTACCGTATCCAATGAGCGCGCAATGCTGACCTATGTAACCGATCCGCTTTCTGAAGACTGCATGATCACCGGTGGTGCACAGGCAGTAATCTATGGTGAGATCAACAATGATGAAACCACATGGCGTATCGATCTTCGTGAAGTAGGAAATGATGGTGCTCCGCCACTTCCGCTCGGACAGGGCTGGCTGCGTGCACAGCACAGAGCGATTGATGAAGAGAAGAGCTCCGTATATGAAGTTCGTCATGACCACAGCACACCGGTTCCGGTTCCCGCAGGCGAGATCGTTCGTTACGATATCCAGCTGCGTCCGTGCAGCCACATATTTAAGGCTGGCACAAGAATCCGTGTCGACATCTCTGCAAATGAGATTCCCACCGATCCGGAGACCTACGATGTTATGTGGCATGTTTGCCCGGATGGACCGATCACGCATAAGATCTATCGTGATGCGGAGCATCAGAGCTGCATCCGTCTGCCGATCGTTCCGATCAAGAAATAATAGGGCCATTCCTTGCCTCTGAAAGAGGCTCTACTCAAACTGCCGGGAGATAAGGCTGTCTCCCAAAAGACCGGCGGGATACGTTCCGCCGGTCCTTCTCTCCTTTGAAAGAACGGATAGATATGTTAAAATGAACCTGACTGAACAAGGGAGTTTTATAAAGATTCGCAAACGAGGAGGTAGCACTATGATCAAGATCGTTGCAAAGATGGTGATACAGGAGGATAAAGTGGACGAGTTTCTGAAGATCACACAGGAACTGGTGGAAAAATCATCTGCGGAGGAGGGAAACATTTCCTATACGTTAAACCGCCATATTGAGAAATCAAATGAGTTTTGCTTTATCGAACTCTGGAGAGATAAAGAGGCGACGGCGATCCATGAGGCGTCCGAGCATTTTACCCGGATCCTGCCGATGACAGGCGCACTTGCAGCGGAGCCGCCGCAGATCAACCTTTATACAGAAGTTGAATGGTAACAAAGAAAAACGTCTGTACATGTTCTCATGTACGGACGTTTTTCTTTACGAAGGGGGGAGAATCTATTGTAACTGCTGATTATTAGACAGCAGTCCAACCTCCGTCAACAGGAATGGTAACGCCTGTTGTATAGGATGTTTCAGGTGCAGCCAGATAGACTACGGTACTCATGAGTTCTTCTTCCCTGCCCTGTCTTGCCTTCGGGCAGTGTACGCGCATGACTTCCGCAAAGGCAGGAAGCTTTTCTTCAATGTCTTTTCCGAATCCACTCGCGATGTAGCCCGGTGCGATCGCATTTACGTTAATGCCAAAATGTGCCCATTCAGCGGCAAGGCCGCGAGTTAAGTTGACCACGCCGCCCTTTGCAGCCTGGTAACCGATGACGCCGGCATAGTTCGGTTCGACGGCGCCGGCGGTGCGGTGATTGTTGCCGACAAAGCCGTATACGGATGCGATGTTGATGATCCGGCCGTATTGCTGCGGGATCATAAAGGTGTTTGCAAATTCCCGTGCGGTCTTAAAGACGCCGGACAGATCCGTATCGATCAGGTGATTCCACTGGTCATCCGTATAGTCTTCTGCGGAGTTTTCTTCGACGACACCGGCATTGCATACGAGGATATCAACGCGGCCGTAGACCTCTTTGATCTCCTGTGCGGCAGCAGCCAGAGATTCCGATTTTGTAACATCGGTTTTGATGCAGTGGCACTTGACGCCAAGTGCTTCGATCGCCGCTTTTGTCTCTGCCATCATTTCCGTACGACGCGCCAGGATGGCAATGTCAGCACCCTGCCCGGCAAGTGCTTTTGCAAAGATCACACCAAGCCCGGAAGAAGCTCCGGTAACGACTGCAACCTGTCCGCTAAGATCAAACATAGTCTATCCTCCTTATACTTTAAAATACTGTTGGTGGCAGCAAAAAAAGAGATGCTGCTAATCGTATTTTACGCTAAGCGGATATGGATGTGAACAGGGCGCAGCAAGATGGTTTTCGATAGGGCTATACAGAAAATTGATGCATTGATAAAGGCGCAGTATTTCGCTATAATATACATTATGAAAATTATAGAAGGGAAATGAGAATAGATTATGTGTGATAAATGCAAAGGAACATATTATATTACATCGGCGATCGCCTATGCTTCGGGCAAGCCGCATATCGGAAATACTTACGAGATCGTGCTTGCGGATGCGATCGCGCGTTATAAGCGGCAGGAAGGGTATGATGTCTATTATCAGACCGGTACCGATGAGCACGGACAGAAAAACGAGTTAAAGGCGCAGGAAGCAGGCGTGACGCCGCAGGAGTATGTCGACAACGTTTCCGCAGAGATACACAGGATCTGGGATCTGATGAATACATCTTATGATAATTTTATCCGTACGACAGATGCGGATCATAAGCTGCAGGTCCAGAAGATCTTCAAAAAGCTCTATGAGCAGGGCGACATTTATAAAGGCGCCTATGAAGGCTGGTACTGCACGCCGTGCGAGTCCTTCTGGACAGAAACACAGCTTGTAGACGGCAAATGCCCGGACTGCGGAAGAGACGTACAGCTGGCAAAGGAAGAAGCATACTTTTTCAAGATGAGCAAGTATGCGGATCGCCTGATGGCGCACATCGAGGCGCATCCGGAGTTCATTCAGCCGGTTTCCCGCAAAAACGAGATGGTCAATAACTTCTTAAAGCCGGGACTGCAGGATCTTTGTGTATCCAGAACATCCTTTACCTGGGGCATTCCGGTTGATTTTGATCCGAAGCATGTGGTTTACGTATGGCTGGATGCTTTGAGCAACTATATCACGAAGATCGGTTACGATGCAGACGGGAATTCGTCAGATCTGTTCAAAAAGTTCTGGCCGGCAGACCTGCATCTGATCGGAAAAGACATCATTCGTTTCCATACGATCTACTGGCCGATCTTTTTGATGGCACTTGATGTGCCGCTGCCGAAACAGGTATTTGGCCATCCATGGCTTCTGATGAGCGACGGCAAGATGAGCAAATCCAAAGGAAACGTATTGTACGCAGACGATCTGGTTTCGATCTTTGGTGTGGACGCGGTACGGTATTTTCTGCTGCATGAGATGCCGTTTGACAATGACGGTGTGATCTCATGGGATCTGATGGTAGAGCGCACGAACTCTGATCTGGCAAATACGCTGGGCAACCTGGTGAAGCGTACGATCTCCATGAGCTGCAAGTATTTCGGCGGAGAGGTTCGGAATGCAGGCGCGGCTTCCGATACAGACCCGGTTTCAGGTGCTTCGGCAAACGGTGCGAGCGAAGCAGCAGTCGATGCAGATATGAAGGCAGTTGTAACATCCGCCCGTGACAAGGTACAGGCGAAGATGAATGACCTTCGTGTCGCGGATGCGATCAGTGAAGTGTTTGCGGTATTCCGCCGCCTGAACAAATACATTGATGAGACAGAGCCTTGGGTTCTGGCAAGAGATGAGGCGAAAAAAGACCGCCTGGCGACCGTGATGTATAACCTGATCGAAGGCATCTGCATCGGCGCAAATCTTCTGGTCAGCTTCCTGCCGGAAACATCCGAAAAGATTTTAAAACAGCTGCAGGCAGAGACACGTGATTTTGATGTGCTCGATCAGTTTGGTCTTTATCCGGACGGCATCACATTAAAGGAAGAAGACGCAGAGATCCTCTTTGCGCGTCTGAAGCTTGAGGATGTGATGAAGCAGGTAGAGGCACTGAATCCGGAAGAAGCTGCGGATGAGGATACTTCTGACGAGGTGGATGACGGCATCGACATCGAGGCGAAGCCGGAGATCACATTTGATCAGTTCGGCCAGATGCAGTTCCAGGTTGGTGAGATCATCGCCTGCGAAGAAGTGCCGAAGTCAAAGAAGCTTCTCTGCTCGCAGGTTAAGATCGGCAGCCAGACCAAGCAGATCGTATCCGGTATTAAAAAATATTACTCGGCAGAAGAGATGGTTGGCAAAAAGGTCATGGTACTCGTGAACTTAAAGCCTGCCAAGCTGGCCGGGGTACTTTCCGAAGGCATGCTTTTGTGCGCGGAAGACGCAGACGGCAATCTGTCCCTGATGACACCGGAAAAGGATATGCCTTCAGGCGCGGAGATTTGTTAACATGATTTTTGATACACATGCGCATTATAACGATAAGCAGTTCGACGCAGACCGCGACGAACTGCTTTCGTCCATGTCAGAACAAAATGTCGGAACCATCGTGAACGTCGGTGCTTCCTTTCAGGACTGCAAAGACGGTGTGGCGCTTGCAAAAAAATACCCGTTTGTCTATGCAGCCATCGGCCTGCATCCGGATGATGTCGGGGAGCTTGAGGCGGCAGAACCGGTCGGGTCTGCCGGAGAAAGCGGTGATGTAAAGGATGCGGTCTCCGGATGCGAAGCTGGAGGTGCTGCGGGCCAAAGTGGGAACGCGGTCTTCGAATGGATCTGGGAAACTGCCAAAAATGAGCCCAAAGTGGTGGCGATCGGCGAGATCGGGCTGGATTATCACTGGAATGTGGAGTCACATGACATACAGGAGAAGTGGTTTCGCAGGCAGCTTGATCTGGCAGAGGCGTTGAACCTGCCGGTCAGCGTGCACAGCCGGGACGCGGCCGAAGATACGCTGCGGATCTTAAAGGAATATGCCGGTCGGATCACAGCCGTCATGCACTGCTATTCGTACTCACCGGAGCTTGCAGAGGAGTATGTGAAGCTTGGCTACTATTTTGGCGTCGGCGGTGTTGTGACGTTTAAGAATGGGAAGAAGCTGAAGCGAACCGTGGAAGCAGTGCCGACGGACCGCATTTTGCTGGAAACAGACTGTCCGTATTTAGCGCCCGATCCGTACCGCGGAAAGCGGAACCAGTCGGGATATATTGACTTTGTGGCGGCAGAGATCGCGCGGCTGAAAGGCCTGACAAAAGAGGATGTGATCGCGGTCACAGAGGAGAATGCGAAGCGGTTTTTCAGGCTGACGGAAGATCAATGAAATTGATAAGAAGCATGATACCTGTGGGGAGAACATTTACAAGCAAGAGGAGATTTCATGGCAAATGAATATAAGCCGCTGCCGTATCTGGCAAGCGCGCAGGCAGTCAAAGCTGTTACGGGGAAGTATCAGTTTACCATTCAGAAAAAATACGGTCAGAACTTTCTGATCGATGAACACGTACTGCAGGATATTGTGGATGCAGCAGGCATTTCAGAAGACGATTATGTGCTTGAGATCGGCCCGGGCATCGGAACGATGACACAGTATCTTGCCTATCATGCACGGGGCGTTGCAGCAGTCGAGATTGACCGGATGCTGATTCCGATCCTTGAAGACACCCTGCAGGGCTATCCGAATGTCGACATCGTTCACAATGACATTTTAAAAACAGACATCGCGAAGCTGGTAGAAGAAAAAAACGGCGGGCAGCCGATCAAGGTGGTGGCAAACCTGCCGTATTATATCACGACACCAATCATTCTTGCGCTGTTTGAAAGCGGGATCCCGGCGGAGAGCATCACGATCATGGTGCAAAAGGAAGTTGCGGACCGCATGCAGACAGGACCCGGCAGCAAAGACTACGGCGCACTTTCTCTGGCGGTACAGTATTACGCGAAGCCGGAGATCATCACCGAAGTATCCCCGGCAAGCTTTTTGCCGCAGCCAAAGGTCGGCTCTGCAGTCATCCGCCTGACCAGACATGAGAAACCGCCGGTGGATGTAAAAGACGAAAAGCTCATGTTCCGTCTCATCCGCGCATCCTTTAACCAGCGCAGAAAGACACTGGCAAACGGCCTTAAAAACGCCGGCAACCTGCATTTCTCAAAAGAAGAGATCGAGCAGGCGATCACGGCACTCGGCAAGCCGCTCACTGTCCGTGGCGAAACCCTTTCGCTCGAAGAATTCGCGGCGCTCGCCAATTTACTCTCGTAGCCCAAAGGTGCCTGACCCCTTAACACTTTAAAGCGCGAAGGTGCCTGACCCCTTGGCCAGCGTTTCGAAGACAAAGTCGACCGCAGCGGCGCGCACCTCGTTTCGCTCCATGCCGTCAAAATGGCAGGTGGCGGTATGTGTGCTGCCGTTGATATAAAATCCAAAGCACACAGTGCCGACCGGCTTCCCGGGCACGGCGCCTGAAGGGCCGGCGATGCCGGATGTTGCCACGCCGACCTCACAGCCGGCAGTTTTTGCCACACCCTTTGCCATAGCGCCCGCGACTTCTTCGCTGACGACGCCATGCATCTCGATCAGATCGATCGGGACACCCAGATATTGTATCTTTGCTTCATTGGCATAGGTGACAAAGGAGACATCAAGCACCCTTGATGCATCCGGTACGTTTATGAGACGTCCCGCACAGAGCCCGCCGGTGCAGGACTCTGCAAACGCGATATGCCAGTTTTTCTCGATCAGCTGTGTAACAACGGCGGTTTCTAAAGAATTATCATTTTTCATAGGATTTCCCTCATTTGAAAAAATACTACAGCAGAAAGAGCAGGGCAGAATAACCTGCTCTGCTTTATTATAAATTCGCAGGAATACGGCGTCAAATACCACATCTTAATACTGTAAAAATAGTAGCAAAATGATTTGCTTGACAAAGGCGCTAAGCAGGTTTACTCTTGACGAAAAATCGAAAATAATACCGGTGTTTAAACAAGCCGGATACAGAAAGAGAATCAATATGAAAGTCATTGTTGTAGGAAGCGGAAAAGTCGGCAGCCAGATCATTGAAAAACTGGTCCAGGAAGGTCATGAAGTGACTGCTGTCGACATCAAAGAAAAGCGTCTTGCCGAGCAGGAGGTCAGACTGGATATCCTAAGTGTGCATGGAAATGGTGTACGCGAGGAGGTTCTACGGGAAGCAGGTGCACAGAACGCAGATCTTCTGATCGCTGTAACAGCGGGTGACGAGATCAATCTTTTGTGTGCGATCATCGCAAAGAAGATTGGAACAACACATACCATTGCCAGAGTCAGAGATCCTGAGATCGCGGACCAGATGCAGCTTTTGCGGGAAGAAACGGGATTGACTGTGACATTGAATCCGGAACTGATGGCTGCGCAGGAAATCTTTTCCGTACTGCGGTTCCCGGGTGTGCTGTCTGTGGAACATTTCTCACATGGCCGCTTTACGATGGCGGATATCAACCTGTCAAAAGAAGGCCCGCTGACGCAGGTTCCTTTAAAGGATCTTTCCGGCGCGCATAATGTCAGAGCATTGATCTGTGCTGTGCAGAGAAATGGGGAAACGATCATCCCGGACGGCGAATTCCGGCTGGAAATGGGTGATGTTGTCAGTTTTGCGGCAGAGCCGATGGAGGCAGAGCGGTTCCTTAAGCTTGCAGGGATCCCGGAGCGCATGCCGCGGGATGTGATGATCATCGGTGCCGGTAAAGTGACATTCTATCTGCTGCGTATGATGGAAAAAACAGGGATGCGCGCGGTCGTGATCGAAAGCAGTGAATCGAATTGCAGCCGTTTGAGTTACCGTTTTCCGAATGCGCTCATTATCTGTGCGGACGGCACAGACAGAGATGTTTTGTTTGAAGAGGGGATCGCACAGGCAGATGCATTTGTTTCCATGACAGGAACGGACGAAGTCAACGTTCTTCTGTCTATGTACGCGGAATCCTTAAAAGTACCGAAGATCGTTACAAAGGTCAGCAGGGAAGCGGTGCTGGATCTTGTACGGGATAAAGAGATCGGGAGCGTGGTTTCCCCGCTCGGGATCACGGCAAGCCGTGTGATCCGTTATGCGCGTGCGATGGAAAATGCGGCAGGCAGCAGCATGGAAGAGCTGTACTGGATCGCCGGGAATACGGCGGAGGCGCTGGAATTTGTGATCAACAATGAAGAAGACGGGCTGACGGATGTTGCACTGATGGATCTTCCGCTGAAGGACAATCTGTTGGTTTGCGCAATCATTCATGAAGGACAGGTCATCATACCTTCCGGAAAAGACCGTATGCAGGTTGGCGATCGTGTGGTTATCGTGACGACGATCCGGGGCATGCGTCAGTTAAAGGACATTTTGAAGTAATATGAACAAACGAATGATCATGTATGTGATCGGCAACATTCTTGTACTGGAAGCGATCCTGATGTGCGCGCCGATGGCGGTCAGCTGTATTTACCGGGAGAACACCGTAAGAAATGCGTTTCTGATCACAATCGGGATTACGGCAGCAGCCGGGATCGTACTGTATCTGGCAAAGCCGAAAAAACGAATATTTTATGTAAAAGAAGGGTTTGCGATCGTCGCATTATCCTGGATCCTGTTAAGTGCGTTCGGTGCGCTGCCGTTTGTGATCAGCGGTGCGATACCGGGTTATGTTGACGCGTTTTTTGAAACGGTTTCCGGGTTTACAACAACAGGCGCTACGATCCTGTCTGAAGTTGAGTCACTCGGACACGGTCTCTTATTCTGGAGAAGCTTTACACACTGGATCGGCGGTATGGGCGTACTGGTATTCATGCTTCTGATCCTGCCGATGGCAGGCGGAAACAGTCTTCACCTTCTGCGCGCGGAATCAACCGGGCCTGCGGCAGCGAAGCTGGTCCCCAAAATGCGGACGTCGGCCAGAATCCTGTATGGGATGTATATCGCGCTTTCCGTCGTCATGCTGATCCTGCTTGTTGCCGGCGGCATGTCCCTGTATGATGCGCTGATCCAGATGTTCGGAACAGCCGGAACAGGTGGGTTTTCAAACTATACAGAGAGCGTGGCTCATTTTCACAGTGCCTATATTGATATTGTGACCGGTATTTTCATGATGGCATTCGGCGTGAATTTTAACATGTATTTCCTGATTCTGATGAAGCGTGGGAAATCTGTTCTGAAAAACGAGGAACTACGCTGGTATCTGGGAATCATCGCGTTTGCAGTCATCACCATCGGACTGAATCTCCGTCCCATGTATGACTCGGTCGGGGAATCCATGCGGTACTCGTTCTTCCAGGTTTCCTCGATCATAACGACGACCGGTTTCGCGACAGCGGATTTCAACCAGTGGCCGGAATATTCCAGAATGCTTCTGGTCGTTTTGATGTTTATCGGTGCCTGCGCCGGAAGTACCGGCGGCGGTCTGAAAATCTCGCGTATCGTGCTTTTGTTTAAGAGTGCAAGGCGGGAACTCAGGCGTCAGCTTCATCCGCGTCTCGTTTCACAGGTACATCTGGATGGTAAATCCGTGGATGAAAACATCCTCCGTAACATCAATGCATATCTGGCGATTTTCTGTATGGTAGGAATTGGCAGCCTGCTTTTGGTCTCTTTGGATCAGTGCTCCTTTACAACAAACTTCACGGCGGTCGTTGCCTGTCTGAATAACGTCGGACCCGGGCTTGATGTTGTGGGACCGACAGGAACCTTTGGAGGATTCTCGGTACTCTCAAAGATCGTACTTAGTTTTGATATGCTTGCGGGAAGACTGGAATTCTATCCGATGCTGCTGATCTTTGCGCCGGCGTTCTGGCAGCAGATCCAGAAACGCTACCGCCGGGTCGGGTAGTTACCATTTCGTCATTGCCGATGAACGAAAAATCTGGTAAGATAAATGAAACACAAAACGTATAGATCGGAAGATATGAGATAAGGGGAATCAAGATGGATGATAGAAAAACTTTAGTGGCATATTTTTCCTGCACCAATCACACGCAGGATCTTGCAAAAGAGATCGCCGAGGCAGTCGGCGGAACCCTGTTTGAGATCAAAACGGTTCATGATTATCCGGAAAGCTATGCGGGAAAGATCGCGGTTGGCGGAAAAGAGAAGCTGACAGGCACTCGCCCGGAGATATTGAATACTGTTGCAGACATGGATACATATGATACGATCATGGTCGGTTTCCCGGTATGGTTTTCGACCTGCCCGATGGCAATCGTAAGCTTTCTGGAGGAATATGACCTGACCGGAAAGACCATCTATCCATTCTATACATCCGGCGGCGGCAGCGGATCCCGTGCGATCCGTGATATTGAAAAGGCCGCGCCGTATGCAGATGTCATGATGTGCTACAATGCGTCAAAGTACGGGACCTCTGCACTGGAGCAGTGGATGGAGTAGGGCTGCTTATACGTTATAGTCGATGCCGCGTTTCCGTTTTCGGAGACCGGCATCTTTTTTTCTTTTTCTCAGATCAGCAAAGAATGTGCTGAGCATCTGACTGCATTCTTCTTCACATACCCCATAGCGGATCTCAACCTGATGGTTAAATGCCGGAATCTGCAGCAGATTCATGACCGAACCGGCACAGCCTGCCTTCGGATTCTTTGCGCCGATGACAACGGTTTTGATGCGGGACTGCACAAGCGCACCGGCACACATCTGACACGGTTCGAGCGTGACGTACATCGTACATTCTTCCAGACGCCAGTCGCCGAGCTTTTTGCTGGCTTTTCGGATCGCGGAAAGCTCTGCATGGGCAAGCGTGTTCGCGTCAGTATTCCGGCGGTTGTAGCCCCGCGCAATGATCGTATCGTCATGTACGATCACGCAGCCGATCGGGACTTCATCAAGCGCGGCGGCTTTTTTTGCCTGCCGGATGGCTTCTTTCATATATTTTTCGTCCTTGGAACAGGAAGTCATGGCGTGGATCCTTTCTGTAGCAGTTTATCCGGAAGCATTTTGTAAGGGGGCGTTCCAGGCCCTTTTGCAGTGGCGGGTGACGCCATGTGAGGAACCAGTTTGTGTGTGGGGACATTATACAACAGCGCGTGGATGGTGGCAAATGGGGCTTGTCGTATAAAACAGTAATAATTCCTATTGTTATCATTGACTAACCTGCTACCCGGATGCTATCCTCATATTGTAAATGGTTGTTCGCCCGGGAGGAATGGTATGAGTACAGTGAGAAAGCGGAGCAAACAGAGAGACAGTATCCAGCGTTTTCTCCGTACGCGCAAAGACCATCCGACAGCGGAATTGGTTTATCAGAATATCAAAGAGGAGATTCCGAACATCAGTCTGGGAACGGTTTATCGCAACTTAGGCCTGCTGTCTGAGATGGGTGAGATTCAGAAGATCTCTGCCGGAGACGGACCGGACCGCTTTGATCCGATTGCCAGCCCGCATGACCATTTTGTCTGTAAAGCATGTGGATGCCTGATGGATATGGAAGGCGGTCAGTCTCCCAAAGCGATCAGGGAAGCACAAAAAGGATTTGAAGGGAAGATCGAGGAGCATCGGACATTCTTTTATGGTCTTTGCCCTTCATGTCTGAAAGAAGAGGCGTCAGCCTGAGAGAAAAGGATAACCTTCCGGAGAGGCGAAAAGAAGTGATCCGGAAATTATCATAGAATTCATTAATGTATATTAATAAAGAAAGGAAACAAGAGACATGAAAAAATTTGTATGTTCTGTATGTGGTTATGTATATGAAGGCGAAGCACTTCCGGCTGATTACGCTTGCCCGGTATGTAAAGCTCCGGCTTCCAAATTCAATGAGCAGGCTGCTGATCAGGCATGGGCTGCTGAGCATGTAGTAGGTGTAGCTGCTGACGTTCCGGAAGATATCAAGGCAGATCTGCGTGCAAACTTTGAAGGCGAGTGCTCAGAAGTAGGTATGTATCTTGCAATGGCAAGAGTTGCACATAGAGAAGGATATCCGGAAATCGGTCTGTATTGGGAAAAGGCTGCTTATGAAGAGGCTGAACATGCAGCAAAATTTGCAGAGCTTCTGGGTGAAGTTGTTACAGACAGCACCAAGAAAAACCTTGAGATGCGTGTAGACGCTGAGTTTGGCGCAACTGCCGGCAAGACAGATCTTGCTAAGAGAGCAAAAGCATTAAACCTTGATGCAATCCATGACACCGTTCATGAGATGGCAAGAGACGAGGCTCGCCACGGCAAAGCCCTCAAAGGTTTATTAGATAGGTACTTTGGCTAAGCTACAAGCCATGCAAAATGGTAGAAATAACGCCCTGCAAGTTTACTTGTAAGGGCGTTTATTTCTGCTATTTTATACGGCGACAGCCGTCACGAAATAGAATTTCGCAGAAATTCTATGAGTGGCATGGCGAATATTGACTTTTCTTTTTCCTCATGCTAGTATGAATTTCCGGGCAGCTGGGGTGTTAGCGGTACCCTGTACCAGCAATCCGCTATAGCTGGAGTGATATCCTGCCTCGGGTCTTTAGGTGGCAGAGCTGCCTTCTGTAAGTGGTGTTGATCTCCGGGTCTTGCGCGACGGAAATCCGTGAACCAGGTCAGGTCAGGAATGGAGCAGCCTTAAGCGGAACCTTCCGGGTGCCGCAAGGGTGCCTGGGGTGAGCTGGCTGCAGAAGTAACGTCTGGTGCCGGGATTCAAAGCAGGATGCCCTTTTTGTAAATGCCGATGTTTTGTCGGAGTGAAAAATATCGTTTGGAGACGTAGCGAAGTGGTCATAACGCGGCGCACTCGAAATGCGTTTGTCGGTTTATCCCGGCACAAGGGTTCGAATCCCTTCGTCTCCGCTTCAAATGCTCTTGATCCGATGTTCAGGACGGATGAAGAGCATTTTGTTTTATTTGGTTTACAATCCCGGACAGGATGAATGGAAGGCCGCGTTACACTGTATACATTCATTTGGCGGTCTGGAAAAATGTGGGGATCTATCGTATACTTAGACAAGTGAAACGCAGATGGCAAAGGAGATGGGGATATGAATCTGTTTTCATCGGCAGAAGTGGCAAAAAACTATATCGGCGCAGGAAAGGGAAAGGCAAGCATGCCCATTCCGCAAATGATCCTTTTGGGAATCATGGCGGGTGCATTTATCGCATTTGCGGGAATCGGTTCGACGACAGCTGCGGCGACGGTGAGCATTCCGTCCATCGCGAAGCTGATCAGCGCATGCATTTTCCCGGCCGGACTCGCGATGTGCGTGCTGACCGGAGCAGAGCTTTTTACCGGAAACTGCCTGATGGCGATTCCACTGGCAAAGCGGGAGATTACCGTAGGAGGTATGCTCAGAAACTGGATCATTGTCTGGCTGGCAAATCTGCTTGGCGGCATTCTGGTTGCAGCGCTGGTTGTTTACGGGCACACCCTTTCCCTGTTTGACAGTGGATTGGCGGTATCCGTTATGTCTACGGCTGCTTCTAAATGCACCCTGACCTTCGGGGAAGCATTCCTTAGAGGTATCGGCTGTAACTTCTTAGTCTGCATCGCAGTCTGGATTGCAAACGCGGCAAAGGATGTGGCTGGAAAAGTCATCGGACTTTTCTTCCCGATTATGCTGTTTGTCGTCTGCGGATTTGAGCACTGCGTTGCAAACATGTATTATATCGGTGCAGGACTTTTTGCAAAAACCGTACCGATGTATGCAGAAGCCGCACAGGCGGCAGGTGTTAACATCGATGCGATCAATGCGGCCGGCTTTTTTGGCGGCAATCTGCTGCCGGCGACACTTGGAAATATCGTAGGCGGATCGATCTGCGTTGGTCTTGTATATTATTTTTCTTATCTGCATAAGGCGGATGCGTAGGAGAAGTAATTTTTATGTCTTATACGGCTTTATATCGAAAATATCGTCCGTCGGAATTTACGGATGTCAAAGGGCAGGATCATATCGTCACCACGCTTACCAATCAGATCAAAGCGGGGCGCATCGGTCATGCGTATCTGTTTTGCGGGACACGCGGAACAGGAAAAACGACCGTGGCTAAGATTTTTGCCCGCGCGGTAAACTGTGACAATCCGCAAAACGGGAATCCCTGTGGCGAATGTGAAGTCTGCAGGCGGATCAGCAGCGGCGCGTCTTTGAATGTCATTGAGATCGATGCGGCATCCAACAACGGTGTAGACGATGTCCGTCAGATCCGCGAAGAAGTGACCTATCCGCCGACGGAAGGAAAATATAAAGTATATATCATCGACGAGGTGCACATGCTTTCAACGGGTGCGTTCAATGCGCTTTTGAAAACACTTGAAGAGCCCCCGTCATATGTCATTTTTATTCTTGCAACAACCGAAGCACATAAGATTCCGGTGACCATCCTTTCGCGCTACCAGCGGTATGACTTCCACCGCATCACGGCAGATACGATCGCGGCGCGGCTCACAGAGCTGATGAAGACAGAGGGGACACAGGTAGAAGAAAAAGCCATCCGCTATATTGCGAAAGCGGCAGACGGATCCATGCGTGACGCGCTGAGCCTGTTGGACCAGTGCATCAGCTTTTATCTGGGCCAGTCACTCACCTATGAAAACGTACTTGAAGTGCTCGGGGCAGCAGACACGACCGTATTCTCACAGCTGCTCGAAGCGGTTCTTACAGATGATGTGGCGAGAGCCATGTCTGTGATCGACGAGCTCGTGCGCCAGGGACGGGAACTGTCCCAGTTTGTGACAGATTTTATCGGCTTTCTTCGAAGCCTCCTGCTATTGAAATCCTCGGACCAGATCGAGGATATCCTGGACACGACAGAAGAGAACCTTTCCTTATTAAAAGAAATGGCAAAAAGCATATCAGATGAGGGGCTGATGCGATACATCCGCGTCTTTTCTGATCTGCTCAATGATATGCGGTATGCGGCACAAAAGCGGATCCTATTAGAGATCGCCGTGATCAGGCTCTGCAAACCGGAGATGGACCGCGATCAGGATGCGCTGTTAGACAGGATCGAAGTGCTTGAGAGGAAAATCGAGCGCGGAATCCCGGCAGCACCTGCAGCTTCCGCAGCGCAAACCCGGCCGGTCGAGGAGATTCCAAAGGCAGAACGGCCGACGATCCGGCCGGAAGCCATTCCGGATGACATCCGGCGCGTGGTGCGGGAATGGCGTAAGATCACAGACGGATTGCCGGGCGTCGTCAGAGCCTATGCAAGAATGGCGAATCTTACATTGGGGGATGATGGCAAATTAGTGCTGGTATTTGCAGATGAAATAGCATATACTTATTTATCGAATGAGGCGCACCGACAGGATCTGGCCGACAGGATTTCCGAAAAGATCGGAAAAGAGGTTGCGGTAAGAGTCGTGAAGCAGGCGCCGGGGCGCTCGTTTGAACAGAATTATATCGACTTAACGAAGATCATTCACAATATCGATATCGAGATTGAAGAGGAATAAAAGGAGGTACCTTATGGCAAAGAAAGGTGGATTCCCGGGCGGTATGCCCGCTAATATGGGCAACCTGATGAAGCAGGCACAGAAGATGCAGAAGCAGATGGAAGAAGCAGCCAAAGAGCTTGAGGCAAAGGAATTCACGGCATCTGCAGGCGGCGGTGCGGTAGAAGTAAAGATTTCCGGCAAAAGGGAGATCCTCAGCGTGACACTTGCAGAAGAAGTGGTTGATCCGGATGACATCGAGATGCTTCAGGATCTGATCGTGGCAGCGACAAACGAAGCACTGCGTCAGGTTGAGGAGAGTACACAGGCATCCATGTCCAGCCTGACAGGAGGACTTGGTGGTCTGGGAGGACTTCCGTTCTAATGGATTACTATAGCAAGCAGATCAGCAGACTGATCGAGGAGCTTTCCGGATTGCCCGGAATCGGGAACAAGTCTGCACAGCGTCTGGCGTTTCATATTTTAAATATGCCGGTGGATCGGGTAAACCGTTTGTCTGATACCATTCGGGAGGCACGGGAAAATATTCAATACTGCAAGACCTGTTTTACACTGACGGATTCGGAGGAATGTCCGATCTGCAGCAATCCCGCAAGAAATCATAAGCAGATCATGGTGGTTGAAAACACGAGAGATCTTGCGGCATATGAAAAGACCGGACAATACGACGGCGTATACCATGTACTTCATGGCGCGATTTCCCCGATGCTTGGGATCGGCCCTGCAGACATCAAGTTAAAAGAGCTGATCAAGCGTCTTGAGGAGGATGTTGACGAAGTGATCATCGCGACAAACTCCAGCCTGGAGGGAGAAACAACAGCGATGTATATCAGCAAGCTGGTCAAACCAACGGGCATACGAGTTTCTCGGATCGCAAGTGGTGTGCCGGTCGGGGGAGATCTGGAATATATCGATGAGGTAACATTACTGCGCGCTTTAGAAGGGCGTGTGGAATTATAATAGGAAGGATATCAGTCTATGACAACATCAGAGTTAAAGAAAATCGCAGTTAAGGTCCGTAAAGGCATCATCACCGGAACCTATCATGCAAAATCCGGACATCCGGGCGGATCATTATCCTCTGCAGAGATCTTTACGTATCTGTATTTTAACGAGATGAATATCGATCCGGAAAATCCAAAGGATCCCGACAGAGACCGTTTTGTTCTGTCAAAGGGTCATGTTGCGCCGGGGCTTTACGCCGTACTGGCAGAGCGCGGCTTTTTCCCGGCAGAGGATCTGACGACCTTAAGACATATCGGCTCTTATCTGCAGGGACATCCCGATATGAAGAGTACGCCGGGTGTGGATATGTCCAGCGGATCTCTCGGACAGGGCTTTTCCGCAGCAGTCGGTATGGCGCTTGCGGCAAAGATGGACGGAAAAGACTACCGCGTGTATTCTCTGGCCGGTGACGGTGAGATCCAGGAGGGCCAGATCTGGGAGGCGGCGATGTTTGCATCGACCAAAAACCTCGACAACCTGGTATTGATCGTAGATAACAACAACCTGCAGATCGACGGCGAGATCACATGGTCAAGCTCCCCGTATCCGATCGATGAGAAGTTTGCAGCATTCGGTTTCCATGTCATCAATATCGACGGTCATGATTTCGACCAGATCGCAGCGGCGTTCAAAGAAGCGCGTGAAGTAAAAGGGAAACCGGTGGCGATCGTTGCAAAAACAGTAAAAGGCAAAGGTGTTTCCTATATGGAAAACCAGGCAGGATGGCACGGAAAAGCGCCGAATGACGAAGAGTATGCCATTGCCATGGAAGAGCTGAACAAAGCGGAGGAAGCATTATGTCAGAAGTAAAAAAGATCGCAACAAGAGAAAGCTATGGAAAGACGCTCGCAGAGCTTGGGGCAGAGCATGAGGATATCGTCGTATTGGATGCGGACCTTGCCGGATCCACAAAGACAGGCGTGTTCCAGAAGGCATTTCCGGACCGGTTCTTTGACGTCGGTATCGCAGAGGCGAACATGGCCGGCATCGCAGCAGGACTGGCAGCAAGCGGGAAGACCGTTTTTATGAGTTCTTTCGCGATGTTTGCATCAGGACGTGCATGGGAGCAGGTGAGAAACTCCATCGGCTATCCGCATCTGAATGTCAAGATCGGTGCAAGCCATGCCGGCATTTCTGTCGGTGAAGACGGTGCGACCCATCAGTGTCTGGAGGATATCGCACTGATGCGTGTGATCCCGGGCATGGTTGTGATCAGCCCGAGCGATGACGTGGAAGCAAAAGCGGCTGTCCGTGCGGCATATGAATATGACGGGCCGGTCTATCTGCGTCTCGGACGTCTGGCAGTTCCGGTGATCAATGATGAGGAAAATTACAAGTTCGAATTGGGTAAGGGTATCGTCTTAAGAGAAGGCACAGACCTTACGATCATTGCAACAGGTCTTTGTGTGGCAGAGGCGCTGGGCGCAGCTGACAAGCTGGCAGAGCAGGGAATCTCTGCGGAAGTCATCAACATCCATACGATCAAGCCGTTAGACGAAGAGCTCGTGATCGCGTCTGCAAAGAAAACAGGACGCGTATTTACAGTAGAAGAGCATTCCGTGATCGGTGGTCTTGGAAGCGCAGTCTGTGATGCATTAAGCGAAAAAGCACCGACACCGGTTAAGAAGATCGGTATCTATGATGTATTTGGCGAGTCCGGCCCGGCGAAAGAGCTGATCGCAAAGTATAAACTGGACGCAGCAGGAATCTGCGAACAGATCAAAGAAGTATTATAGTTGAAAGGTATCTGTTTCCGTTTATAAACACCGGTGCCTGCACGATAATGAAACGATATGAGTGAAGCGGCGAACAAAGAAAAACAGAATTGGATCCGTCAGGGATGGTCTGATTTTAAAAAGATCTTTTCTTCGGATGGTGACAAAAAGAAAAAAAGGAAATGGTTGGTGCTGATCATATGCATCGTTATTGTTGCGCTTTTTATTCTGTATCGTCAGGTTCTGGAGTTTCATCATTATCAGGCAGTGGCAAGCACGGAGAACAACGCTTCAGAAGCGATTGATTACGCATCCTTTGGGAATCTGATCATTCGTTATGGAAACGATGGCGCAAGTGCGATCGCGACCGATAATACCACAGTCTGGGAAGAGACGTTTGAGATGGAGAACCCGATCATCTCTGTCCGGAACAACTATTTTGCGATCGCGGATCAGAAGGGCAAGACCATTGTGATCATGAACAGGGATGGTTTCTGCCAGCAGATCTCAACAGATCTGCCGATTCAGAAGATCGATGTTTCCGATATCGGAAGTGTGGCAGTCCTGATGCAGGACGAAGGAAGCATCAGTTATCTTGGGCTCTACAGTCTGAGCGGAAAAAAGACGGCGGAGGGCACACTGCATTTTGGCAACAGCGGCTACCCGCTTGCTCTTGCGATTTCGGAAGACGGTGTCAATCTGGCGCTGTCGGTTCTGGATATCAAAGACGGACAGAGTAAGAGCAGTGTGAACTTCTATAACTTTGCCCATGCGCCTGCAGAGGGAAAAGATAATCAGGTGGCAAGCTTTTCCTATGATAATACCGTGATTCCAGAAATCTCTTATGGAACGGGAACCAAACTGGTGGCATTCGGTGATGATAAGATCATCAGCTTCCAGGGTGGGGCAGATCCGCAGGAAAAAAATGTATTGGAGCTGGAAGGGACCGTCAGAAGCATCGTACACAATGAGGACCGGATCGGTCTTCTGTATGACCAGGGCGATGACGGTGACGGAAGTACACTGGTTCTTTATGATTATGACGGAAGTGAAAAGCAGCATTATTCGATCAACGGTCTGTATACAAATGTAGGACTCCTTGAAAACGGAGAAGTGTATCTTGTGCAGGAGAAGAATCTTGCGATCTATCGTAAATACGGCAGGATTAAATTCACAGGCAGTGCAGACACACCGTTTTACACGATCATGTCACAGGGCAAAGGCATGCACTATGTATTTGTCAGAGAGGGGAAAACAGAACAGGTCAGATTATCTTTGTTCTAAGTATAATAAGAAAATGAATTTCATGCTCATAATCACATTAATCATATTCCTGATATTTGCGGTGAGGGGTTGGCAAAGAGGATTTCTTCAGGTGCTCTTCACCCTGGTATCGGTAATCGTGCTGATTGCATTGGCACTATGGCTGGCACCGCAGGTGACAGCCTTTCTTGTTGAAAAAACAGGTGCGGCAGACGGGATCGCGGCAAGGCTTCTGACGATCCTGATCGCAGGCCTGGCTGCTTTCATCATCGTGCGGCTGATCGCAAAGGCATTAAAGCTTGTTAACAAGATCCCGGTATTGGGAAAGATCAACCGGTTTTTCGGACTGCTGGCAGGACTGGCGGAAGCCTTGATCCTTATGTGGGTCATTATGACCGGGATCCACTTCTTTGCCGTGCTGCATCCGGACACCGCAATATTACAGACAATCGGCAGCAGTGAGTTCCTTACATGGCTGTATGAGAGCGACCCTCTGGCCGGCTCGGGACACAATATATAGACATTAAAAAAAGATTAACACAAATTGAAAAAAAGCTGTTGACAGACACCTCGAAAAGTGGTATCTTAACTAAGCTGTCATTTTGAGAGACGGCAAAGAACCTTGATAACTGAACAGTGAAACAAACCACGAACAATTCTTGTGTTCTACAAGCGATGCGGTTCGAACAGACGGATTCCTGAGAACTTGTTCTTAAGGAAGACGGTTGTGAGAAACATAGCGCGACAGCGCGTTAGTG
>JAFUBZ010000012.1 GCA_017459945.1 Eubacterium sp.
AGTGTACTTTTTTGCTCAAAACGTCGTTTAAAACCGTTCTCTACACAATGTCTATTTTATTAGGTTTGATTCAAGTTCATACTAATTGCAAATTACCCTAAAAGCATCAAAAAAAGCGTCACATTAGCTAGATATTGTGCATATTATGGATAGATTTAGCCAATTTTTAATGTTTCTTGCTTCTTTTGCAAGATAATTGGTTTTCATCATTTTGACAATTTCGTTGGCAAAAAATGAAAGAAAAGGCACAGTAGCGCCTATATTTTTAGGAACAAAAAAGTACACCTTTTTGTTTTTCGGTGCCAGGCACCTTCACACATTAAAGCGCGAAGGTGCCTGGCACCTGTCAATTATGGTATGATAACCCTATGGATAAGATTTATAATGTTACATATATTTTGAAATGCAGTGACGGCTCACTTTATACGGGCTGGACGAATGATATGAAGAAACGCTATGCGGCGCATGTATCGGGGAAGGGCGGCAAGTATACGAAGAGCCATCCGCCGGTCGGAATCGTCTATCTGGAAGTTTCAGAGACGAAGGAGGAGGCGATGCGCCGGGAGTTTGCGATCAAGCAGATGACGAGGCAAAAGAAGGAGGCAATGATCGTGGAATCTGCCTGGCAGGAGGCGCTGCCGGAGGAGCTCAAAGACGAGATGAAAGAGTGGTTTTTCTGATGATGAAGAAAAACGGGAATGTCCGCAGGATAAATATAAAAGAATTATCGTGAATCAGCAGACAAGCGGACGTCTTTGTGATAATATATAACGAGATTTTTGAAAAATAAATAAATCCTCGGCTTTTACTTGAGGGGTAGGGAGCTCATATGAATCCAAACGAACCGATTTACGATGCCCGGAAACTGGGTATTCACAAAATGGCACTCCTCGGATTGCAGCATTTATTTGCTATGTTCGGCGCGACGATCTTAGTGCCGATCCTGGTCAATAACTATTTCCACGGGGAAGGTCTTTCTGTACAGGTGACACTGTTTTTTGCAGGGGTTGGAACACTGGTATTTCATTTATGCTCCAGATTCAAAGTCCCTGCTTTTTTGGGGTCTTCTTTCGCATTCTTAGGCGGATTTGCGACCGTTGCGAATCTGGAAACCGGACGGTTTGCAACGATGACCTATGGTGAGAAGCTGCCGTATGCATGCGGCGGTATCGTGATCGCGGGCCTTCTGTATCTGGTGCTGGCGCTGATCATCCGCGCAGTCGGCGTGCACAGGGTCATGCGTTTCCTGCCGCCGGTCGTAACAGGGCCGATCATCATCTGTATCGGGCTTGGGCTTGCGCCGTCTGCGATCGGAAATGCATCGCAGTGCTGGCCGCTGGCGCTGATCGCGGTGGCTGCGGTCATCATTTTTAACATCTGGGGAAAAGGGATGTTTAAGATCATCCCGATCCTGATGGGTGTGTTCATTGCATATGTGGCTGCGGTCGTGATGAACCATTTTGGCGTGACAAATGCGGATGGTTCGGCACTTCTGGCGTTTGAGACGATCAAAAGCTCGCCGGCATTCGGCCTGCCGCCGTTCCAGGTCGCAAAATTTGACGTAACGGCGATCATCGTCATGGCGCCGATCGCGATCGCTTCGATGATGGAGCATGTCGGCGACATTTCGGCGATCTCAGCAACCACAGACAGGAACTTCTTAGAGAATCCGGGTCTGAACAATACCCTTTTGGGCGATGGTCTTGCGACAGCGCTTTCGGGCATGTTCGGCGGACCGGCGAACACGACTTATGGGGAAAACACAAGTGTCCTCGAGCTCAGCAAAGTATTTGATCCGCGCGTCGTGCGGCTGGCAGCATTTTATGCCGTAATCCTTGGATTCATCCCCAAAATGTCGGCCTTTATCGGCACGATGCCGACGGCACTGATCGGCGGAATCAGTTTCGTGATGTACGGTATGATCTCGGCAATCGGTATCCGCAATCTTGTGGAAAACAAGGTCGATCTGACAAAATCAAGAAATCTGATCATCGCAGCGGTGATCATGGTCTGCGGTCTGGGTCTGACGGATGGCGTTACATTCACGATCGGACATGTGACAGTGACGTTGACAGCGCTGGCGGTCGCGTCAATTGCAGGAGTCGTACTGAACGCGATCCTGCCGGGAAATGAATATCGCTTCGAATCAAAAGAGACGAAGGATAAAATTGATGAAAAAGACAGAGCAGGATATGTCTAACAGAGGATAAAAAATCATTGAGGAGGTTGTGAGATATGGATTTTGCAAAAAATGAAAACATCTTTATCATGGATCATCCGCTGATCCAGCATAAGATCACAAAGCTGCGTGACAAAGCGACAAAGACAGCAGAGTTTCGGGAAATCGTTTCTGAAATCGCGAGACTGATGGGATATGAAGCGCTGCGTGATCTGAAGGTGGCAGACAAGACAGTGGAAACACCGATGGAAGAGACGCTGTCGCCGGAGATCAGTGAAAGAAAGCAGGCGGTTGTTCCGATCCTGCGCGCAGGACTTGGAATGACGGATGGTATCTTAAGCCTGATTCCCTCTGCAAAGATCGGACATGTTGGTATGTACCGTGACCCGGAAACACATATCCCGCACGCATATTACTGCAAGCTGCCGGAGGCGATCAGCGAGCGGACGATCATCGTTGTAGACCCGATGCTGGCAACAGGCGGCTCGGCTGTTGATGCGATCAATCTGATCAAGGAAAAGGGCGGCAAACGCATTAAATTCATGTGCATCATCGCAGCGCCGGAAGGCCTTGAAAAGCTCGCAGCAGAGCATCCGGATGTGCAGATCTATGTCGGACATCTCGATCGGGAGCTGAACGATCATGCATATATTCTTCCGGGCCTCGGTGACGCAGGCGATCGGATCTTCGGAACGAAATAAGCACCGGTGGCGCAGCGGCCGGATCTATGATTTGAAAATAGAAAACGACTGACCAGTTTGGGGGAGTTCCCTGAATTCTGGCCAGTCGTTTTTTATAGAATGATTTCCGGATAATGTTTTACGTTTTGTGAAAATGCCATGCGTCCGGCGAAAGGTTTACGCTTCCTTCGAATAATCATAGAAGCCCTTGCCGGCAGTGATGCCGGTCTCACCCTTATCGATCTTCTCTTTTAAGAGCTGACCGATCTTCCAGGTCGTAGAGCCTTCTTCGTTGGCTTCCGGTTTCATCTGATTGATGTTGTACGCGGTCTCAAGTCCGACGATATCCAGGATCTTAAACGGTCCTGCCGGCGCGCCGGTTGCCAGCTGCCAGGTCAGGTCGATGGTTGCCGGGTCAGAAACCTCGTTTGCCCAGAGCCCCTGTGCTGCGCTTAAGAACGGCACAAGCATGGAGTTTAAGATATAGCCCGGCTGCTCTTTGTGGAGCTGCAGAGGAACCATGTTGATCTCGTCCGCAAATGCAACAACCTGATCATAAACCGCTGCATGCGTACCGGGATGCCCCATGACTTCCGCGGTGTTGTTTTTCCAGATGGTGTTTGCAAAATGCAGTGCGCAGTAACGCTCCGGCCTGCCGGTGTATTCTGCAAATGTGCTCGGAAGCAGGGTGGACGAGTTCGTGCAGAGGATGGTCTTAGCAGGAATGAGATCCTTCATCTTTTCGTACATCTCAATCTTTGCCTGCGGATTCTCTGCCATTGCTTCAATGATGATGTCAGCATCTTCGAGTGCCTTTGCCAGATCCAGTTCCAGATGAACCAGGTTTGCAAAGTTCTTTTTCGCCTGTACAGAAAGTGCATCGATCGCTTCTTCTGAAATGCCGTCCCAGGAACGGATCAGGCCGCGCGGATATAAGAAGGAGCCCATAGGATTTCCGATGAGTTTTTTTGCATTTTCCAGATCTGCAAGCATCATGGAACTATACTGCTCGATCTTTGGCTGCGTCCGGCCGATGGAGCCTTCTGAACGAAGCCAGAATGTCACATCATGACCTGTATAGGCACACATCAGGCCAATTTGGGTGCCCAGTACGCCGCCGCCGACAATGGTTACTTTGTGAAAACTTAAGCTCATTAGTATGTACTCCTTTCGTTTGAATTTGTGATGTGTCTTTTTCATAGCAGGTCTGTTTCTGCCTATGAAATAACAAGCAATACGGTTGGTTCTGACTATAAAGTAACATGTTTTTTGAACAATACATAACAACTATAAGTTTTGCTTGAATAATATCTCAAAACCAGGGGTTGTATGTTGTTTATAACACCAACGTGATGCTTCGATAAAGTATATGATTGAAAAATGCATTATCCGGGATTATAATGAGGCTGTAAAAGGAGGGACAAAGTTATGAGAAAGTATATTGCAGAATTTATCGGAACATTGGTACTGGTAACGATGGGCTGTGGTACCGCGATGCTGGTTGGCTGTGATGCGGAGCTTGGCGGAGGCTCTATCCTGACAGCGCGTGCGGGTGGTCTGTCGATCGAGGCGATGGCATACTCCATCGGAAATATTTCCGGATGCCACATCAATCCGGCGGTTTCATTGGGTGTGCTGATCTCCGGCGGTATGGACAAGAAGGACTTCTGCGGCTATGTGATCGCGCAGATCCTTGGTGGCTTCGCTGGCGCAGGCATCCTGGCAGCGATCTTCAAATCAGGCGGCGTGACAGATATGACAGGCGGCTTTGGCGCGAACGGACTGGCCGGCGTCAGCGGCAGCTTCGGAGCAGGTCTTCTGGTTGAGATCATCCTGACCTTTATCTTTGTGATGGCGATCCTCGGCGTAACAGACAGCAAGTTCAAGCATGGTTCCTTTGGCGGACTGATCATCGGTCTGACATTGACTTTCGTACACATCCTTGGCATCGGCCTGACAGGTACCTCTGTTAACCCGGCGCGTTCGATCGGACCGGCAGTTGCTGCAGCAGTCAGCGGAAATGCAGACCCGGCGCACGCACTCTGGGTATTCATCGTCGGACCGCTCGTCGGCGCAGCCATCGCGGCAGTCGTTTACAAAGGACTGCGGGGCAAGGACGAGTAGGTTGCAAGATTGAAGGCTTTGGCCTTGGCAGGATATATAACCTGACGGCTTTTGGGTCGAGTGAGACCGAAGCGGCTTGATGAGCGCGGGCAGGCAGGCGAGGTCGAAGTGATTTGATGAGCGCGGCCGGGCAGGCGAGATTGGGGCTTTTCCTTTGCATGAAAATCTGCTATGATGATTGAGATGGAAGGTTAGCTCAGCTGGGAGAGCACTCGCTTGACGTGTGAGAGGTCGCAGGTTCGAGCCCTGTACCTTCCATTTTTTAATGGAATGAACAGTGCTTAGGCTCTAGAGGCTGATTTTACAAGAACAGGCTTAAAACAGGGCGGAGACGAGCTCGGTTTGGCTATATGGCACATCAGATTAGCAATCCAAAAAGAAAGGAAGGCACTATGAGTATCAAAGAGAAATTCGATGAACTGGAAGGCAAAGGCAAAGAGGTGCTGGAGAACACCGACATTGATGATAAGATCATCGAAAAAGCTGGTCAGCTGAAAGAGAAAGCAGAGGCTGCTTTAGAAAAGACCGATATTGATGACAAGCTGAAGGAGAAGGCTAGTCAGTTAAAGGAGAAAGCAGAAGCGGCGCTGGAGAATACAGATGTCGACGACAAGCTGAAAGAGAAAGCAGGTGTATTGAAGGGCAAGCTGGATGAGGCGCTTGATAAGACAGATATCGATGATAAGATCAAGGAAAAAGCAGGTGCGCTGAAAGACAAACTGTTTGGAAAAGACTGATAAGAGATTGCTGAATAATTAGACCTTTGAAACGACAAATAAGAGAGCGCTGAATAATTAGCTCTTTGGATATGACAAAGAGGAAGTGAACAAACGTGTAAGACTCTTTTCTTCTGCGTAGGCATTATGATATGCTGACAGAAGAAAAGAGTTTTTCTTTTTCATGCAACACTTTCATGATTTTTATCTACCTAATATATGAAAGCTTTCAACAGGCATGGAAAACGCTTTGTTTGATTCGATTGAATCAGCAGGGCGTAAGGATGGAGATGACGATGGACGAGAACAAGATCATTCATTACGATGTGGATGCCTTTTGCCAAATCTATGAACAGTATAAGGATCGCTTGTATCGCTATGCGTTTTACCGGCTGGGGAATGCGCAGGACGCGGAAGACGCGGTGTCGGAGTGCGTGCTCTCTGCGTACCGACAGATCAGACAGCTGCGGGATGCGAAGGCATTTCCGGCCTGGATCTTTAAGATCCTGTCAGCAGTATGCGCAAAGTTGATCAGTCAGCAGGCGGAGCGTCGGAAAACGGTTTCGCTTGATGCGGCGTCATCGCCTGATCGGATAGAGGCAGTGACACTACGCCTGGATCTGCAGCATGCGTTGGAACAGCTGGCAGCGGAAGAAAAAGAAATCGTGCTGCTTTCGCTTGTTGCCGGATTTACGAGTCAGGAAATCGCGCAGATGACAGGGGGCAGACCCGGAACGGTCCGTTCGAAGCAGTCCAGAAGCCTGGCGAAAATGAGAGCATATCTGGAGGGAAGATCATGAGTGATAACAGAGATTTTGAAAATATGAAAGATTTGTTTGAAAAAGACAACATGCAGGCGCCGGAGAGTCTGTCGGCAGAGGAGATGAAAAAGAAAATCCTGAAGATGCAGGCAGAGGAAGAGAATTCGGCGGAGGACGTTTCCGAAAATGAGAATGCGAACGCAGCAAACGAAAATGCGAAAGCAGTAAGTGGTAAACCACGTCGCCGCTATGTCTGGGGCAGCATCGGCGCTGCAGCAGCATGTGTCGTGGCAGTTATCGTGGCCGGCAATACCGTGATGAGTCCGCTTGGAAACCTGTTTGCAGGAAGCGAGGCAGCACAGTATGGTGAGCTGGCGGCAGGCGAGGCGTCAGGGGACGGCAGCGATGGCGCTGGCAGTGGAGACGGAAGTGGCAGCGCGGGCGTAGCCGGCACCGTCGCAGATGCAGGCGGAACGCTTGATGAAAAAACGGGTATGCTTTCTTTCTCCAACTATGCGGAGCTGGAAAGCAAGGTCAGCCGGATGGTTCCGAAGGAAGAAGAGGTCATCGATTATGATGCGGAAGTCTACGATGGTGCGCCGGGGCTCGGATTGTTTGCTGGAAACGGTTCCGCTGCGAGCAAGGATGCGGAGATTGCGGCAGAGGAAGCGCCCATGGCAGCTGCTGAGTCAGATGCGACAGAAAGTGCTTCCGATGCAGCGATGGGAGCCGGCGAGGCAGTAGACAGTAAAATCGATCCTTCTTCCGACACCTACACCCAGGTACAGGGCGTCGATGAAGCTGACATCGTAAAAACCGATGACAAATACATTTATTATACAGATGCCTATAACGACGCGATCTATATCGTCGAGGCAAATAACGGAGAAACGAAGCCGGTCGGCATGATCGAGGCACGGGCAGACGAACCGGTGATCAACGATTTCTATCTGTATGGAGATACACTGGTTTCGATCGGATATGAATGGGATGACAAAACAGAGCGTGAGCTGACGACAGCTGTGATCTATGATATTTCCGACCGCACGAACCCGCTGAAAATCAATACGTATCAGCAGAGCGGATATCTGATCTCGACCCGTATGGTTGGTCAGTATCTGTATCTGGTGACAGACTATTCGTTTTACAGCTATGGCGGGGACCGCTATATTCCATACGTAACCGGTGAAAACGGATATGACCGGATGGATATCTCAGATATCTGCGCATTTCCGGATCAGCAAATGCCGGAGTATATCATCGCGGGTTCCGTCGATGTTACGTCCGGAACGCAGCTGAAAACCAAAGCAAAAGCAGTCCTTGGCGGCTCGCAGGATATTTACTGTAATACGGAAAACCTGTTTGTCGCGGGATACAACTACGGCTATTATGGAATGTATGATTATGCGGTAGAAGAGGAAGACTACCTGCTTGATGACGGAACAGAGATTACCGGTGGTGATGTGATCGAAGAACCCGGCGATGTATCAGGAAATACGGATGCTGTTGCTGACGATGTTTTGACAGGCGATGACGCAGAAGCAGAGACAGATATGATTGCGCCGCAGCAGGGCACGCGGATTCTGAAAATCTCTCTCAATGATGGTCAGATCCGGTTTGAAGCAAGCGGAATGGTGGAAGGTTACATCGACAACCAGTTTTCGATGGATGAAAAAGACGGATATCTTCGTGTCGCAACGACATCATCCGACGCACACGGGTATGACATCAACAACCTGTTTGTGCTCGACGAGAATTTAAAACAGGTCGGTGAAGTGACCGGATTTGCAAAAAACGAGCACGTCGAAGCGGTGCGTTACATCGGTGAAAAAGCCTATGTGATCACGTATGAGCAGACCGATCCATTGTTTGTCATTGATGTATCGGATCCGACGGCACCGCAGATTGAAGGCAGCGTCAAGATCGACGGATTCTCAACACTGCTTGTGCCGACAGATACAAACACCCTCTTTGGCATCGGCTATGCGACAGCGACAACCCGGTTCGGGGAAGTGCAGGAAGGCGTCAAACTTGTCACATTTGACATCAGCGATCCGGCACAGCCAAAGGTAAACGATGCGAAAGAATTCCTGAACACCTACAGCGAAGTACAGTATAACCACAAAGCACTTTTGAAAAACGCAGCCGCTGATTATTACGCCATCCCATATAACCAGTATGATGATGAGGGTTACTATTTTGAGCACGGCGGGGTTCTGGTTGTCCGGATCAAAAACGGAAAGATTCAGGTGCTGAAGGATTATCAGGATATGGATACCGAGATCCGCCGATGCGTATTCATCGGAGACTATATCTACACGATCGATGCAAAGGATCAGCTTGGAAGCTTCCTGATGAAGTGAGAGCATATGTTTCCTGATGAAGTGAGAGTATATTTTTTGAAAAAATCACGCTGGCGTGATAAAATAAGGCAATTTAGGAAACGTAAATACGGCAAACGGAAGATATGACGTAAGTGTCGAGCAGAAGATTTAGAGAAGAGAACGAATCATAGAAGGGGCAGAGGACATGAGTTTTTTGAATACCAGCAACCAGCTGTTTAAAAATCCGTTTAAAAAGGATCCGATGGAGAAGATGAAGCTGAAGCCGGAGCCTGTTGTGTATAAGGCACTGCCGGTCAGTGATTTTACCAAACGTCTGGCGTCGGACCTTGGGACAATGATGTCTGCAAACGGTATGCTGGAGGCAAAAGCGGTTACGGGAAAGGATCTCTATCCGAAAGTCGTAAAAGAGAACCACGATGCGCTCCTGAAAAGCCCGCAGTTTAAGGGGATGAAAGTGAGCAAAGAGCGGTTTACCTATTTCCTTGGCGTGAACTTTTTCTGCCTTGGTGTGATCCATCATCATTGGGAACAGGAGCTTGGGAAAACATCTGACCGGTTTACCAAAGAGGATACCGATCAAATGAACCGTGCCGTGCAGAAGAAACGGGACAACTACGCGCTCTCGTTTGAATATCTGGGCCAGAAGCCGAAATCAGAATACGGACAGGCGCTGGCGAAGCTTTTGAATGATCTGTCTGATAAGGCAAATGCGATGTCGGCCGGAAAGATGACATCGGATCAGGAGTACAGCAGAGCGTATGCAAAGCTTTTGTTCCAGGCGGGATACGCGGCGGACGAAGCTGCGCATGCGGAATGAAGGAGAAATGAACATGAAGATTGTGGCATTGGATGCATATGCTTCCAACCCGGGAGATATCAGCTGGGACGAAATGAGAGGCTTGGGTGAGCTCATCCTTTATGACCGGACACAGCCGGATGAGGTGATTGGACGGATCGGTGATGCCGAGGCGATCCTGACGAATAAAGTGGAGATCTCGGATGAGATCATGGCAGCATGTCCGAATCTGAAATACATCGGCGTGCTGGCGACCGGATATAACATCATAGATGTGGAAGCTGCGAGACGGCATGGCATCACGGTCACGAACATTCCGGCGTACAGCACGGATTCGGTAGCACAGTTTACCTTTGCGTTGCTGTTGGAGATCTGTCATCGCGTGGGACATCATAGTGAGGAAGTCAAAAACGGTCGCTGGACCACGTGCCCGGATTTCTGCTTCTGGGACGGATCACTGATCGAGCTTGCAGGGAAGACGATGGGCATCATCGGATTCGGGACGATCGGTCAGAAGGCCGGTCGCATCGCAGAGGCATTTGGCATGGAGATACTTGCGTATGCAAGGCACCCGAAAAAAGAACTGGAAAGCGCGCACTGTCACTATGTGACACTCGATGAACTGCTCGCGGAAAGCGATGTCATTTCTTTGCATTGTCCGCAGACTGCGGACAATGCGGGCCTGATCTGTCAGGAAACCATCGCAAAAATGAAGGATGGAGCGGTCCTGATCAACACGGCACGAGGCGGTCTGATCAAAGAACAGGATGTGGCAGATGCTTTGGCTTCCGGGAAGCTTGCGGCATACGGCGCAGATGCGGTGATCGCGGAACCGATCAACGCGGACAATCCACTCCTGACAGCACCGAACTGTTTTCTGACACCGCACATTGCGTGGGCACCGTACGAGGCGCGTGTACGCCTGATGGATATCTCAGTCGAGAACCTGTGCGCATGGCAGCAGGGAAAACCGCAGAATGTGGTGAGCTGAAAACTTTACAAACAGGGGGCGTTGCCCCCTGTTTTTTTTAACTTATCATTCCGTGCTCTCCAGGAATGCGCCGGTCTGGCGATCCCAAAGATGCGCGTACTCGCCGCCTTTTTCGATGAGCTCCTGATGGGTGCCGTCCTCGGAAATCCCACCGTCAGCCAGGACGATGATGCGGTCAAGAGATGCGACCGTGGAGAGGCGGTGCGCGACAACGAGTGATGTGCGCCCGCGCATCAGGTTAACGAGTGCGTCCTGTACCAGTTTTTCGGATTCGGAATCGAGTGCGCTGGTGGCTTCGTCTAAGATCAGGATCGGCGCGTCTGCCAGAATGGCACGTGCGATCGCGACACGCTGGCGCTGCCCGCCGGAGAGTTTGATGCCGCGTTCGCCGACAAGGGTATCAAATCCCTGTGGCAGTTTTTCAATGAATTCCAGTGCATTTGCCTGTGCGGCAGCAGTACGGATCTCTTCTTCGGTTGCATCCGGTCTGCCGTAAGCGATGTTTTCACGGATCGAGCGGTGGAACAGAAGGGCTTCCTGCGGCACATAGGCAACTTGTTGGCGCAGGGACTGTTGTGTGCAGTGGGAAATGTTCTGTCCGTCGATGCAGATGCTTCCTTCCTGAATGTCGGAAAGACGAAGCAGCAGCTTGGTCAGCGTGGTCTTTCCGGTGCCGGAGCGGCCCACCAAGCCGATGCGCTGGCCTGCCGGGATGTGCAGGTTGAAGTCGCGGAAGACATCTTGCGTTTTTGATATCACCGTATCCGCTTCCGCTGCCTTCGCATCATCATACCGGAATTCCAGATGCTCGATCGAGATATCCCCGTTTGTGACAGTCAGCGGTTTTGCATCAGGCAGATCAGCGACAAGGGTCGGCTCATCGAGGATCTGCGTCATGTCAGCAGCATCGCCGAAGGCGCGGTTTAAGCGCTGCATGGTGGAATTGATCATGTTAAAGCGCATGGTCAGCTGGTAGGTGTAGGTAAACATCATGATCAGTGTACCCGCCGAGATGCCAAACCATGCGTTACCGCCCGCGATAAAGATTGTCACAGCGATCATGATGACAACGATGATTGCAGCGGAGATCGAACCGACGAGCGTAGAGGCGCGCATCCGCTTTGAATCGGAACGAACCACACGAAGGTTGGCATTGTGGAACAGACCGCGTTCATAGTCTTCTTTTCCGTAGGTTTTTACCGCAAGGATATTTGTCACCGCATCGGAGAGCTCGCCGGAAAGGTCGTTCTGGGATGCAGCAGCCTGTGCGTTCAGCGGCAGGATTTTTTTATACATTAAATAAGCGACGAGCGTGTAGATCACGAGCATGATGCAAAGAATCCCGACAAATAGCGGAACCGGTCGGATCAGCATGACGATGATCATAATGACCGATACGATCAGCGGCAGGATCGAGTAGATCCAGAGTTCCATCAGCTGTGAGTAGGCATTCATGAATTTGGTCGTCTGGCTGACGAGCGAGCCGCCAAACCGGTCGGAATGGAAGGTCATCGACTGGTTCGAGAGCGTATCAAAGCAGTTTGTCGCAAGATCATAGTTTGCGTTGATCTCTGCTTTCCAGCAGGCATAGTCCTGCAGTTTTGAGCAGACCTGACCGACCGCGTTGACAATGATCAGCGCAGCAATATAGGGCCCGAAGACCGTAAATACATTTTCGGCAGTCACGCCGCCCTCTGTCACACGGTCGACGATCTTACCAAAGTAATAGCTGTTTGCATAAGTCAAGAGCACCACGTAGCCGATCGTTGAGATCAGGCCGAGCAGAAAGATCCAGGGCTGTGTTTTGGTCACCGCCCAGAAATAATGCAGGGTGCGTTTGGCGGTAGAATATTTTTTCCGGCGTGCGGATCGTTTTGTTTGCATGGGAAACCTTTCCTTCATTACTGTATATGGATATGCAGGATTATCATAGCGGAAGCCAGATGGGATTGCAACTTTACAATCCCGTGGAAAAAAATTGCTTCTTATTTTATAATAAATTACAAAGACAGGACGAGTATGAGGAATTATGATGACATTTGAAGAGTTTGTGCAAATTACAGAAGAAGAGCTGGCGCTTCTGCCGGACTATGTACATGATGAGCTAAACGGCGGCGTGCTGGCGGATCCGAATGTGTATCTGCATCCGGGGCGGCTGGCGGACGACCTGTATATATTCGGAACATACTCGAACGATGCGATGGGGAAAACCATCGTGCTTTACTATGGGTCGTTCATGGCGACGATGGGGCATTGTAGTGATGAGGCAATCCGCGCGCAGATCAGAGAGACACTGCGGCATGAGTTTCGACATCATCTGGAGACGCGGGCCGGGATGTTTGGCGCAGGCACACTGATCGAGGAAGACGCTGAGCACATGCGAAAATATTATATGCAGCACGCGCGGCAGCAGCCAGATTGTTAATTGTTTGACAAAAAGAACATAATATCCACGATATAAGGCTATTTGTATATAGAAAAGTACACTTCTACACTTCAACTAGGTGAAGAATATGATAAAATGTAATGGCACAACTTTCAGTAGTGCACATAAAAATATTTTTTTGTTGAGATTCTTAAGGGATTGTATTAAGATAAATACAATTTCGAAAAATTGGAGCTGCAGGCTTGAGTTATGAAAGGAGAGGGGTTATGCAGGTTGTTCCATTCTTAATCTGCTTTCCGATGGTGATCGCATTATTGATGTTCATTATCCGCGCGGATAAGGTTCGTAATGTGATCGCATATCTGGGAGCGGTCATTACCATGGCGCTTGTAGGGCTTTTGGTAGTGCAGTGGATTCAGGGCGGCTGCGCCGCAATGGATCTGTATGTTGAGACAGAGATCGTTGACCACATCATTCTGGTTGGTGACCTGATCGTTATGGTCGTTATTCTGATCTACTGTATCAAGTATCGTCGTTTTCTTATCAGTTTGCTTTCAATCGTTCCGACGATCATCGTTGCGTACGTAGAGCTGGCTGGTCCGAAGATGACACCTATGGCACACATTCACGTAGATCATCTGTCGATTTTGATGTGCCTGATCGTGGCAGTTGTCGGCGGATTGATCATCATCTATTCCATGGGTTACATGAAGGGCTATCATGAGCATCACAAAGAAGTTCAGGATCGCCGTCATTATTTCTTCATGGTAGAGTTCCTGTTCACAGGTGCGATGATGGGATTTGTCATGACAGACAGCCTGTTCTGGCTGATCCTGTTCTGGGAGATCACCAGCTTGTCCTCTTTCCTTCTGATCAGTTATACACGTACAGAAGAAGCGATGACAAACGCGTTCCGCGCTCTGTGGATGAACTTAGTCGGTGGTGTTGCACTTTCCATCGGTGTTGTTCTGATGGCTATGGCAACAGCTTATCCGTCACTGCAGGGTCTGATCTGGATGGGTCAGATGGACGGCGGACAGTCCGTTATCACACTGACCATCGCATTTATGGCGTTCGCTGCTTTGACAAAATCCGCACAGATGCCGTTCTCGACTTGGCTGATGGGCGCGATGGTAGCACCGACACCGTCTTCCGCATTGCTTCACAGTGCGACGATGGTTAAGGCAGGTATTTATATCCTGTTCCGCCTGGCTCCGGCCATGAGCGGTACAGCAACCGGTCACATGATCGCGATCATCGGTGGATTTACATTCTTCACCGCTTCCGTTATGGCGATCTCTCAGACCGATGCGAAAAAAGTACTGGCGCTTTCCACCATTTCCAACCTGGGACTGATGGTTGCCTGCGCAGGCGTAGGCCAGCCGGAAGCAATCTGGGCAGGTATCTTCCTGATGATCTTCCACGCTGTTTCCAAGTCTCTTCTGTTCCTGGATGTGGGCGCGACAGAAAACAGCACACACAGCAGAGATATCGAGAGCTTCCACGGACTTCTGTACCGTGCGCCGAAGCTTGCGATCTACATGTTCATCGGTATCGTTGGTATGTTCCTGGCACCGTTCGGTATGCTGATCTCCAAATGGGCAGCACTGCGTGCAGTGATCGATGGCAACAACCTTCTGCTGATCATCTTCATCGTATTCGGTAGTGCGACGACAGCATTCTACTGGACGAAATGGCTCGGCAAGCTGATCAGCCAGCCGTATCGTGACGCTGACGTCAGCAAGAAGATCAACGATGTAACCAAGGGTGATGAGAACATCTCGATCGGCATCCATGCAGTCCTGATGGTAGCACTTTGCGTGCTCTTCCCGGTTCTTTCGATCTTCTTCGTAGATCCGCTCTTAGTTGAGCAGTTTGGACAGGCGACACAGGCTCTGCCGACAGGATTGCTGTACATCCTGATCTTTACGGTCTGCCTGGTATTCCTCGTTCCGTTTATCGCAAGAAGCGCAGGAAAGAATACCGACAAGTCCATGAAGATGTCCTATATGAATGGTATCAACACCGGAACAAACACCGAGTTCGTAGATGCTTTAGGTAACCCGAAACAGCTTGAACTGGCGAATTCCTACTTCGTAAACGCAGCAGGACTGAAACGCTGGATGGCTCCGTGTCAGATGATCGCACTTGTTGTTCTGATCGTCATGATGAGTATCGTGTTAGGGGGTGTTGTCTGATGATGGGTATTAATCCAATGATTTTCAAAATTATCGGCATCGTATTCTTTATTGTACTGGCACCCTTTATCGGAGGTTTCCTGGAAGGTCTTGACCGTAAGATCTCCGCTAGAATGCAGGGACGTGTCGGCCCGCCGATCCGTCAGCCGTTCTACGATGTCAGAAAGCTGTTAAGCAAAGAAAAAGTATTTGTAAACAAGGCACAGGGCTTCCTGCTTGCAAGCTATCTGGTACTGATGGTATTCTCAGGCGCGATGCTGTTTGGCGGATATGACATCCTGTTATGCGTATTCGTACTTTCCACAGCAGCTGCATTCCTGTATTTTGCAGCAAGCGTTACAAGCTCACCGTACAGCTCCATCGGCGCAACACGTGAGCTGATCCAGATGATGGCGTATGAGCCGGCAGTGCTCTTAACCTGCGTCGGATTCTATCTGGTGAGAGGATCCTTTAACGTACAGACGATCGTGCAGGGACCGATCGCAACGATCCTTTACCTGCCGGGATTCTTTGTAGCATTTGTGTTTATCATGACCATCAAGATGAGAAAGTCCCCGTTTGATATTGCGACTTCCCATCATATGCATCAGGAGATCGTAAAAGGTATCACCACAGATATGGGTGCCCGCAACATGGCGATCTTCCAGATAACAGAGTGGTATGAGAACGTATTCCTGCTGGGTATCGTGGCAATGTTCTTCCTGAACAAAAATCCGTGGAGTCTTCTGGCAGCGATCATTGCGATCCTGGTTGTTTACTTCATCGAGATCGTGATCGATAACACGAATGCCCGTATCAAGGCAGATCATATGCTGAAGCTGACCTGGATCGTGACCGGTGTAACAGCCGGCCTGAACCTGGTAGTTCTGATGCTGATCCGTCTGTTCTAATTGACCGGTTTAATGATAGTGGAGGTAAGATAATGGGAAAAGTAGCAAAATCGCCGTGGATCATGCATTATGATGCATCGAGCTGCAACGGCTGCGATATCGAAGTCCTTGCCTGCCTGACTCCGGTCTATGATGCGGAGCGGTTTGGCGTGGTCAACTGCGGTGATCCGTTTCAGGCGGACATCCTGCTGATCACAGGAGGCGTAAATAAGCAGAATGCCCAGGTCGTAAAGCAGCTTTACGATCAGATGGCAGAGCCGAAGGTCGTATGTGCGGTTGGTATCTGCGCATGCACCGGCGGTATTTTCAAAGAATGTTATAACATTTTAGGCGGTGTTGACACCGTAATCCCGGTTGACGTTTACGTTCCGGGCTGCGCGGCAAGACCGCAGGCGATCCTTGACGGTGTGGTAAAAGCGGTTGGCATTTTCCAGCAGAAGGCAGATGAGCTTGCCGCACAGAAAAAGAATCCGCCGAAAGCACCGCAGGCAGCACCGGTAGAAGAGAAAGCTGAAGAGGCTGTTGAGGCCGCAGCAGAGCCGGCTGTTCAGACAGCAGAAACGGCTGAGGCGGCAGCAGAGCCGGTTGCTCAGGCAGCAGAGGCTGTTGAGGAAAAAGCTGCTGAGGCAGTAGAAGCAGGAAAGGAGGTTGTCGCCAATGACTGAGGTTTTTTGTCCTGAAAATATTTTGGAAGAGATCAAGGCAGATCAGATTCCGGAGAAGGCAATGGCAAAGATCGCGGAAGGTTATCGTTTTTCACAGGCCTGCGCGGCAACCGTTGATAACCATCTTGAGCTGAGCTATTCCTTTGCACATGATGAAACGTATCAGTATCACACGTTCCGCATCCTGCCGGAAGAGGGCGAAGAGATTCCGAGTATCACGAGAATCTGCCCGCCGGCTGTGTTCTATGAGAATGAGATGCGTGAGCTGTTTGGCGCGAACATTACGCTGATCGCGCTGGATCTGCAGGATAAGATGTATCGGATCGAAGAGGTACAGCCTTTCGCACCGGAAAAGAAGGAGGGGGAATAAATGGCTGAGACAACGGCAAAAAGAAGTATCATTCCTTATGGCCCGCAGCACCCCGTGCTTCCGGAGCCGATCCATCTGGATCTGGTCCTCGAGGATGAGAAGATCGTAGACGTTCTGCCGAATGTCGGATTCATTCACCGCGGACTGGAGAAGCTGGTTCAGAAAAAGGATTTTAATGAAATGATGTATGTCATCGAGCGTGTCTGCGGTATCTGCAGCTTCGTTCATGGCATGGGCTACTGTGCTACCATCGAGAAGGTGTTCGATGTGGAGATTCCGGATCGCGCAAAGTTCCTTCGTACGATGTGGAGTGAGATGAGCCGTATCCACAGCCATATGCTGTGGCTGGGACTTTTGGCAGATGCATTCGGTTTCGAGAGTCTGTTCTATCAGGTCTGGAGAAGCCGTGAGCAGATCCTGAACATGGTTGAGCTTCATACAGGAAGCCGCCTGATCTCATCTGTCAACAAAGTCGGCGGCGTATTAAAAGACGTTGATGATGACAAGCTCAAGATCCTGTCTAAGACAGTTGATCAGATCGAGCAGGACATGCTGCGTGTACAGAAGGTGTTCTTTGAGGACTACTCCGTACAGAGCCGTCTGAAGGGCATCGGTATCCTGACACCGGAAAATGCGCACGCACTTGGCGCGGTTGGTCCGTTTGCACGTGCGAGCGGTATCCCGCTGGATCTGCGTATGCGCGGTGACAACGCAATGCCGTACATCGATTTTGAGCCGATCACAAGCAATGACTGCGACTGCTATGCAAGATGCTATGTACGTTTCATGGAAGTACTGCAGTCGATCGACATCATTCGTCAGTGTATCGCAAAAATGCCGGCAGACCATACACTGGTTACACCGGTTAAGGGCAACCCGCAGGGTGAAGCGTTCATGCGTTTAGAGCAGCCGCGTGGTGAGGTGGTTTACTATGCGAAGGCAAACGGTACCAAGTATCTGGATCGTTTCCGTGTCCGCACCCCCACCTTTGCGAACCTGATCCCGCTTTGTGAAACCATTAAGGGAGAGAATTTTGCAGACCTTGGTCTTCTGGTTCTGTCCATTGACCCGTGCATCAGCTGTACGGAACGATAGGAAGGGAGGACGAAAAGATGGCAAAATTAGCGAATTTTACGCCGACGATCTTAAAGAATCTGTTCTCCAAGCCGGCTACAACGACGTACCCGTTTGAGCCTTTTAAATATCCGGAAGGCACACGCGGTCATATCGAGAACGATATCGACAACTGCATTTTCTGCGGCATGTGTACAAGAAACTGCCCGACCCGCTGCCTGACCATTGATAAGGCGGCGCACACCTGGACGATCGACCGGTTTGACTGTCTGGCATGTGAGTACTGCACAGTTGTCTGCCCGAAGAAATGCCTGCATACAGTAGAAGGCTATCAGGAGCCGATGCCGGAGAAATCGACCGTAACCTACACGATGTCGGAAGAGGCGATCGCAGCAGAAGCAGAGAAGAAACGGATACAGGCAGAAAAAGCAAAAGCAGCAAAAGAAGCTGCAGCTAAGAAGAAAGCCGAAGAAGAGGCAAAGAAAGTTGCTGAAGCAGCTGCTCAGGCAGCAACACCGGCTGCACCGGTTGCAGAGGCTGCTCCAGTTGCAGAGGCTGCTGAGAAAGCGGCAGAGTAAGAAATGAAGTCGCGCGGCTTGCGCCTGGAATCATGCAGGGTGTAGCGGATGCGCGATGAACAGGAGGATAAGGTATGTGTGTAGCACTTCCGGGAACAGTGCTTGAATTAGACGGCGATGTCGCCATCGTCGATTTCAGCGGGAATCAGGTCCGCGCGCGAGCAGGTCTGGTGCCGGTCGTTCCGGGAGACCGCGTGCTCGTGCATGCAGGATGTATTCTCCAGAAAGTGTCGACTGATACAGCCGACGAAATGGAAGAGCTGTTCCGCGAGATCGACGAGGTCTTGAGTGAATAGCGGAAAAAGAAGAGCTGTTCCGCGAGCCTGTTAAGGCCTTGCGTGAATAGTACAAATAAACAGTTGAGCGGGGGCTGAAACGCCCCCGTTTTCCGTAATTGGGGTTTTATTACAGAGAGGTCGATCCATGGATCTGAATACGATCAAACAATTCTTATATGAATATGACGGACCGGATATGAACATCATGGAGGTCTGCGGCAGCCATACGGCCGCGATCGCCAAAAATGGCATCCCGGGGCTGCTCTCAAAGAAGATCCATCTGATCTCCGGACCGGGCTGCCCGGTCTGTGTGACGCCATCCGCATACATTGACAGGCTGCTGGAGCTTGCAAAGCAGGAAAACACCTGCGTCGTGACATTCGGAGACCTGCTCCGGGTGCCGGGAAGCGAGAAAAGCCTGCGAATGATCAAGGGCGAAGGCGGCAGAGTGGAGATGGTCTACTCGCCGATGGACATCCTCGAGATGGCAGAAAAAGAGCCGGAGACATGTTTCGTGTTTGCGGCGGTTGGATTTGAGACAACAACACCGGTGTACGCACTTTTGATGCAGGAACTGGTGAAATATGATATAAAAAATGTAAAACTTTTGACGGCATTGAAAACGATGCCGGAAGCGATCGGATTTCTTTGTGAAAACGGTGCGCCGATCAATGGATTCATTGCGCCGGGTCACGTTTCCGTGGTGACAGGAAGCAGGATTTTTGAACCAATCGCAAAAAAATACGGTCTTCCGTTTGGCGTATCCGGATTTGAAGGCGCAGAGATTCTGACAGCACTGTATGCGATCGTCAAAATGCGCGGTCAGGGATGCGTGATCAATTGCTATCCGGCAGTGGTCACGGCAGAGGGAAATGTCGATGCGCAGGCATCGGTTGAAAAATACTTTGAGCCGGCGGATGCGGTCTGGCGCGGGATGGGAAGCATCCCGGGGTCCGGCAGGATTTTGCGAAAAGAGTATGCAGCGTTTGATGCCGGCAGCAGAGATCTGACAGAAGATAAGAAGAAAAACCAGGCCTGCCGGTGCGATCAGGTGCTGATGGGCAAGATCAAGCCGACGGAATGTCCGCTTTTCGGAAAGGTCTGCACGCCACTCAAGCCACAGGGGGCCTGCATGGTCTCAACGGAAGGCAACTGTTTTTCGTGGTATTCGAACCACCGGGTGGTGTAGAAGAAAGCATAGAGAGAAAATCGAATCGTCGGGAAACGATAGAGAAAGTACAGCATGGTTCTCAAATAACCAGGAGACGCAGACTGTAAACAGAAAAACTGAAAGAAGAGAAAAGTTTTTCGGGTTATAACCAGAAAAACTAATTGTTTTATACAAGAAATTCGGTTACAATATAAGCGGAGAGGCAGGTGATAGCAGGTGATTTATAGAAAAATATATATAGATAGAATACTGCCGTTTGTCGACACCGCTATTATAAAAGTAATATGTGGTATCAGACGTAGTGGGAAATCTACGATTCTCAGAATACTTCAGGAAGAATTCAAAAAAAGAGGTGTTGAGTCAGATCAGATATTGTTTTATCGGCTTGATTCTATGGAATATGAAAACATCCAGACAGCAAAGGAATTATATGAAGAGATCAAGCAGCATTTGAGTACAGGAAAAAAAACGTACTTGTTTCTTGATGAGATTCAGGAAGTGGAAGAATGGGAAAAAGCTGTCAATTCATTGGCAACAGATTATGATGTTGATATTTATGTCACCGGTTCTAATTCACGAATGATGTCATCTGAGAT
>JAFUBZ010000013.1 GCA_017459945.1 Eubacterium sp.
AATATAACTTCTGTATATCTATGTGCTTTTGCTTGATATTCTCCAGAGAAGTTTAAGTCAATATCAGGTTCTTTATCTCCATTAAATCCAAGGAATGTCTCAAACGGGATATCAAATCCAAGCTTATTTAACGCATGTCCGCATACCGGACAGGTCTGGTCCGGCATATCGCACCCTGCCTTGCCCGCATAGCTTTTGACAAGATCAGAGTCAAAATCGACATAATGGCACTCCGGACACAGATAGTGCGGCGACAAAGGATTTACCTCTGTGATGCCCGCCATGGTCGCCACAAAGGAGGAACCGACCGATCCACGTGATCCGACCAGATATCCGTCTGCGTTCGACTTCCACACAAGCTTCTGCGCGATGATATACATGACGGCAAATCCGTTTGAAATGATGGAGTTAAGCTCCCGCTCCAGCCGTTCCGTTACGATCTCAGGAAGTTTTTCCCCATAAATCTCATGCGCTCTTTCGTAGCAAATCTCGCGAAGTGTTTTATCAGAATCCGCGATGACCGGCGGACACTTATCCGGCCGCACCGGTGAAATCCGTTCGCACATATCCGCGATCTTATTCGGATTGGTAATGACGACTTCTCTGGCCAGATCGTCCCCTAAGTATGCGAACTCCTCCAGCATCTCTTCCGTTGTCCGAAGATATAGCGGGGCCTGATCATCCGCATCCTTAAAGCCTTTTCCGGCCATGATGATGCGCCTGTAGATCTCATCCTCCGGATTCATAAAATGCACGTCTCCGGTCGCGACGACAGGCTTGTTAAAAATCCTTCCGAGCTCAATGATCCGGCGGTTGATCGCCATCAGATCCTCATCGGAAGCAATATCAAATTTATCGGAACCGATCATAAACCGGTTGTTTCCCAACGGCTGGATCTCCAGGTAATCATAAAACCGTGCCAGTCTTGCGATCTCCTGATCGGATCTGTGATTGATCAGTGCCTGGTACAGCTCGCCTGCCTCACAGGCGGAACCGATGATCACACCTTCCCGCAGACGGGAAAGCTCACTTTTGGGGATCAGCGGGCGCTTATTAAAAAAGCGCAGGTGGGAATCCGATACCATACGGTACAGATTCACACGCCCGATATCATTCCTTGCAAGCAGGATCACATGATACGACGGAAGCTTCCTGATAAAGGAATCTTCTAAGTTACGGTATGCATCCAATTCTGTCATATTCGTAATGCCGCGCTGTTTCAGCATGGCAAGAAGCTTTACAAAAATCTCCGCCGTACACGCAGCATCATCCACTGCCCGGTGGTGATGCTCTAAGCTGACCTGCAGTGCCTTTGCGACTGTATCGAGCTTATAACGGTTTAATGCCGGCAGCAAAAACCTTGAAAGCGTCACCGTATCCAGAACGGTCTTGTCGATCGCAATGCCCTGGTCACGACAGTTTTTTTCAATAAATCCCATATCAAAATCAGCATTGTGCGCGACCATCACACAGCCTTCGCAAAATGCCATAAACTCCGGCAGAACCGTTTCGATCACAGGCGCGTTCCGCACCATATCATCGCGGATCGACGTCAGCTCCTGAATATGATAAGGGATCGGGCGCTTCGGATTGACAAAGGTCGAATACCGGTCCGTGATCTCACCGTTTTCCACCTTCACAGCGCCGATCTCGATGATCGCGCAGCTTTCCGAGCTTAATCCGGTCGTCTCTAAGTCAAATACGACAAATGCGTCTTCAAAAGACTCTCCGTGCGGATTTTTCACAAGGCCCAGGGTGTCATCCACAAGATACCCCTCTACGCCGTAGATCACTTTAAAATCATCGCCGACATCCTTGGAAGCCTTGAGCGCATCAGGAAATGCCTGTACATCCCCGTGATCTGTGATCGCAATGGCCTTCTGTCCCCAGGCAGCTGCCTGCTTGATCAGATCCTTGACATCCGTCACCCCGTCCATGTCACTCATCTTTGTATGACAGTGGAGTTCGACACGCTTGATGTCGCTGTGATCCTCCCGCTTTTTGCGAAACTCCGGAATCTTCCGGATGCCTGTCACATAGGAGATCGAAAGATCCTTATCAAAGGTATCAAAGGATACCGATCCCCTTGCGCAGATGCAGACACCGGGCTTTAATTCCGGCATGATCTTCTCCGCGATGTCAGCCGTACAGAAAAACTTCATGCGGAATGTATCCGTATCATCCGTTACGGTCAGGATAAATATATACCGCTCTCCCTTGATCTCCCGCGGCTCCGATTCGATGATCCGGCCCTGCACGATCACGATTCCCATTCCGTCCGTAATCTGGTTCATCGGCGTCGGCGTTCCTTCAAAATTCTTACCATAGATCAGATCCGGTGAATCCGGGATCCGTTTTCTTCTGGATCTTTTCGAAGGATCGGCCGTCTTTTTTTGTGTATCAGAAGCAGGAGACGCATCTGCCTCTCCTGCTGCCTGCTTTTGTCTCTCCTCTGCTTCGAAGCGGCGGTTGACGATCGCATGGATCTCCTTTGCAAGCTTTTCTTTCTCTGCCTCGCTCCTGTTTTCCTGCTTCTGATAGGAAATGGAAAGCCGCGGCGGGATCCCGCAGCGTTCGGCAAAGATTTTCTCTAAGATCCTTCGGATCTCATCCTCTTTTTCATGTACGATCAGATTATCCGCCAGGGTCAGCATCAGCGCATCGTTTTCGATGTGCGCATCCGATCCGTGCAGGATCCTGTGAAGTACCGGTGAATAGGCATGGATCTCAGAAAGAACGCTCGGCCAGTAAGTTTCAAACAGGGTCTCCAGGGAATAAACATCCGGCAGATCAAACTGCTCAATGACATAGACCCGCATCCTGCCATCAAAAAGGTCCTTTTCCATTTTCTGTTCCAGACGGCGGATCTGCTCCTTCGCGATCAGATGATCACTTGTTAAATAAACGCGCAGAAAATCACGGCTGCTGTTCGTCGATACTTTCGTAATCTGCGTATCTTCAAACAGCCGCCTGATCTTATCATCCATTTGCAGTTCGGAAAACACTTCAAAAAAAGGACGTCCCATTTACTACCTCATTTGATCCAGTTCTTCTTTGAGCGCCGCCAGCAGTTCCTGCTCCGGCACTTTCTTTATGATCTCTCCATGGCGGATCAAAAGGCCTTCGCCCTTGCCGCCGCACACGCCGATGTCTGCTTCCTTTGCTTCTCCGGGTCCGTTTACCACGCAGCCCATTACGGCCACTTTGATATCCAGATCATAATCTGCGAGCATCTCCTCTACCCGGTTGGCCAGACCGATCAGATCGATCTGGGTACGGCCGCAGGTCGGACAGGAAACCATCTCGATGCCGCCTTTTCGAAGGCCCAGTGTCTTTAGGATCAGCTTTGCGGAACGGATCTCTTCCACCGGGTCACCCGTTAGCGAAACACGGATCGTATCCCCGATCCCCTGGTGCAGGATCAAGGACAGTCCGATCGCGGATTTGATGTTTCCGCTTGTAACGGTTCCCGACTCCGTGATCCCGACATGCAGCGGATAGTCCGTCTGCTCTGCCAGAAGCTCATGTGCCTTTACACACATCAAAACATCTGATGATTTGATGCTGATCACCAGATTGTGATAATCATATTCCTCGATCATGCGGACTTTATCAAGCGCACTCTCTACGAGGCCCTCAGCGGTGACGCCTCCGTATTTTTCCACCAGTTCCTTTTCAAGTGAACCGCTGTTAACGCCCACACGGATCGGCACGCCATGGCTTTTTGCGCAGTCAACGACCTTCCGGATATTCTCCGCGCCGCCGATGTTACCCGGATTGATCCGGATCTTGTCCGCGCCGTTCTCGATCGCGGCGATGGCCAGACGATAATCAAAGTGAATGTCTGCCACCAGCGGGATCGTAATCTCCTTTTTGATCCCGGCAAGCGCTTTTGCAGCTTCCATCGTCGGCACTGCACAGCGGATGATCTCACAGCCTGCCTGTGTCAGCTTTTTGATCTGGGCGACCGTTGCCTCGACATCTTCTGTTTTTGTATTTGTCATCGACTGGATCGCGATCGGATTTCCCCCTCCGATCAAAACGTTTCCAATCCTGATTTCGCGCGTTTTCATAGCGATCCTCCTTTTCCGCCAACCGTTACGTTATATGAAAAGATTCCTCACATCATTGAACATAATAAAGATCATCAGCGCAAACAGACACACGATCCCCACAAAATGCACCATGCCTTCCCGCTCCGGGATCACCCGCTTTCCGCGGATCGCCTCGATGATCAGGAAAACCAGCCGCCCGCCGTCAAGCGCCGGCAGCGGCAGCAGATTGATCACGCCTAAGTTCGCCGAGATCAATATCCCGAAATTCAACAGCGTCAGAAATCCGTAAAAGATCCCTGCCGATCTGCTCTCGGCATAGGAATCCCCCATATATTTCACGATTCCGACAGGTCCTGACATTTCGTTCATGGAGACCTGATTGGTCAAAAGCATCTTCAGGCTGCCGTACGTATACTGGATCCAGAACTTGACATTCAGTGCGCTGTACCCAATCGTCTTGACCGGCCCGACACGTACCTGCTCAGCCGCCCCGATGAAGCCGTACAGATAGCGCCCTTCTTCTTCGTTATAGATTGGCTTTAATACTGCAGTCTTCGTTTCTCCGTCTCTTTTGTATGTGACTTCTGTTGTCTCTCCGGCATGGAAGATCGAATACATACTCACTTCGTTATAGAAGAAAATATGCTTATTCCCCATTTTGATGATCTCATCACCTGCCTGCAGCCCGGCTTCCTGGGCCGCGTATCCCGGAGACACATCCGAGAGAACCGGTTTGACCACGCCGACACTGCCGATGATGATGACAGAGAAAACAAACGCCAGGATAAAGTTAAAGATTGGTCCTGCCGCAACGACACTGATCCTTGCCCAGACCGGTTTTTTCTGGAAAGAACGATCGTCATTGCTCTCTCCGTCTTCCCCTTCCATCATACAGGCGCCGCCAAACGGGAGTGCCTTGATGGAGAATTTGGTCTCGCCATGCTGAAACCCGACGATCGTCGGTCCGAGTCCGAGCGAAAATTCATTGACGCGAATGCCGTTCTTTTTCGCAAGCCAGAAATGTCCCAGCTCGTGAAAAATGATGATGATGCTCAATACGACAAACGCCAAAACATAACGTATGATCATGCTTTATATACCTTATCAATCCGCTCATAGACCGCAGCTTCCGTTTCCAGGATCTGGGACAGATCAGGCGACTCGATGAACGGAATGTTTTCCATATTGTCTTCTATGATCTCCGCGATCTCCAGGAACGGGATCCGGTCCTGTAAAAACAGCGCAACCGCTCTCTCATTCGCAGCATTTAAGACGGTCGGCAGATTGCCGCCTGTCTGCATAGCTTTTCTCGCAAGCGCCAGACCGCGGAAGGTCTCTTCATCCGGTCGCTCAAATGTCAGTGACCCAAGCGCAAACAGATCCAGTTTTTCCTGCGGTAAAGGCTTCCGTTCAGGATAGAAAAGCGCATACTGGATCGGCAGATGCATATCCGGGATCCCAAGCTGTGCGATCACGGCGCCATCTGCGTACTGCACCGCGGAATGGATAATGCTCTGCGGATGTACGACCACTTCGATCTGATCCGCCCCGACAGAAAACAGCCAGCCTGCCTCGATCATCTCAAGACCTTTGTTCACAAGTGTAGCGGAATCAACCGTGATCTTTCTTCCCATGCTCCAGTTCGGATGCTTTAAGGCATCCGCTGCTTTCATTGTCCGCAGCTCTTCTGTTTTTCTGCCGCGGAACGGGCCGCCGGAAGCGGTCAGCAGGATCTTATCGATCGGGTTCATGGATTCCCCCTGCAGACACTGGAAGATCGCGCTGTGCTCGCTGTCAACAGGCAGGATCGATACGCCGTATTCCTTTGCCAAAGGCATGATGATATGTCCGGCTGTCACAAGGGTTTCCTTGTTCGCCAGAGCAATATTCTTTCCGGCTTTGATCGCAGCAACGGTCGGACGCAGTCCGATCATCCCGACGATCGCCGTAACAAGAAGTTCTGACGACGGCTCTTCGGCTACTGTCAGCAGACCGTCCATGCCAAAGACCACTTTGGTGTCCAGATCAGAGATCCGTACGCTTAAGTCCTTCGCACTGTCTTCATCCTGTACGGAAACAAGTCCGGGACGAAACTCCCGGATCTGTTTTTCCAACAATTTGATATTACGCCCGGCCGAAAGCGCAGTCACCTTCAGGCCGGGCTGTGTACGAATGATATCAAGCGTCTGTGTACCGATCGAGCCGGTCGATCCCAGAATCGCAATATTACGCATAAAATCTCCTTTCACAGGAAGAAAATCGAAAGATAGAGAATCACGGGCGCCGTAAAGATAATGCTGTCAAACCGGTCCATAATGCCGCCATGTCCCGGGATCAGATGTCCGTAATCCTTCACTTTATAGTTTCGTTTGATCGCAGATGCACACAGATCTCCGATCATCGCAATGACCGCTCCCGCCGCGCATACGATGGCAAGGATCACGATCTGCCTGCTGCCGATGTTCATCGGACCATGGAAGATCGCGCCATAGATCAGGCCAAGGATCGCTGCACCTACAATGCCGCCGATCGCACCTTCGATCGTTTTCTTCGGACTCAGCTTCGGCGTCATCTTATGCTTTCCAAACAGCATGCCCGCACAGTAAGCACAGGTGTCGCTTCCCCATGCAGAGAGGAAGATCAGCCATACCAGATATACCCCTCCGTCCGGCAGCATCCTTGTCTGGTAGACACAGGATAACATGATGCCGACGTAAAATACGCCAAAGAACGCTGCCATGATCTGCTGGGAACGATACCGCGGATACCGGATCACAAAGATGATCAGGATCGCCAGCAAAAATGCCATAATCAAAAGCAGGAACGGAATGTTGTTGTTCCCAAGCTTTAAATAGTAAAAGATCGTAAACAGATATCCACAGATCGCGAGCGGCGTAAACTCGATCCGGAAAACCCGATACAGTTCAAACAATCCGATCACCGAAAGGATCGCCGAAACCACCAGCAGCAGATTGCCGCCTACAATAATAAACAATAGCGCGAGTGCCACTAAGATCACACCGCTGATCAAACGCGTCTTAAACATTTGGTTCCTCCCCGCTGCTGACCTTGCCATATCTTCTGTCACGAAGCGTGTAGGCTTTTACGGCTTCAAGCAGCTCTTCCTTATGAAAATCCGGCCAGGCCGTGTCCGTAAAATAAAACTCACTGTATGCATGCTGCCACATCATCCAGTTCGAAAGCCGCTCCTCTCCGCTTGTGCGGATCATCAGGTCCGGATCCGGTATGTCTGATGTATCAAGATAGGATGAAAACAGCTCTTCATCCAGATTGTCCTCACTGATGCGACCTGCTTTGCAGTCGGCCAGCATCTTTTTCATGCCGCGCAGCATCTCATCGCGGCTTCCGTAGTTTAAGGCAATCGTAAAATTGATCCCCTCAAAATCCTTCGTGTCATGCTCCAGCACACGGATCATCTCCTGCAGATCAGCATCCAGCTTTGAAAAATCACCGATCAGACGGATCCTGGAATGATTCTTCATCGCCTTCTGATAACAGATCTTTAAGTATTTTCGAAACAGACGCATCAGGGTCTTCACTTCCATATCGGGCCGGTTCCAGTTCTCTGTCGAAAACGCATACACGGTCAGGTATTTGATCCCGATCTCGTCTGCATCCTCAACAAGCTGAACCAGATTCTCAGCACCGACCTTGTGCCCGTAAGTACGCGGTTTCCCCAACGCCTTTGCCCAGCGTCCGTTTCCGTCCATGATAATGGAAACGTGCTTTGGTATTTTCAGTCCGGAATAATCTCCCATAAGCGTTCCTGCCTATACAGTCATAACCTCATCGATCTTCTTAGCAACCGCTTCGTCCACTTCCTTGATATGACGATCCGTCAGCTTCTGAAGCTCATCCTGCAGATCTTTTACCACATCTTCTGACACATCCTCTTCTTTTGTCAGCTTTTTGAAGCTCTTATCTGCATCTCTGCGGATATTCCGCATTGCAACCTTTGCATCTTCACCTTTTTTTCTGACATCCTTGGAGAGATCTTTTCTGCGCTCCTCTGTCAGCTCCGGGAAAACGAGACGGATCGAATTGCCGTCATTTACAGGGTTGATGCCCAGATCAGAAACCTGAATAGCTTTCTCGATCACCTTAAGCATGTTTTTCTCCCAAGGCTGGATCAGGATCGCTCTTGCCTCCGGCACGGAAACATTTGCCACCTGCTGGATCGGTGTCGGTGTGCCATAGTAATCAACACGGATCTGATCAAGAACACGCGGATTGGCTCTGCCGGCACGGATCGAACCGAACTCTGCGATCAGGTTACTGTATGTTTGTCCCATTTTTACATCATACTGCTCAAGTCTTTCATTCATGATGCTTTCCTCCTGTTACCTAAACTGTTACTTTGGTTCCCGCAAAGCTGCCGCTGGCAGCCTTTATGATACTGTCTTGATCCTGCAGTGCAAATACATACATCGGCATATGATTTTCCATCGCCAGGATCGATGCCGTCAGGTCCACAACCGCAAGCTTTTTCTCAATGACTTCATCGATGCTTACGACATCATACCGTACTGCATCCGGATTGATCTTCGGATCACTGTCATAGACACCGTCAACGGCCTTTGCCAAAAGGATCACGTCTGCCTCGATCTCGATCGCGCGCAGAAGGGTTGCCGTATCTGTCGAGAAATACGGATGTCCCGTTCCTCCTGCAAAAAAGACGACCGCTCCCTTTTTCAGGGCTGCCATTGCTTTGTCTTTTGAAAACAGCGTTGTAAAACTGCCGCATGCAAACGGTGTCATCACTTCTGTCTCCATTCCCGCATACCGGAAAATATCAGAAACATAAATGCAGTTCATGACGGTTGCCAGCATGCCGATCTGATCTGCCTTTGTTCGGTCGATCGTTTCGCTGGTGCGTCCTCTCCAGAAATTGCCGCCGCCGATCACGATCCCGACTTCAATCCCTTTTTCCGTCAGCGCCTTCACCTGGCGGGCCACCTCCAGACAGGTCGCTTCGTCAAACCCTGTCTTTTTCTCTCCTGCAAGTGCCTCACCGCTTAACTTCAGCAATACTCGTTTCATACGCATCCTCCTGTTGAATGTATGCTTATTCCTGTGATGTCTCAGTTGTCTCCGTACTCTGTGTCTGTTCTTGTGTCTGTGTCTCTTCTGTCGTCGTCTCTTCCGGCTCCGGTTCCGGTGCCGGCGGATAATAAATAAAGTTATACTTTACGACATCACTCGGTTTCCCGTACTTGTTGACCGCGATCACCTGAAGAACATGGTTGCCTTCCCGTACCCGGATCGAACCGTAGTATTCTTCTCCGCCGATCTCCGGCTCCTCATCCCAGTCATAGTAGATCGTCGCGTCGTCTTCAGCCGTGACATGAATATACGTTTCCTTGTAAAACTCACCGCCTGCCGGGGAAACGACCGGTGCAGAAGCATCCGGCAGCGTCACATCATAGGTTTCTGTCATAACCCGGCTCTGCCGGCCCTTCGCATCAACGCAGATCGCGGAAAGGACGGTTTCGCCTTCCTCTTCGATCACGATGGGCTCTTCTTTATCAAACAGCTCGCTGTCTGTCGTCGGTTCCGTCCCGTCAAGCGTATAGTAGATGTCTCCGGCATCCGCACTCGACAGTGTGATCTCCGGCACATCATTATAGGAACCGCCCGCCATGTTCGTAGACGGTTTTTCCGTCATAAATTCATCAAACACCGCGAGAACATTTTTATCCGTTACTTCCCTGCTTTTTGCAAGGATCTCGTCATATCTGTCCTGTGCAGTATAGATCTGAAGCAGGATCCGGTATCCGTCCGTACTGTTTGGTACCAGCTCAAGATAGCGCAGAACCGCTGATTCACTGCTGTCAAGATCCTTGATCGAATAATTGATCTTTGCAGACAAAAGCAATCCATCCGCGCTGTCCGGATTCAGTGCGAGGATCTTGTCCAGATATTCGATGGCCTCGTCATAATCATGCGCCGCATAGTATTTATTTGCCTGCCTGAGCAAATAGCTTTCCGAATGGTTTCTGGCGGTCGATACAATGATCACTGCCGCCACGATCATGACAGCGAGAACCACGCAGACCGTCGTGATACGCCTTCTCTTATGCTTTCTGCTTTGCACTTTCCGGTTAATCTCTTCTCTCGTGTACAATTATACCTCTTCTTCCGGGCATTATTCAATCTCTGAGAGATATGCCTCAAATTCCTCTGCACTCATCAGGACCTGACGGGGCTTTGTCCCCTCTTCTGGTCCGACCACACCTGCTTCTTCAAGCTGATCCATGATCCTTGCCGCTCTGTTAAAGCCGATCTTAAACATCCGCTGCAGCATACCAATGGAGCCCTTTTCTTTTTCAATGACAAAACGCCCTGCTTTGTCAAAGTAAACATCGCGTTCCTTGCCCGGTGCCACTGAGCCGCCTGCATTGCCGCCGGCCGCTTTTTCCATCTGTTCCTGGATCGCGGTTCCGTATTCGGCATTTCCGTTCTTCTCGCAGATCTCCTTGACCACCTCATTGATCTCTTTTTCAGAAATAAACGCGCCCTGTACGCGCAGAGGCTTCTGGTAATCCTGCGGATAGAAAAGCATATCGCCTTTTCCAAGCAGCTTCTCTGCACCGACCATATCCAGAATGGTCCTGGAATCCACACCGGATGTTACCGCAAACGCGATCCTGGAAGGCATGTTTGCCTTGATCAGGCCTGTGATGACATTCACGGAAGGCCGCTGTGTCGCAATCACAAGATGGATGCCGGCCGCGCGCGCAAGCTGTGCCAGACGGCAGATCGCACCTTCGACGTCTCCCGGTGCCACCATCATCAGATCCGCAAGCTCATCTACGATGATCAAAATCTGCGGCATACGTTCCGGTTTCTCTCCCGGAATATCCTTGATGGCATCAACCTTCTGGTTAAATGCCTTAATGTCTTTTACCTGGTATTCCGCGAACTTGCGGTAGCGGTCTGTCATCTCTGCAACCGCCCAGTTCAATGCACCGGCAGCCTTTTTCGGATCTGTCACGACAGGAAGGAGCAGATGCGGGATCCCGTTATAGATCGATAGCTCGACCACCTTCGGGTCGATCATGATCATCCGCACTTCTTCCGGTTTTGCTTTATACAAAACACTCATGATGATCGTGTTGATACATACGGACTTACCGGATCCTGTTGCGCCTGCGATCAGCACATGCGGCATCTTTGCGATGTCTGCCAGGATGATCTTTCCGCCGATGTCCTTTCCCACACAGAATGTCAGACGTGATTTCTGTGCAGCAAACTCTTCGGATTCAACCAGCTCGCGGAATGTTACCGTAACGTTTTTCTTGTTCGGTACTTCGATACCAATCGCTGCCTTTCCGGGGATCGGCGCTTCGATCCGGATGTCGGAAACAGCCAGATTCAGCTTGATATCATCTGCAAGATTCGTGATCTTACTTACCTTTACGCCCATCTCGGGCTGGATCTCATACCGTGTAACAGACGGTCCGCAGGTAACATTGGTCACCCTTGCGGCCACGCCAAAATTAGTCAGCGTCATCTGCAGACGGGCTGACATCTCTTCCAGATGCTTTCTGGAATCTCCGGCCGCGTTCTGATCCGGGCGTGCCAGATGGCGTGTCGTCGGAAATACATATTTTTTGACCGGTGCGCTCGCTGCAGCGATCTCCTGCGAAACCTTTTCGTTGTCTTCCGCTGATGAAACCGGATTCTTCACAGTCCGTCTTCTGGCCTGCTTTTCCTCCTGTGCGCCTTCACTGGCTGCTTCCGGTGCAATATCCGCATAAGCTGCATCCAGACTCACATCCGTCTCCGGTGCGGCAGCCACAGTCTTCTGTCTCTTAACAGACGCATCCTTAGGTCCTACCGTCGGCATCAGGAGATCCGCAAATGTTGTCTCATCGGAGACTGGCTGATCCTCTGCTGCCGGTACATCATCCGCAATATTGATCTTTGGCGGCGGATATACTTTTCTTTCCGGTTCATCAGGAACCTTAGCCGTGGCTTTCTGGGGATCAAGCAACAACGTATCCAGTGTCACACCGCTTTGTTTATGTGATGTGCGTCGTTCTTTCGCCGAAGGAGCGTAATCATCACGCTCATATTGTGCTTCTTCTCTTTCCAATTCTCTCGCACGGCGTTCCTCACGGATTTTCTGCTCTGCCCTTCGCTCTGCGCGGTTGCTGCGCATCTGTGACAATGCAGGACCGGCCTTTTTGCTGATGTTGCCGAAAAACTCTTTTTCCGTCAAAAGCATGACAGATACCAGCAAAATGATCACCGTCAGGATAAACGCCCCTGCCGTTCCGAATGCTTTTAAGAACGCCTTGCCGATGATGCCGCCGACAATGCCGCCGCCCGCATGATTCTGTCCGCAGGTTTTAAAAATCTCACCGATTCTCATCGGCTGGTCAAAGAAACAGACCAGATGGGCAAATGTGCAAACAAAAATAAGGAGCAGAAGCGCCGCGATCAGCTTCATATTCCTGCGGGCGCTCTCTTCTCCTGCTGAGTTCTTATTCGAGATCATAAATGCACAGGCAAAAAACAGCCAGATTGGAAAAACCCATGAAAGGACACCGACCAGACCAAACAGGATCGTCCTGAAAAAGGTGCCTACCACGCCACCCATTCCGAGATTTCCGATAAAGATCAGTATGCAGATCGCAAGGACCGCAAACAGGATCAGCTCACTCGTCCACGGAAAATCAATCGGCTGACGGGTCTGCTTCTTCTTTGCTGATGTGCTGCGCCCGGAAGTGGTGCTCTTTTTTGCCGTACTGCGGGATGCGGATGTGCTGCGCGTCGACTTTTTTGCATGCGAAGCGGAAGTCTTCCGTGCAGAAGACTTCCGTTGTCCACTTGTATTTTTGGTTGTCGGTTTACGCTTTGTGGAAGCCATACACTCTCCCTACATTACTGCATATCCGATCAGAGAAATGACTCCTATGATCAGACAGTATATGGAAAAATATTTAAACTTCTTATTACGTACGATCTTAAGCATCCATTTGATCGCGATATATCCGACGACAGCCGCAACGATCATACCGACCACATAGCTGACGCCGTCTGAACCGGTAATCGTGTAATCGCCAAGATCCTTTAACTGAAGTACCAGTGCCCCCAGGATCGCCGGGATCGAAAGGATAAAGGAATACTTTACGGCAAACCGGCGGTCAAATCCCAGGAATACGGAAGTTGCGATCGTCGAACCGGAACGCGAGATACCGGGAAGCGTCGCCAGACCCTGTACGATACCGATGATCACTGCATTCGGATAGGATGCGGATTTTGGTCCCTTTCTTCCGTCCGGTGCCAGGTCACTTAAGAACAGAACTGCTGCTGTGATGATCTGGCAGATTCCGGGCACCAGCAGCGATGTCTCGGAACGTTCTACAAAATCCTTGATTGCGAAACCAATGATACCGGTCGGAATCGTCGATACGATGATCATTACAACAAACTTTCTGTACGCAGTTGTGACGATCTTACGCGGCTTGCGGTCCGGATGACTGCGCTTGCCGGTCATGACCATTAAATTATGGATCAGGTCACGGATGATCAGAACAAACTCCTTGATGAGTTTGAACACGTCCTTGTAATAGACGATGACAACTGCGATCAGTGTTGCGATATGCAAAAGCACATCGAACAGAATCCCGTTATCCGTATTGACATGGAACAGGATCTTGAATAATGCGAGATGACCAGAGCTGCTGACTGGAAGAAACTCCGTCAACCCCTGGATCAATCCCATTAATATTGCGTGTAATAAAGACATAATATTCTCCGTTTATCGTTTTTTAGTCCGTCATGCCAAGCAGATAGCGATACAGGCCTTCATAACGGTTTGCGGAAACCTTCCACGAGAAATCAATGCTCATGGCACGTTCTACGATGCGGTTCCAATCGCGTTTCTTCTCAAAGTACACCTGCTTTGCGTAATTGATAATGCCAAGCATCTCATGCGCATTATAGTTGGTAAAGGAAAATCCGTTTCCGGAATTCTCATACTCATTATACGGATGAACGGTATCCCGCAAGCCGCCTGTCTCTCTGACGATCGGCAAGGAGCCGTAACGGCATGCCATCATCTGTGTCAGACCACAGGGTTCAAACTGCGACGGTACCAGGAATGCGTCAGAAGCAGCAAGCAATCTGTGCACCAGTTCATCATTGTAGCAAATGTTTGCAGAGATCCGCTCCGGATGTTTGCCCGCGAAGTAGCGGAACGCATCCTCATACCGGTTCTCACCGGTGCCGACTACAACAAACTGTGTAAACTCATCTGAGATCCCTTCGATCACATGATTTACCAGATCCAGCCCCTTCTGATCTGTCAGACGGGAAACCAGCGCGATCATGAACTTCTTCTTATCTACCGTCAGGCCCAGCTCTTTCTGAAGACGTTATTTGTTCAACGGCTTCTGGCGGCGGAAGTTTTTAATGTCATAATGATAATGAACCTGCGGATCTGTCATCGGATCATAGATGCTGTAATCGATGCCGTTGACGATGCCCTGCATATCCAGACGGCGCGCGCTCAAAAGACCATCCAGACCTTCCCCGTAATACGGCATCTGAATCTCATTTGCGTAAGTCTCACTGACCGTTGTGATATAGTCTGCGTAAACCAGGCCGCCCTTTAACATGTTCGCATCTTTTTTGTATTCCAGCTTATCCGGTGTAAACAACTCTTCCGGCAGGCCGCTGATCGACTGTACTGTCTCGATATCCCAAACGCCCTGGAACCGGAGATTGTGGATCGTCATGATCGTCTTCATCCCCCAGAAGAACATGTCTCCCTGGAATTCGTTTTTCAGATAAACCGGGATCAGACCGGTCTCCCAGTCATGACAATGGATCAGATCCGGCTGGAACCCGATCAGCGGCAGCATGGAAAGCACTGCCTTACTGAAGTAGCAGAATTTCTCTACATCAAAGCGAATGTTTCCATACGGTGTCGGCGAGTCGAAGTACTCCATATTATCAATGAAATAATAATGGATGTTTTCATATTCATATTCCAGAATGCCGACATATTTGTCCGGCAGAGCCGGCCCCATATGCATGTAGAAATGTGTCACATACTGAAACTCATTGCGAAAATGATCCGGAATACAGGTGTAATTCGGGATCACGACTCTGACATCCCAGTCATCTTTGCGGAACCATTTCGGCAGAGCGCCGCAAACGTCTGCCAGACCGCCAGTCTTAATGAACGGCACACATTCAGAAGCTGCAAATAAAACCTTTTTACTCGTCCCAGTTGTGGTAGACTTGCTGCACATCATCATCTTCCTCCAGTAAATCCAAAATCTTATTCATGTGGTTGATGTCTTCCTCTGCTGTCAATGTTACATATGTCTGCGGGATCATGGTCACCTCGGCATTTGCCATCGGAACCTCTGCTGCTTCAAGCTCCTCACGT
>JAFUBZ010000014.1 GCA_017459945.1 Eubacterium sp.
GAACGTATTTCCGGGTTAACCTCCGAACAGGCAAAAGAATATCTTCTGAAGAGTGTCGAAGAAGACATTAAGATTGATACCGCTAAGATGATCCGTGAATCTGAGATCAGAGCAAAAGAGGAAGCGGATAAGAAAGCGAAAGAGTACATTGTGAATGCGATCCAGAAATGTGCGGCTGATCATGTTGCGGAAGCTACGATCTCCGTCGTAGAACTTCCGAATGATGACATGAAGGGACGTATCATTGGACGTGAGGGAAGAAATATCCGTACACTTGAGACGATGACAGGCGTAGATCTGATCGTTGATGATACACCGGAAGCAGTTATTCTCTCAGGATTTGATCCGGTAAGACGTGAAGTGGCAAGGATTGCATTGGAGAAGCTGATCATTGACGGACGTATCCATCCGGCCCGCATTGAGGAAATGGTGGAAAAGGCACAAAAAGAAGTGGAATCCATCATCCGTGAAGAAGGTGAGACTGCAGCACTTGAAGTTGGCGTTCACGGAATCCATCCGGAGCTGATCCGGTTACTTGGAAGAATGCGGTTCAGGACAAGCTATGGCCAGAATGCATTGAAGCATTCCATTGAAGTTGCTCAGATTGCAGGGCTTTTAGCGAGCGAACTGGGAGAAGATACCAGGATCGCGAAACGTGCCGGTCTGCTTCATGATATTGGTAAATCCGTTGACCATGATATGGAAGGTTCTCATATCCAGCTTGGTGTTGAGCTTTGTAAGAAGTTCAAAGAGTCACAGATCGTGATCAATTCGGTCGCATCCCACCATGGTGATGTTGAGCCGGAGTCAATGATTGCATGTCTGGTACAGGCAGCGGATGCGATCTCTGCGGCAAGACCGGGCGCAAGACGTGAGACGATCGAAACGTATTCCAACCGTTTGAAGCAGCTTGAGGATATTACCAATGGCTTTAAGGGAGTCGAGAAATCTTTTGCCGTTCAGGCAGGTAGAGAAATCCGCGTTATGGTCGTTCCGGAGCAGATCAGCGATACCGATATGGTATTACTGGCACGTGACATTTCGAAACAGATTGAGAGCGAGCTTGAATATCCGGGTCAGATCAAGGTCAATGTGATCCGTGAGAGCCGCGTAGTTGATTACGCGAAATAAGAGTTTCCGATTCATACGCAAGCACAAGCCGGAATTTTGCATGGAAAGCAAAGTTCCGGCTTTTTTATTTGAAAAGAGCGATGCAATCTTGCGCATACTGTGTTATACTTAACCACGTATGTGGTTTTTTTGATTTAGGATTGTTATGACCAGTTGGAAAACGAGCTGTGGCTGGTGTATAAGGAGACGAACAGATGCGGTTGATATCATGGAATGTTAATGGACTCAGGGCCTGTGTCGGGAAGGGTTTTCTGGATTTCTTTCGTGAGATTGATGCAGATGTTTTTTGTGTCCAGGAGACAAAGCTGCAGGAGGGTCAGATTGATTTGGATCTTCCCGGTTATCATCAATACTGGAATTATGCCGTAAAAAAAGGATATTCCGGGACAGCGGTTTTTACCAAAGAGGAACCGCTTTCAGTCACATATGGTCTTGGCATCGAGGAGCATGATCAGGAAGGGCGTGTGATCACGCTTGAGTTTGAGGATTTCTACTTTGTAACGGTATACACACCGAATTCTCAGAATGAATTGAAACGTCTCGATTACCGCATGACGTGGGAAGATGCGTTTCGTGCGTTCCTGATGCAGCTTGATGATAAAAAGCCTGTCGTCGTGTGTGGAGACATGAATGTCGCGCATCGGGAGATTGACTTAAAGAATCCGTCATCGAACCACCGCAATGCAGGATTTACCGATGAAGAGCGCGGAAAATTTACAGAGCTTCTAGAAGCTGGCATGATCGATTCCTTCCGCTATTTCTATCCCGATCAGACAGAAATCTATTCCTGGTGGTCCTATCGGTTTCAGGCGCGCTCCCGGAATGCAGGGTGGCGTATTGACTATTTCCTGGTTTCCGAACGGGCAAAAGAAAACATGCAGGATGCGAAGATCCTGACAGAGATCATGGGATCGGATCATTGTCCTGTTGAGCTGGAGATCACCTTCTGATACGTGGTTGATCAACCGGTTGTTGAACACGAATATACGGAGAGTAACAGTATATGGATAACAGAAAACCAGAACAATTAAAGGGAATCGTAGATGCCCTGGTGGAAAACTATGATAAGCATCGTGTGACGTCGAAGATCGACTGCATGACACAGCCAAGCAGGGAAGTGATAAAGAACATTATTGAAGATCTACGCAAGCTTGTTTTTCCGGGCTTCTTTGAGCAGAAACATTTAAAAAGTGATATGATCACCTATTATGTCGGTGATCTGCTTGAGGGCATCAGCTATAACTTAAATAAACAGATCGTAAAGGCTTACAGAAGCTGTGATTGTGACGGGCAGGAGGAAGAAAAGATCAGGGAGACGGCAAATGCACAGTGTATGGCATTTTTGTCACGCCTTCCGGCGATCCGTGATATCCTGTATACCGATGTCGAAGCAGCATATGACGGCGATCCGGCTGCTTACAGCAAGGACGAGATCATTTATTCTTATCCGGGACTGCAGGCGATCACGGTATATCGGATGGCACACGAGCTGTTTTTGTTAAACGTACCGGTGATCCCGCGTATGATGACCGAATATGCACACAGCAAAACCGGAATCGACATCCATCCCGGCGCGACGATCGGACAGTACTTTTTCATCGACCATGGTACCGGTATCGTCATTGGTGAGACGACCGTCATCGGTGAGCATGTGAAAGTATACCAGGGCGTGACGCTGGGCGGTCTTTCCACAAGCGGCGGACAGGCGCTTAAGGGGATCAAGCGTCACCCGACGATTGAAGATAACGTAACGATCTATTCCGGGGCATCGATCCTTGGCGGAGATACCGTCATCGGAACCGGATCCATGATCGGAGGCAATGCATTTGTAACCCGTTCCGTACCGCCAAACACCAGAGTAGCGGCCAGAGCGGTCGGCGGGGATCAGAATAAAAATATTTCTGACGTGCGCTAAGGAGGGGCAGATGAGTCGGAGAACAAGCAGACTCGATGAAGTAGAATCAGATGTTGTGAATTTCGATACAGAGGATGTCGAAACCGCATTAAATGAACATAAGACCAGAAAAGAAGTCTTTAGCTGGATCCGCACCTTTGTAATCGCGATCGTAATCGTTTTGGTTTTGACGCAGGTCGTAATCATCAACGCGAGAGTGCCGTCCGGGTCAATGGAGAACACCATCATGACCGGCGACCGGCTGATCGGATTACGGCTGGCATATTTAAAAAGCGAGCCAAAGCGCGGCGACATCATTCTTTTCAAATATCCTGTGAATGAATCCGAAACATATATCAAACGCGTGATCGGAGAAGCGGGTGACACCATTGAGATCACAGACGGAAACATTTACATCAATGGTTCGGAAACGCCGTTTGAGGAGCCGTATCTGAAAGAAGAATGGCTGTTAAATAACGATGGATATGTTTTTCACGTGCCGGAGGATGCGGTTTTTGTAATGGGTGATAACAGAAATTACTCGGAGGACGGCAGATTCTGGGCGGAAAAGGCTGTGATGGCAGGTCTTGCGGACACCCAAAAGGAAGCAGAGCCGTATTCGTATGTTTCCTATGACAAGATTCAGGGAAAAGCGTTGTTTACCTATTTCAGGTCGTTCAGAAGTCTGATGCGGACGGATTGATCAAAACAGATATCATATGATTTGCAGATAACCAATAAAAAACCAAAGGAGAAGGAACAATGGAGAGCATGAAAGATTTTGAAAAAGAACTGGAAGCGTCCTATCAGTATATGGGCGACGGCGAGAAGGATACGGATGAGCTCTATGCCTGGGAAAAGGTAAAAGAGTACATGGATAATAAGGAGATCCTGGAAGTCGAGATCAGCGGAATCGTCAACAAGGGCGTGATCGCGATGGTAGAGGGCATCCGTGCATTTATTCCGGGCTCGAGACTGTCATTAAAGCATGTGGATGATCTGAACGCGTGGCTTGGCAAAACGATCCGCGTACGTGTGATCACGGCAGAGCCGGAAGAAAATAAGCTGGTTCTTTCCGCACGTGAGATCCTCAAAGAAGAAAGGGATGCTGAAAAAGCAGGCCGCATCGCAGCGATCGAGACAGGTGCTGTTTTGACAGGTACCGTTGAGACCATCAAGGATTATGGCGCATTCGTCGGACTTGGCGAAGGCGTATCCGGTCTCGTACACATTTCTCAGATCTCCCGCGAGCGGATCAAACATCCGTCAGTTGTGCTTTCTGAGGGCCAGGAAGTAACTGTGAAAGTCATTGGAAAGAAAGACGGTAAGATCAGCTTAAGCATCAAGGCATTAGAGGAAGAAAAAGAGCGTGAGGAAGAGGTTAAGGTAGAACTTCCGAAATCAGAAGAGATCGGTACTTCGCTTGGTGATCTGCTGAAAAACATTAAGCTTTAATCTGTCCGGATGGGAACGATATGAAGAAAAATGCAAACAGCATGGAAATGCTTGAAATTGACAATAAAAAGTTAGAAGAAGAGATCGCTGTATTTAAAAAGGATCCGACCAACAAGGATCTGGTGGTGTCTCTGATGGCATCGATCCGCACGGCGAGACTTTTGCTTCCAGCAAAGTTTCCTTCTGACTTAAGCGATGAGATCAAGGATATGATCAAAAAGCGCATCAAGATTCCGAAGGAAAAGATGCCGCCACTGTATCCGGTGCTTGAGCAGAACCAGCAGGGTGAGCTTTATGTGGCGGTATATACATCCAAAAAGCATATCACAAATCCGCAGGATTACCCGGTGATCATCAATACGAATTTTGAACAGGTCACACGGATCGCGGAAGACAAAAAGTTAAACATCCGCGGTGTGATCGTCAATCCGAGAACAGACAAACTGACACTGCATCCACAGTTTTTGGATGCTGTCGGGCGGATGAATGAGAAGGTAAACAATCAGACGGAAGGCGTCAGAGAGGTCAAGATGACGCGTGGTGAGTTCGAGGCATTTGCCAGAAAAAACGTCGAACATACCGCACTCGTTAAGGCAGCCTTTTCAGACAGCGCGACATTTATGCAGCAGCTTGACGAAATGCGGGAAATCCTGATCTTCGGATATTACAAACAGCCTTATGGGGAGAAGATCACATGCCCGTACAAAGAGGATCAGTTTGATGTTATGGTCCTCGATGTCAGGGATGACTGCCGGATCGCGTCGGTCGTTGTTCCACAGCCCAAAGGAATGACAGGCTGCTATCACCTTTGCTTTGTCTATGACCCGAACACGGAAGGGATCCGATATTTTATCTTCGAAAAACAGGTGGATGAAGAAGTGGCGATGGTCAAGGAAGTACAGTCGGACGGAAGCGAAACCCTGATCGGAGAAGCGCCCGTCGCAGGCAGTGAAATGTCCTTTGTACTCGATCATCTGGACACAGAAGCATAAAACAATTATAATACCTCATGGACAGTTCGTTGGTGCCATCCTGTCCTTAAACAAAACCAGGACCAGGTTCAAAGATTACGGAGAATCTATGCCCTGGGACAACCAGGGTTTTTTTATTGTGGTGCCAGGCACCTTCGCGAATTAAAGTGCGAAAGCGAAAGGGGAAATATGTACAGTATTCGATCGGAAGCGCATTTTGATGCGGCGCATTTTCTGGCCGGTCATGATGGAAAATGTAAAAACATACACGGACACCGTTGGGTGATCGAGGCGGAGGTTGCTGCCGAGCAGCTGATCACTGAAGGACCGCTAAGGGGCATGGTTTCTGATTTTGCGTTGCTCAAAAACGATCTGAAAGAGATCGCGGACCGGTTCGATCATACCTTTATCTATGAGGATGGTACACTGTGGGATGAGACTCTGGCGGCGCTTGAGAAACAGGGATTTGCGCTGACAAAAGTACCGTTTCGTCCGACGGCAGAACATCTCGCAGAGCATATTTGTGAACTGCTTGAGGCGCGCGGCTATCAGGTTTTGGAAATTGCTGTCAACGAATCGCCACATAACCGTGCGGTTTTCCGGAGGATGTCATGAGAGTCGCGGAGATTTTTGAGAGCATTAACGGAGAAGGACCGCTGGCGGGACAGCGCGCATTGTTTGTACGGTTTGCCGGATGCAACATCAGCTGTTCCTACTGCGATACCGCATGGGCAAATGCGCCGGACTATGCCGGGTGTGAAATGACGGTGGACGAGATCCTGCGGGAAGTCGAAAAAGCTCAGATCAGAAACATTACCATTACCGGTGGAGAGCCATTATTGCAAAAAGAAATGCCACAGCTTCTGCAGGCATTGGCAGGTCAGGGGAACCACCGGATCGAAATTGAAACGAATGGATCAGTCGATCTGACGCCGTTTTGTGATATCGCAGAATGCATTTCCTTCACAATGGATTACAAGTTGGCGGGAAGCGGGATGGAAGATGCGATGTGCATGGAAAATTTCCGGTTGCTGAAAAAAAGCGACAGTGTGAAATTTGTTGTCGGAAGCGAAAAGGACCTGGCGCGTGCTCGGGAAGTGATCGATCAGGAAAAGCTGCAGGGGAGATGCCATGTGTTTTTATCTCCCGTGTTTGGCTCGATCGATCCGGAGGAAATCGTAGAATATATGAAAATAAACCGCCTCGACGAGGTGAATCTTGGTCTGCAGCTGCACAAGATCATCTGGGATCCGGAGAAACGGGGCGTGTAAGCAGAAAAAACGATCATGCAGGTGACAGACTGCGTATGAAAAATACCTTTTAGAAAGGATAGAGGGACTATGGCAATTGATCAGGAAGCGATTAAAACACATGTAAAAGGAATTCTGGAAGCGCTTGGAGAGGATCCGGAGCGCGAGGGACTGAAGGCGACACCGGAGCGTGTTGCACGGATGTGTGTGGAGATTTTTGCGGGAATCCAGTACACGAACCACGAGATCGCGGAAATGTTTAATACAACATTCGAAGAGGATATGGATGATTTTGAAAAGCATGATGACATGGTCATCGTCAAAGATATTGATATCTTCAGCTTTTGCGAGCATCATATGATCCTGATGTATGATATGAAAGCGACGATCGCATACCTTCCGAAAGGGAAAGTGATCGGTCTGAGCAAGCTAGCGAGGATCGCGGATATGGTTTCACGAAGGCTGCAGTTACAGGAGCGCATCGGCCAGGACATCGCAGAGATCGTCACAGAGATCACGGGTTCTGAAGATGTCGCAGTCGTGCTGGAAGGATATCATGGATGTATGGCTGCCCGCGGCATCAAAAAGCCAAATGCGAAAACCGAGACCAGTACATTGCGCGGACGGTTCCGGACAGATCCGGGGCTGCAGATGCGTTTGTATGGAAACCACAGATAAGCGGAGGCAGGAAATGAAAGTACTGACATTGCTCTCCGGAGGAGTGGATTCTGCGACATCACTTGCGATGCTGTGCAAAGAATACGGCGCGGACAATGTCGTAGCGCTTTCCGTCTCCTATGGGCAGAAGCATGAAAAAGAACTGCTGGCTTCCGAACGCCTGGCAGAGTATTACGGTGTTGAACATATTTATCTTGATCTGACGCCGATTTTCCAGTTCAGTGATTGTTCGCTTTTGTCGCATTCGGATCAGGAGATCCCGCAGGAAGACTATGCGACCCAGCTTGACGGGCAGGAAGGAAAACCGGTCACAACCTATGTGCCGTTTCGCAATGGTCTGTTTTTATCAGCGGCAGCAAGCATAGCACTGTCAAAAGAGTGTGAGATCGTCAGCTACGGCGCACACCGGGATGACGCAGCAGGAAATGCTTATCCCGACTGCTCGCAGGAATTCTATGATGCAATGAATGCTGCGATCACGGAAGGCAGCGGCGGACAGGCAAGACTCGAAGCGCCGTTTGTCGGCATGACAAAAGCAGAAGTCGTAAAGATCGGACTAAAGCTGCATGTGCCGTATCATCTGACCTGGAGCTGCTATGAGGGCGGAGAGAGACCGTGCGGACACTGCGCGACCTGTATTGACCGCGCAAAAGCATTTGCTGCAAATGGTGTCAAGGATCCGGCATTATAAAAGATGGAGGAATGTATGAGAGAGAGAGAAGGTATGACGCATCTGGGAAGCCAGGGCACTACATATGAATCAGACTATAACCCGGGACTTCTGGAGAGTTTTGAAAACAGATATCCGGACAGAGATTACTTTGTTAAATTCAACTGTCCGGAATTTACGAGTCTTTGCCCGATTACAGGGCAGCCGGATTTTGCAAATATCGTGATTTCCTATGTGCCGGAGCGGCGGATGGTTGAGAGCAAATCCTTAAAGCTCTATTTATTCAGCTATCGTAACCACGGAGATTTTCATGAAGACTGTGTTAACCGGATCATGGATGACCTGATCGCGCTGATGGATCCGAAATACATTGAGGTCTGGGGACGGTTCATGCCGCGTGGCGGAATTTCCATCGATCCGTACTGCAATTACGGGAAGCCCGGTACGGAGTGGGAACAGGTTGCAAAAAAGCGCCTGACGGAGCATGATATGTATCCGGAGGCGGTTGACAACCGGTAAGAGCACACATAAACGTCATATGACGCACAAAAAACCGCTATATTTGATCCTTCAAACGGAGTCAAATACAGCGGTTTTCTTGATGCGATTTAACATAGTAACGTACGAAGGTACCTGACCCCTTAACACTTTAAAGCGTGAAGGTGCCTGACCCCTATACGTGGTCGGCAATGTAGTAGAGCAGGTCTCTGGTGTCTTCCCAGCCGAGGCATGGATCGGTGATGGACTTGCCGTAGATGTGCTCACCGATCTTCTGGTTGCCTTCTTCGATGTAGCTTTCGATCATGAGGCCTTTGACTAGGCGCTTGATCGCGGGAGATTCCATGCGGTTGTGCAGGATCTCTTTGGAAATGCGGATCTGCTCGCGGAATTTCTTTGCGGAGTTTGCGTGGTTACAGTCGACGATGCAGGCATGGTTCACAAGATCCATCTTTTCATACATATCGATCAGACGCTTGAGATCTTCGTAGTGATAATTCGGCGTGCTTTCGCCGCGCTTGTTGACAGCACCGCGCAGGACAACGTGTGTCAGCGGGTTGCCGGTCGTATCGACTTCCCAGCCTCTATGAACGAAGTGATGCGGATGCTGAGCTGCATAAACGGAGTTGAGCATAACGGAAAAGTCACCGCTGGTCGGGTTTTTCATGCCGCTGGCAACGTCAAAGCCGCTGACGGTCAGTCGATGCTGCTGATCCTCGACAGAGCGCGCGCCGATCGCGACATAGGAGATCAGGTCATCCAGATAATCCCAGTTTTCCGGATAGAGCATCTCGTCTGCCGCAGACAGTCCGGTCTCTTCAAGCGAACGCAGGTGCAGCTTGCGCACTGCGATCAGTCCTGCGAGCATGTCCGGACGCGCTTCCGGGTCCGGCTGTGTGGCGATACCTTTGTATCCCTCGCCGGTTGTACGCGGCTTGTTTGTATAGATGCGCGGGATGATGATCAGGCGGTCTTTTGTCTCTGCCTGGATCGGAACGAGGCGCTTGATATAATCCATAACGGAAGTCTCGTTGTCTGCAGAACACGGTCCGATGATCACGAGGAATTTATCGGACTCGCCGCGAATCACGGCGGAAATCTCTTCGTCCCGCGCTTTCTTTGCAGCGCTCCCTTCTTCCGATAACGGAAACTCTTTCTTGATCTCATCAGGTGTCGGTAATTGGTCGATGTAGGTAAAACTCATTTTTCTTCCCCTTTTTAAAACAGTTCTTTAGGAAAACAATTGTCCGGATCAGCTGAAATACTTTTCGCGGATGATCTCAACCGGCATTTCCCGGCCGGTCCAGCATTTGAAGGATGCAGCACCCTGGAAGAGCAGCATATACATCCCGTTAAAGGCCGCACAGCCGGCTTCCTCAGCCATTTGCAAAAGCTTTGTTTTACGTGGATTATAAATAATGTCAGCGACGATCAGGTCCGGCCGCAGATAAGATGCGTCCGGGATCAGACAGCCGTCTGTATCAGGCGCCATGCCGACATTGGTCGCATTGATCAGAATATCAGATCCTGCAATCGCGCCACGCAGTGCATCCGGATCATCAAGCGGCAAAACATCTACGGAACAATCTGACAGATCAGATACCTTTTTTGCAAAAGCCTGCGCCCTTGTAAATGAAGGACCGCCGGAGCGGTTCATGATATGGATCTTCGGGACCCCGTCAAGCGCAGCCTGTGCGCAGATCGCAGTTGCCGCTCCGCCGCAGCCAAGCATCGTTACGGTCATTCCGCGAAGATCATATCCGGCATCCGTGGCTGCATCCATAAAGCCGATTCCATCCGTCGTATGACCGATCAGATGACCGTCTTCATTGATGACCGTATTGCATGCGCCGGCGATCTTTGCGGCAGGTGTCAGCTCATCAACAAGTGCGGCAACAGCCGTTTTATGCGGCATCGTCACATTAAATCCGCGAATACCGATTTTTTTCAAACCATCCACAGCCTCTGCCAGATCCTCCGGTGCAATGTCAAAAGCCAGATAAACGTAATCCAGACCGAGCTGCCGGAATGCCTCATTATGCATTTGTGGTGAGATACTGTGTGCCACCGGCGTGCCGATCAATGCCGTCAGGCCGGTGTGTCCCGTGATTTCTTTCATATCATATTACTCCGTGTGCAAAAATAGTCAAACAACTTACGGATTACCGTGCAGTTCGCGCAGTGCAATGATCCCGTCCGCGATCTCTGCGGGCAGTTTGCCGTCAGTCGGAACGAAATACTGGCATGCATCTTCATAAGCGGGCTTCCTTTGTTCCATCAGCTCGCGGATCGCATCAACATTCATTTTTCCTTCCAGAAGTGGACGGTGAGAGAAGCCCTTCACACGATCAAGTATCGTTTCGGGCTTTGCAGTCAGCAAAACGACCATACCGCTTTGCTGCATCAACTCGACGTTTTCTTTTCGTAAAACGGCACCGCCGCCACAGGATACGATCGCACCGTCTCCTTTGGCGATTTCGCAGATCAGACCGCTTTCAAGATCTCTGAAAAACGCTTCTCCATGCTGCGCGAATATCTCGCTGATCTCCATTCCCTGTCGATCTACTATTTCCTGATCCATTTCTATCAGCGGAAGTGCCAGCTTTTTATGTAATTCTTTCGCGACAGCACTTTTTCCGACGCCCATAAAACCGATGAGGTAGATATTATTTGCCATGTTTATTTCTCCAGACTGTCATGAATCACACCCAGAACCTGTGCAAGTTTACCGGCTTCAATCTGTCCGGGCGCAGACGCGCTGCCCACGCTGCCGAATGTGATGCATGAGCCGAATACTTCACCGCAGACCCTCGAAATGCTGCCGATGCCGCCCATGGACATCGAAACAAACAGTTTATCGGGCCATTCGCAATGAACCGCATTTGTCAATTCCAAAAGCTTCAGCACATCTGCTCTTTCTTTTGGCATGACAGCGATCTTTGCAATGTCCGTGCCGTCCGCATACATGTGCGCAATGAGTTTATTTAAAATGTCCGGATCCGGTGTTTTCTGAAAATCGTGATGTGACGTGATGACAATGCAATCCTGTTTTTTCAACCTTCTGATATGCTTGTCGGGGCGCTGAAACTCCAGATATTCCACATCAACCAGATCGACCGCCGCATGACCGGCAGCAAGTGCTTCCAGGTTCGCGATCAGCTTTTCTCCAAGTGCCGCCTGTCCGCCCTGTGCCTTTGTCCGGATCGTAAAGAGCAGCAGCGTATCTGAAAGGAGTGGCGCGGCTTCGTCCAAAAGCGTACGGACTGCATCCGGATCCTTTAACTGATCAAACAAATCAGCCCGCCATTCGATCATGGAAAATCCGCTTTCAGACAGATTCCGGATTTGTGCGAGGATCTCTTCTTTTTTTTCGGCGACGATGGGAACGCAGATAACAGGCGTTCCAACGCCTAGTGTGATGCCTTTTCTTGTGATCAAATTGTTTCTCCTTTTTTGAAAACAGTATAGAACCATTTTATTTTATATTCGGTAGATGTGCAATTGTTTTTCTCAGAAGTGAAGTACATTGATTGATTTTTCAAAATTGATGTGCTATGATAGCTAGGCTGATTAATTCAGCAGTGTTTGCAACCGTAGTCTAATGGATAGAACGCAGGACTCCGACTCCTGTAATGTGGGTTCGACTCCCGCCGGTTGCATTTTTATAAAAGAACTATTAAGAAACTATAAAAGCCCTCGATCAAACGTGTTCGGGGGCAATTATCATTTTACATTTAGGAAAATCATTGTTATAATTTCTAAGTTACCTAGTAACTGACCGGTGGCTATTTACGAATCAGTTACAAAAACAAGGTGAAAGTGGGAGGTCCTATGGCATTCGGAAGAAAAAACAAAAATAATACGCCGGCCACAGAACCGGCAGCGGAACAGAACATTCTGGATCCAGAGGAGATGGATCCGTTTTTGGAGCAGACAGAAAAGACAGAAGAGGAACTTACAGAAAGCATAGATGAGGCAGCAGAAGAAGCACAGGATCTGGCAGAAGCCTTAGAAGAGGAATCGCCGGGCATGACAGATTTTGCACAGGATGGTTTGACCGAGCCGGACGACGACTTTGAGTTTGTTTCGGAAGAAACTGTTTTGGATAAGTCCATGACGGCTGATCCCGTTGAGGTGGAAAAAGGTACACCTCGCGCGAAGACAGACAGAAGAAACGCGGATACAACCGATCGGAAGCGCGCCAAGATGGCTCGCAACAGAAAGCGCCGCGGGCCGACGATCATCGTGATCATTATTATCATCGCTGTACTTGCATTCATCGGCTTTAAGTACTATCAGAACAAGATGGCGGAGCAGAAGGCAGAGGAAGTGGCGGAAGAGCAGCTTGAGCAGGAAGAGCTGATCGTGGATGAGAACATCAGCGCACTGATCACAAATTACTACTCTGCATGTGCATCCGGTGAGATCGAGGTGCTTGATACATATGCTGAAAACGTTACAGATCTGGAGAAGGGTCTGATCAAGGCGAAGAGTGATTATTTAGAAAGCTACAATGATATCCTTTGCCAGCGTTACGACGGACCGGAAGAAGATTCCTATCTTGTTACGGTTACAGATCATGTGAAATATGCGGGTACGGAGATTGAAGAGCCGGAAGTATCTGTATTCTATATTAAAAAGAATGCAGCAGGCATTTATCTGATCGAGAATGCATATGGTGAATTTAACCGGACATATCATGTGACCCAGACTGATCCGGAGGTTGAGCAGGCAATCAGTGATTTCATCAACGGTGATACCGTCAAAGCCCTTCAGGCAGAAGCGGCTGAGGAAGCACAGGAAGCGGCGGCAGACGAGACATTTGCGGCAGCTAAGAAAGCTATGGATGATGCAGTCGCAAAATGGCTGACGGATAACGATGCTGCGATCAAGAGTGCAGCAGCCGCAGCAGCAGGCGGTGCAGATGCAGCAGTCGATGCGGCGGCAGAGGCGGACGCAGCAACTGTAGAAGAGGCGCCTGCAGAAGAGACGGCGCCGGCTGAGGAAGCACCTGCGGAAACGGTCGAAGAACAGACAGAGGATCTGCCGGATACCGTATATGCAACCGAAGCAGTCAGAATCCGTACCGAGCAGGATATGGAAGCAGACTACGTCACGACGGTATATCCGGGTGATCCGCTCGATGTGGTCGGATACACGGATGGCTGGTATCATGTGAAATCCGGAGATTCGGAAGGTTACGTAAGTGAAGAATATGTATCAACCAGTCAGGATTGATGACTGATACGGTAGGGCTGTCGATTTCGACAGCCCTGTTTTGAATGATAAAGCCAAGCAGGCATCCGCCGGACAGGGAGTGCCGTCTTCCATATCCGATGACAGATGGGAAGGAAAATGCGTCAGAAACATGAGAATGGAAAAGCGAATATGAATGTGCCGGATGCAGTCCGATCGAATGAGCAGCAGGGCGTCCGCCTGAATAAGTTCCTTGCGGATGCAGGCATCTGCTCCCGCCGACAGGCGGATCAGATGATCGCAGACGGGCGGGTGCGTGTAAACGGTGCACCGGCGCAGACCGGTATGCGCATTATGCCGGAAGATGAAGTTCTGTTTGACGGGAAGCCGGTGCGCCCGGAAGAGGAGGAGATCCTCATTGCGTTCCACAAGCCGCGTGGCATTGTTTGCACGTCCAATCCGAAAGAAAAGGACAACATCATCGGGTATATCAATTACCCGAAGCGCATCTATACAGTCGGGCGTCTGGACAAGGATTCTGAGGGCCTGATCCTGTTAACCAATCAGGGAGACCTCGTCAACCGGATCATGCGTGCCGGCAATTATCATGAGAAGGAATATCTGGTCACGGTTGACCGGCCTTATACAGAAGATTTTATGGAGAAGATGGCTGCAGGTGTTTTCCTGGAGGAACTGGATGTGACGACAAGACCATGTAAGCTCACGCCGGTTGATGAAAAGCGGTTTCGCATTATCCTGACACAGGGGTATAACAGACAGATCCGGCGGATGTGTGAAGCGTTAGGGTATGAGGTAAAGCGCCTGATCAGAGAGCGGATCATGAACATTGTATTAACCGGCCTCCCCTTAGGTCAGTGGAGAGATGTCACTGCAGGGGAAAAGCAAGAGCTGTATCGGTTGATCGCCGATTCTTACAGCGCACCGGTCGGGAGCGGAAAAAGGTAGCAGGCAGACTGTTTTTGCGTATCTGCCGGCAACCGGAGATAATTGCATACGGTTGGTATGAAAACAAAGGATTAAAACATGAGCACAGAGATCAAAAAACGAATTGAGGAACTCCGGGAGGAGATCCGTTACCACAACGCGCGCTACTACGATCAGGACACGCCGGAGATCACGGATTATGAATATGATCAGCTGACGCAGGAACTGCGAAAACTGGAAAAAGAATATCCGGAGTATCTGACGGCAGATTCGCCCACACAGCAGGTCGGCGGGACTGTGAAACGGGAAGCAGGCGTTACCGTAGTGCACAATGTGCCAATGCTCAGCATCCAGGATGTCTTTACAAAAGAAGAAGTCAGAAGCTGGGCGGAGGATGTTTTGAAAAAGCATCCGGATGCACGGTTTTCTGTGGAGGAAAAGATTGATGGGCTGTCGATGACACTCCGTTATCAGGACGGGAAACTGGTACTTGCGGAGACCCGTGGAAACGGAACGGTCGGAGAGGATGTGACACCAAATGCGCTTGTGATCCCGGATGTGCTCCAGACGATCGATCTGCCGGGGTATGTCGAGCTTCGCGGGGAAGTTTACATGTCTCATGCAGACTTTGAACGTTATAACGAAGCGCAGGAGATCGCCGGCAAGAAGCCCGCCGCGAATCCCAGAAATCTGGCTGCGGGAACGCTCAGACAGCTGGATTCAAAGGTGGTCAGAGAACGCGGTCTTCGTATGTTTGTTTTCAATGTGCAGGATGCACGTGATACAGAGGACCTCATGTCTTCCCACGGTGCGGGTCTTGATCTTTTAAAGAAATGCGGCGTGCCGGTTGTAAGCCACAAGATCTGCAGCACGCCGGACGAGATCCTTGCAGAGATCGACCGCATCGGTGAGACCAGAGGAGATCTGCATCACGATCTGGACGGTGCTGTTGTCAAAGTCGATCAGATCCGTTACCGCGGCGACTTCCCGGCAGGAAGTAAATACTCGGCCGGACACATTGCCTACAAATATCCGCCGGAAGAAAAAGAGGTCATCATCGACAAAATTGAGGTTGATGTCGGACGGACCGGTAAGATGACATTCCGCGCAATTTTCAAAGAGCCGGTCAGACTGTGCGGGACAAACGTCCTGCGCGCAACTCTGCATAACATTGATTTCATCCGGGAAATGCAGATCGATGAAGGCGCGCATGCGATCTGCCGCAAACAGGGAGAGATCATCCCGGCGATCATTGCTGTGACCAAGCCGACCGGAAAGGTGTATCAGGCACCAGAGCATTGTCCGAAGTGCGGGCACGCTTTGATCAGAGAGCCGGATACTGCAGACATTTATTGTGTGAATCCGTCCTGCCCGGCGCAGCTCAAGCGCACTGTCGGTTACTTTGCGGGACGCGACGCGATGGACATCAAGTCCTTCGGGCAGAAATATGTTGATCAGCTGGTAGAAGATGGATATCTGACAAGCTGTGCCGATATTTATACGTTAAAAGAGCATCGGGAAGAGCTGATCGAAAAAGGAATCATGGGCCGTGAGAAAAACACGGACAAGATCCTTGCGGCAATTGAAAGCTCTAAAGAAAACGATGCTTACCAGCTGCTCACGGGCCTTGCGATCCGCAATGTCGGCAGGACATCCGCAAAAGCCATTATGCAGCACTATGAAGACATCGACGCGCTCGCTAAAGCAAGTGTAGAAGAGCTTTGCGAAATACCGGATGTCGGAATGATCACGGCACAGTCGATCCACGATTATTTCCGGGATGAGGAAAACCGGAAAATCCTCGAAAAGCTGAAAGCAGCAGGCGTTAATATGACTGCGGAGAAAAAGGAAGCAGGAAGCCAGCCGCTTTTGGGGCTTACGATCGTTGTGACAGGAACGCTGCCGACCCTTGGCAGAAAAGAAGTCAAGGAGCTGATCGAGGCAAACGGCGGAAAATGCACAGGTTCCGTCAGCAAGAAAACAGATTATCTGGTAGCCGGTGAGGCGGCAGGTTCAAAGCTTGATAAAGCCAATAGTCTGGGCGTTCCCGTTCTCGATGAGGCAGGGTTGTTTGCGCTGATCGGGAGCAATTAATGTTTTGCAAAAGGTTACCGGAGAGTAATTGAAAAAACAAATCTCGTGTGCTACTATAAATTATCAGGAAAGTGGCTTTTTAGAGCCAAAATCAGATAAGAATGATGTGATAAGGAGCAAGGAACATGGCAAAGGATAGAACAGGCAGTGAGATTTCCAGTATGAACAAGCAGCAGCTTTTGGAGGTATTGCTCGAACAGTCAAAAGAAGCGGAAGCTATGAAACGGGAAAACATCGAGCTGCAAAAAGAACTGTTACGTACAAAAAAATTAGCAGATGGATATCGCTCCGATCTGGATCATGCTTATTCGCTGCTTCGTTTGACGATGCGTTTGGAAAAAGTTATTCAGAAATTAGATCCGTCTTATGTTCCTGAACATTACGAACCGGGCCTTTTGGAGCGATTACAGGAAGAAGACGCAGCCCGAAAAGAAGATGTACAAAGCGAAGAGATCGAACCGTCCTTTCAAGAGACCATTGCAGACAATACGTTTTCAGAATAAAGCATCCGTTTAGATAAGGGTAGTGAATATGGAAGAAAGAAATGAATTACAAAGTGAATTGGGTTCGATCGCAGCAGAATCCATGAAGGTTTCCGGCATTTTCGACGTTGCGCAGCGGGCAGCAGACGAATATCTGGAGAGCATCAAAAAAAGAAGCGCCGAACAGGAAGCGCGGCTGGCAAAGATTGATGAAGAACTGGCGCAAAAAAGCAAAGAAACAGCAGAGCGTTGCGAAAAGCTTCTGTCAGATACACATACAGAATGTGAGCGTCTTTCATCAGAGACCAAAGCGGCATGTGATGAGCTTTTTAACCGTACACGAACACAGTGTGATGACATGCTGACGAATACGGAAAAACTCTGTATGAGACGGGAAAATGCAAGCAAAGAAAAGTGTCGTGAGATGGAGCAGAGCATCGAGACCAAATGCATGCATCTGGCACAGCAGACCAAGAATAAGTGCAGTGAGCTTGAAGCAGAGACCGAAACTGCCGTAGAAGAAAAATGGACACTGTTCAGGGAGCGTCTGGAGAACTTCATTTCTGCGAAGGATGGTCTGAAGGAAGTGATGGAGTTCATGCTGCAAAAGGAAGCAGATACTGTCAAGAGCAACAGTGTCGAAAAAAATCTGGCAGAATTCCTCGCGTCCGGTGGCTCAGAAAGCGAGAAATAAGATATGGCAAGATATGACAGAGATAAGCAGCTGAATGATACTTCGAACATGAATCGTCAGCAGCTTTTGGAAATCCTGATCGAACAATCAAAAGAGGCCGATAATCTGAAAAAGGAGAATGTTGCGCTCAAGCGGGAGCTTTGGAATGTTCAGAAACGCGCCAAAGAGTATCAGACGGATCTGGAGAATGCATTTGCATGTCTTCGCGCTGTGATCCGGCTGGATGAAGCGGCAAATTCATTGGATATCACGAATGGATAATCATTTCAGACACCCCATTGAAAACGATCCTCAAACAGAAAATGTAAATCTGCCTTCCATGGAAGAACTGGAGATGCAGCTGGAATGGGAAAAACAGCGGTCCCGCCGCTTCAGAAGACTGCGAACGATTCTGTTTTCCCTGATTGCGGCAGTGGCGGTTGTGGTTGTTGTCTTGGTGCTATGGATGCCGACATTGCAGATCAATGGAAAGTCTATGGAGCCGCAGCTGACAGCCGGAGACATCGTTCTCACCAAAAAGGTGAAGGATGTTGCACCGGGGGACGTGGTTGTATTTTATTATGATGATAAGATTCTTGTGAAACGGCTGATCGGTAGCCCGGGAGACTGGATCGATATTGACAAAGACGGGGATGTTTATGTCAATGGAGAATTGCTGGAGGAACCTTATGTAGCCGGTAAGGCTTTGGGCGAGTGCGATATTGCATTGCCATATCATGTACCGGAAGACAAGCTTTTTGTTATGGGAGATTACAGGAGTGAATCGATTGATTCCAGATATTCAGTGGTAGGCTGTATCGACAGGAATCAGATCATAGGAAAGCTTGTATTCAAAATCTGGCCTTTGGGAGAGATCGGAACTGTAAAATAGGTCAGAAAGCAGCAAGCATATGACGCAAAGGGAAAGACATTGACGAAAGAGAATTTGACTGCCAGCCGTGGCTTCGGCCATCTGCTGGCAGTTTTTACCATCATTATATGGGGCACGACCTATATTTCAACAAAAGTTCTTTTAACAGGATTTGAACCGACAGAGATATTGATCATTCGATTTGTCATGGGGTTTGTGATCCTGTTCTTTTTGTATCCGCATATCCTGAAACCACAGGGATGGAAACACGAAATCCTGTTTGCTTTGGCCGGGCTAAGCGGGATCACGCTATATTATCTGCTTGAGAACATTGCGCTTGTCTATACACAGGCTTCGAATGTCGGTGTGATCATCTGTGTAGCACCGTTTTTTACGGCATTTGTCGCGCGGGCAGTCTGGGGGAAAAAAGCGCCGCTCCGGCTGTTTTTCTTCCTGGGGTTTATTCTGGCAATGATCGGTATTTCGCTGATCAGCTTTACGGGAGAAGCAGTGACATTTAGTTTAAAGGGAGATTTCCTGGCATTGCTGGCAGCAGTCGTCTGGTCCTTTTATTCTGTGATCACAAAGATCTTAAGTGACTATGAGTACCCGGTTATTCAGATCACGCGGCGATACTTTTTCTATGCGATCATTTTTATGATTCCGGC
>JAFUBZ010000015.1 GCA_017459945.1 Eubacterium sp.
AGAAGTATGCGGTTTGACAAGAAACTGTCAAAACGCTATAATATCGAGGTATAGAAGAGAAACCATTTATGGTTTCTCTTCTTGCTTTAAAGCAATAACTATTCAAGACTCTTGGAAAAGATCATACAAGAGCTGGCTCTTGGGATGATCGTTTTCCTGAGAGTCTCCCGAACAGGGATCGCCCACACATGAGCAAAATTTTGATTTTAGATGCAAAATTTTGCGAATGAAGGGGGATGAATAGTTATATAATAATTAAGTTAGGAGACATGTTATGGAAAAAATCGTGATGCAGACACCGCTCGTTGAAATGGACGGGGACGAGATGACAAGAATCCTCTGGCAGAGCATTAAAGAGGAACTGCTGATTCCGTTTATTGATCTGAAGACAGAGTACTATGACCTTGGCTTAAAAAACAGAAATGAAACGGATGACAGGGTTACTTTTGATGCTGCGAATGCAACGGCAAAATATGGTGTCGGTGTCAAGTGTGCGACGATCACACCAAACCAGGCACGCGTCGAAGAGTATGACTTAAAGCAGATGTGGAAGAGCCCGAACGGGACGATCCGTGCGATCTTAGACGGTACGGTTTTCCGTACTCCGATCGTTGTAAAAGGCATTGAGCCTGTCGTACGCAACTGGACAAAGCCGATCACGATTGCCAGACATGCCTATGGAGATCTTTATAAAAATGTCGAGATGAAGATTCCGGCAGCGGGAAAAGTGGAGCTGGTTTATACTGCTGCAGACGGTACAGAAAAGAGAGAACTTGTTCATGAGTTTACGGGTGCCGGCGTTGTGCAGGGACAGCACAACTTAAACAAATCCATTGAGAGCTTTGCACACAGCTGCTTCCAGTATGCCCTTGCGACAAAGCAGGATCTCTGGTTTGCGACAAAGGATACGATCTCCAAGAAATATGATCATACATTCAAGGACATTTTCCAGGATGTCTTTGTCAGGGAATATGAGAGTCAGTTCGCAGCAGCGGGGATTACATACTTCTATACGCTGATCGATGACGCGGTCGCTCGTGTGATGAAGTCAGACGGCGGTTATATCTGGGCCTGCAAGAATTACGACGGCGATGTCATGAGCGATATGGTATCCTCTGCATTCGGTTCCCTTGCGATGATGACATCTGTACTGGTCTCACCGTCCGGTGTTTTTGAATATGAAGCTGCACACGGTACCGTTCAGCGTCACTATTACAAGCATCTTGCCGGTGAAGAGACATCTACAAACTCGGTTGCGACGATCTTTGCATGGTCCGGCGCACTGCGCAAGCGTGGCGAGCTTGACGGCATCAAAGAACTGGAGATATTTGCAGACAAGCTTGAGAAAGCTGCGATCGGCACGATCGAATCAGGGAAGATGACAAAGGACCTTGCGCTGATCACGACAATGGAAAATCCACAGATCCTTGACAGCTTCTCATTCATCCGTGAGGTTCGCGCAAATCTGGAGGAAATGCTCTAAAATTATGGTCATTTCTTGTTCATCTATTGGAAAATCATTTGGGGAGACCAGGGTTTTAAACCAGGTCTCCTTTCATATCAATGAGAATGAAAAGGCGGCGATCGTCGGCGTTAACGGCGCCGGCAAATCGACGCTTTTAAAAATTCTGGCAGGCGAACTGGAGCCGGACGAAGGCCAGGTCGCCATGCAGAAGGATATCCGCCTCGGCTATTTGCCGCAGCACCCCGATCTGACAAGCGGAAAAAGCATCTACGATGAGGTCCTGGAAGGGAAACGGGATCTTCTTTTGATGGAAGAAAAGCTCAAAAGTATGGAGCATGAAATGGGAAGCTTGTCAGGGGATGCGCTTTCCCGGACTTCGGAAGAGTATCATTCTCTGCTGACAAAGTTTACCGATCAAAACGGCTATGCCCTTCGCAGTGAGGTGCGCGGCGTATTAAAGGGTCTGGGCTTTCAGGAAGAGGAGTTTTCCAAGATCTGTACAACCCTTTCAGGCGGTCAGAAGACACGGGTCGCGCTGGCAAAAATGCTTTTGTCCTATCCGGAGATCTTACTGCTTGATGAGCCGACGAACCATCTGGACATGGATTCCATCCGCTGGCTGGAGACCTTTCTGATGAGCTATAAGGGGACGGTCATTATCGTTGCGCACGACAGGTATTTTCTTGACAGAGTGGTGGGCAAGGTGATCGGCATCTCGCATCATAAAGCGATGGTGTATACCGGCAATTATACGGCATATGCGCAGAAAGCCGCTATGCAGCGGCTGGCGGATCAACGTGCCTGGGAAAACCAGCAGCAGAAGATCCGGCATGAAAAGCAGGTCATTGATAAGCTGAAATCATTCAACCGCGAGAAGTCTGTCCGCAGAGCGGAAAGCAGAGAAAAGATGCTTGACCGCATAGAGATCCTGGATAAACCGAAAGACGAAAACACCGCGATGCGCCTTACGATCACACCGGCCGTTACGAGCGGGAAAGATGTTCTGGATATCGAGGGACTGGCGAAGTCGTTTGGTGAGAATCATCTGTTTTCTGATATCAGCCTTTCCATCAAAAGAGGCGAACATGTTGCCCTGATCGGTGCGAACGGGACCGGAAAGACAACGATTTTAAAGATCTTAAACGGGAAAGAGACGGCGGATGCCGGAACGATCCGGCTTGGGACCAATGTGGAGATCGGTTATTATGACCAGGAACAGCAGGAACTGAGCATGGAGAAAACGATCCTCGATGAGATCTGGGATGCGTATCCGAACCTGAATGAGACCACGATCCGGAACACGCTGGCAGCCTTTTTGTTTACGGGGGATGTGGTCTATCGCCAGGTGGAAGCATTAAGCGGCGGGGAGCGCGGGCGGCTTGCGCTTGCGAAACTGATGCTTTCAGATGCGAATTTCCTGATCCTTGATGAGCCGACGAACCACCTGGATATGGAGTCGCGCGAGATCTTAGAGGATGCACTAAAGTCTTATGAGGGAACGGTTCTGTTTGTTTCGCATGACCGCTATTTTATCAATAAGGCAGCAGACAGGATCCTGCATCTTGATCACAGGCAGATCAGGGATTTTCACGGCAATTATGATTATTATCTGGAAAAATGCCGGGAAGAAGAAGCAAGGGGCGTATCAGCATTTGCAGACGATCGGAATATGACGAAAGAAGCTGCGGTCATTTCCGCACAGGAAAAACCGGATGCGGGAAAGGCGGACTGGAAGGAGCAGAAAGCAAAGCAGGCCGAGATCCGGAAAAAGGAAAACCGCCTTCGCGCGATCGAAGAAGCGATCATGCAGGAGGAAGAGGCATTGGAAAAGATCGAAGCGCAGTATCTTTTGCCTGAGGTCGCGACCAATTCAGCGAAGCTGAATGACCTCTCGGCACAGCAAAAAGAACACAATGACCGGCTCGAAGAATTATATGCGGAATGGGAGTCTCTGGAAGATTGACAAAAACTGAACAATCGATATAATAATATTAATTATATGTGTTCGGATGTAATAAAAGAGGTCAATTATGCAAAAAGAGATATCGCCTGCGGTCATCAAAAGGATGCCGCGATACTACAGGTATTTGAGCGAATTGCTGGAATCGGGAGTAGAGAGAATTTCTTCAGCGGAATTAAGTTCACGGATGCATGTGACTGCCTCACAAATCCGCCAGGATCTGAATAATTTCGGCGAGTTTGGACAACAGGGATACGGGTACAATGTAGCATATCTTCATAACGAGATTAAGCGCATTCTCGGGCTTGATATGAGACATCGTATCATCGTCATCGGTGCGGGGCATCTTGGTCAGGCACTGACGAATTATGAGCGTTTTGTCGGGCGCGGTTTTGTGATCACTGCTTTATTTGATAATGATCCGCAAAAGATCGGACACAGCATTCGCGAGATCCCGATTTTTCATATGGATGAGCTAGAAGTCTTTGTAAAAGAAAACAACATAGACATTGCGGCACTCACCCTGCCGAAGCAATATGCAAAGGATGTGGCGGATCGGCTTGTGGCACTTGGTATTAAGGGGATCTGGAATTTTGCGCATCTGGATCTGGAAGTGCCCGATGATGTCAGTGTTGAAAATGTTCATTTGTCGGACAGTCTGATGAGATTGTCTTATCTGATCAAAAGTACAGAATCAAAAAAATAATAACGACGCTTTGCCGCTGTATGTTTTGGGATGATCTGATCATACAGCGGCTTTTTGTACGATATGGAGGACACAGATGAAATACCTGTTAAACCACAAACAGATGCAGCAATGCGATATCAATACGATGGAATACTTCGGTGTGATCTCACCGGTCCTGATGGAGCGGGCGGCGCTGTGTATGACAGAAGAGATCCTGCGTGTCACCGGCGGGAAACAGGAACCGGTCCTGATCGTTTGCGGAACCGGAAACAACGGCGGTGACGGTCTGGCTGCGGCGAGGATGCTGATGCAAAAAGACATCCCTGTCGATATCTGGTATCCGGGAAATGAAGAGAAAGCCAGTACGGAAGGAAAACGGCAGCTGGAGATTGTCAGGAAATACAAGATTCCGGTTTATAAAGAAGTGCCCCAAAAAACATATGGCTGCATCGTTGACTGCCTCTTTGGGATCGGTTTGTCGAGGGGAGTTGGCGGGATCTATAAGGATGTCATCGCACAGATGAATGAGATGCCAGGGATCAAGGTCGCGGCGGATATCCCGTCCGGGATCCATACAGACAGCGGGCAGGTCATGGGGATCGCATTCCGCGCAGATCTGACGGTGACATTCGGTTTCCGAAAGCTCGGTCATGTGCTGTTCCCGGGCGTAGACTATTGCGGTGAAGTTGTATTAAAGGATATGGGAATTGACCGTTACAGCCTTTTGGATATGCAGGACCTGGCATTTCATTTAGAGGAAGCGGATCTGGCACAGATCGCAAAAAGAGCACAGAGAAGCAACAAGGGAACCTATGGGAAGCTGCTTTTGATCGCAGGGGCGAGAAACATGGCAGGCGCGGCCGTTCTGGCGGCAAAAGGTGCGTACGCAGCAGGCGTCGGTCTGGTCAGGATCGTGACGCCTGAATGTAATCGGGAGATCATTCAAAAGCTTGTGCCGGAGGCAGTGCTGACGACCTATGATGAAGATACAGAAGATGTCAGCTTCCTGGAGGAGTGCTTTGCCTGGGCGGATGCGGTCGTGGCAGGGCCGGGACTTTCGCAGTCGGATACGTCAGAACGGATCCTGGAGGCGGTTCTTGGAGTAGAAGATAAAAAGGTTCTGTTTGACGCGGACGCGCTGAACCTGATCGCTAAAAAAGATAAAGTGACGCTGCCAAAGCAGTGTGTGGTCACACCGCACCTTGGCGAAATGCAGCGTTTGAGCAATACAGCCGTAAAAGATCAGCAAAAAGAGCTGATAAAAGTTGCTCTTGATTTTGCAAAAGGGTATAATACTGTTGTTGTGTTAAAGGATGCCCATACCGTGATCGCAGGGCCGGGTGCAGAGACCTGTATCAACCTGACCGGAAATCCGGGAATGGCGGTCGGCGGCAGCGGAGATGTCTTGTCGGGTGTGATCGGATGTCTGCTCGCGGGCGGGCAGGATGCTTTTATGGCAGCCTGCATGGGCGTATATATTCATGGCAGAGCCGGTGACCTGGCGGCAACGCAAAACGGAATGGCGGGAATGTCCGCATCCGATCTGGTGCCGTCTGTAAAGGAAGTCATGCGGCTCGCGGAAATGAGAGGAAATGACCGGTAGGAATACCGGCAAGAGAGTATATGGTAATAAAATATCACAGAGTATATGCAGAGATCGATCTGGATCAGTTTGAAA
>JAFUBZ010000016.1 GCA_017459945.1 Eubacterium sp.
CAAGCTATAAGTAATAAAAGATTAGCCGCTTTTGGGCTAATCTCTATGTTGGACTACTACACCGCAAGGTGTGTCACATGTTAAGTTGATTGAACCGCCGTGTACCGAACGGTACGCACGGTGGTGTGAGAGGTCGGAAATTCCTCTATTAGAGGAATCTCCTCCTACTCGATTTTGCTTTCGGGGATTTTCGTATAGAAAAAACCGTCCCCTGCCCCACCCGTGAATCCAAGGTTGCCAACCAACGTAAAAGAGGATATAATGACACTGAATTAGTGGATTCAAACACGCAATCGTCAACAGAAAGGTGGAATTTGTTATGGCTTTAGTAACGACAACCGAGATGTTCAAAAAGGCTTACACCGGCGGATATGCCATCGGTGCATTCAATGTAAACAATATGGAGATCGTTCAGGCGATCGTAGAAGCAGCTGATGAGCTCAAGAGCCCGGTCATCCTGCAGGCTTCCGCTGGTGCAAGAAAGTATGCCAAGAATGCATATCTGAAGCACCTTGTAGAGGCAGCTGTTGAGACTTCCTCTATTCCGATCGCTCTGCATCTGGATCACGGCGCAGATTTCGCAACCTGCAAGGATTGCGTAGACGGCGGCTTCACCTCCGTTATGATCGACTATTCCAGCCATTCCTTCGAGGAGAACATCGAAGAGTCCAGAAGAGTTGCCGAGTATGCTCATGAGCATGGCGTTGTAGTAGAGGCCGAGCTTGGAACACTGGGCGGTGTGGAAGACGAAGTCAGCGTTGAGATGGACAAGGCAATGTACACCGATCCGGATCAGGTTGAAGAATTTGTGAAAAAGACCGGTGTTGACTCCCTGGCAATCGCCATCGGCACCAGCCACGGCGCTTACAAGTTCAAACCGGGTCAGAACCCGAAGCTTCGTCTGGACATCCTGGCAGAGGTTGCCAGAAGACTTCCGGGCTTCCCGATCGTTCTGCATGGATCTTCTTCCGTTCCGCAGGAATACGTGAAGATCATCAATGCAAACGGCGGCGCTCTGAAGGATGCCATTGGTATTCCGGAAGATCAGCTTCGTGAGGCTGCAAAGGGTGCTGTGTGCAAGATCAACATCGACTCCGATCTGCGTCTTGGCATGACTGCCGGTATCCGTCAGCATTTCGTAGAGCATCCGGATCACTTCGATCCCAGACAGTACATCGGCGATGGCCGCAAGTATGTCAAGGACATCGTTGCGCATAAGATCGTTGAGGTTTTGGGCAGCAACGGCCAGGCCTGATCACATCATTCGATAATCGTAGGGACTGCCGTTTTCGGTATGGGAAACGGCAGTCTTTTTAAACTTAAACTGTATTGGCTTTTCATGGAACGGGACCCGTAAGTCCGGTGGGAGACCGGATATGAGGATTGGAAACAATGGGAAAGATTGCATTCGTTACAGACAGCAACAGCGGCATTACACAGGAACAGGGAGAGGCACTGGGAGTCAGTGTGATACCCATGCCGTTTTATATTGACGATCAGCTGTATTTTGAGGGGATCAATCTGTCGCAGGAGGAGTTTTATCACAAACTGGAGCATGACGCAAAAATCAGTACGTCCATGCCTGCGCCGGGCGATGTGATCGACCTGTGGAAAAAGCTGCTTGCCGATCATGATCAGATCATTTATATTCCCATGTCCAGCGGACTTTCCAGCTCCTGCCAGACTGCCAGAATGCTGGCAGAGGACGAATTTGCGGGAAAGGTGTTTGTTGTCAATAATCAGAGGATCTCGGTCACCCAGCGGCAGTCCATTCTGGATGGGATGGAGCTTGCCCGCAGAGGGATGGATGCCCGGGAGATTCAGGAATATCTGGAGCGCACCCGCTTCGATTCCAGTATTTACATTACGGTAGATACGCTCACCTATCTCAAGCGTGGCGGACGAATTACGCCGGCAGCTGCCGCGATCGGCACGCTTCTGCGCATCAAGCCCGTGCTGCAGATCCAGGGCGAAAAGCTGGATTCCTTTGCGAAGTGCAGGACCACAAAGCACGCACAGGAGACGATGCTCGCCGCCGTGGATAAGGATCTGAAGGAACGGTTTGGCCTTGCGGACCACCCGGAGGATGCGGTGATCGCCGGGGCTTACACCTGTGGACCGGAGGAGGCACAGAAGTGGATCGATGAAGTGAAGTCGGTGTATCCGGACCATGATGTGCATTTTGATCCGCTCTCCCTGAGTATTGCCTGCCACATCGGGCCGGGTTCAACGGCTGTTACCATCAGCAGAAGGCTTCCGGATGATGTCGGGAGACAGAAATAAAAGGGAGCATGCCGCAATTTGCATGGATGCTCTAAATATTCAGAATACTTCAACAATTACGAAAAATATAACAGAATTAACGCGAAAGCAAAGCTTAAAAGTATAAAAACAAAGTAAAATCAGCCAAAAAGCGTTGACAAAGCGGCGCGCTCATGCTATTATACAGTTACTTACAGAGAGTACCACCGCAAAGGATAAAGCAAACGCCGATGCGGACGCATGGTACAGTGCACACTGCGAGAGCAGAAGGAAAGGAGGTTGAGACCTTTGGACATGGAATATGCAAAGGCGTGGAACGAATGCCCGCTGGCAGTTCATTCCTGCAGAAACAACCTTTTTTCCCGGCTTTATAAATAGGACGAATTTATCGTAGGATCGGAGAGAATAAACAAAAGTCCGGAAAAGGTGCTGCAAGCAGGCAACGTCCACC
>JAFUBZ010000017.1 GCA_017459945.1 Eubacterium sp.
AATATTTATTAAAATTATGCAAAATATATGAAACATGTTGTTTAGCTTAAGGGAGGAAAATTTATGGAACAGAAAAAATCATTGGGCTTTGGTGCCCGTGGATGGATCCTGATATTTGTCATGTTTTCAGGCATGGTTTCATTCATGGTATTTCGTAATTATCCGGTTAATATTTTAGCTGATTTTTACGGCGGAGCTGCACCGTTAGGACGGTTATTGACCATCGGTTCTATCGTAGGTGTTGTAATTCAGATCGTTCTTTCACGTATGTTTGGAAGAATCAAAAGCGTCAAATGGCTGGCTGTAATCATTGGTGTCATTGCAATCGTCGCTGCATATTGCATGTGCCTGATCCCAATTGATATGAGCATTGGACAGTGTACAAATCTGGGATTATTTAAGGCGCTTTTCTTTATTGTAAACGTTGCTGTTACTACCTATGGCGTATTCCTTGTATCTGTATTAGCAGGACAGTGGTTCCCGCGTAGAAAGGGTACCGTAATGGGTGTCGCTACCATCGCTTTCCCATTCGCAAATGGTATTACCGGTATCTTTGCAGGTTCTGCAATGTCTCCATTAGCACAAGGTATGCCGCCGGCTGTATTTAAATCATTCTTACCATTCCTGATTCTCGCTACGGTTGGCTTAATTGTATGTATCTTTGCTGTTACTGACTATCCGGAGCAGGTAGGCGCATATCGTGATAATGATAAATCCCTTACACCTGAAGTGGCAAAGGCTATGATGGAAGAAGAGATTGAAAACAAACGTACAACCGTATGGACTGCCGGTCATACCCTGGCAACCCGTGAAGTATGGTTTGCTGCCATCGTATGCGGTTTCCTGTTAATTGGCTCTGCCGGTGTAATGACGCAGTCAAATGCGATCGTTTCTGCATTTGAAGGACTGAACTTCACACTGGTTATGTTAGGTGTTGCTGTTGCTGGCGCAATTGGCAGTTATGCGATTGGTGTATTAGATACGGCTGTTGGTACTAAGAAAGCCATGATCGTCACAATGGGCATTATGGTTCTGGCAGGTGTTCTTGGTATTGTAGCTGTTGCAACAGGCGCAGGCGCACCGCTTGCAGTTTCATTTATCTGCATTGCATTATATATGGGCGCTTCTTCTAACTTCTCTGTATCCATTTCTGCACAGTACTGGCGTCGTGAGGACTTCCCAAGCGTATTTGGTATTATCAATCCGATCAGTAATATTTTTGAAGCTTGTGGTCCGACTATCGTTATTGCATTAATGGCAACAGGAGGAGGCGCAGCTATCCTTGGTGCAAGATCCGTATTCATCTTCTTGTTGTTCATGGGCGTACTTGGTGTCATCCTTATGTCTCTCTTCTCCAAGAAGCATGTAAAAGCGAAAGATGACAAATATCGTGAGGCTGCAGGAAAAGTTTTAGATGACGCATTATTAGACAGAAAATAAAAAACGATTAAATATTGTCGTATCGACGAAAAAGGATCATCCGAAAGGATGATCCTTTTTTATCATTTAGTCCGCGGCATCCGGATCATATTCCAGAATATCGCCCGGCTGGCAGTTTAATGCTTCACATATGGCTTCAAGCGTCGAGAAGCGGATCGCGCTTATTTTTCCGGTTTTCATTTTTGACAGGTTGACGTTTGACACACCGACTATTTCAGATAATTCTTTCAGGCTGACTTTTCTGTCCGCCATAACCCTGTCCAGTCTTAATATTATTTTACCCATAATGCACCTCACAGCGTTTCATCGGATTCTTTCTGCAGTTCTTCCCCGTAGCGGAAGACATAGGAGAGGAAGAAGAGGATCAATGCTACAATGATAAACCATAAGCTGAAATTATAATCGTATGTGGCGTGGTCAATGGCAGCGTTATTGAACAGCGTGGCGAGATTATATGCCTTGATCGTAAACACCTGACCGATCGCTCCACCGGCTTCAGCGATTCCGCCGCCGACAAGGATGATCAGTGCGAGCTGGCGGATGTTTTTCGAGATTCCTTCCTCAAATGGTCTGCCTTCTTTCATCGGAGATAAAATGTCACGGATCTTTCTGAGGCAGAGCCATGCGACGGCACAGCTGATGATCGCGGTGATCAATACGATGATGATGCTCATTTTAATGCCGGAAAGGTCGAGATAGTTATGGTAATCTCCGGCCAGGACAATGTTCAGGCCGCCCAATTCTACGGTTGAAGCATCGGCAATGATCTTCGTCCCCAAAACAGCGGTCAAAGGGATGAAAATGGCGCATACGATGACGCCTGCTACAAGAAAACCCTGCACGATCTTTAAGATTCTGTCAATGATTTTTGATGTTTTCATAAACTTGGCATTCATGGTTTTGTTCCTTTCGTTTTGCGTAAAATAATTAATGTTTATCATTAACTTCTGAAATCATTATATAAACTGGGTTTATGTTTGTCAAGTAAAAATTAACGTTAAACGATAAATTTTTATCGTCATGCAGATATAAAAGGAAGAATGGACATCTGATTTTCGGCTTGATATACTCTTACCAAACATCAAAGAATCAGATTTATGTATGAGCAGGAAAGAAAAATGAAACCAGAATTTGATATCATATGCATGGGAATGGCACTGATCGATTCCATTGTAAAAGGATTCGACCCAACACCGATTTCCGCATCCGGATACAGAGCAGAAGAAGGCTCGCTGAATATTGGCGGCGAAGCAGTCAATGAAGCGATCGCGGCAGCAAAGCTTGGAATGAAGACAGGGATCCTCTGTCATTTGGGAATGGATCCTGCCGGGGATATGGTAGTATCTGCGCTGGAGAAATGCGGTGTGGATACGAATCTTGTGATCCGCTCGACGGATCATCCGACACCGGTGACGACAATGCTTGTAAATGATGATGGGTCACGTATGTCTGTGACCAATCGTTCACACAAGTATAACTTCCGGCCGGATCAATATATTGATCGGATTTCCGGCACGAAGGCAATCATTCTGGGCTCTTTGTTCAGAGCACCATTTGATGATGACGGTATTGTTCGGAGCGTCCTTTCGGAAGCAAAGAAAAGGGGGATTCTTGTTTTTGCAGATACGAAAATCCCCAATTTTAAGGATCTGAAACTGTCGGATCTGGCGGATTGTTTTTCGCTGATCGATTATATTACACCAAATGAAGATGAAGCAAAGTTCTTTACCGGGAAAGACGATCCGGATGAAATGGCGGATATCTTTTTGCGTACCGGGGTAAAGAATGTGATCATAAAACTGGGTTCACAAGGATGCTTCTTTAAAAACAACGACTGTTCCGTTTCCCTCCCGGCACATGATATTGAAGCAATCGATGCAACGGGAGCGGGGGACAATTTCATTGCCGGATTTGCTTCTGAAATATTGCGTGGAAGTACTCTGGAGAAAGCATTATCGTTTGGAAATGCATGCGGCGCGATCTGCACAACGGCAATCGGCGCAGGCACTGCATTGAGAAACCGGGAGCAGGTGGAGCAGTTTTTAAAAGGGGTCTGAAATGACAAAATAACAGAAGGGACTTGACAAGGTGGCGTATAATAGGTTCTAAGTCTTATAAAGATGCTTACTTTTACGTAAGGTAACCACGAAGCAAAGCTGATCCTGCAGTGTATCTGCAGAAGAGAAAGGATTGAGAACCTATCGGTATTAAGAAACCGTATATCATACTTGGCCTGTGTCTGACACTGGCATTGCCGGTTCATGCACAGGCGGCAACAACGAATGATATGACGCAACCACTGACAGAAACTGTAACCACTGATATATCTGATACGATCGAAGATTGTATCGAGACGATGCCTGCACTGGGAGATGTTGTGATGGAATATGCATCACAATATGAAGGAAACAAATATGTGTATGGCGGTACAGATCTGGAGAATGGAATTGACTGTTCAGGGTTTGTAATGAAAATATACGAGCAGTTCGGCTATGATCTGCCGCATTCCTCCTCCGCACTCCGTTCGGTAGGAGAAGAGGTAGACGCAGACGAGATGCAGCCAGGCGATATTATCTGTTATGCTGGCCATGTTGCACTGTACGCAGGAGACGGCCAGATGCTTCATGCAAGCAATTCGAAGCCGTATCCAAAGGGCGGAATCAAATATTCCGATGTTGAATACGGGAAGATCATAACAGTAAGACGTCTTGTCTAAAAAGTGCCCTCGGAGGATTTATCCTCCGGGGGCTTTGTGTTAGAATAAGGGCAGTGGCGAGGAAAGCTGTTTGGGTAAGGGATCTGTAATACTATATTTTTAGGCATAGATGTGTTATATTAGAGTTTGATGTATGAAACCAGAAATTTCATTAGAATACGGAGACTCTGATTATGGAAAACATTAAGCCAAATGGTAAAGCCCTGCTGCCGATTCTTTTGTTTTTGGTACTGTATCTCGGAAACGGTATTTACTTTGAGTACATTAACCCGTCGGAAGGGCAGATGGGATTCTATGTGGTATCTGTTGTGCTGGCATTTGGAATCGCGCTGATCGTTGCGTTTTTACAGAACCGTAAGATGGATTTTGATCAGAAGATCCATGCCTGTGCAAAGGGCATCGGGGATGATAACATCACGATCATGCTGTTCATCTTTTTGATGGCCGGCGCGTTCAGCGGTATCGCAAGTGAAGCAGGCGGAGCAGCCAGCACGGCGAATCTTTTGCTGAATGTCATTCCGGGACGTCTGGTGATCCCTGGGCTGTTTGTCATCGCGTGTCTGATCTCGATGGCAATGGGGACGAGTGTCGGAACCATTTCTGTGCTTGTACCGATCGCAGCGGCCGTTGCGGCAAACGGAGATATGTCTCTGCCGATCTGTGTAGCGACGGTTGTCGGCGGTGCAATGTTTGGTGATAATCTTTCCTTTATTTCGGATACGACGATCGCGGCGACCAAGACGCAGGGCATCGAAATGAAGGAGAAGTTCCGGACAAATGTCAAGATCGCGCTCCCGGCTGCGGCGATCACGCTGGTGCTGCTTTTGGTTTATGCACTGCGCAGCGGCGGTGTCGTCATGGGACATTTTGAATTCAATATTTTCCAGGCGATCCCATATTTTATTGTTCTGGTGCTTTCGATCATCGGCATTAATGTATTCATCGTTCTGCTCGCCGGCATTTGCATGTTCTTATTCATCGGACCGTTGACCGGTTCACTGACGTATGCGACCGGCCTTGCATCGATGGGAACCGGAATGACCGGGATGTTTGAGACGATGATCGTTACGATCCTGGTGGCATCGATCGCGGCATTGATGCGGGCAAACGGCGGATTTGCTGCAATTTTGAATTTTATAAAAAAACGCGCAAAGGGAAGAGGCGGCGGAATGGTCGGCATCGGCCTTTTGACAGCATTTATGGATGTGGCAACTGCGAATAATACGGTTGCGATCGTCATCGCGGCACCGATCGCAAAAGAGATCGGTGATGAGTTTGACGTGGAACCGCGAAAGGTCGCTTCGCTGATGGATACCAGCTCCTGTATTGCGCAGGGCATCATTCCGTACGGCGCGCAGCTTCTGGTTGCGGCGGGGATCGCGAAGATCGGCAGTATGGCGATCATCCCGTTTTTGTTCTACCCGTTTGTACTGGGCGTCTGTGTGGTTGTTATGATCATCATTGAGAGCCGGCACGCAAGAAAGAGCAGATAGTACAAGGCAATGCACTTAAAAAGGAGTCAGGAGAAATGATACGGCCATATGAACTTGTTATGGTAAAAGGGAATACAGGATATATGAAAGCGCCTGTGCTGATCCCGTTTTATCTTCTGGATGCCAATCACTGCATCATCCTGGATACGGGTAAGAATCTGATGCGGGAGAGCATCGTTAAGACGTTAGAACAGAATGACCTGATTCCGGTGGGAATCTTTTGTACCCACACGCATTATGATCATTATGGAAACGCGGGATTTCTGGCTGAGAAGTACCAGTGTCCGATCGCGCTTCCGTTGGGAGAGGCGGAGATCTCCAGGACGCTGGCGGCTGTCAAGAGCCATGTGTTTGCCTTTTCTGCAGGGCAGGTGGCCAGAGACCCTAAAATGGCGGCAATCCCCTGTGTGACGGATCATATCATTCGGCCGAAAGATAAAGAGACATTCTTCTGCGGCATCCGGTTTGAAGTCCTACATACCAGAGGCCATGCCATTGATCATATCAGCATCATCACGCCGGATAAGGTTTGCTATGTCGGGGATGCACTGATGTGCGGCGCGGCGCTTGAGACCGCGAAGCTGCCATATGCGTTTGATCTCGGAGAGCATTTAAAGTCCATTGAACTGCTGCGGGGGATCAAATGTACGCATATGATCATGGCGCATCGCGGTGTTTACAAAGCGCCGTTTGATGAACTGATCGATGAGAATCTGAACCTCGTCCGGAAGGAGATTCAGGCGGTAGCGGATCTGATCGATCGTCCGATGAAGGAGGAGGAGATCTATCAGACCGTGCAGAGCGCAATGGGCATCCAGATCCGGAAGCCGGAGGAAGCGTTGAATATGAAGTGCTTCCTGCAGCCGTACTTAGAGTTCCTGATCGACCAGGATATCTTAAAGCAGTCGATCATGGACCAGGTGCTTTGTTATGAGCCGGGTGGGGATTGAGGATCATACAATGCGATTAATGGTATGGGATTGAATAAAAGGTTGTGATGGATATGAAAGGACGGAAACCAGAAGGGTTTTCCGTCCTTTTGCAAGTGTTGGCACCTGTCTTTTCAAAAGGATGCAGCAATGTTGTCAAACGGCTTCTCAAAAGGGTATAATGGCAATAAGTTGGAAACGGATTATGTCAGGAAAAAGGATATAGAAGATGATGGAGAAAGAGAAGTTGGATTTTGACAGAGGGGCATTGATTCAGACCGCGATCGACAATCTGGATCATTCCTATGCACCATATTCAGGGTTTTATGTTTCAGCAGCGGTGCTGATGGATTCTGGCCGGATCTACACGGGCGTGAATGTAGAAAACGCATCTTACCCGGCAGGCATTTGTGCAGAACGGAACGCGATCTTTCATGCGATCAGCTGCGGGGAGAAGCGTATCGTCGCAATCGCGATCGTCGGCGGCGCAAACGGTGAGATCCGTGATTACTGTCCGCCGTGTGGGATCTGCAGGCAGGTCATGCGCGAATTCTGCGATCCTTCCCGGATGCTTGTTCTCATGGCAAAATCCGTTACAGATTATAAAGAGGCAATACTAGATGAACTGCTTCCGGACAGCTTCGGCCCGGACATGGTGCCAGGCACCTTAGCACATTAACGTGTGAAGGTGCCTGGCACCTATAGGAGAAATAAATGGCAGGAAAGAAGATTTCGATTACACAGATGGACGGCTTCCGGATCGGAAATGCACAGGATTATGACGGCATGACCGGTGTGACGGTGGTCCTTTTGGATGCAGCTAATAAAACAGGGATCGATATCAGCGGCGGCGGCCCTGCGACAAGAGAAGCCGGGCTTGGCTTTGCGGATACGGCAGACCATTCGCTGCATGCGATTGTTCTGGCGGGCGGATCGGCATTTGGTCTGGATGCATCATCCGGCGTGGTGCAGTATCTAAAGGAGCATAACATCGGTTATCCAATCGTAAAATACAGGGTGCCGCTTGTCTGTCAGTCGGGCATTTTTGACTTAGGGATCGGAGCTGACGGTGTTTATCCTGATGCAAAAATGGGATATGAAGCCTGTGTTGATGCCGAAGGGAATCATGCGGTTTCGGGAATCATCGGTGCCGGAACCGGCGCAACGGTGGGAAAGCTGTATGGGATCCGTCGTGGAGTGAAGACCGGGATCGGCTATGCGGCGATGCAGATCGGGAAGCTTCAGATCGGCGCGATCGCAGTCGTAAACGCCTGGGGAGATGTGCGTGACCCTGCTACCGGAAAGATTATCGCTGGCCTGATGGATGAAGACCGGAAAGAATATATCGACATGGTTGAGGAAATGATCAAAAAGGCTGAGGGCGATGACTGGGATCCGGGAATTCAGGAGAATACAAAAGAGGATCCGGGCAGAGGCAACACGACGCTTGGCATCATCCTGACCAATGCGGATTTTTCCAAAAATGATATGATCCGTGTCGCAAAGATGGCGCGGGCGGCATTTGGAAGATGCATTGCACCGGTCGGAACCCCGGCTGACGGGGATACGATCTATGCGGTTTCCTTAAAACCGGGGATCAAAGCAGACATCAGCTATGTAGGAACATTTGCGGCAAAGGTGTTTGCCGATGCGATCCTGGATGCAGTAAAAAGTGCCGATATGGATGATGAGACGTTCTTAGATAAGATCAACATTTGATGAATGGTGCCAGGCACCTTAGTGCATTAACGTGCGAAGGTGCCTGACCCCTTAGCACTTTAAAGTGTGAAGGTGCTTGGCACCTATGGGAGAAAAGATGGAGACATTTGTACTGGATAAGAAGAGTGGGGCACAGGTTTCGTGTGTACAGGAGATCCCGGAGAATTTAAAGGGGATCGCGATCGTGCTGCACGGGTTTGCGAGCAGCAAGGAAAGCGATACGGTGCGGATGCTGTTAAGACGGTTCCCGGAAGCGGGGATCGGCGTGGTGGCGATCGATCAGCCGGCGCATGGAGAAGCGGAATCGGCCAGAGAGGAGCTGCGGATCGAGGCATGCAAGGACAGCCTTGCGGCGGCGGAAGCGTATGTGACAGCGCATTGGCCTGAGCAGGAGATCTTTTATTTCGGTTCGAGCTTTGGCGCTTATATCACAGGGCTTTATATCAGCACCAGACCGCACAAGGGGCGAAAAGTGTTTTTCAGGAGTGGCGCAGTGAATATGCCAACGCTGTTTATCAAAGATGATCCGACGGAGGCAGAGAAAAAGCTGTTGCAGGATCTGGAAGAAAAGGGCTATATGCAGCCGAGTCTGGATCTCGGCAGTCCGATACGGGTGACAAAAGCGATGATGGGTGATTTGGCAGAAAATGATCTGTTTGCCATTTTTGATCCGAAAATATACGGATCTCATGCAGTCCGTATGGTACATGGCGCTCAGGATGATGTGATCGATCCCGAGGCTGCGAAGCGGTTTGCGGAGCAGTTTGACATTCCAATCACCTTCTTTGCGGGAGAAGGGCATTCCATTTCGAATGATCCGCAGTCGCCGGAGCGGCTGGCAGACCTGGCAATTGAATGGTTCCTGAGCTAAAACGGAGGTGTCCGTTTCAATCATACGATGGTTTATCAAGTTGGGAAAGATAGTAGGAATCAGAAAGGAGTAGCATATGGTAGTGAATGATTTGCGCTCAGCAATTGAACTGATCAAAACAATGCCCGGCGAGTATATTGAGACAGATGTAGCAGTTGATCCGAAAGCAGAATTGTCCGGCGTGTACCGCTATGTCGGTGCTGGCGGAACCGTTATGCGGCCGACAAAGGTAGGCCCGGCGATGATGTTTAACAACATCAAGGGACATCCGGATTCGAGGGCTGTCATAGGCATGCTTGGCAGCAGAAAACGTGTTGCGGCGATGCTTGGAACTGAGCCTGAAAAACTTGGATTTTTCATGCGGGATGCTGTAAAAAATCCAATCGCACCGACAGCTTTTCAGGGAGAAGCTGTGCCATGCCAGGAGGTCGTGCATCTGGCGACGGATGAGGGATTTGATATCAGAAAACTGATCCCGGCACCAACAAATACGCCGGAGGATGGCGGACCGTATCTGACCATGGGGCTGTGCCTGGCGACACATCCTGAGCTTGGGGTGTCGGATGTGACGATCCACAGACTTTGCCTTCATAATGAAGATGAAATGGCGATTTTCTTCACGCCGGGAGCAAGGCATATCGGCGCATTCTATGAAGCGGCAGAAAAACTGGATCAGCCGTTGCCAATCTCGATCAATATCGGTCTGGACCCTGCGATTTATCTGGCATCCGGATTTGAAGCGCCGACGACACCGATGGGATACAATGAATTATCCTGTGCAGGCGCACTGCGCCAGAAGCCGGTAGAACTGTGCGATTGCATCACCATCCCGGAAAAAGCGATCGCAAGGGCAGAGTTTGTCATCGAGGGAGAAGTGCTTCCGCATGTCAGGGTTCCGGAAGACCGGGCAACGGGAAGCGGAAAAGCCATGCCGGAATTCCCTGGATGCACCGGGCCGGCACCGATGGATCCGGTGATCAAGGTAAAAGCGGTCACACACAGGATCCATCCAATCCTGCAGACGACGATCGGGCCGTCTCATGAGCACGTGCATATGGCAGGCCTTCCGACGGAAGCAAGTATCCTCAACATGGTAGAGGCTGCAATGCCGGGCAAGGTCTTGAATGTGTATGCACATCCGTCAGGCGGCGGCAAATATATGGCCATTATGCAGTTCCAAAAAAGAATGCCGAGCGATGAAGGAAGGCAGCGTCAGGCTGCATTGCTTGCATTCTCAGCATTCAGTGAATTAAAACATGTGATATTGGTGGATGAGGATGTGGATCCGTTTGATGACAGCGATGTGCTGTGGGCGCTGAACACCCGCTACCAGGGGGATATTGATACCATCACGATCCCCGGTGTCAGATGCCATCCGCTCGACCATTCCAATGCGACCGCGTACAATCCGATGATCCGAGACAACGGCATCGCATGCAAAACGATCTTTGACTGTACCGTACCGTATGCTTTAAAGGATCATTTCCAGCGGTCACAGTTTATGGAACTCGATCCGTCGAAATTCTTAAACGGGTGATGAGATTGGAAAATCTTCTAATAAGTTGAAGCCCTGGAGCTTGCGAGCTTCCAGACACCGTCTTCTTTCCGGACGGTAAAGTCGCCCTGTAATCTCCAACGGTGCTTTCCACCGCCGTATACAGCTGCCATGACACGGCTTTTGCCGGTCATGGTGGCTGTGTTTTCATTTACAGAGACTTCGATGTCATCGTGTACGGCAGAGTAGTAATTAAAAGTGCCGTCCATGAGACCTGTTAAAAATGTCTCGCGGGACTGCTTCACGCCTGTCATGTGCATTAAGCAATAATCCTTCGTCATGATGCTGCGCAGACCGTCCGCGTTTTTATCGATCATGTACTCCCAGTAGGTGCGATACAGTGCTTTGATTTCGTTGGTGTCATTCATGTCGATCCCTCATGTTCAAAGTTTATAATTATTTAATATTGCCTGTTGATATTAAATATATTTTATGTTGCCTGTTGATATAAACTCCTTATATAAGGCCGTTGGCAGAAAGCCATTTTTTCACTGCCTTGTCGGAGTTGGCTGCGCTGCTTCCGGTGATCGCCAGACCGCTCTTTACGGTTGCGCCGGCTGCATATTTTTTGATGTCTCTTTCACTTGAGCCCATACCGCTGCCTTCGTTGGTGCAGAGTGGCAGGATGGTCTTGTCGGAAAAATCATAGCGTTCTAAGAAGGTGAAGACTGCCATCGGCATCGTGCCCCAGTAGTTCGGGTAAGCAAGGATCACGGTGTCATACTCGTCAATGCTGTCTAAGTAATTCATCAGTTCCGGTCTTGCGTTTTCGCGCAGATCCTTTTTTGCCTCATCGATGCAGGTCATATAAACCGGTGAGTAGGGATTTTTCATTTCGATCTTGAAGCTGTCCGCATCGATCATGTCTTTGATCTTGTCACAGACGATCTCTGTGTTCCCGACCTTTACATATCTCATTGCGCCGCCGAAATAGTTCTCATCTGCTCTTGAAAAAAATGCGATCAGTGTTTTTGCCATTCTATTGTCCTCTGTAGTTGAAAATGATGTATCTTTTTGTGTTGCTTTGCCTGACTGTATTATGTCATAAACATATTGCGTAATCCAATAGAAAGAATGTATAATCAATTAAAATATTAAATAGATTTAATCAACAGATATTTTACAAAAAGTATGCTGTTTAAGATGATGAGGATCCGAAAGAGAGGTTGAAGATGAACACCAGACAGATGGATTTTTGCATTGAGCTTGCGAAAACCTTGAATTTCAGCAGGGCCGCTGAAAACCTGTTTGTGAGCCAGCCAACATTTTCCTACCAGATCCGTCTGTTGGAAGAGGAGGTCGGATTTCAGATCTTTGAACGCAGCGGAAAGGGCGCGGCGCTGACGCCTGCAGGGGCGCAGTTTGTGACGTATCTTGCCAATATGCGGGAAGAGTTGAAGCGCGCGATCGAGCAGGGGCAGAACTTCAGTGCCAAATATAAGGACAATATCACGATCAGCCTGATGACGAGAGAGGTACTTTATTTCCTGCCGGAAGCGATGAGAATGTTTGCCAAAGACCATCCGGGAATTCAAATCACGCCGAAGTTTCAATATGAGAACGGGATGGAGTCGTTTTTGAAAAATGAAGCGGATATTCTGTTCGCGTTAAAAGAAGAAACCAGACAGATCCCCGGGATCACCGTTCATGATCTGTTTGAGAGCAGGATCTATCTGATCTCACAGCGTGATGATCCGCTCACGAAAAAGAATCTGTTAAAGGAAGAGGACCTTTACGGGAAAACACTGATGGTGGGAGGCGGCTCTCCGCCTGCGCTGCGTGCGGTGCAGCAGAGGCTGATCGCATCCGGAAAGATCGATTATTTTAACAGTGCGGATCACGATACGACACTGACCAATGTGGCGGCCGGCCGCGGCGTATGTCTGGCGCCGGGCTTTTTAAATGATCACAGCGGGCAGTTTGCATGGACGCCGTTTGACTGTACGGAGCATTTTTCCTGCTGTCTTTGCACACATAAAAATGATGCAAGAGAGAGCCTTGCATCATTTGTGGATCTGCTCAAGCAGCTGTACAGGGATGCGGTTGCGATCCCTTTGTAATACGTGATTTGGGGTGTAGTCAGGATGATACTGTCATCACATTTAATTCAGATCATTTTTATGCTCCTTTTTCCACTGCATAGGAGAGATTCCATAATAGTTTTTAAAAGCTCTGGAAAAATGGAGCTGATTTTCATAACCGACCAGTTTACCGATCTCGGCGATTGACATCTTTGTGTAAAGCAGCATGTCAGTCGCCGAAATCATTCTGTAGGTCATCAGGAAGGCCTGCGGAGACTGACCCATCTGTGCTTTAAACAGTCTGCCGAAGTAGCTTCTGTTCAATCCACAGAAATTGGCGATGTCTTCGATCGTAATGTCCTGATGATAATGATTCTTAATAAATGTTACAGCTTCATTGATATAAAAATCTGTCAGCTTACTGCCGTCAGTCTTCTTGCGGGTTGTCAGAGAGCGGATCAGGGCATCCATGAACAGATACAGGTGCCCGATCAGATGCAGCGCCGGCTCATCCTTATGATTCACGATATATAAAAGTTCATTGCGCGCAGTATCCCGAAAGGAATGAAAACTGGGATGATAAACCGGATTGTCCCAGGTGAGTCCCATCAGTTTCAGCATTTCAAAAATACGCAGGCCGTCAAATTCAAGCCATGCATATTCCCACGGATGTTCGGCATCTGCGATATAGGTTGTTTCCTGGTTCGGAAAAATCAGAAATCCCTGATTGCTGCGGATATGATATGTTTTGGAATCTCCTTTTGTGGTTTTGGCATAAAGGGTGCCATGTCCCGACAGGACATAATGAAACAGATAATGATTCCTTTTGGCCGGACCGTATGAGTGGGAAGGCTTACACTTTTCATACCCGAACTGATAAAGTCCCAGATCGAGATAGTTCTGATCTGAAAAGATGGAATAGATGTTAGTATCCATATGGTTTCTCCTGACTGAATATACCAAAATGCGACATGATATGCATATATACGGTATTTGTTCGAACAATGGTATAAACAGGTATAATTATGGCTATTTTTTGCGGAATTTCGATATATTATAGTCAATTTAACACAACACTTGGTTGCTTTTGGTGAAATTTTATCATAATGCTACCTGCGTGTAAATCGGAATCGGAAAGAGTTTTAGAAGGAGGAGAGAAATGGCAAGTGTTCAGCTGAATCACATTTTCAAGAGATATCCAAACGGTTTTGAGGCTGTGAAGGATTTTAATCTTGATATCGAGGACAAGGAGTTCATTATCTTTGTCGGTCCGTCAGGATGCGGGAAATCCACAACGCTTCGTATGGTAGCAGGACTTGAGGACATCAGTGAGGGAGATCTGCTGATCGACGGAAAGCGGGTTAATGATGTAGAGCCAAAGGATCGTGATATCGCGATGGTATTCCAGTCCTATGCTTTGTATCCGCATATGACCGTCTATGATAACATTGCGTTTTCATTGAAACTCGCAAAGCTGTCAAAGGATGAGATCGATAAGAAAGTAAAGGAAGCCGCAAGGATTTTGGATCTGGAGAGCCTGTTAAACAGAAAGCCAAGCGCGCTTTCCGGCGGACAGAGACAGCGTGTTGCGATGGGACGCGCGATCGTCAGAAATCCGAAGGTGTTCCTGATGGATGAGCCGCTTTCAAACCTGGATGCGAAACTCCGTGGTCAGATGCGTGTGGAAATTTCTAAGCTGCATCAGGAACTTGGCGCAACAATCATTTATGTAACACATGACCAGACAGAAGCAATGACACTCGGAACCCGTATCGTCGTTATGAAAGACGGTATCGTGCAGCAGATCGACACACCGGAGAACCTTTACAATCATCCGGCGAACAAGTTCGTGGCAGGATTTATCGGTATGCCTGTAATGAATATGATCGATGCGCAGGTTGCACAGGAAGGCGCAGATATCACATTAAGCTTTGCGGATCAGAAGATCACACTCGATGCGAAACGTGCATCTGCGTTAAAAGAAAAAGATTATATTGGAAAAACCGTAACGATCGGTATTCGTCCGGAAGATATCAACGAGCAAAGGGCTGGCGGCAATGGCGTTCCGATCCATGTTGAGACGACCGTATTTGAAATGCTTGGCTCGGAAGGATTGCTTTACTTTAACCTTGCCGACAGCAACTGGGTATCCTCCGTATCTCCGGGAATGGGTGCAAAACCGGGTGATCAGGTAGATCTGCTCATCAATCTGGAGAAAATGCACATCTTCGATAAAGAAACAGAAATGACAATCGTAGATTGATCCGGAAGGAAAGGAGAGAGCATATGCATTCTATGACAAAAAAGATCGTAAGTGTTGGTCTGATCGCAGCTCTTTGTTCCGGAATGACTCTTGGAATGACCGGTTGTGGTCAGCCTGATGAAGCAAAAGGAAAAACAGTTGTAAGCATGATTCAGTATAAGCAGGAGGCTTTGGACATCTTTGATCAGATCCAGGCGGATTTCAATGCTTCTCATGATGATATCTATCTGGAGATCGAGTCGCCGAGTGATGCGATGACGATCTTAAAAACCAGACTGATCCGTGAAGAGGCACCGGATATCATCGGTTTCGGTGGTGATGTCAACTATTCCAATTTTGTTGATGCCGGGATCCTGATGGATTTATCGGGTTCGGATGTACTCGATAAAGTAAATCCGGCATATCTGGAGATCCTGGAAAGCCTGGAATATGTACCAACTGACGGAACCTTCGCGATGCCGTATGCGGCAAACGCAGCCGGTATGCTTTACAACAAAGATATGTTTGAAGAGCATGGCTGGGAGATCCCGACGAACTGGAACGAATTCACAGCGTTATGTGATCAGATCCAGAGCGAAGGCATTCAGCCGCTTTACTCGGGATATAAAGACACCTGGACCTGCCTGGCACCATGGAACGCGATCGCGATCGAACTGTCGCCTTCCGATGTCTGCTTCCAGGTAAGTGACGGGGAAACAACGTTTGCAAAAGAATATGCAGAAGTAGCGGATAAAATGCAGGAACTTTTAAAGTATGCAGAGGATGGTCCGTTTGCATATGGATATAATGACGCATGTCTGGCATTTGGAGACGGACAGTCAGCCATGTTTGCAATCGGCAGCTACGCAGTTCCGCAGATCCTGTCTTCGAATCCGGATATGAACATCGGTTCCTTTGTTATGCCGGCGGCAGACAGCGAGGAGGAACTGATCTTAAACTCCGGTATCGACCTGCAGTTTGCGATTTCAGAATCCTGCGAGAACAAGGAGGCGGCTCTGGAAGTGCTTCGCTTCCTTGCAGAAGATGAAAATGTACAGAATTATATCACGGCACAGAACAGTGTATCCTGCCTGGAGGGCGATTATGAGACATCGCCGGTTCTGGAGAATATGATACCTTATATTGAAGCAGGCCGGATGGCGGATTTCCAGGATCATCATTATCCGTCTGAAATGGCAGTGGATGCGATGATCCAGACATTCCTGATCGATGGCGACAGGGATGCGTTCTTAGAGAAATTTGACGCCAACTGGGTACGTTACAATCGGGATGTGATCAAGAAAGTGCAGGACTACACTGCAGCACATCCGGATGGCGAAGAGTAAGGAGGGATCGAAAAAATGAATATGAGTAGCAGACAGCGAACATTTATGATCATCACGATACTGATCCTGGCCCTGTTCTTTATTTTCAACACATTGCCATTGATCAAAGGTGTCATTTTCAGTTTTACCAATTACAAAGGATATGGAGCCTATGACTTTGTCGGCATCAGAAACTATGCCGATCTGTTTACGGATTCGCGCGTCGGACATTCCTATCTGTTCACCTTTAAATTCGCGATCCTGGCAACGATCCTGATCAATGTGATCAGCCTGATCCTGGCACTTGCACTGAATGCAAAGATCAAATTTAAGAGTGCGCTGCGTGGACTGTATTTTATTCCGAATATCCTGGGCGCGCTGGTCATTGGTTATATCTTCAACTACATCTTTACCTATATCATACCGGCACTGTTCCACAGCGAGAGTATTCTTGCAAATGCCAAATGGGCATGGATCGCAGTCGTCATCGTATGTGTATGGCAGAGCGTGGCGATGACAACCATTATCTACATTTCAGGACTGCAGACAGTCCCATCAGATGTATATGAAGCAGGCGCGCTTGACGGCGCAACCGGTTGGAAGCAGTTCCGTCATCTGACCCTGCCGCTGATCCTGCCGTTTGTCACGACAAATATGGTACTGAGCCTGAAAAACTCCCTGATGGTATTCGATCAGATCGTCGCATTGACACAGGGTGGTCCGGCGCAGAGTACGGAGTCGATCTCCTTCCTGATCTACAATAACGGTCTTTCCGGCGGACAGTTCGGATTCCAGAGTGCAAATGCCGTATTGTTCTTCGTCGTGATCGTGATCTTCTCCACGTTACAGATGAAATTCCTTGGAGGAAAGGAGGAGCAGTTATAATGAATCAGACAAAGCGCGTAAAAGAACGTTTTAATAATCCGGTGACTGTTCTTTTGATCATCGGCCTCTTTACGATCATTTTCCCGCTGTATATGACAGTTGTCATTGCATTAAAGCAGCCGTCGGAAATGACCAATACGCTTGGCGGAATCCTTTCTTTGCCGAAGCATCCAAGCTTCTCTAACTTTGTGGAAGCGATCCGGGTAACACATTTCTGGAGTTCGATCGGAAACAGTTTGATCATTACGGTCGCTACAGTTGTACTGTGCCTGATCCTGCATTCGCTGCTTGGATATGTGATCGGAAGAAACATGTCTAACAGCAAGTTTTATAAGAGCGCATATTTCTATGTTGTCAGCGGTATGTTTGTACCGTTTGCGGTTCTGATGATGCCGCTGATCAAGCAGACATCGCAGATGCATATCTCAAATGTGTTTGGTGTTATTATCCTGTACGTTGTCTTTTACATGCCGATGAATGTCATGCTTTATGCAGGCTATCTGCGGAATATTCCGATCGCGCTGGAAGAAGCGGCAACGGTAGACGGCGCGACTTCCTGGCAGACATACTGGCGGGTGATCTTCCCGATCATGAAGCCGATGCATGCAACAGTTGCGATCCTGACGGCTCTGGCAGTATGGAATGATGTCATGACACCGCTTGTTATCATGAACGGATCCGGCATGACGACTCTGCCTGTTGCACAGATGACATTCCAGACACAGTTCGGAACCAACTATAACCTTGCGTTTGCGTCCTATCTGCTGGCACTTCTGCCGATGCTGATCTTCTATGTCATCATGCAGAAGCAGATCATGAGCGGTGTTGTAAATGGCGCAGTAAAATAAAATCAATTGAAAAGGGGGGTTCAGATGGGCATACATTTTGATGAGAAAAAGCAGACCTTCTCCATTGACACAGCAAATTCAACATACCAGTTTCAGGTTGACCGGCATGGATTTTTACTCCATTTGTATTATGGGAAAAAAATCAGCGGAAATGCAGATTACCTGCTGAAGTATCTTGACAGAGGATTTTCCGGAAATCCCGCTTGTTTGATCAATGACAGGACTTTTTCCATGGACGTATTGCCACAGGAATTGCCTGTTTGGGGGAGCGGAGATTTCCGCTCACCTGCTTTTGTAGTGGAAAAAGAGGACGGGACAAGATCCGTTGATCTAAAGTATGTCACATATCAGATTCGCAAAGGGAAATACAGTCTCCCCGGATTGCCTGCTGTCTATGTGAGTGATGAGGAAGCGACGGAAGCAGAGACGTTGGAGATCGTGCTGGAAGACAGTGTTTTATCTCTGGAAGTCGATCTTCTGTATGGTGTGCTCCCAAAACTGGATATCATTACCAGAGCGATTCAGATTAAAAACAAAGGTGCAGATACCGTTTATCTGGATAAGCTCATGCCGGCTTCACTGGATTTTATCACCGGTGATTATGATCTGATCACATTCCACGGACGACATACGATGGAGCGTCTGATGCAGCGCGTGCCGATCAATCATTTGTCACAGCGGATCGGCAGCAGAAGAGGGGCATCCTCTCACCAGTTTAACCCGATGCTGATCGCTGCAAAGCCGGAAACGACAGATTCCTTTGGTGATTGCTATGCAATGGAATTTGTATATAGCGGCGGATTCCAGGCAGAAGCGCTGAAGGATCAGTTCGGAACAACCAGAGTACAGATGGGATTGCAGGAGGAAGGATTCCATTATCCGGTTGCTTTTGGAGAAACATTTACTTCTCCCGAGGTGATCCTGAGCTTCAGCCGGGATGGATTTGACCGTCTTTCTCATAATCTGCATGATGTGATCAGACAGCATATCTGCAGAGGCGCTTATCAGTATCAACCCAGGCCGGTTCTCGTAAACAGCTGGGAGGGGTCTTTGTGTAATATCACCCGTGACAGTCTTCTTTCGCTGGCACGGGAAGGAAAAGAGATCGGGCTTGATATGCTGGTCGTGGATGATGGCTGGTTTGGAAACCGGGATGATGACAATACTTCGCTTGGTGACTGGTATGCCAATGAGGAGAAGCTTGGAGGAAGTCTGGCACAACTGATCACAGACGTTAACAGAATCGGTCTGAAATTCGGTATCTGGATGGAGCCGGAGATGATCAGTGAAAAAAGCCATTTGTACGAGATGCATCCAGACTGGGCATTACAGATTCCGGGAAGGATACCAATCCGGGGAAGAAATCAGCTGGTGCTCGATTTTTCCAGAAAAGATGTCAGAGATTATATTTATGACCGGATTTGTGATATCTTAGACAGTGGAAACATTGAGTATTTAAAATGGGACTACAACCGAAGCATATATGACGTATATTCAGAAGGTGTTACACATCAGGGACGTGTTCTGTATGATTATATGCTTGGATTATATGAAGTGCTTGAGAAGCTTGTAAACCGTTATCCGCATGTCCTGATCGAGGGTTGCAGCGGCGGCGGCGGACGTTATGATGCCGGCATGCTGTATTACACACCACAGATCTGGACGAGCGACAATACGGATCCGATCGACCGGATGCTGATCCAGTATGGGACTTCTTTCGGGTATCCTGCTTCAACGATGGCAGCACACGTTTCAAAATCGCCAAATGAGCAGACAGGAAGGGTGACACCGATCCAAACCAGAGTGATCGCTGCAATGTATGGATCCTTTGGATTTGAACTGGATCTGTCGCTATTGACAAAAGAAGAAAAAAAGGCTGCCGGAGAAGAGGTTAAAAAATACCATCGGTTAGAACGACTGATCACGGATGGCAGGTATTATCGTCTGAGCGATCCGGCAAAGGACAAGTTCTGTGCCTGGAGTTTTGTCAGTCGGGACGGGGCAGAAGCGCTGGTCAATGCGGTGGTATTGAAACTTCAGTCGAATGACGAATTGTTCTATGTGAGACCAAAAGGGCTGAAGCCGGAACGGGTATACAAAGAGATTAACACCGGAGAATGCTACGATTCGGATCTTCTGATGTCAGCGGGATTGCCGCTGCCGAAAGAATCCGGTGAGCACAGAGCATATCAGTTCCATTTTATTTTACAGCAGTAAACAGGCAAAAGGAGAAAGCGACGTGAACACGGGGTTGGTCGAAACATTACAGGAACGTTTTCATGAATTATACGGAGTAACTGATAACAAGGTGTTTTTTGCGCCCGGCAGAGTGAATTTGATTGGCGAACATACGGATTATAATGGCGGACATGTGTTCCCGTGTGCGTTATCCGTTGGTACCTATGGAATGATCTCCCCACGAAACGATGACAAAATCCGGATGTATTCCGTCAATTTGCCGGATTCCGGCGTCATCGATCTTTCCTTGCAAGAGCTCTGCCCCAGGCGTACTCATAAATGGTCGCAGTATCCGGAAGGCGTATTCTGGAGCCTGATACAAAAAGGTTTTTCATTTGCACATGGTGCTGATCTGATGTTTGCGGGAGACGTGCCGGCAGGAAGCGGTCTTTCTTCGTCGGCTTCGATAGAAGTGCTGACTTGTCTGATGATCAGAGAGGTCTATGGATTTTCAACGCTTGGCAATGTGGACCTGGCACTGACCGGACAGAATGCGGAAAATGAATACTGTGGCATGCAATGCGGTATTATGGATCAGTTTGCTTCCGCAATGGGGAAAGCAGAGCATGCGATCTATCTGAATACGGAAACATTGGAATACACTCTTGTGCCGATTCATTTAGGGGAATACGAACTGCTGATCACAAACAGCAATGTCAAGCACTCCCTGGTTTCTTCTGCCTACAATGACCGCAGGAGAGAGTGCGCAGAGGCGCTTTCCGATCTGCAAAAAGTACCGGCGCTGGCAGGAACGGGGCATTTGTGTGAACTGACAGGAGAGCAGTTTGAGAAATATCAGCATGCGATCACAGACCCGGTAAACAGGATACGGGCAAAGCATGCAGTATATGAAAATGAAAGAACGATAAAGGCGGTGCAGGCACTGCAAAATGATGATCTTACGGCATTTGGCAGATTGATGAACGAAAGCCATATTTCTTTGCGGGATGATTATGAGGTTTCCTGTGAAGAGATTGATTTCCTGGTAGCCGAGACGCTGAAGATGGAAGGCGTGGCCGGCAGCAGGATCACGGGCGGAGGATTCGGCGGATGTACCGTCAGTATCGTCAGAAAAGATCAGGCGCAAAAGATCATTTCCGCAGTTGGAGAGAACTATCTGAATCAATTTGGAAAAGAAGCAGGCTTTTATCGCGTGATGCCGGAGGATGGAGCACATGTCATCTTTATCTGATCATATCAGCGAACTGATTTCATACGGAATCAAAACAGAATTACTGGATCCCGCGGAGGAAATATATACCAGAAATCTTTTGCTGGATCTTTTTAAAGAAAATGAATATGTAGAACCGGAAAACATACGTGAAGACGCTAAACTTCATGAGATCCTGGACGCCTTGCTGGAGATCGCTGTGGAAAAGGGGCTGACCGGCAAGAGCGTTACGGAGAAGGATCTTTTTGATACACGTATTATGAATTGTCTGACGCCAAGGCCAAAAGAAGTGATCCGGCAGTTTGAACAGTATTACAGAGAGTCGCCGCAGAAAGCAACAGACTGGTATTACGGGTTCAGCCAGGATACAAATTACATCAGAAGAGACCGGGCCAAAAAGAACCTAAGCTGGAAGGTTGATTCAAAATACGGAGAGATCGACATTACGGTCAATCTCGCAAAGCCGGAAAAGGATCCTGCAGAGATCGCAGCGGCCGGAAAAGCAAAGCCATCGGGATATCCGGCCTGTCTGCTGTGTAGGGAAAACGAGGGCTATGCAGGTCATCTGGGACATCCTGCAAGGCAGACGCACAGGATCATTCCGATCGACATCGCGGGAGAGGAATGGGGACTGCAGTACAGCCCTTATGGTTATTATCATGAGCATTGTATCGTCTTTTCTTCTGTACACAGGCCGATGAAGATCGATGCAGCATGTTTTCGGAAACTGCTGGATTTTGTCGATCGTTTTCCGCACTATTTTGTCGGTTCGAATGCAGATCTTCCAATCGTCGGCGGATCCATCCTGTCGCATGAGCATTTCCAGGGCGGAAGATATACATTCGCGATGGAAAAGGCGCCGATTGCAATCCCTTACAAAATAGCGGGGTTTGAAGATGTGGAATCGGGAATTGTCTGCTGGCCGCTGTCGGTGTTCCGGATCAGAAGCGCAGAGCCGGAACGGCTGATTGAATTGGCGGATCGGATCCTGAAGGCGTGGAGAGAGTATTCTGATGAGACAGAAGCCGTCTTTGCATACACAGATGGAGAACCCCACAATACGATCACGCCGATCGCACGGATGCGGGACGGATTGTTTGAACTGGACCTGACCCTGCGTAACAATCTGGTTACGGATGAGAGGCCGTATGGCTTATATCATCCTGCAGAGCAGTATCATCATATCAAAAAAGAAAACATCGGTCTGATCGAAGTGATGGGGCTGGCAGTTTTGCCGGCACGCCTGAAGATGGAGATGAATCAGCTAAGAGAACTGATCCTTTCCGGAAAAGACCAGGGACTGTCAGATGAGAAGATCTGCGATCTGGCCAGAGGGCAGGACGCACTCGAAAAACATGCAGACTGGCTGATGGAAGTGCTGAATGCACATCCTGAGATCTCCGCTGAGAATGTTGAAGAGATCCTCAGACAGGAAATCGGGCATGTGTTTGTCCATGTCCTTGAGGATGCCGGTGTTTACAAGTGGACGCAGAACGGACATAAAGGTTTTTTGCGGTTCCTTGGGGAGGTTTCCAATCAATGAAGGAAGCTTATATAAAAGCAAAGCATAATGGAGAGAGAGCCTATAAAAAGGCCCTCTCTTCTGGTAATTATCCGTTTTTGACAGACCTGGATCATGTTCTTTACGGGAAAACAGACCGGGTAGAAAAACCAGTCGGACAGATGGACATTCCGATGCAGATGATCACCGGGACGAAGAATCAGATGCGCGGGGAATCGTTTGCCTGCAATTTTATGCCGCTTCTGCCACCGGACTCGGAATTTGCCATAAAATGGAGTCTGCTTTACGAAGCGCAGCAAAATGAGGGCATCAGGGATCCGGTTAAGGTGTATGAGTATCTTCACAGATTCTATGTCGTAGAAGGCAACAAGAGAGTTTCCGTGCTGCGCTATCTGAATGCACCTGTGATTCAGGCTGAAGTGACCCGGATCATGCCATTGAATGATGACGATCCGGATATTGCGGTTTATTATGAATTCTTAGAGTTCTTTGGGCGTGCGCCGATCTATGAACTGCAGTTTTCAAAAGAAGGCGATTATCGGAAACTTGAAAAAATGATAGGGATTGAAGAGGGGACTGTCTGGCCGTCGGATCTGGTGAGGATGGTGAAAAGCGCGTTTTATTGTTTTGAAGAGATTTATTTAAAACGGGAACACTATCATTTGTCTGTGTCAGATGCCTTCCTGGTATTCCTTAGTTTTTACCCGATCGGCAGTTTGCTGGAAAACGGGGAGCATGAGATTAAAAAGATGATGGATCGGATCAGAAAGATCCTGTATATGAAGGTGGAGTGGGGAGATGAAGATTCTGATCATAGCAGATGAGGAAGATCCCTATCTTTGGAGCAGGACAAGAGAAGATCACCCGGAGACGGACCTGATCTTATCCTGTGGGGACCTGGAATCGGCATATCTGCAATATCTGGTTACAGTCTTTAATTGCCCCCTGCTGTATGTGTGCGGGAATCATGATACGCATTACAAAGACCGACCGCCGGAGGGATGTATCTGTATTGAAGATATGGTTTATGACTTTCAGGGTCTTCGGATCCTGGGACTGGGTGGTTCCTTTCGGTACCGGCAGGGAGAATATATGTACACGGAGCAGGAAATGCGGCGAAAGTATCGAAAGGCGTGGCGCTTCGTGAAAAAACATGGGGGATTTGATATCCTTCTGACGCATGCGCCGGCATTAGGGATGGGAGATCTGGATAATCTTTCGCACAGAGGGTTTCAGCTGTTTGAAAAACTGATCCGGAAATATCACCCGCGTTATCATGTACATGGTCATGTGCACCGCTCGTATGACAGCCTTTTTATCAGGGTACGGGAGTATGAGGGCGGAACGAAGGCGATCAATGCGTTTGGGAAATATTATCTGGAAATCTGAAATGGCATACGCTCAAATATGAGAGCAGGAGATGTACAATGGGAGAAAATGCCCGGAAAAAAGAGAAGCGTTCAGATGAAGCCGTTTTTTTGAAACGTCTGAACGAGCATATGGATGAGTTAAAATGGCTCTATATGGAACTGTATGAGGATGAAGGAAGCTTTGAAGCATTGATACAGATGCTTTCGGACAGCTTCGGGGAAAGGCCGGCTGCATTAAAAGATCTTGACCGGGCCAGGGAGGAGGATCCGTCCTGGTATCGGACAAAGGATATGCTGGGGATGATCCTGTATACGGATTGTTTTGCAGAGGATCTGAAAGGGCTTAAGAAGCACCTTGGGTATATCGAGGAATGCGGGGTTAATCTGATTCATCTGATGCCGCTTTTGGAATCACCCGAGGGGAGAAGTGACGGCGGTTATGCGGTTTCGGACTTCAGGAAAGTGCAGCCTGCGCTTGGGACGATGGAGGAGCTTGCAGAAGTAGCTGCGTTATGTCATGAGAAGGAGATCCGGCTTTGTCTCGATTTTGTGATGAACCATACTTCTGAAGATCATGAATGGGCGCGGCGTGCGAAACGCGGGCAGCTGGAATATCAGGACCGGTATTTCTTTTATCCTGACTGGGAGATCCCGGATCAGTTTGAACAGACCATGCCGGAAGTGTTCCCGACGACGGCACCCGGGAATTTTACCTGGTGTGAAGAGGCAGGCAAGGTTGTCATGACAACCTTTTATCCTTATCAGTGGGATTTGAATTACCGTAATCCCGTTGTACTGTGTGAGATGACAGCAAACCTTTTGTATTTATGCAATCAGGGAATCGATATCATCCGACTTGACGCCGTTCCGTATATCTGGAAAACGCTTGGGACCAACTGCAGAAATCTGAAAGAAGTGCACAGTTTGACAAGGATCCTGCATCTTGCGGTGGAGATCGTCTGCCCGGGAACACTGCTTCTGGGGGAAGTTGTCATGGAGCCTGTAGAAGTGGTTCCGTATTTCGGTAAGGTTGGCAAGCCGGAATGCGATATGCTTTATAATGTGACAACGATGTGCACGATGTGGCATACAGTAGCGACAAAGGATGTACGCCTGTTACGGGATCAGCTCGACAAGGTGTTTGCACTGCCGAAGGAATATTGCTTTTTAAATTATCTGCGTTGTCATGATGATATCGGCTGGGGACTCGATTATGAATTCCTGAAACAGTTTGGCCAGCTTGAGATTCCGCACAAGAGATATTTAAACGATTATTTCTGCGGGAATTATCCGGACTCCGATGCCAGAGGAGAGTTATACAATGATGATCCGCGCCTGAAGGATGCCAGACTTTGCGGGACGACCGCATCATTGGTGGGAATCGAAGCGGCTGAATATGAAAGAGACCAGGAAAAACTGAATCGGGCGATCCGCTATGATCTGATGCTCCACGCGTTTTTACTGACGCTTCGAGGTCTGCCGATCCTTTACGGAGGAGATGAGATCGGTCAGCTCAATGACTATTCTTATCACGGCGTTCCCGGGAAAAGGGAGGATTCCCGCTATATCCATCGGGGAAGAAGAAGCTGGGAAGAGACGGCACTGCGCCGGCTTGATGGAAGCAGACAGGAGAAGATCTTTACCGGCCTGAAAAAACTTGAACAGATCAGAGCGGCATATGATGTTTTCCTTGATGAGGCAGATTGTGAGACGATCGATCTGTATAATGACAGTGTACTGGGGATCAAACGTCAATATGGAGATCAAACCCTGTATGGCCTGTTTCACTTTGGTACACAGGATGTAACGGTTGGAGTGGATGATGCAGGCGAAAAAAGAAATCTGTTAACAGGGGAAGTGTCGAAAGGAGACCGGATCCTTGTCCCTGCAGGAGATTTTCTTTGGCTGTTAAGCGGCAGATAAAATGGGAGGAAACAGAATGGATGTAATCGCGATGGGGGAAGTGCTGATCGACTTTGCCATGCGGGGAACAGATGAGAACGGATATCCTCTGATGCAGGCAAATCCGGGCGGCGCACCCGGTAATTATCTGGCGGCGCTTGCAAAATACGGATTCCGGACCGGATTTATCGGAAAAGTCGGAAATGATGCATTTGGCCATATGTTAAAGCGTTCGCTAAGTGAGATCGGAATCGATACGACAGGGCTCCTGATGACAGACCGGGTGTTTACGACGCTTGCGTTTGTGACATTTGATGAAAACGGAGACCGCTCCTTTAGCTTCGCGAGAAAGCCGGGGGCCGATACCGATCTGAGATTTGAGGAATGTGATCTTAAATTGATCGATCAGGCAAAGGTATTTCATTTCGGAACATTGTCTTTGACAGATGAGCCGGTGCGAACTGCGACCAAAAAGCTGGCGGCATATGCAAAGGATCAGGGCAAACTGATCTCGTTTGATCCCAACCTGAGACTGCCGTTATGGGAAACAGAATCAGCCGCAAAGGAGAGTATTCTCTGGGGGCTCGTACAGGCGGATGTCGTAAAGATCAGCGATGAGGAAGTGGAATTCCTCTGGGGGATCAGTCCGAAAGAAGGGGCTGAAAAGATCCTGAACGAATATGATACAGGGCTTGTGTTTGTAACGCTTGGCCCGGAGGGATGTTTTTATGCAAACAAAAACGGATGCGGCATGGTGGCCGCACCCGCAGTCAATCCAATTGATACGACAGGCGCCGGTGATATTTTTGGCGGAAGTGCGATGAGCAGAATTCTGAAAACCGGAAAGGATCCAAAGGATCTGACGCTGGATGAAATGGAACAGATCGTCCGGTTCGCATCTGCCGCAGCCAGCCTTTCCACAGAAAGAGCCGGCGGGATGGGAAGTGTGCCTTCGGAAGAAGAGGTGCAGGATCTTACTTCGTAGGATCCGCAGCCCTCTCGCGTGCTTGGTTTTTGCCAAATCCTGACAGCCCAAAGCACCCTGTGCCGCCATGCGTTGTGATGATGCTGCCACACTCGATCCAGTGGATCTTCGTAAATCCCAGTTCACGCACGATCTTTTCAGCAAGCGCTTTATGCTCATCGGAAAAAGCAGGCGTATGACCAAGCCAGATCTCTGGCCGCCTGGTCTCGTATTCTTCAATAAAATCGCGGATCATAGCCGGAAGAACACGGTTCATGCTTCCGCGATATTTTTTGCCTGCGATAAGGTATCCGTCGACCATTTTTACCATCGGATGGATCTTTAAGAGTTCTCCGACGAGCGCAGTAGCGTTTTTGACGCGTCCGCCGGCCTTCAGGAAATCAAATCCGTCCGGAACAAAACACATGCAGGCATGATCGGTCAGATCCTGCGCAAAAGCCGCTGCTTCTTCCAGGCTGCAGTCAGGGTTTTCGGCAAGCATCTGTGCAGTCCGGATGATCACGGAGTACTGCCCATAGGAAAACATCTGTGAATCCACCTGTACGAACTTCATCTGCGGACGTTCTTCCGCAGCCTGTCTGGCACATTCGTAAGAGCAGGTCGTCACTGCGGAGTATGCGATGTGCAGCACAGACGGATTCGGATCCTCTTCTATGATCGCATCAAAAACATTGGCGAAATCATAGGTCATCGCACCGCTCGTCGTTGGGATCGTCTTGGTGCGGTTATAATAATCGATTACTTCGCTCGGCGGAAATGTTCCGTCTTCCTTTGTTTCTTTTCCGAAATTTACATGCATCGGCGCGATGCGGATGTCGTATTGTTTTTGCAGATCAGGTGTGACGTCGCTTCCGCTCTCTGCAACCAGATAAATTTTTCCCATTGTTCGTTCCCCTCAATCATACGTATTCATAATCTGTCGCAGCTGTGCGGTCGTATACGTTTTTAGTTGTTTGCAATTACAGTATACCAATTATGGCGGGGAGTGGGAAGATGCGGAGAGAAATAAAAAAGAAACGGGCATGAAAACCCTGGAAATATGATATAATCCAATCGTTGATGAAAATGGCACGACAGGGAAATCGTATATGAGACACGAATCAATAGAGGCATTGCAGGAAGGCCTGAAAACAGCCTTCCTGGATCAAACAAATCAATCTAATCTGGCATATAAGCCACAGTTTTTGACGAACAATTATCAGGAGGGACAAAAGCTTCTTTCTACACTAGAGGAAGAGCTTCGCACCTGTGAATCGTTTGCCACCAGTGTGGCTTTTATTACATTGGGCGGGATCACACCATTGCTGCAGACACTTCAGGAACTGGAGAAGAAAGGCATTCCGGGAAGGATCCTGACAACGGATTATCTCAGCTTTTCAGAACCGCGTGCGTTGGAAGTGCTGAATGGATTAAGCAATATCGAAGTTCGGATGTATTGTACGGAAGAAGCGGTCGGTTTTCATACCAAGGGATATATTTTTCAAAAGGATTCCTTTTACCGTATCATCATCGGCAGTGCAAACATGACGCAAAAGGCACTGACGATCAATCAGGAGTGGAATACGAAGATCGTTTCGACGAAGCAAGGGGAAATGGCTTCGCAGATCACACACGAATTTGAAAGCCTTTGGAACAGTGCTGCGTCAAAGAAGTTTGATGAATTCTTTGATCAATATCGAATCAAGTATCAGGTCACGAAAAAGCAGAGACAGATCGCAGCGCAGGGGAAAGTGGCTTCTTTTGATGCCTATCGTCTGCAACCGAACAGTATGCAGGTCGGCTTCATTAACAATCTGGAAAAGCTGGTGGAAGAAGGGGCTGATAAAGGACTGTTGATTTCCGCGACCGGCACCGGAAAGACCTATGCCTCTGCTTTTGGTATAAGAGATGTGTTGCTTTCGAATGCGATGAATGAGCGGGTCCTGTTCCTGGTACACAGAGAGCAGATCGCAAAGCAGGCGATGGAGACATTTCGCAAGGTATTTGGAAGCAATGTGGACTACGGTCTGCTTTCCGGAAATGCGAAGGACTTTGACGCACAGTTTCTGTTTTCAACGATGCAGATGATGTCAAAAGAGGATGTCATGCGCCGCTATGATCCCAAAGCGTTTTCCTGTATCATCTTGGATGAAGCACATAAAACAGGAGCAGCCAGTTATCAGAGAATCATGGACTATTTTAAACCGGATTTCTGGCTTGGGATGACTGCGAGTCCTGAACGGATGGATGATTTTGATGTGTTTGATCTCTTTGATCATAATATCGCTTATGAGATCCGTCTGCAGCAGGCAATGGAAGAAGATCTGCTTTGTCCGTTCCATTATTTTGGAATTACGGAGTTGGAAGTGGATGGAGAAGTCTTTGATGATGAAACCGGTGTCAGAAACTTCCGGTATCTTGTTTGTGATGAACGGGTAAACTATATTATCAAACAGGCCGAATACTATGGTCACAGTGGGGAGCGTGTGAAGGGACTCATTTTCTGCAGTAGAAGAAATGAAGCAGAAGAACTGTCGGAAAAGTTTAACAGCCGGGGTTACCGCACCGTATTTCTTGGCGGGGACACGCCTCAGGATAAGCGGGAAGAGATGATGGATCGTCTCACGTCGGACCAACGCAAAGATTATCTGGATTATATTTTCACGGTAGATATTTTCAATGAGGGTGTTGATCTTCCGGAGGTAAACCAGGTCATCATGCTGCGACCGACACAGAGTCCGATCATTTTTGTACAACAGTTGGGACGCGGACTTCGTAAGGCAAATGACAAAGAATATGTTGTCGTACTGGATTTTATCGGAAATTATAAAAATAACTTTATGATCCCGATCGCTTTATCAGGCGACCGCAGTTATAATAAGGACAATGTTCGTCGATATGTGATGGAAGGGACACGGGTCATACCGGGAAGTTCCACGATCCATTTTGATGAGATTGCCAGAAAGCGGATTTTTGCGGCAATTGACACAGCGAATTTCAGTGATATTCGTCTGATCAAAGAGAATTATAAGAATTTGAAATATAAGCTTGGCCATATTCCGGGACTGATGGATTTTGACCGGTACGGCGAGATGGATGTGCTCCGGATCTTTGACAATAACAGTCTGGGGTCTTACTATAAGTTCCTGGTGAAATATGAAAAGGAATATACGGTCCGCTTAAATAAACATGAAGAAAAAGTGATCGAGTTTATCTCGAAAAAGCTGGCGAGTGGCAAGCGGATCTATGAGATCGAATTGCTTGGTAGGATGCTTGCGTATCAAAGACTAAATCAGATACAAAGAGATCTGATCAAAGATTGGAGAACAGATCTTAAGGAGAAGTATGAGCTTGATCCCGATGCTGTGGCGTGTCAAAATGTTGTGAATGTCATGACAAATGAGTTCCCTTCCGGCAGCGGGAAGAAGAGTTATGCGGACTGTGTTTTCCTGGAAGAAACAGACGATGGAGAGACGTATCGAGTTTCCGACACATTTGCGGTAATGCTTGCAAATCCTGACTTTTATGAGATGCTGCAGGAGCTGGTTGTTTTTGCGAGACATCGTTATGAGCGGGATTATAAAAACAGATATCGTGATACGGATTTTGTTTTATATCAGAAATATACCTATGAGGATGCCTGTCGGTTACTCGGATGGGATCATAATGAAGTGCCATTGAATATCGGCGGTTATAAATTTGATAAGAAGACAAAGACATTTCCGGTCTTTATCAATTATGACAAAGCGGATGACATTCAGGATACTGTAAAATACGAAGATCATTTCGTGGCACCGGATCGTCTGATCGCGATCTCAAAGAGCAACCGTACAAGACAGTCTGAGGACGTGCAGAATTTTTTATATGCAAAAGAACGTGGTATTTCTGTAGAACTGTTTGTCAGGAAAAATAAAGATGATAAGATTTCGAAAGAGTTTTATTATCTTGGGCAAATGACAGCGACCGGAAATACCAGGGAATTTATCATGCCGAATACGACGTCGTCTGCAGTGGAGATTGAATGGGTACTGGATACGCCGGTACGGGGTGATCTTTATGAGTATATTACAAGCAGATGATCGAAAAAGGAGATCGGTAAATAGAGGTGTACAATGAAAACAATTCGTGTTGTAGCAGCCGTGATAAAGGCTGAGAACAAAGAAAAACAGCCGGTGGTGTTCGCAACCCAGAGAGGGTATGGCGAATACAAGGACTGGTGGGAATTTCCGGGTGGAAAGATTGAAGCAGGCGAGACTCCACAGGAGGCACTCGTAAGAGAGATCCGGGAAGAACTCGATACAGAGATCCGTGTCGGAGAGTTCATCACGACCGTCGAATATGATTATCCCGCATTTCATCTTTCGATGGACTGCTTCTGGTGTGAGATCATCTCCGGAGAGCTGTTGTTAAAAGAACATGAGGCAGCGCAGTGGCTGCCGCTGTCTGATCTGCGGCAGGTGAACTGGCTGCCCGCAGATGTACTGGTCGTGGAATGCCTTGAAAACTAAGAAGCAGTATAATTGGATTTTGGCCGGAACAGTTTTCCGAACCGGTGTAACAGCGGCGTGATCGCAACGCTGATCGCAAGAACCAGCAGATAGATTTGCGGATATCCGGTATGCAGCCCTGCGGATTCGAAGATCCAGCGCAGGCACACATGCGTCAGATAGAGTTCCAGCGAGTAGGTTCCACACAGACGCAGGAATGCGCGCAGTTTTGAGGTTTGTGGGATTTTCATGATGATCAGCGTGACAAATGTCAGCATCGCCAGCCCGAAGAGGGCATCATAAGTCCGCCAGATGATCTGTCCGGCAGGAGAGGCCTGGATCAGGATCCGGCCGATAAACGTGGCGATGATGAACACCCAGATGGCGGGCATGACCCAGCCCGGGCGATCGGTTTTTGGCTCTTTTACAGCTTTATAGACGATTGGCCCCAAATGGATGCCGATCAGCATGACCGGGATGCGCAGTACGCCGATGCGCATGTTCCAGTAAGCTTTTACATGGTGGACATCACAAAAGATCAGGATTCCCATGGAAACCAAAAGCAGGATGATCAGCAAAAACGTGCGCTTTTTGCAGCCTTTCCAGAGAAAATATAAAAACGGATAGGCGACATAAAAGGCCAGGATCGCGATCACATACCAAAGGGAAACGATGCCTTTTGATGGGAATGAGACGAAAAAGACGTCTTTTAGCACATTGATCCAGCCGCGGTCACGGAAAACGGTATCGCACAGCCACCAGTAGATGAATGCGACGACCAGATACTCCGGAAGGATCCGCAGGAAACGGTGCCTGTAAAACTGCCCAATCTTTTCGCTTTGGCAAAAGGAAAAGAACAGTCCGATGCCGGACAGCAGCAGGAAGATCTCCACGCCTACACTGCAAAAAAAGTCGTGGCAAATATGCATCAGGATCGAGCTGATGTTATAAGGTGGCACTGCCAGTACGCCATTCTTACAGTCTGTGAGAAAACTCGAGGCGTAATGGTAGATCATGACATTGATAATGGAAAAACCGAACAGTTCGCCGCGCAGACTGCTGAACAGCGCGGGGCTGAAACGGATTGATTGGTTTGTTTTTGATATATTTGCACTCATGTATTGCAGTATACTGCAATATGTCTTTCGAGGGAAGAGAAAAAGGAGAGAAAATGCTGATAAGAGAATATCGGCAGGAGGACCTGCCGGAGATCATTGCAATCTGGAATGATGTTGTGGAAGAGGGGATCGCGTTCCCGCAGGAAGACCTGCTTGACGAGACGACTGGGGCGGTGTTTTTTGCATCCCAGAGTTACACGGGCGTGGCGGAGCATGACGGCCGGATTGTGGGACTCTATATCCTGCATCCGAATAATGTCGGAAGATGCGGCCATATCTGCAATGCGAGCTACGCGGTGGACGCTTCCTGCAGAGGGCTGCACATCGGTGAACAGCTTGTGACAGACTGTCTGGCGCAGGCAAAAAAGATCGGGTTCCGCGTTTTACAGTTTAATGCGGTGGTGGAGAGCAATGTACATGCCAGACATCTGTATGAAAGATTGGGTTTTGTGCAGCTTGGCACGATCCCGGAAGGCTTCCGGATGAAGGACGGCCATTATGAAAACATCTGTCCGTATTATCGTGTGCTGTAATGGTGGGAGTATGTCACGCTATGCTTTGTAAGAGTTAGAGAAGCAGCGCTGAGAGTTCGCCCGGCGTTTTGACCAGCACGGAGGCGCCCTGTTCAATCAAAAAGTTCCGGTCGCGGAAGCCCCATTCGACGATGATCGCATCGATGTCGGCGTTTTTGGCAGTCCGGATATCCACTTCGGAATCGCCGATGTAGACGACAGATTCTTTGGAAACGCCTGACAGGCGGATGACTTCATTGACAGAATCCGGCTCCGGCTTTCTGCGGACGCCTTCTTTTTCGCCGACTGCGATGTCGATCAGCCCGGGGAAATAATGCCGGCATAAGTCCTGAACGGCATAGTCCACTTTGTTAGAGACGACAGCGACATGATGGCCGTTTTCGTGCAGCTGTTTCATCAATCCCGGGATGCCTTCATAGGGACGGGTATGGTCAGCGCTGTGGTCTTTATAATGATCTGTAAAGTCAGTATGTACCTGACGGATCATTTTCTCATCGGCGTCAGCCGGAACGGCGCGCCGGATCAGCATGCCGATCCCGTTTCCGACAAAAGACCGCACTTCTTCAAGGCTCCGTTCCGAGAGCTTATTTTTTTGCAATGCGACATTCAGACTGACCATCAGGTCTTCTAATGTGTCGAGAATGGTGCCGTCGAGGTCAAAAATGATAAGCTGATAGTGTTTCATATTAAGCGTTCTCCCTGTATTCATATGACAGCATCAGGTGCAGTCTGGTTTCGTAGTCTTCCAGATCCAGACCGCAGTATTCCTGGATGAAATTGATCTTTCGAATCAGTGAATTGCGGTGCATGCCAATGACATGTGCCGCTTTTGTCTGGTTACAGTTGTTTTTCAAAAAAGCATACAGGACTTTATAATGGTCGGTTCTGTGTGCGTCATCATATTCAATCAGTTGTAAAAGCGCCGGATGACAAAGCTCCAGCTTCATATTTTTCTGCAGCACGGAAAAGACATAGGGCAGTACAAAATCATGACAGGCATAGATCTGGCCCGGAATGGCCTGCCCGTTGATCATGGCGATCTTTGCCAGTTCAAACTGGTCTTTTAAGTCGGCGAGATTGGTAAAGACGTTGCTGCTCCCGCCATAATATCCGCTGTTTTTTAAAAGCGGTGTAAACGTATAGGAAACGAAGTTGCGTGTCTGACTGTCTTCGTTTAGAAGAACAAGGATCAGGTTTTCATTTGTGATCGCGTAAACCGTTTCCGGATGCTGGTTCAGGATCCTGGTAATATGCTGGTTCATATTGACCAGATTTGAAATGCAGGAAAATACATAGAGGCGTTTTGAGGCATCTTTTTCCCATCCAAGTGCATTCAGTGCGTCTTCCATCCGTTGTTTTTCTGAGACATCCCCTTCCAGAAGTCCTGTAAAGAGCGATTTTTTCGTGATCAGTTCGGTCGTGTCGGCATAAAGATCAAACCATGAAAAGACCGACTCGCACACGATCTCATACCAGTCCTTTTCATCCTGCTCTAAAGAACTGCCTTTGATGATGATCGAAATAAAGCCGACAAACTCATTTTCAAGGAAAATGTTCCGGTTAAAGCTTGGGAAAGGGAAGGGGTTTGCAGGAATCAGATAGGCGTCCTTGCGCTGCGTTTCCGCCTGATGCAGGCGATTGTATTCCTCGATCATATCCAGACCGAACGAACCTGTGTCAAGCATCCGGTCCCAGCGCTCGTCGATCGTCCCTTTGCCATAGTTTTCGGATGAAGCAAGTACGATCTGGCTGGCATCCAATACCATCAGCGGACGTGTCAGTACCTCGGAGAAATGGTTTAATACATCTTTTAAAAGACAGTGTCCGGAGATCATGGTTCCGAGCGCGAAATACCACGACTGCATTTTGTCAAAATAATTCAGGATATGGTTGAAGACCCGGTAGATGTCATTGGTCTGCAGCAGGATGTAATTGCTGTTGTGATAACAGATGATCCGTGAGGACTGTCCGGGGAAAAACTGCGTGCTCTCAGCGACATACAGGATCTTCTCGGACATAGGTACATTCGGGGTATCGCTCTCCGAGGCGTAAAGGCGCACCGTTTCAATGGTACGCAGTTCTTCGGACTGGATATAGATGACCGGATCGAACGGTTCTAATATTTTCATGAGCATCCAGAGCGTAAATTTCATAAAGGATTCCTCTCGATTTTCACATCACGGTTTGCTTGATCGGTATTATTACGATTAGAGATCGAACAAATTGCACCAGTGTTTATTAAAATATACATAATAATACAACAAAATGCAACTGGAAGGGACTTCGGGCGGAAGGTAAAATAGAATCATATCAAGGGATTCATTATGACAATAGAATGATGTAAGATTTAGAGGAGGAATTCGAATGGCATTTCAGGTGATGGGAGTTACTGCCGGAAGAAAAAACAGCAATTCTGAAATTTTGTTAAAAGAAGCTTTACTGGCTTGCCAGGAGCAGGGTGCAGAGGTCACAATGATCAATTTAAAAGACTATGAGATCATTGACTGCAACGGATGCACATCCTGCACAATGGGAATGTCCATGGGGAAACACACAGGATGTTCTTTAGACAATGCGGATGACAAGAAAAAGATTATGGACGTGATGCTCAACCAGGATGCGGTGATCTTTTCCGCACCGACCTATGATCTGATGCCGTCTTCCCTGTTTTTAAAATTCATGCACAGAAATCTGGCATACGAGTCAGCTTTCCTGACCAAGATCGGCGCGATCGAGCCGAGAGACCGTGTAGGAGCGCTGATCGCTGTCGGCGGATCCACAAGATCCTGGCAGTCCATGGCACTTGAGTGCATGCAGGCAACGACATTTACCAACAGCTTCAAAATCGTTGACATGTATATGGCAACACAGGTTCCGGCACCGGCACAGGTTCTTTTATATGAAGAGAAAGTAGCCCGTGCAAGAGAGATGGGCGAAAATGTGATGAAAGCCCTGAACACACCGGTCGAGGAACGCAAATGGCTGGGCGATCCGGATTACGGATGGTGCCCGAACTGCCACAGCAATTCCCTTTGCCTTGGTGAGCCGCAGTGGAAGGGGCTGCAGTATCCGATCGAGTGTACCGTTTGCGGTGCAGGCGGAGATCTGGAGAAAACACCGGACGGCAAGTGGAAATTCGTGATCGCGAAAAACGGATTGGAGCGTGACCGTACAACGGAAGAAGGCCGCGGTATCCACTGCGATGAGATTGCAGAGACACAGGGCGGATTCTTTATGGACAAGAGCAAGCGCGATCTTGTTGCAGAGCGCGTGAAGAAATACAAAGAGATTCAATTTCCGGGAATTTAAAATAAACGAGGAGGAGACACAGAACCGTCCCCTGTCTCCATGAAAAAAAGGAGGTTTCATGATGAAGTTTGAGCATTTGTTAAGTCCGATGAAGGTTGGAAACAAGACGTATCGTAACCGTATCGTCAGCGCACCGATGGCATTTGGCCTGATCGTGCAGAATCCGGATGCGAGAGATTTTACTTATCGTAAGCTTGAGAGCGGCGCTGCAGGCGGTAACGGCTGCGTGATCGTTGGTGAGACGGACGTTAACTTTAAAGACGCAGTCCGTATCCCGGGATTCAGAGAGTTTGATTTTGCAAAGCCGGAAGAAGATATGGATACATTCAATGCGGTTTCCGAGTATGCGACCCGCATCAAGCGTCATGGCGCGATCGCGCTGGCTGAGCTGGTTCACTGCGGAAAAGAAAAAGTACCGTTCACACCGGAGCAGGAAGCGATCGGCCCGGTTGAGTGTGTGAACTCTGCAGGCGTACATGTTCGCGCAATGAACAAAGACGATATGGACCGCATCGCAAATGATTTTGCGGTTGCAGCAACCTATATGCAGAAATGCGGTTTCGACGGCATCCTGATCCATGGCGGACATGGTTTCCTCTTTACACAGTACTTAAGCCCGCTGATGAACACCAGAACCGATGAGTATGGCGGATCTTTAGAGAACCGTGCGAAATTCCCAATTCAGATTATCAAAGCGATCCGTGAAGCAGTCGGACCGGATTTCCTGATCGAGCTTCGTATCGACGGAACAGATCATCAGCCGAACGGCATCACACCGGAAGAGACCGGACAGTTTATCCAGTGGGTTGAGGATTACATCACATCCGTACATGTAACTTGCGGTATCTATGAAGAGTCCGTAAAATCCGGTACAGAGAGCTCCATGTTCCATGAGCACGGACTGAACATCGAGCCGGCTTCCATCGTAAAGAAATATACCAAGCTTCCGGTTGGCGCTGTTGGCGGTATCAACTCTCCGGAGCAGTGCGATCAGGCGATCGCTGAAGGCAAGATCGACTTTGCGATCCTCGGCCGTCAGATGCTTGCAGATCCGCAGTTTGCAAACAAATGTATCGCAGGAGAAGAGGACTGCATCCGCAGATGCCTGCGCTGCTATCTTTGCTTCCCGGGTTCACCGGAGGAAGGTTATGATGACCTGCCGTTTACCAGCGAAGAGCTTGCACTGTATGTAGGCCACTGCCGCATCAATCCGCTTGCACATCTTCCGTTCGATCCTGAGACCCTTCCGGATCCGCTTAGAAGTGAAAAAGTCCTGATCATCGGCGGCGGCGCTGCAGGTATGCAGGCAGCGATCACGGCATTCGACCGTGGTCATAAAGTAACACTGGTAGACAAAGCAGATAAGCTTGGCGGACTGCTTTACTTTACAGATGTCGACATCGACAAACCGGACCTTAGAAACTTCAAGAACGTTCTGATCAGAGAAGTGGAAAAGAGAGACATCGATGTTCGCCTGAATACCGAAGCAACACCGGATTTCGTAAAAGAATTCGGCGCAGACGTTGTCATGATCGCAACCGGTTCCCTTCCGTCCTGCCCGCCGATCAAGGGCATCGAGCATGCACATCAGGCTATGGAAGTCTATGACGGCACATTCAAGCCGGGCAAGAAGATCGTTATGATCGGTGGCGGCCTGGTTGGCTGCGAGACAGGTCTGTACCTGCAGAAGATCGGTCATGAAGTGACCGTCGTAGAAATGCTTGACCGCATCGCAAACGAGTCCTTCGGTATGTATCGTGAAGCGCTTGTTTGGGAAATGGAAAAATTCGGCATGAAGTCTATGGCAAAGACAAAATGTCTGGAGATCGAGCCGGATGGCGTAACCGTAGAAAATGCAGATGGCGTACAGAAGCTCGAAGCAGATACTGTTCTGTTCGCACTCGGTATGAAGACGGTGCCGTTCGATGATCTGAAAGCTGCAGCAGGTGATGCTAAGGTCTTCATCCTCGGCGATTCCATCCGTCCGGGACAGGTAGATCAGTGTACCAGATCTGCTTATCTGGCAGCAGTAGACATCGCGCGTCCGGAAGAGTTCCCGACACACGAGTACAGAGGGATCATTGATCCGGAGTAATCGCATAAGCTAAGAACCGAGTGCAGACAAATAAAAACCGGCTTTTGGGAGTTTGTTCCTGAAAGCCGGTTTTTTGCATTTTACCCACAACAAACGGTTGTGAACTTATTTTCGAAAAACTGCTGACAAAAAGAAGAATGATTATTAAAATGTAAGTGTTCCGTTAAATTGTGGCACAAAAGTTTGCGAGTGCCATATTTGTTCTGAAAATTCAAACACAAGGAGGTTACGATGAAAGGATGGGAATTTACAGGTACCAATATTCCGCTTAAAATGGTGGAGAAACCGGATCCGACTGCAAAACCGGGTTATGTTGTGATCAAGACGCTTGCGGGCGGTCTGTGTCATTCTGATGTCGGCGCGTTGGAGCTTGAGAGCTGGATGCCGCTGTTTCAGGTTCCGGTTATCATGGGACACGAGTGCTGCGGCCGGATCGTAGAGATCGGTGAAGGCGTCGAAGGATACGAGATCGGGGATATTGTTGCTGTATGTCCCATGGACGCCAAGGATGGAACGACGCCGGGATATACACGGGACGGCGGTTATGGCACGATGACAACTGCTCCCGTAGAGCAGCTGATCAAGGTTCCGGAAGGTGTAACACCGGCGCAGGCGGCAGCCGCTACAGATGCAGGTATGACTTCACGCCATGCAGTTGTTGTAAACGGCGGGATCCAGCCGGGCATGAAAGTCGGCATCATTGGAATCGGCGGTCTTGGCCAGATTGGTATGAGAATTGCCGTTCTCAAGGGCTGTGATGTATATGTTGCAACCAGAAAACCGGAGGCGCAGGAGCTTGCACGCAGTCTGGGCGCAAAAGAAGTCAAGGCAAACATCAAGGAATTCGCAGATGTCGGACTGGATGTGATCGTTGACTACGCAGGCGGCGGTGTGACGACTGCGGATGCGATCGATACCGTAAAATACGGCGGCAGGGTTGTCCTGGTCGGTATGGCTAAAGATGTTTCTGAGATTCACACATACTCCCTGATCACAAAGCATGTGACTTTGGTCGGATCAGTCGGCGGTCATGTGGAAGATATTGAGGATTGCTTAAGATACATGGCAACCGGTGAACTGGATCCGATCGTCGAGACCATTCGTTTTGAAGAGATCGGCGAAGGGATTGACCGGCTTGCACACGGCAGTGTAAAAGGACGTCTGGTTGCTCTTTATGATGACTAAGATAAAAAGCTTTCTGGTTTCCGGATTTATGGATGCCGGAAAAACCACTTATATACAGGATACCATATGTCAGGGTTTCTTTCATAAGCGCGGCAGTTCACTGATTCTCTCCTTCGAAGACGGAGAGACCGCTTATGATATTGAAAAACTACGGGAGTTTCGGACGGAAGTGGTATTTTATCAGGGCAAAGGCAGTGAAGATATCACTGCCTTCTGTCTTTCTGCGATTGAGGCCTTTCAGCCTGACCGGATTTATATAGAAGATAATATCCTGATGGAGAATCTGCAGGACAGTTTCCCGCCCTGTATGCATATCGTCAGTAAAACGACATTGATTGACGGGACGACACTCTCTGTTTATTTCAATAACATGCGGCAGATCATGCAAAACAGCGTGAAAAATGCCGGCCTTGTCATTTTTAACAGAGTGCCTGAAAGAGACCTTCTCAAACCTTACGGCAGTATCTTTCCGGTCATGGAAAGAAATGCTGCCTTTCTCTGGGAAAGTCCGATGGGGTATCACGAGAAAGCGTTTGGCAATATCCTGACCTTTGATTTTTCTGCAAATCCGATTGAAATCGGTGATCAGGATTTCCTGTCCTTTTTTCTGGATATTACAGAAGATCCGGATAAATATGACGGCAAAGAAGTCAATCTGATTGGCCAGATCAGGTGTGAAGGTACAGACAGCCTTCGGGTCGGCAGGACGGTTATGACTTGCTGTATGGCGGACCTTTCTTTTTTAAGCCTTGCCTGTCTGGGCAGAGAAAAGATGGAGTTGGCCGGCTTTTCAGATCATTCCTGGATCAGACTCCATGCAACCTGCAAAAGCGGATTTGATGAATACAGGCGAAAAGTAACCATACTTGATCCCATTTCTTTTGCTCCGGCCAGGGTGGATCAGCAGATCATAGGGTTTCCTTCCTAATGACTGTCCCGGATTTTCCGGGATCACTCAGACTTCCGGTCGATATAATCGGTCCGGAATTTTGAATAGGCGAACCGCTGGCTTTTATACAGTCCGTAATAACCGGAGAGTGTATAACTGATCGCGATTGCCAGAAGATAATAAGGCATGCCTTCAAATCCAAACAGCTCGAAGCATATCAGCAATGATGTGATCGGGCTGTTTGTCACTCCACAGAAAACTGCGCCGAGACCGACGGCAGCGCAAAGCGTCGGTGAAAGACCGGAAAGACTGCCAAACAGATTGCCAAACGTCGCACCGATCACAAATGACGGTACGATCTCGCCACCTTTGAATCCGAAGGCCAAGGTGATGATGGTCAGAATCATTTTAAAAACAAAAGCATAGGACGGAACGCCGCCGGAAAAACTCTCCTGGAGCAGTCCGATGGAGAGACCGTTGTAATCCTGTGTGCCATATAAAAGGGTGACGGCGATGACGAGTCCGCCGCCGATCACATTTCGAAGGAACGGGTTTTTGCAAAAATAGTTAACTGCCTGGGTGGTGCGGTGCATCATAAAGCAGAAGATGACGCTGATGACGGCGCAAAGGATCGCAAGCAGCGCGATCCAGAGTGCGGATTGCAGTGAAAATGCCGGGATCTGAATGGCCGGCAGGCTGAGGCTCTGATCAAGCAGACGAGATGCGATGCCGTGCGCAACCAGTGCAGAAATGATACAGGGCAAAAGCGCGGAGTACTGCATGATACCGACGCTGATGACTTCGATCGAAAAAATAGCTGCTGCAAGCGGTGTGCCAAATACTGCGGAAAAGGCGGCACTCATGCCACACATGATGATGATGTCGCGGTCTTTTTGGGCAAGATGAAGCAGATCGCTGATGGTGGTTGCGATGCTTCCGCCAATCTGCAGCGCAGCGCCCTCTCTGCCGGCAGAACCGCCGAAAAGATGCGTGATCACTGTGCAGACAAAGATCAGGGGTGCCATCTGCGGCGGCAGTTTTTCCTTGGCACGTACAGATTCAAATACGAGGTTGGTACCGGGATCTTTGATATCGCCGATGTGGTAGTATAAAACAGCGATCAGAAGGCCCGCACCGGGAAGGAGGAAGATCATCCACGGATGCAGTCCGCGGAATGTCGTGGCCATTCCGGTGAGTTTGTAAAACAAAGCGCCGACAAAGCCTAAGATCACGCCCAGAAGGATTGCAAAAAGAACCCACTTGATGGTGGACTTTAATTGTCCGGTGTAGTTGAACATATGTCCGCGGGTGGATTGCATAAAGGACTGGGTTTTTTCTGATATTTCTTGTATTTTCGACTCTTTTTCTTCACTCATTTTGATACCTCATGATTGCTGTCGTTACGATTATAGTCAATCCGGTGCAGGATTTTCAATAGTCTTATGTGTCAAAATCATTTTTTTCGAATGGGTGATGGGCGTGAACGGTTACATTTGAACGGAAAGTATGCTACACTTTTCCCAGAGATGGAGTTTTTTTACATTGGACTGCTGTTATTTCGGCAGAACCTGTTTTTGGCAATCATAGGAGGGACGTTTTTATGGATCCGAAGAAGGCATTTTATAAAACGCAGGCAGAAACGATCATCAAAAATCTGAATAAAAGAAGGATGTATGGCTGCTATTGTGAGACGGTAGAGGAAGCCGTGGAAAAGGCACTGTCCTTCGTAAAGGAAAACGATACGGTTTCGTTTGGCGGGTCGATGACATTGACGGAAAACCAGATCTTAGACCGGCTGAGAGGACGGGAAGACATTAATCTTCTGGATCGTGGCGCATGTCAGACACCGGAAGAAATAGAGCAGGTTTACCGGGGCGCGTTTTCTTCTGATGTGTATTTTATGAGTACCAATGCGATCACAATCGACGGAAGACTCGTCAATACGGACGGGACGGGTAACCGCGTGGCGGCCCTGATCTACGGGCCGAAGAGTGTTGTCATTGTGGCAGGCATGAATAAGGTCGCACCGGATCTTGAGAGTGCACAGGCGCGTGTGCGGGATATCGCGTCACCGCCGAACTGCATTCGTCTGAACCGGAAAACACCGTGCGCGCTGACTGGGAAATGCGGCGACTGCCTCGGCGACGATTCGATCTGCAGCCAGAATGTGGTTACAAGAAGAAGCGCGATCGTAGACCGGATCAAGGTTATTTTAGTGGGAGAAGAGCTCGGGTATTAAGAGATCAATTTGGATTCTGACAAGAGGGAAACCAGTATGAGGACAGTTACATTAGGGAGTACAGGGATCACTGTGCCGAAAAATGCGTTTGGCGCGCTGCCGATCCAGCGTGTTTCGGAAGAGGATGCCGTTAGGATCCTGCGCAGAGCGTATGACGGTGGCATGCGGTTTTTTGATACGGCGAGAGCCTATACAGACAGTGAGAAAAAGCTGGGAATGGCGTTTGCAGGAATGCGCGACAAGGTCTATATTTCCAGCAAAACGATGGCAAGAACGCCGGAGGATTTCTGGAAGCAGCTCGAAGAATCTCTGAAAATGCTGCAGACGGATTACATTGATATTTACCAGTTCCATATGGTGCCACAGTGTTATCGGCCGGGTGACGGGACAGGGCTTTATGAGTGCATGCTTGAAGCGAAAGAAAAAGGCATGATCCGCCACATCGGCGTTACGGCGCATCTTTTGCATGTGGCACAGGAGATTGCGGAATCCGGATTATATGAGACACTGCAGTTCCCGTTAAGCTATTTGTCTTCGCCGGAAGATGAAGCACTTGCAAGGCGGTGTGCAGAAAACAATATGGGATTCATCGTGATGAAGGCGCTTGCGGGCGGACTGATCCGCAATGCGGATGCAGCGATGGCATATCTGCTTCCGTTTGATAATGCGTTGCCGATCTGGGGCGTCCAGAAGGATGAGGAGCTCGAAGAATGGCTGGCATTTATGGATCATGAGCCGGAGATGACGGATGAGATCCGTGCGTTCATCGAGCAGGAACGGAAAGAGCTGTCAGGGTCATTTTGCCGGGGCTGCGGATATTGCCTGTCAGCATGTCCGCAGGATATTGCGATTAACAACTGCGCAAGGATGTCGCTGATGCTTCGCCGCGCACCGTCAGCATACTGGCTGAGTGAACCGATGCAGGAGAAGATGCAGGAGATCGAAAACTGCATCGAGTGCCGTGCATGTGAGACACAATGTCCGTATCATTTGCCAATTCCGGAACTGCTGCGTGAAAACTATGATGACTACAAAAAAGTTCTTTCCGGAGAGAGAACCGTTTAAGGACGAGGTGCCAGGCACCGTCGTACGTTAATGCGGAAAAGCGCCTGCTACAAATCAGTCGGTTGTCACATCCGCATAGGTGAAATCAAGCGCCTTTTTTAAATCCTCGGGAGAGAGGCAGATCTGTCTGCCGAGCTTCCCGGCACTGACATAAAACGTTTCCAGTTCTTTTGCGGAGCTGTGAATGAATGTCGGGAATACTTTTTTCATACCAAGAGGGGAGCAGCCTCCATGGACATAGCCTGTCGTGGGGAGCAGCTCCTTTTGTTTTAACATACTGATCGACTTTTCTCCTGCGGCTTTGGCCGCTTTTTTCAGGTCAAGCTCCGATGCAACCGGAATCACAAAGACATAGTGCTGCCCGGATTTTGCCCGTGTTACCAGTGTCTTATAGACAGTAGAAACATCCTCATGAAGAATCCCTGCGATCTCGGTTCCGCTCATCGTGGGATCCTGCTCATAGGAAAAACTTTCGTATGGGATCTTCGCCCGTTCTAAAATACGCATCGCATTTGTTTTATCATTATTTTTCATCTATCTAATCCTCCAGAGGGGTCAGGCACCTTCACGCGTTAATTCGCTGAGGTGCCAGGCGCCTTCACACGTTAAAGCACGAAGGTGCCTGACCCCTTTTCTAAAATTTTACCATACTTTAACGGAAAAATGACGGAGAATAGATTATAATAGTGAAATCGAAATTAAAATGAATTGAGGAAACGATTATGATAAGCAGTTTATTGGTATATTTGAAAAAAGAGAGTATGGTTGCCGCAATCACTTGTATTGCGGTGGGCGTTTTGTTTATTGCGTGGCCGGGCGGCTTGTTGACACTGTTGCTTCGTATCCTGGCGCTGGTACTTCTGGTTGAGGGCGTGATCTGCCTGATGCGCCTGTTAAAGAGTCAGGACAGTCTGCAGAGAAATTCCTACGCACTGCCGATGGCGGCGTGTATCTTCGTGGGATTGTTGCTGCTTGCCGCACCAAGGTTTGTTGCAGGCATTTTTCCGGTGATCATAGGACTGTTTTTGCTGTTCCATGGATTGAAAGGCATCGCGACGGCGAGACACGGTTCCCGTTCGACGATGGGCGGAACGTTGGGCTCGATCATTATGATGATCGTCGGCATTTTGCTGATCGCAAGACCGTTTGGCGCATTAAAGGTTCTGATGGTGTTTGTCGGGATCGCGCTGGTGTACGATGGTATTGTCATGTTCCGGCTGACGGGAGGCGTTTCGGAAAAGGCGAGACAATTCCGTGAGGGACATGATAAAAACGTCATCGATGTAGACTATAAAGAGGAAGATATCGACTGATCAGGGTTTACAAGAAAAGCTGATCTGTGCTATCATCATATAGTCAAATGAATTCAAAGCTAGGGGAGCGGCAGCTGAGAATGCGGGAACATTCCCGCGTACCCTTATTACCTGATCTGGATAACACCAGCGTAGGGAAGCAAGTAGAGAATGAATGGATCTGAAATCATTCGACTCGAAAAGATAGGATATGCAGGGCTGTCGCATGAAATGCGGCAGCCCTTTTTGTGCGATAAGGCCGACGTAAAAAATGAGCCATGCACAGACAAACTGCATAAAGGAAAATAAAAATGCAAACTTACGAAACCCTTCGACAACTGCATCCATGTCTGGGCGAGCGCCCTGGGAACAATGGGAGGATCCATCTTCCGGTCAGCCCGATCTGTAATCTGAGTTGCCGGTATTGTAAGAGGTCTCTGACAGACACCAGCGAGCGTCCGGGAACAAGCAGAAGGATCCTGCCGGTGGAGGATACCGTAAAAGTCATCCGCAAAGCACGCCTGCTTTGCCCGGAGCTGACAACGGTCGGGATCGCTGGCCCCGGAGAGGCGTTAGCGTCACCGCACGCGATCGAGGCCTTCCGTCTGGTGGATGCGCATTTTCCGGACATGATCAAGTGCCTGAGTACGAATGGCCTGATGCTGAATGAAAAAGCAGAGGAACTGCTCCGGGTGCATATGGATTCTGTCACGGTTACGGTGAACGCAGTAGAGCCCTCGATCCAGACACAGATCAACAAACGGATCTTTTTCCATAATGAGTGGATGGAGGGAGAAGAAGCGGCAGAGATCCTGATTGAAAATCAGCTTGCCGGGATCAGAAAGCTCTCGGAGGCAGGTGTGACAGTAAAGATCAACACGGTACTGATTCCGGGGATCAATGATTCGCATATTGAAACCATTGCAAAAACCGTAGCAGAGAACGGCGCGAAGATCTACAACATCATTCCGCTGATTCCACAGGCGGACATGGCCAGAATTCCGGCACCGGGATGCAATGAGATCGACCGGGCACGTCTGGCGGCGGGACAGTATCTGGACATTTTCTCCCATTGCAGGCATTGTCGGGCGGATGCGGTCGGCAGACTCGGAGGAGAAGACTTCGGATCGCAGATTTACGGGAATCTGGCGCTGGAGCCGGCCCATTTTTCCCATGGTTGATCAATAGACAGCAACAGGTGAGCATAAATAGTAGAGGGAGGAAATGAAAATGTTCAAAAAAACGATCGGATTGGCACTGGCATCAGTTTTGGCAATAGGCCTTTTGACGGCCTGCGGCAGTACCGGAAACAGTGGCACACAGGCATCTGGACAGGCTGAATCAGGCGCGGGCGACGCATCTTTAAAACAGGTGACGATGATCCTTGACTGGACACCGAACACCAACCATACAGGAATCTATGTTGCAAAAGAACTTGGCTACTATGAGGAAGCAGGACTCGATGTTTCCATTGAGCTTCCGTCTGACGGAACCGGAACCCAGCTTGTCGGAGCGGGAAAAGGTGACTTTGGAATCGGCAATACAGAGGATGTCATCAATGCGATCTCACTGGATGATCCGATGCCGGTAGAGAGTGTGGCGGCGATCATCCAGCATAACACATCCGGATTTGTTTCCTTAAAAGAAGACGGGATCGAGTCGCCGGCTGACTGGGAAGGCAAGACCTACGGCGGATATGGTGGATCAACGGAAGAAAAGATCGTAAGAACCATTGCGGAAAACAATGGCGTGGATCCGGATTCGATCAAGTTCGTCACCTTGGGAGACAGTGATACGCTGACTTCTTTGAAAAAGGACATCGATTTTATCTGGGTATTTGAAGCGGCAGAGCTGATCAGCCTGGACAACCAGGGCGTGGAATACAATTATCTGCCGGTACGCGAGTATGGAGAAGCATTTGACTATTATACGCCGTGCCTGATCGCAAATACCAAAATGGCTGAGAAAGACCCGGAAATGGTAAATGCATTTGTGAACGCGACGGCTAAGGGGTATGAATATGCGATCGAGAATCCGGAGGAAGCGGCAAAAATCCTTTTGGAAGCAGAGCCTGAACTGGATGAGTATATTGTGACGGAAGGGCAGAAGTATCTCTCAGAACGTTATGCGCTGGATGCGCCGCAGTGGGGCTATCAGGATGCCGCGGTATGGCAGAGATATGCGGACTTCCTTTATCAGAATGCGCTGATTGAAAACGAAGTAGATGTCAACACAGCATTTACAAATGAGTATTTACCGGAATCTTAAAATGAAGAAAGATAAAAGTAACATTTTTTACCCGGTCATCACGATCGTCATAGCCGTGATCGTCTGGGAACTGGTGGTGCGGATTTTCCATATTCCGTCTTATATCCTGCCGGGGCCCATTCAGGTCATTGCGGCTCTGATCAAAGAGTTCCCATTGATCCTGTACCATGCGGCGGCGACGATCGGCGAGGGCGCGATCGGAATCGGCATATCGATTGTGATCTCGATCCTGATCGCGATCTGGATGGACCGGTTTCCAACTGCAAAAAAGACAGTTTATCCGCTGATGGTGATCTCGCAGACGGTTCCCGTCATGGCGATTGCGCCGCTTTTGATCATCTGGTTTGGGTTTGGGATGTCACCAAAGATCATCCTGGTGGTCATCATGTGCTTTTTCCCGATCACAGTGAATCTGACGGATGGGTTTGCGCAGGTTGACAGGGACGCGCTAAATATGTTTCACGTCTGGAACGCATCCGACAGCCAGATCTACCGGCATTTGAAATTCCCGTTTGCGCTGCCGTATTTTTTCTCGGGGCTTCGGATTTCCGTGACCTGGATGCTGGTTGCGGCCATTTTGTCGGAGTGGCTCGGCGGCGACAGGGGAATCGGTGTCTATATGCTGCGTGCAAAACAGGCATACGCATTGGATAAGGTATTTGCTTCGGTGGTATTTGTCGTTTTATTGAGCCTGATCATCATCGGTGTGTTAAACCTGATCCGCAATAAATGCATACGTTGGAACGGATGAGGACGGAAAACGAGGCCGTAACGGAACGGACGAGACTTAAAATGAGAGAAAAAAAGATTGCGCTGAAGGACATTTGCAAAAGCTTTGGCGAAAAAGATGTTTTAAATAAAATATCATTGGATGTCTGTGCGGGAGAGCATGTGACCGTGCTTGGGCCTTCCGGCTGTGGGAAAAGTACGATGATGAACATCCTGACAGGGATCATGCCCGCAGACAGTGGGACGGTGGACGTGCAGGGAAAAGTCGGATATATGCAGCAAAAGGATCTGCTTTTGCCGTGGAAGACCTGTCTGGAAAATGTAATCCTGCCGGATCTTCTGGCAGGCGTTTCGAAAGAAGAAGCGGCCAAACGTGCAATTCCGTTTTTTAAGGAATTTCAGCTGGACGGGTTTGAACAGAACTATCCGCGCGAGATGTCGGGCGGCATGCGCCAGCGGGCAAGCTTCCTGCGGACGTTTTTATCCTGTGGTGACATATTGCTTTTGGATGAGCCGTTCGGTGCGGTGGATTCGATTACCAGAGGGAATCTGCAGCAGTGGCTGATCGATGTGACAGCCAGACTTGGACTGACGATTCTGATGATCACACATGACATTGATGAGGCGATCCTTTTGTCTGACAGGATCTATGTCCTTTCGGACAAACCGGCAGCGATCCGGGATGAGATCATCGTGGAATTTTCTGCAGACGAAAAAAAGGACCGGCTATTTGATCCGGCATTTTTGGAAATCAAAAAACGGATATTGGAGGATTTGATGTAATGGCAGTAGATTTAAGACTGGATGAACCTCCTGTCAGAGAAACGAGGACCAGATCGATCGTGACCTATAACGGTTCACTGAAGGATCTGACAAAGCAGGGGTGTGACGGATGCCTGAAAAATAAAAACAGATGTTTTACGACGGGGACGTACTGTTCCCATCTGACGGCGATCACATCGGTTTTAGGACTGCCGGACACACTGGTCGTGGACCATGCGCCCATCGGATGCTGCGGCGTGGAGATGATCTTTTCGGGCGGTTATAGCTTAAACCAGCCGGGACCGGGCGGAGCATACCGTGACAATGTCCGTATGTTTACGACAAAGTTTACGGAATCGGATACGGTTTTCGGTGCGGCGGAAAAGCTAAAAAGTACGGTGCGCGGCGCATTTGAGCGACACCATCCCAAAGAGATCTATATCGCGACTAGCTGCACGTCTGCGATCATCGGAGAGGACGTCGGCGCGGTTGCAGCAGAGATGACAGAAGAGCTCGGAATCCCGGTCACGATGCTCGGGGCTGCGGGAATGCGTTCTAAGCTGTGGTCTACAGGGTTTGACGCATTTTTCCATTCAACCGGAAAAGCACGGTTTAAAGCACCGGAAAAAAAAGAGGATACGATCATCTATGCAGGGTTTGCCTCCATCGCACAGGAGACGGTTGTGCCGATCTTTAAAAAACTCGGTCTGGACATGCTGTTTTTAACGGCAGGCAGCACGATCGAAGACTATGAGCGTGCATCGCAGGCGCGGGTTTCGTTCGGGCAGTGTGATGTGGATGATTCGTATATCTTGAGCTATCTGGAGCAGAACTACGGTGTGAAATATTTTCATATCCATCAGCCAAACGGCGGGATCGGATTTGAGCGCTTCATGCGGGATCTGGGTGCATATCTGAAAAAAGAAGAGACCGTGGAAGAGATCATCCGGGAAGAGCGGGAAAAATACGCGGCAAAGATCGATGCGCTTCGGCCATTGCTTGCCGGCAAAACAGCATTGGTGGCATTGGGTTCCGGATATGTCTTTGAAATGGTGCGCATGTTAAAGGAGCTTGGCATGGAAGCAGTCCATGCGGTTTCGTATCATTATGATCCTCTGACGGACGCTTCTCCTGACAGAAACGCCCGTACGCCGGTTGCGGATGTCAGGGAGCTTGGGATGGATGTGTCCGTGAGCGTCAGCAATGCACAGCAGATGGAGGTATATCTGGCAGTCAAAAAATACAAACCGGACATCGTGATCACCAGAGCGCACGGCGCGGGATGCTGGGCGGCCAAGGTCGGCGTGCCCTGCCTGGACCCGGGACTTGGGATCAACATTGTCGGATACAGAGGACTGTATCTGTTCGCGGATGCGCTGGCGGCAAGCTTCCGGAATACGGCGGTATTCGATGCGATGAAGGCGCGGTACCAGTCTCCGTTTACGGAAGTATTTGAAGCGCTGCCGCCTACACGCTTTTATGAAAAAGGCGGAGACGAAAGCGGGACAGGACGCTGTCACGGGCGCGGAGACGGAAGCGGAATGGGCTGCCGGCATGGTATGTAAAAGACGGCATGGGAGACTGCGAAAATAAGCAGTGCTGACCACAACCTGTGGCCGGACGACGTTTGAGGGAATGGATATGGAAGAAAAAAAGGAATATGCCTGTCCGGAGCAGCAACGTGTCGGGTGTGCTCTGGCAGGAATCTATACGGCACTTTCCATTGAAGGGGTTTTGCCGATCATGCACAGCGGGCCGGGCTGTATCCATGCGATCAGTTCCGTTTTGTCTGTCGCAAACGGCGGACAGAATCCTGTCCCCTATATGGAGTCCGTAGTGCCGAGCAGCAACTTAAGCGAAGCGGAAGTGGTGTTCGGCGCTTCTGATAAATTAAAAAGTGTATTGGAGCATTCGCTTCAGTATTACAAGGCAGAGATTTTTATGCTGGTGACAGGCTGTTCTGCCGAGATCATCGGTGAGGATGTCGGAGAGATCGCGGAGCAGTACACCACGCCGGAAAAGACGGTACTGCACGTTGCACTGCCGGGCTTTAAGGGAAACAATGTCTGGGGCCACCATCAGGTGCTCTCTGCGCTGATCGACGGATATGTTAGTGAATACGGCGAGACAGAAGTCGTTCCAAAACGGGTCAATGTCTGGGGTGTGGTTCCACATTACGATCCGATGTGGGTCGGGACGCTTGAAAAACTGGAAACGTTGCTTCGGAGGATCGGACTGGAGCCTAACATCATTTACGGGCCGGGACGAGGAATTGATGCTTTAAAAAAGATCCCGACGGCGGAATACAATCTCGTGCTTGCGCCATGGACAGATCTGGATATCGCAAAAAAACTGGAGCGGACATTCGGAACGCCGTATATTCATTTTCCATATATGCCGATCGGCCCGACGGCAGAGGCAGAGCTGATCCGGACGCTTGCGGAGACATTTGATCTGGATCCGGTTCTGACAGAATCCGTGATCAAAGAACGCGCGGACCGGTATTTTTACTATTTTAACCGGAATCTGGTATGGATTTTTGATATGCATAACCAGCGAAGCCTTCCGAGGGAGTTTTTTGCGAATGCATCTGCGTCGGCAGCACTTTCGATCACGAAGTACTTTGTCAGTGACCTGGGATTAAGTCCGCGCAGGATCTATATTCCGGAGGATGTGCCCAAAAAACATCGTAAAACAGTGAAAAAGCTGTTTCTGGAAACAGCAGGTGAATACCTGACGGAAGAAGATATCATTTTCACAGATGACGGTGGACTGTTTGAACAGTATTTAAAAGACGTGGATCAGATGGTGCGAAAGAGTGCGGTGATCGGATCGATCTGGGATGATATCACGGCGAAGAAAGCAAATATGCCATTCGTTTCCGTGTGTGCGCCTTATGGAGACGTGCTGGTCTGCGATAAGCAGTACTTTGGAACAGACGGGGCACTGACACTGATGGCAGATCTTTATAACGATGCGGAAAAGAAAGGGCTTGTGAGCGCAGTGGTGTAGAAGGTTGTGAGAGAAATCTTATTTGCAACCACTGTAGACGAACGATATACTCGATAGGCAGGCTGAATACAGGATGAAAAGGAATAGAGCAGTAAGATGAAAGAGCTTAGACAAATTGCAATTTACGGAAAAGGCGGAATCGGCAAATCGACCACGACACAGAACCTGACGGCCGGTCTGACCGAGCTTGGTAAGCAGGTCATGGTCGTCGGATGTGACCCGAAGGCAGATTCCACAAGACTTTTATTAGGTGGACTGGCACAGAAAACCGTGCTCGATACCATCCGGGACGAAGGGGAAGATATTGATCTGGATGACATTATGAAAACCGGATACGGCAATACCCTTTGCGTGGAATCCGGAGGACCGGAGCCCGGTGTCGGCTGTGCGGGACGCGGTATCATCACCTCGATCAATATGCTCGAAGATTTGGGCGCTTACGATGATGATCTGGATTTTGTTTTCTATGATGTCCTCGGAGATGTTGTCTGCGGCGGATTTGCGATGCCGATTCGTGAAGGAAAGGCAAAAGAGATCTACATCGTTGCGAGTGGTGAGATGATGGCGCTTTATGCGGCCAATAATATTTCAAAAGGCATCCAGCGGTATGCAAAACGCGGCGGCGTAAGGCTTGGCGGGATCATCTGCAACAGCCGCAACGTCGATCACGAACAGGAGCTTCTGGAAGCATTTGCAAAAGAACTCGGCACAAAACTGCTGTACTTTGTACCGCGTGATAACATCGTGCAGCGCGCCGAGATCAAGCGCAAGACTGTGATCGAATATGACCCTGAATCCAACCAGGCGCAGGAGTACAGAAATCTGGCGCAGGCGCTGCTGGAAAACAAGGACTTCGTGATCCCGAGTCCGATGACACAGGAGCGCCTCGAGGAGATCCTGCTGCAGTACGGAATGGGAGAGTGATCGGACAAGGATGGAGAAACGCATCCGTCTTGATCCGCGGAATTAATTCGTTTGTTTCAAATCAACCGGTTCATATTCCTGGAGCGGCGCAAGGAATCCTTTTTCTGAAAGTCGTTCCTGGATCAGATCCAGTGTTTCCTCACTGGGTGCTAAAACAGTATGATAATGATATCCGCTCGTGACATTTTTTAAGAGGCTTGAGCTGCCGGAGGCAATCTTTTCTAAGAACTTCCGCACATCCTCCCGCGAGCGGATGTTCATGTCCGCACGAACGGTGCCGTACACTTTATGATAAATAAAAACATCTTTCACGATGCCGCCACAGTCGACGATCAGACTTAATTCATCAGAGACTTCTTCGTCTGTATGACGGAGCTTAAAAACGCGTTTTTCTTCTTTTGTCTGGTCGGGCAGGACATAACCAAGATTTGTTGAGATGATATTTGTCCCTTTGGCGCGCAGCAGGCCGACGTCCTGCACAATGATCTGGCGGCTGACGCCTAATTCCTTTGCGAGAGCGCTGCCGGAAAGGGCCTTGTCACTTTCTTCTAATTTTTGGATGATCCTGTTTCTTCTTTCTGCGGCATTCATCTGAAATTGTCCTCCCCTTCAACAATCAATTTCATGCGAAATCTGTTATTTGCAGATCCGGGCCTACGAGTCGTGCTGAAAATATGTGCTTCTGCCTGAGTTGATGATACTTCTGACTCTGACTATACCATATGTTAACAGGGGTGACAAGACAGGTGTAAACTTAAAAGTTTACAATTGTATTGACACTGGTATACCAATTCATTATATTTATGAAGAGCCAGATAACATGAGGCTTTTCAAAATGTCAGATTCGGGCGGATATGGTTGTTCGGATCGACGATTTCTTAATGACAGAGGAGATGGGATATGTCAGCAGTAAAAGAGTATTGCACAAAAAAAGGAGTTACCTTATCAGCCAAAGCTTATTTTGTAGACGCGCTTGGCGCAATGGCGCAAGGTTTGTTCGCGTCGCTTCTGATCGGTACGATCTTAAGTACGATCGGAACACAGGCAGGCATCGAATGGCTGGTTACGATTGGGAACTTTGCTTCTGCAGTCAAAGGACCGGCGATGGCGATCGCAATCGGTTATGCATTGAAGGCGCCGACGCTGGTATTGTTTTCACTGGCAGCAGTCGGATATGCGGCGGATACGAGTGGCGGAGCAGGTGGCCCGCTGGCGGTTTTCGTTATTGCAGTGATTGCCTGTGAGATCGGTAAGCTGGTCAGCAAGCAGACAAAGGTAGATATTATTGTGACACCCGGTGTTACGATCATAGCCGGTGGATTGCTGTCACTTGGAATCGCGCCCTATATCGGCGCAGCGGCGCAGGCAGCAGGAAACGGTATCATGTGGGCGACAGAGCTTCGGCCGTTCCTGATGGGAATCATCGTAGCGGTAGCAGTCGGTATCGCTCTGACATTGCCGATCAGCTCGGCAGCGATCTGTGCAGCGATCGGTCTGACAGGCCTTGCAGGCGGTGCGGCTCTGGCAGGATGCTGTGCAAACATGATCGGCTTTGCGATTGTCAGCTTTAAAGCAAACGGTGTTGGCGGATTGCTCGCACAGGGCATCGGGACAAGTATGCTGCAAATGGGTAATATCGTTAAGAAGCCATCGATCTGGCTTCCGGCGATCATCACATCAGCGATCACAGGACCGCTTGCAACCTGTGTATTCCATCTCGAGATGAACGGCGCAGCAGTTTCCTCCGGTATGGGAACCTGCGGTCTGGTCGGACAGATTGGAGTATTTACCGGATGGATGAATGACATCGCAGCAGGCACGAAGGCAGCGATCACGGGCATGGATTGGCTGGGACTGATCCTGATTTCCTTCATCCTGCCGGCAGTGATCAGCGGGATCCTTGGAAAGGCATTCAAGGCCGGTGGCGTCTTTACGGATGAAGATCTGAAGCTGGATCTGTAACGGAAACAGATGAAATATATGTTACGCTGAACATACAATAAAGCTGTACGTGACACATCAGATTGTATTTACAATCGATGAATCATGTACAGCTTTTCTTTGTGTTTCAGCTTATTTAGTCGAAACTTTTCTTTCTTCGTTCAATCTCTTCAGCCGCAGCCTTCAGCTGATATACAGCATTGAGCAGAAAGGCTTCCCGCGGCTGTTCTTTTTGTCTTTGGCCGACGTAGTAAATCCTGGTATAGTCTTCCATGAGTTCCTCATCAGTCATTTTGCCCTGTCTTTCGGCCAGGAACCGTACGATCGATTCCATATCTTCTTTTACAAGTTCCCAATAGGTATCGTTAAAATCTGCCGGGATCAGTCCGCAGTGTGGGATGACCAGGCGGTCTGCACCATAAGCTTTGCATTTCCGGATGCTTTCATATCCTTCGTAATAATGTTTCAAAATCGCGGACTGTGCCGTGTTTTGCGGGCTGAGCGTGCCGGTGCTCTCGGATAGGAAAAGGATCCGCTGCGGCTCGAGTGCATAGCTTAAACTGCAGTTTGTGTGTCCCGGTGTTTCCAGAACGAGAATGGATTCATCGCCCAGGCTGACGCGGTCACCTTCGGAAAGCACCTGATCGACCTGCATATATTCAAATTCAATCGTGATTTCTTCTGCGCTCACATAGTCGCGTCCGGCCGCATTGCTCATTTCCTGCATGGTTTTGATCGCGCCGGGGCGGCTGAAAACTTTTTTGGCATAGGCACTGGCGCATGTGATCGCGGTGGGCCATTCTTTTTTGACGGCAGCAAGCGCACCGATGTGATCATAGTGTGAATGCGTGCAGAAGATATAGTCCAGCGTATAAACGCGCCCGTCTTTCAGATAGCGATTCAGGAAGACGGTGTGGATGTTGTAGATCAGATCTTTCTGAAAGCATGCCATCCCACAATCGATGAGGGCTGTCTTTTCACTTCCAAAAATAAGAAGCGCCTCTCCGCCGGCACCGGCCGTCACACGTACGATATTATCCGGGAAACCGAAACGCTCCTCATACAGTTCTTTCGAAATGGGTGGCTGATAGAGTCTTAATTGTGGCATATGGGATGTCTCCTGAGTGATAGTTTTTTCTGTTGTCATGATTGAAAACAGTATACCACGAAGCTGACGTTATGGGATACCAAATGTTGCCGCTTATGCGTTTCAAGACAAACGACAAACAGAATGCCATACGGTTACCGTTTGGATACTATGATGCGGGGTTTGCATAATATTGGGATACTTTTAAAATCATCTGCTTTTTCTGATTTTGTTACCATTTTCTTGAAAGGAATCACATAGACGTGATCCACAGGGAGCAGAATTACAAGGGGGAGAAAACGATGAAAAAGAGGTTAGCAGGTAAAATCACGGCGTTAATAAGCATAGCAGTACTGGCAGTGATGATGACAGCATGTGGAAAAAGTAATCCGGGAAGTGCTACATCGGCTGGAGGAGAAAGCACGGCAGATTCGGATATCAGTGTCGGAATCGTTCTGAAAACAGCCACGAATGCACATTTTCAGGATATCGCATATGGCGCGATGCTGGCAGGACAGGATCTGGGAATTACGGTAAGGGTTGATAATACGACAACGGAAACAGATATAGAAGGACAGGTTACCAAGATTGAAAACATGATCTCGGCAGGCGTTGATGCGGTTATCCTGACAGCCAATGATTCTAACGGCGTCAGTGGTGCCGTCAATGCCGCGCACGATGCAGGCATTCCGTTTGTGACGGCAGACACGGAAATAACCAATGTCTGGGGTGATGACGTCAAAGAATATATGCCAAATTTTGTCGGAGAGGACTATGAAGAGCTTGCATACGAACTTGCTTTTGACGTTTGCGAACATATGGGTGGAAAAGGAAACATGGTCGTTCTTCGCGGAATCGATGGTGCAAGTTCTTCCCAGCAGCGGACAGCAGGGATCAAACGCGCAATCGCAGAACATCCGGATATGACGATCGTAGAAGAACAGAGTGCAAACTATGACCAGGATACAGCGGTGGATACCATGGCAGATATTATTCAGGCCCATCCGCAGATCGATGGGGTCATCTGCTGCAATGACCTTATGGCTATGGGAGCAGTCACAGCATTGGAAGAAAGCGGTCTGACTGTTGGAGGAGAAGATGGAGTCGTTGTATCCGGACTTGACGGAAACATCATCGCGCTGCAGTCGATCCAGGAGGGAAAGATGTACTCCACGATCTATGACTGGTCCATGCTGCAGGGCTATTATTCCGTGGTACAGGCATATCAGCTGATCCAGGGGGAGGAAGTACCGGAAGAGACGTTGACGAAAGGCTCAATCATCACAGCAGCGAATGTAGATGATTTCCTTCCGCATGGTGAGGTGATCGCAGACTGGCAGATGGGCAAACCGATCGGTGATGTGCCGGAGAGCATCCGGACTTTCTTCGAGCTGGGTGAGTCGCTTAAGTAATTGAAATAGAAAACAGAATAGAATAACCGGTTCGAACCGCCTGTGGCAGAAATGCTGTGGGCGGTTTTGTGATAGATAAAACCCTGTTTGCAGAAATTTGCACAATTCTTTTTCAGTCCCCTTGACAGTGCAACAGCTGCATGTTATATTTACTACGACAGACGTACTACGATAGACGATACAACGCCAGGCGTTATATCGACAGACGAAGTAAAGACATATGAGAGAAACCTGCTACAAAGCAAGTCAGAGAGAGGAGGCATCATGGTTAGTATCAGCAGTGATGTGATCCGCGGGTACAATGACACAATCATTCTATATCTCCTTCTGGACGGGCCTTCTTACGGATACGAGATATCAAAAAAGATCAAGGACCTGTCCGATGAGAAGTACATCATCAAGCAGACGACATTATACTCGGCGTTCACACGGATGGAAAAAAACGGGTACATCGAGTCATACTCAGTAGACGCGGAAAGCGGAAAAAGAAGGACTTACTACCGCGTTACAGAAAGCGGACTCGATTACTACAGGGAAAAATGCAGTGAATGGAATCTGACAAAGGAAGTGATCGAGCGTTTCATCCGAAAGGAGGATGGCAAATGATCATCGCAGTGATTGCACTCACAATAGGGAAATTGATACAGAAAATGACGCTTACAATAGAAACAGGAGGAAGATGATGGAAGCGATTAAAACATATCTGGAAACCATGTTTGCCCACCTTCCGAGAACACCTGAGGTGACCAGGGCAAAGACAGAACTTGGGCAGATGATGGAAGATAAATATAACGAACTGATCGAAGAAGGCAAATCAGAAAATGAGGCCGTCGGGATCGTGATTTCTGAATTCGGGAATCTGGAAGAGATCGCAGAGGAACTCGGGATCCGCTCATTTGTCGATCAGGAACCGGCAGAGGAAGCACAGCGTGTCGTTTCATTTGAAGAAGTCGATGGCTATATCAAAGGCAGAACACGCCTTTCTTACATGGGAGCATTCGGGATCTTTTTCCTGATCGTTTCAGCCGTGCCGCTCATCATTTTAACCGGGATTCCGGTTTCGGCAGGCGGCGGACTTTCCAAATTTTTTGCAGTGATCGGATTGGTCCTTTTGTTCCTGCTGCTGGCAGGCGGCCTGGGAATGCTGATCTTCTCCGGATTGCAGGAGCGGGAGTATTCCTACATGTGGAAAGAAAATTGCCGGTTAGACTACAGCGCACAGGAATATGTTAAGATGCAGTATGCAGACTACCGCACCACACATACGATCCTGATCATCGTTGGGATCGTGCTGTGCATCTTAAGTGCACTGCCCGCCGCAATCCTTTCATTTTTACATGTTACAAACGGATTTTTCGGGGACATCGCAGGAGCTGTCTGTCTGTTCCTGGTAGGCGCAGCAGTATTCCTGTTTGTTCTCGCAGGACGTCAGAGGGGCGGACTTGGCCGTCTGTTAAGAATCCAGTACAGAGCCAAGCAGGAGCAGCAGGACGGATTGGAAGATACACAGAAAAATCAGGGAGGACCGGAAGACGTGATCATATATGAAAATGAATACCTTTCAAAATTCATGCCGGTATACTGGCCGACGATCACCTGTCTCTATCTGGTCGTCAGCTTCTTGACATTCCGCTGGGGAACCACATGGATCATCTGGCCGATTGCAGGAATTGTCCACGCATTTATCAGCAAAACATTTGGCAAGCATGTTTTTGAAGCATAAACAGGAGGATTTGTCATGAATAGGAAAAGATATTTATGGATGATCGCCCTGATCACAGTAGCATGCATCATAGGCGGAAGCATCTGGCACGGACACAGGGGGCCAAGACACCATTGGATCGAACAGGAGATCCGCGAAGAATTAAGAGACGAATTAGAGGATGATCAGGAAGACGCGTTTGAGGACGCAGAGGATACAGACGATATCGACGTAGACGATACCTTCGAGGCGGAGGAGGCAGATTTTGCTGACCGGGAAGAGGCGGATGACGACGATGCCGAAGATCGTGATGAAGGCGGCAAAGTTGCTGAAATCGACGAGAGCAAATATGAAATGATTCCGCTCGAGGGCACGCAAAAAGACGGTGCGTTCATTCCGTTTGAGAACATCGACATCGTGACGGGCGCGTTTGATATCAACATCAAGACCGGACAGGATTACAGCGTTACCTATTATCTGAGTGATGATATATTCCAGCCTGTTGGAGAGATCAAAGACGGCACACTGTATATCACGCAGAAAGAGTTTTCAATAGATACATTAGAAGACTTTATCAAAAAACATTTTAACGTTTCGGTAAAAGCAAAGATGGTCATTACGGTTCCGGAGGGGACAGAGATTGGAACGCTTTCATTTAAAAACGGAGCCGGAGATACACTTGTTAAAGACCTTACAATTGACACTTTGACAGGACATGCTTCTGCCGGAGACTTTGACTTAGAAAACGCCACCGTCAATACGCTCGATGCGAAGGACTCCGCCGGTGATATCGATGTAAACAACTCCTCAATCGGCAGCGCCATGATTGATTGTTCGGCAGGTGATATTGAGCTGGAAGATACTTTGATCAAAAAGGTTGAGTTTGATAATAGTGCGGGAAATGTGGAGCTTGAAAAATGTCAGGTGCAGGACCTGTATGCAAAAGTAAGCGCCGGTGATTTCGAGATGACAGGGACCGAAAATTTGGCCGAATACAACGTCGACCTGAAAGCAAGCGCCGGAGACATCCGGTTCGGAAATAACAAGCTGGAAGATTCTTTTCAGCAATCCGGAAAAGACGGACTGAAGATCGTAGTCAGATCAAGCGCGGGTGACATCACTATCCAGTAAAAGGTGACAGGGGAGACAGGGGATGGTTCTCTGTCTCCTTTGCGATCAAAGAGGAGAATGAATCATGAAAAAGGTATTGAAAATAATAGGGAAGGTAATTCTCGTCCTATTGTTAGTACTGGCGGTATTTCTTATCATCATGACGATCTATAATCAGATCATGCTCAGAAAAAACCAGGAGCTGTACAATACTCCACTGGGACAGCTTGTTGAGGTGGACGGTCACAATATGAGTGTCTACACTGAAGGAGAAGGCGAACACACGATCGTTTTCCTGTCGGGGTGGGGGACATCTTCTCCGATCCTGGATTTCAAGGCACTGTATTCAAGGCTGAGTGATGAAAACAGGATAGTCGTTGTTGAAAGATTCGGCTATGGGTTCAGTGATGTAGTAGAAGGGGATCGTGATATGGACACCATACTGCGTCAAGACAGGGAAGCCCTCGAAAATGCAGGTATTGAAGCACCGTATGTCTTGTGTGCGCATTCGATGTCGGGGTACGAGGCGACACTGTGGGCACAAAAATACCCCGATGAAGTAGAAGCGATCGTCGGTCTGGATATGTGCACGCCTAACTGCGAGGATGAAGAAACGGCTCAAAAAGAAGAAAAACTATTAAAGCTTGCCATTGGAATAAACAAGTTTGAAAAGGTAACTGGCTTATTGCGTATCGGAAGCCTGGATCAATCAGGTACACTTACGAAAGAGGAAGATAAATTATTCACTGAGATCTGCTGCAGAAAGCTCCTCAACGAATCGGTTATAACAGAAGGCGATGTAAAGAATACGATTGCCGTGAACCGGGAGTTGAACGCGGCGCCGTTGCCAAGCGTACCAATGCTTCTGTATATTTCGCCTGACAGTACGGAATTTGATGAGAACTGGGAAAAGGGTTCACAGGCAATGACGGATGCTTCCGAAAACGGCATACTTACAGAATTAGACTGCGGACACTATGTACACGACTTCGAGTACGAGAGAATAGCCAAAGAAATGAAAGAATTTCTGAAATAGAAGACAGAGGTCTCCTCGAAAAAGGGCTGTCGCTTTTTGCGGCAGCCTTGTCTAGTGCCAGGCACTTTCGCACGGCAGTGTGCGAAGGTGCCTGACACCTTCACATATTAAAGTGTTAAACTATTCGTGCGCTTTTTTCCTGCCGGGCGCAAGGAGGAGCGAGAGTGCGATGACGGTAAGAATCAGTCCGCCAAGGGAGAGGACTGACGGGATCTCGGCAAAGAAGAGTGCGCCGTATAGTGTGGCTGCCGTCGGTTCGCCGGCAGCACACAGGATCGTGCAGATCCCGGCTTCTGCCTTGGCAAGAGCCGTATTGATACAAATATACGGAATGACTGCGGCCAGAAGAGAATGGACGATCAGGATTCCGATGTGTGACAGCGGAGCGGCCTGCACGTAATGTCCGATCGCGCCCCAGTTGGAAAACGGTGCCAGCAGGATCGTTGCAAACAGCATGCAGTAAAAAACGAGTGTAAAGGATTTGTATCCATGTTCACTCGAAAGACGTGAGAAAACGACCTGAACCGCATACAGGATGCCGGAAAGCACACCGATCATGACATGGACCGGGCGGTAGCCCATCGCGCCTGACGATTCCAGAAAGCCGCTTACCAGGACACAGCCGAATACAGCCAGAAGCATGCAGATGATCTTCTTGGCGGTAATCTTCTCTTTAAATAAGAAGTAAGCAAGAAAAACAACATAAACAGGTGCCAGTGCCAGCAGGACTGCGGCAAAGGAAAGCGACATGTTAATAATGGATACGTTATAGCAGATGTTAAGGCCGGTCGTAGCGATACAGCTGTAGACCAGGAAGATCCAGATATCCTTGAGCCGGAACTTGAAAAGAGACCGGTTTTTGATCATAAAGGCAATGAACAGTATGATCGTGGCAATAAAAACGCGGGCAAAGAAGATCGTGACATTGTCAAGTCCGCCGGCAGTCAGGATCCGTACAAATGGACCTGTGCTTCCCCATAATAAACCGGCAGCAAGTGCCAGAAAAAGAGCAATTCGTTTCATAATCTATTCCCCTTGATACAGATTGTTGTCATGAATAATGGTAGCGAAAGCCACAGTGATATGCAAGAACTTTTATCAGATGGCAGTATTCAATATGGACATTTCCCGCCAACTTTTTTTCATGAATAAGTGGAGGCATGTCCTTATGAACCGGCGTAAATTTGACATATAGTGGAGGATATGCTATTATCATAGAACACTTTCGGTAACACTTTTGTAACAAATTTGAAACTTACAGGAAACAAGTTAGGCTGAGACAGATTTTATAAAGTGGGTATTGTAAGAAAGGAATTCAATATGCAAGCTAGTTTTCGCAAGGTGCGAAAGGCTTTGATTGCATGTGTTGTGTGTGCCGCTCTTTGTCCGGGTGTTCCGGCGATGGCGGAGACATTATCTTCACTTCAGGAGCAGTCAAACCAGCTGCAGCAGGAAGCATCTAGTGTGAACCAGGGCATTAGCGCACTTTCCGGGCAGATCGCATCGATTGAAGCTGATATCGAGACGGGGAACGATGAACTCGAAGCGACCCAGAACGATATCGAGATGACAAGAGAGCAGCTCGCGATCGCAAAAGCAAATGAAGCGATGCAGAAGGAAAAGACAGCGAATCAGATTCAGGTCATGTACGAAAAGGGAACGTACTCATCTCTGGATATGATCTTATCTTCTTCTTCGATGGCAGAGATCTTCAGTGCGATTGATGTTGCAAAGAACCTTGAAAAAACCTATTCTGACCAGTTGGAAGAGTACAAGGCGATTCACAAAACGGTTGAAGAGCAGGAAAAAGTACTGGAAGAAAAAGAAGCAGCGCTGATCGAACAGCAGGAAGAGCTTGAAGCAAAGAAAGCCGACTTACAGTCAAAGCGCAGTGAGCTCGAATCACAGGCAGCTGCAGTTCAGGCTGATCTGAATCAGGTAAACGGCCAGATTCAGGCAAAGAAGGAAGAGATTGCAGCAGAGCAGGCAAGGGCACGTGCAGCAGCGGAAGCTGAAGAACGTGCAAGACAGGCTGCAGCCGCACAGGCAGCAAGCAGCTCGTCAGGCAGCGATGATGGAGATTACAGCTACAGTTCATCTTCATCAAGTTATTCGACAAGCAGCGGTGGCCTGACAAAGTACAAAGGCGTTGTTTACTACGGCGGACATCGAGAGACCTATTACTCACAAAGGGTACTGCCGGGCGGCGGACTGAACATCCCGGGACGCCATGTTGCAGAGGATGGTACCATTCGAGACGCGGATGGATATATCTGTGTTGCCAGCAGTGATCTGGCTGCGGGGACAGAGGTAGACACTTCCCTTGGAAAAGCGAAGGTATATGATTCCGGTTGCGCGAGTGGAACGGTCGATATCTACACAGACTGGTAAAAGAGACAAAACGAAAAGAGATCTGAGAGGGAAACTTCTCAGATCTCTTTTATTTTACATAATCATTTCAAATGCTTAAGACATTTCTAATTGGAAACGGTACTGAACGCATTTGCCGCAATGGAATCGACTTCTTCTGCAAGAGAAGCATATTCCTCAACGGCACTTTCATCTTCCATATATGCCTGCATATCGGACGGGAAGCTGATATAGTAGTAGCCGCCGTCTCTTGCCAGCCCGACATTTTCTGCATTTTCAGAATCTTCGCTGTCTTTTGAATAGTAAATGCCGAAAAGAACACCGCCGTCGCTGCCGTCATACTGCTGCCAGCCTTCGTGGCTTGCTGTATGATAGAACGTGACATAGTCATCGCCCTTTACCATTGTGTATTTACCGCTCCAGTCCGGTGGGATCGTAACGACAAGGGCATCGCCGAAAATATATTCTGTTCCGTCACCTGTAGATTCCTGCTTATAGGAAAAATGCGAGGAGGATTTAGAAGCCTTGTCTGCACGTCCGTTCATCGGATCCTCCGGATCGCCGGATATGGTGCTCTCGGAGTCATTATCATCCGCACTTTCGCTATAAGATTCTGTCGCGTTTTCCCGCAGATTGATCGCGGCATCCCACAGATCTTCATCACCGATGATCAGGTAAATGCCATCCTTGCCGACAAGATTGTTATCGTTAAATTTGATGCTGTACTCCCTGCCGTCATTGTCAATGAAAGTAAAGGTCTGGTCGGCATTTGGTGCCTGGTCCGCGGTCAGCCCGGTTACGTTGATCTTATCGATCGCTCGAAAGACCTGTTCGATGATCTCAGGGTCAGTCGTATTATAGATCGATTCAGATTCGCCGATGACATTGAGGCGGACACATTTCATATTGCTGACATCAAAGTTTGTACTGAGTGCAGCGGTCTCTTCATCCAGGAAATTCCAGATCGGACCGGTTTCTGCCAGATCATCGTCGGCACTGCTATCAACAGATGCCTGCCCGCTCGGTACAGGATCCAGTGAAGCCTTTTTGCCGCATCCGGCAAAGGCAAAGACCAGCGCGAAAGCCAATACAAGACAAAGTATTCTGCCAATATTCTTTTTTTGCATCTTGGGAACCTCCTTTAGCTTTTGATCTCTCCGCGTTCGCAGCGGTTCCCCCAGGAATCGATGAGTTCGCCGTCTCTGTAAACACAGATGATCTCACAATGGTTCGGACAGTTTTCACAGATCACTTCCCGTGTGACAAATTCCATTTCAGCAACGTCAAACGAGAAGGGCCTTTCAATTCCGCTTCCGTGTGCGAGAATCGCAGCGCCATAGCATCCCATCAGATGACCGTTTTCATCCACGATGATCTCTTCACCAAGGGAATCGGCAAAAGCACGGACCACGCCTTCGTTTTTGCTGACACCACCCTGGAATACGATCGGCGGCAGGATCTTTTTGCCCTTTCCGATATTATTCAGATAATTATTTGCGACAGCATTGCAGAGGCCTGCGATGATGTCTTCTTTTTTATGTCCCATCTGGATCTTGTGGACCAGATCGGATTCTGCGAATACAGTACATCTTGCTGCGATCGGCGTCGGGTTCTTGCTTCCCAATGCGATCTTGCCAAATTCTTCAACATCTACGCCGAGGCGTCTTGCCTGGCTGGTCAAAAAGGAACCGGTGCCGGCCGCGCAAAGGGTGTTCATTGCATAGTCGACAGCAACGCCGTCTTCGACACAGATGATCTTCGAGTCCTGCCCGCCGATCTCTAAGATCGTACGAACATCCGGATGCAGTGTTGTTGTGCCGACTGCATGTGCGGTGATCTCATTTTTGACGATGCTGGCATTGCACATCGCACCGACCAGTTTTCTCGCACTTCCGGTTGTACCGGCAGCAACGACTGTCCACTCATTTAAATCGATCTGCGAAGCCAGTTCCTGGATCACCTTTTTGGATGCGCCAAGCGGATTGCCCTCTGTCCAGAGGTAAACGCTTGCAAGGATATTATGTTCTTCGTCTATGATGACGCCTTTTGTGGAAATGGAACCGATGTCGATTCCAAGGTATGCCTTTTTCATGATTGTCTGGCCTCTTTTCTCATTGAAATCATATCATAAAACGCTTCTGCACGTGTTTCGATACCGGTATCACTGCTCTGTGTGTCATAGGAAAGATACAGGATCGGAATCTTATAATCTGCGCTGACGTTGTGGAGAACCGGTATCGCATCCATCTCCGGCGTACAGCCGAAGGATTTGACATGTACCAGTCCGTCAAACCCGCTGGCAGCGTAATGGTCTGCCATGGCGATCGTTGCCACAGAGGATGCGCCCATGTCTTCAGAAACATATTTTCTGATTTTTTTCCGTTGGCTGTCTACCCAGATCGAAGACGGGAACCGCTTCAGATCGTAGCGTGCGTAAGAACGCAGCATATCGAGTGCGTTGTCATCCGGGCAGGAGAGGACGCTGTGGGATAAGTTCATCCATCTGTGTACCTCGGCTCCCATCATGGCGATCTTTTTTTCAATCTCATGATTGGAAAACGGATCCATGATGGTGAAATACTCGCCAATGATCCCGACGCGAACAGGATCATCCGGTTTATGCACGGGCAGACGTGAAAAACTGCGCATGGTCAGTTCATAGATTTCTTCCACTTCTTTTAACGTCTCTGCTTTGCGCAGTTCGGAAAGAAAGTGTTTGTAAATCTTTTCAAAAGACCCGGGGATGTCTTCAAAGCCCATGTTCTTGCGCAGGTAATCCTCGACTTTATCAATCGAAGTGATCATCTTGGCAACGGTCGGAATCACCTTTCCGATCTGTGCCCATTTCCTTTTGGGCGCATATTTTTTGATTCCGCCCAGAATCCCCATGATTCCGCCATACTGTGCAAGTGTCAGGTTCATGATCTTAAAATCATAGCCTAAATCCTTCAGGATCTGCTCGTGCAGCTCGCCGTAATAACCCAGACGGCAGGTCCCGCCGGTCTGAATGATGACATTTGCGCCTTTTTCCAGAGCCTCAATGTAGCAGCCCATCATGCATTTAAACGGGGCGCAGACATAGTCAGGGCTGTGCTTTGCACCAAGCTCAATGGTCTGTTTTGTCATCGGAGGCGGTGAGGTATAGGCAAGTCCAAGACCTTTTCGTACCAGAAAACCGATGGGGATGTCATAGTTGCCCAATTGCGGGTAAGTCAGATTATATGGTTTTGCGGACATTTATTGTTCCACCTCTTTTCGGAATCGGATGATATCAATAAAGCTCTCCAGTCTGGTATCGATGCCGGCATTGCCGTCCTGTGAATCCAGCAGGAGATTTAAGATCGGCACGTGAGAGATGCGCCGGATGATCATTTCATTGACCATGGAGTCCGGCCCGCACGGGAATGCGGTGATCAGCACGATCCCGTCGATCTTATCACGATATGTCTGGATCGCGCCAAGCAGCTCTCTGCTGACGACCCACGGTACGTGCTTGGCGATCTCTGAAGCTCTGCTTCTGGCTTCTCTGGGATCAATGCCGTCAGAACAGATCGGGACAGCATCCAGATTCCGGATGCTTTTGATGATCGGTGCACCGATGTATTCATCGTAGAGATTGTACGGATGGCTTGCGACCAGGACTTTGATGCCTTCTTTTTTTAACAATGTGCGGTTGATCTCGGTCTTTTTCCGGAAGGAGTCCATCTGCGCAGCCATTCCTGCTTCGTAAGCGGCCTGTGCTTTTTCGCGACTGGCCCCAAGCTGCATGCCAAGATTCAGATAGGCACGTTTTGCCGAAGTATGCTGCTCCGGATCGATATTGATACGAAGAATGCGCAGATCAGATTCCCGGAACATATTCCTGCACATGTCAGGAAGTGCCTCAAAGCGGGAGCAGAAGCGTCCTGCATCCCCCAGATTGGCAATCCGCGGAACAAAGCAATAGTCGCATTTGCCTTCGAGTGCAGCTACATGTCCGAAAAACAGCTTGGTGGAGAGGCAGTTTTCATCAATGGAAAGCTGTTCTCCCTTTGTCAGGATATCTTTGTTGGTACGGGGACTGATGACAGTCTCGTGTCCGAGCTCCCGGAAAAATGTTTCCCATAAGATCCCGTACCGATAGTATAAAAGTGCCCGTGGTATTCCGATTTTCATAGTATCATCTCTTTACAGTCAGTATCCGGCAGGGTTCAAGATTTGGCCGGAATATAGCCCAGTTTCGCAAAGTGCTTTAAGTAAGCGGCAATCCGTTTCCGGTCGATCGCCGGACAGGTAATACCTGTGCCGTTTAACAGGAGACTGGTGTTAGAAGTGTCGTAGGTCGTATTCTTTCCGATGAAGTGTCTTAAGATACCGGGGTTGGTATCTGTGCCGGATTCAAACAGGCACTCCAGGATCGCGAGTGAATTGTCGCTGGAGTTGGCTGATTTGAGCATGCTTCTCCACCGGAGGAATGTGATATAGCGGATCGGATATCCGCATTGTCTGATCATGTTGACCAGATTTCTTGCACGCAGCGGATACGGGTTGATGACATTAAATGCATGTCCGATCGCTTCCGACCGCGTGGATATATAGGCAATGGCATCGGCAACATAATCCACCGGTGTCATATGCATACAATAGGTAGTGTGCGGGATACATCCCATCTGGATCATACCGACGATCATGCGGCTGACCATATCTTCGAGTGCCCAGATGCCGTTTTCGGCGCCTGTGATATCTCCCGGACGGTAGATGACGGCATGCAGGTTTCTCGAACGCGCGATTCCGACCAGTTTTTCGGAGACCCATTTGGTCTCGGAATAGGCAAGTGAAAAACCGGTTGATACCCGGAGCGGATCATTTTCATAGACGCGCTTGCCCAGGTGATTTGGCGTATCATAGACACTATAGGAAGAAATATAGTGGTAATATTTTGGCTTTCCATCACATGCAAAGCGAAGTGTCTCAACGGTACCTGTTACGTTTGTCCCACGCAGGTATTCATACGGGAATACAAAGTTCAACAGTGCGCCATTATGGAATACGGCATCGACTTCATTGGTCAATGTCTCATATACATCATCTGCCATACCAAGGCGTACGGCGGAGAGATCGCCTGTAACAGGGCGCAGGTAAGCATCAAATCCTTCTTCCCAGCATTCAAAGTGCTTCATGTTATTGATCAGGCGCTCCATGGCTGCTTCTGTCGAGTCAGAGCGGACCAGACAATAGATACACAGGTCATCGCTTTGATAATGACGGATCAGTGCACGGATCAGATACGCGCCTAAGAAGCCTGTCGCACCGGTCAAAAGGATACGGCTGCTTTCGCTGATCGTTTTCTGATAAGGCTCATCGATCCGGATGGATTCGTCCAGAACGCATTCCTTGCGCAGAGAAACTCTGTGTCTTGTAGGGGTGACGCCTGCCAGAACCTTGTGAATATAATTTGTTACACCGATCACGGAAGAATCTGTCAGGATCTCCCGAAGGTCTAACTGTATTCCGAACTTTTTCTCCATGTTCTGGAGAAGCTCGTATCCCATCAGAGAGTCCCCGCCAAGCTCCAGGAAGGAGTCGGAGAGGTTAAAGTGCTCAATGCGCAGAACCCGCTCAAACACGGACTTAACCTGCATCATTACTTCGTCTGCCATATCGATGGACTTATCGATCACAGTTTGTTTCCCGCGTCCCATCCGATAAGCATGACTGGAATGAATGATCTTCAGACCTCCTTCAACATAAAGCTTTTTCGTCTTGGAAATCTGCAGTTTGTTGCTGTCTGTACGCGGCAGAGAGCGGACCGGAACGAAGATGATGTCATAAAACGAAAACCCAAACCGCTCTGATACGGCGTTATTGATCTGTGAAACCCGTTTGTCAAAGTCTTCCTCCGGGCTGGATTCCACAACAGCAATGATGTTTTCTTTCGTTTCATCCTTGACAGAGAAAAATCCCATCGTGGAAGAACCAAGCCCCGGTACTTTTTTATGGATCAGAGTCATCAGGTCGCTCGGATAGATGTTATGCCCGTTTACGATCAGCATCTCCTTGATGCGCCCTGTGATATACAGAATGCCGTCATTTAAAAAGCCGAGGTCCCCGGTTTTATAAAACTCTTCCTGACGTCCGTTCAGTTTGCAATGGAAGTTTTTGTTGGCCGATATGCCGCCCCAGTATCCGTCTGCAACACTTTCGCCTGTGACAAAAATCTCGCCGATCTTGTTTTCTGGATAAACCTCGCCGGTCTTCGGATTACCGATCGCAAAAGAAAGGCCTTCTACGGCAGGCCCAACACCAACGATCTCGTGGATCTGCTCCGGCGGCGTATCTTCTGTGACCGGTATGATCCTTCCGTCGCGGAACGGTTCGTCCTCGAGAAGGAGTGTACGGTAATCGCGGGAAGCGACACTTGCCAGGCAGATACATTCGGAAAGTCCGTAGCCGGGCGCCATGGCATTCGGCGCCAGATTGAACATCTCAGAAAAACGCTCAACAATGACCGGACTGATGTATTCGGAACCGTTCATCAGATGCGTCATGTGGGAAAGGTCATACAGGGCAGCCTCTTCCGGTGTAAAAATACGGGTACATGCATCATATGCAGAGCATGGCCCGACCGTCAGCGTCAGCTTGAAGTCTGAAAGCATCCGGATCCAGAGCTTTGGATTGGACAAAAACTGAAGCGTCGACAAAAAGTATGCAGTAGACCCTGTCGTCAGGACCGGCATTAAGAGCGTAATGACAAGTCCGAGATTGTGGAAAAACGGAACCCAGGTTCCCAGTGTCGCATGATCGAAATGTGTGTAATCAGCAGATCGGCACTGCGCAAGCTGTGTCATCAGTGCACGACTGGTGACACGGACGCCTTTTGGCGCGCTCGTAGAACCGGAAGTGTACTGAAGATACATCAGATCATCCGGCTTGGCGGAATAGGTGATCCCGGAATCCCGGCAGGGGATCAGTTTGTCTGAATAGATCCGCTTTAAGCGGACAACAGAAGAAAACGCCTCTGCCATAAGACGCTTTGTGATATTCGTGCCGGCTTGCTGTTCCATGGCATAATTCGAGATCAGCCCCTTCGGATGAGCGGATTTTAAAACGGAGATGAACCGTTCAATCTTCCCTTCATCGATCGGCGGCGGTAAGATCGTAAAAGTCACGCCAGCGAGGATGCAGCCCATGACGGAATACAGCGTCGAATAGTCCTGCATTGAAAAAATGACAACTCTGTCACCGTGACGGATGCCGCGTTTTCGCATGGTATAAGCCAGGTCCATGGACTTCTGGTACAGGTCACGTACCGTGATGTCCTGAAACTGCCAGCTGTCGGTTTCTTTTTCATAAGTAAGGAACCGGTAAAGTACCCAGTCTGGATCCTGTTTTACCCGCTCCTTAAAACAATCGGTATAAGATTTATATTCCATATCAGTTTGCTTTCATCATACCCCTGTCACAACATGTGTCCCTACTAAATATAATAGTAATCGATTCACCTCATGTATTCAAGTAAATTAAGTATAAAAAAGCATAGAAAAACTGCCGCATCTACAGAGCAGATACGGCAGTTATCTTAAACAGTCTGAAATTATGCTTCAGCGATAGCGCCCATCGGGCATGTGCCTTCACAAGCACCGCAATCGATGCAGGAATCACCGTCGATTTCATACTTGCCGTCGCCTTCAGCGATAGCGTCAACCGGACAAGAGTCAGCACAAGCACCACAAGCGATGCAGTCGTCAGAAATCATTCTAGCCATTGATGTTACCTCCTTAATTAGTTTAAACATACTTGATGAAAAGCAAAAATGCTTTTTCTCATAATAATACAATGGTTATAAAAATGCAAGTTGTTGGGTTGCTTTTTTTTTAGGGGTGTACTATACTAAAACCGCATTTGGAAAGCAGGACTTTTAAGAATAGTATAAGCATGTTTTTCAGATCATTGAAAAGGCATAGAGGAGCCTGACAGGCAATTTTGATGGAGGATAATGAGATGGCTAAAGTAGAAGTTACAAAAGAAACACTGATCGGTGATCTGCTTCGTATTGATGCAGGAATCGCACCGGTACTTTTAGATATCGGTATGCATTGCCTTGGATGCCCGTCTTCACAGATGGAAAGCATCGGAGAAGCTGCTATGGTTCACGGCATTGATCCGGATGAACTCGTAGACCGCATCAACAAGAACATCCAGGCGTAAGTGATACGTTTGTCTGCGAAAAGACAGTAAAAGCAAAGTAATAAAAAGCCGGTATATGTTTTGGCATATACCGGCTTTTATCATTCTTATATCAACTCCGGACAGGGATCAGATCTTTGCAAGATTCTGTAATGCTTCATTCCGGAAAACGGCCCTGTAATGTTCGATGCAATATCCCTCGCGGCCGGCGGAATATTTTTCCTGCTGCAGGTATTTGGCAGCGGTGTGGAGAACCTTGTCAAAATCGATCCGGCTGTGACTGCCCTGGTGCAGCACAAGATAATACCGGCTGTTTGCCGCATCATGATAAAGCGTGTTTTGGGCATCATAAAAACCGGACAGCTGATGTGCCAGCAAAATGGCAGCATCCATATCCGTAAAGGAAAACAGTCCGTTTGATGTGTCGGCATTGTTTTTATGCGTGTTCACATTCGCCTGTCTGGAAGCAGAGTTCTTTTTTCCGTTGTGGATCTGTGCGATCAGTCCGGACAAATCCGTAAAGGGTGCAGCTTCCGGCTTGTCGGCATCCGCATCGGACTTTGCGGAACCGTCATGGGAAAAGCTGGAGAATCTCGTATCCAGCTCATCCGGTGCATCGACCTTTGAGATGATCAGCATGATCGCTTCTTTTGAAAGAGGAATCGCTTCGATCATCAGAGGAATATCCTCTGCATCAAATCCAAACTCATCTGCAGCCTGCTTCATCATATCGCGAAAAAGTGACTTTGCTTTCTCGGAACCATAGGTAAGTTCACTTAAATTGATCTGCCGGCTTTCTAAATCTTCCCGCGTTAATGTACAGCGGATCTGGTGTTCATTAATCATTTCTATCTTCATACTTGAAAGTATATCCAAGAGGGGTTATTTCGTCAAGAATACTTATTTTGTCATGCTATTCCGTTATTTTGTCATCTGCTCTTGCAAAGCGGTTTTGAATGTGATATATCGAAATAGAACCTGCTCTGCATTGTTTCGTGCAGCGCAGCTGATTTTTTTCTTTCTGACTGCAGTTCGCAGTCTTATTTCCCGCAAACGTATTTTCAAAGATTTGACAGAATGCAGCAGGTATTATCGAAATGAGAGGGGGAATGTGCGTATTGGATCTTAAGCCCGTCTATGCAACAAATGCAAAACGAATAGATTTTTAGAAAGGAGTAGGGATTGATATGCAGGAATGGAGTGACGGTGCTTGACGAATCTTAAAAATATATCACGAGATAACATCGTTAACATATGGAAACGGACCAAAAGGTCCTTCATGCTTTGACTAATCTTTATAAATCCCGCCCTGCCATGTCTGCAGGCGCGGGATTTTGTTCTGGTAATCATATATGTTTTCGTGTATACTATTTTTTGTGTTAATGAATTGTGTGACATACAAGATATGCCGATTCTTTTTTCTGATTGGAGGAAGATATGGGGCGAAAGAATACATATTATAAAAAGCCGTCGCGCCGGGCAAGACGCAGACGCCGGAGAATGATCCGCCGGCTTGTGATCCTCATAGTGATCATTGTCGTGGTTGCGGGGCTCATTTTTGCATGGAAGAATCTTGGCCTGAGCGATAAGGTGATCGGCAGTCATGAGAAGTCTGACATCAGTACATACTACGGTCTGACGGATGATGCCTCGATGATCGTGACGGTAAACAATGAGCGCAGCGATGAAATCGGCATCATTTCTGACGGGGAGGCCTATCTGCCGCTGCATCTCGTTCAGTCAAAGATCAGTAACCGTTTCTTCTGGGACGGGGATGAGAAGGAACTCCGCTATGTGACACCGACGGATGTGATCTCGACGCAGGCGCTAGATACCAATGTGTACAGCATCGGGAATGAGGAAAAAGAGCTGGCGCATCCGATCGCGATCGCGGGGACAGATACGATCTATTTATCGATGGAGTTCGTCGAAAGCCTTGCAGACATTCATTATGAGCAGGCAGAAGAACCGAATCGCGTTGCGGTCTCTACCGAGTGGGGAGAGATCACCTACAATACCTTAAAGCACAGTACAAGCCTGCGCGAAAAAGGCGGGATCAGGAGTGCTGTGATCGCGACGCTTGAAAAAGACAGCCTGGTCACGGTGACGGAAGAGTTTGATAACTGGGTTGGCGTAACGACAGAAGACGGACTGACAGGATATATTCCGAAATCGGATCTGGGTGAAGAGACCACAAAAACCTATACAAGTGAAAAAGAAGAAGAGGTCTTCTCACATCTTCTGCGTGATGAGAAGATCTGCCTTGCATGGCATCAGGTAACCAATGAAGTGGCAAATACATATCTTTCGGATGTTTTGAATAGTACGAAGGATGTGAATGTCGTATCACCGACCTGGTTCTATTTAAACGGCAATGACGGATCCATTCAGTCATTCTGTTCGGCAGATTATGTGACAGCCTGCCACGATCAGGGAATCGAGGTATGGGGACTTGTCAGCAACCTGGAAAACCCGAATGTCGACACTGCGATCGTTCTGAACAGAACTTCAACGAGAGATACGCTGATCAACAACCTGATCGGGGCTGCGATCCAGTATGATCTTGACGGAATCAATGTTGATTTTGAGGCGTTAAACAGTAAGGTCGGCTATTCATTTATCGAGTTCATCAGAGAGCTGTCGATCAAATGCGAAAAGAACGATCTGGTTCTGTCTGTTGACAATTATCCGCCGTCTTCCTATACGGAGCTCTATTTCAGGGATGAGCAGGCGAAGTTTGCGGATTATGTGATCCTGATGGCTTATGATGAACACTTTACCGGTTCCGAAGAAGCAGGATCGGTTGCGTCACTTCCTTATGTGACAGAAAGTGTGGCAAATACACTTGAGGAAGTGCCTGCAGAGCAGCTTGTTTTGGGCATTCCGTTCTATACGAGACTCTGGAAGACAACAGCCGGTACAGTGACCAGCGAAAACCTGGGTATGGCTGATGCACAGAAGAATCTTTCAGACAATCAGGCGACGCAGACCTGGCTTGAAGATGAGAACCAGTATTATGCGGAGTACGATAAGGGTGACAGCAAGTATCAGATCTGGCTGGAAGAGGAGAAATCCATCTCAGCCAAGCTGGATGTTATGAAAGAAAACAATCTTGCCGGCGCCGCATTCTGGAAGTTGTCTTATGAAGACAGCAGTATCTGGGATACGATCGCAGGCTATATGGAGCAAAATGGAAACGATTCTGGAAACAATTGATCCGGTGAATCCGGAGGCGGATGTGATCCGCCGGGCGGCAGAATTCATCAAAAACGGGGACCTGGTCGCATTTCCGACAGAGACAGTCTATGGCCTTGGCGCGGATGCACTCAGGCCGGAAGCATCCCAAAAAATATATGCGGCAAAGGGGAGACCGTCAGACAATCCGCTGATCGTTCATATCGCACAGATTGAGGATCTTTACCGGATCGCGGATCCGGTGCCGGAGGAAGCACTGCTTTTGGCGAAGCGGTTCTGGCCCGGCCCGCTGACGATGATCCTGCATAAAAAAGAGTGTGTTCCGAAGCAGACGACAGGCGGGCTGAATACGGTGGCGATCCGTTTTCCGTCACATCCTGTCGCAAGGGAGCTGATCCGGCAGTCAGGATGTCTGATCGCGGCACCAAGTGCCAATACATCCGGCCGTCCGAGCCCGACCTGTGCGGAGCATGTTCACAGGGACCTGGACGGCAGGATCGCAATGATCTTAGATGGCGGCGAAGTCGGACTCGGATTGGAGTCAACGATCATTGATCTGTCAGTCGATCGGCCTGCGGTCTTAAGGCCCGGCTTCATTACAGCGGAAATGCTAAAGGAAGTCCTTGGTGATGTGGATGGAGAGAAACCTTTTGCGGAAACGGGACATGAAGATTCGCATGCACCAAAGGCTCCCGGAATGAAATATACACATTATGCCCCCAAAGCGCCGATGACATTGGTGCGGGGAGAGCAGGAAGCAGTTATCCGGACGATCCGCCAGTTGGCTGCGAAACATAGAGAAAAAGGTGAGCGGATCGGCATTTTATGCAGCGATGAAACTGCAGGCAGTTATGAGGACGGTTTGATCAAAAGCATTGGCAGCAGAGCAGCGGAAGCTGAGATCGCACACAACCTATATCGCGTACTTCGTGAGTTTGACGAACAGGATCTGGATGCGATCTATTCGGAGATGTTTGATACAGCAGGTGTCGGACAGGCGATCATGAACCGTATGTTAAAAGCGGCAGGACATCGGATCCTGGATGCGGATTGATGGTATTTCTTGTCGGGAGAAACGTAGATGAAAGAGTTCGAAAGGATCATATTTGTCGGACGAAGCGGTAACTGCCGCGAGGTCATGGCGGCGGAACTGTTAAAGACCAAGCCCCTCTGGCACAAACCGGAGATTCTGGCGCGTGGTCTGGTCGTACTGTTCCCGGAACCTTTGAATCAGAAGGTGGAAGCAATCATGAGCGGAAAGGGCTTTCAGCCGGGCAACTATATGTCGGCGCAGCTCGAGGCAGAGGATATCACGGAAAACACGCTGGTTTTGACGTTTGAAAAGAGTGGGATTTCAAAGATACAAAGCAAGTTTCCGGATGTCCCTTATCTGTATGTGCTGACGGATGTCAGCGGTGATGAGCTTGAGATCCTAGATCCGACCGGTCAGGATCTGATCACCTACGGGATCTGTTACGAAACACTTGAAAAAAGTATCAGCAAGCTTGCAACCGTGTTGAATGACGGGACGTTTTCATTTGATCAGACAGCTGATTCAGAGACGGAAAACGAGAGAGCGGATGAAACAGGAAATGAAGAGATTTTTGAGGGAGAGGACCAATGACCGAAAAAAGAAAAGATTATATCACATGGGATGAGTATTTTATGGGCGTTGCAAAATTGTCGGCAATGCGATCAAAGGATCCGAACACACAGGTTGGCGCCTGTATCGTAAGCGATGACAACAAGATCCTGTCGATGGGATATAACGGATTTCCGATTGGCTGTTCAGATGATGAATTCCCCTGGGCACGCGAAGCAGAAGAACCGCTGGATATCAAATATCTGTATTCCACGCACAGCGAGCTGAATGCGATCCTGAATTACCGTGGCGGAAGTCTGGACGGCGCAAAGCTCTATGTAACACTGTTCCCGTGCAATGAATGTGCAAAAGCGATCATTCAGGCAGGAATCAAAGAGCTGGTCTACGCGGATGACAAGTATGAAAAGACGACGTCCGTGATCGCATCCAAACGGATGCTGCAGGCGGCCGGCGTTAAGGTTTCCCGCTATCAGCCAAGCGGGCGTGAGATCTCGATGGGATTATAAGTAAATAAAGAGAAAAATGGCGTTTCCGAAGGTTGTCCGGAAACGCCGTTTGTTTTGAAAATCTATTCTTCCAGCCCGAAGAGTGCTGCGCCGAGTGCTCCGACGATCTCGGGTTCTTCGTAGCGCCAGACCGATGCATTCAGGCGCTTTTGCAGCACATCGACAACGCCTTCGTTTTTCGCTACACCGCCGGTCATCATAAAGCCGGGCTCGGCGCCGACACGCTTGATCAAAGACATGGCTCTTGAGACGATCGCCTCGTGAATGCCGTGGGCGATGTCGGCAGGCTCCTTGTTCTGCGCGATCAGAGAGATGACTTCAGATTCCGCAAAGACTGTGCACATGCTGCTGATCGTCAGGCTTTCGGATGATTTTAAAGAGAGCGGTCCGAGTTCTTCAATCGGAATCTCAAGTGTCCGCGCCATCATTTCAAGGAAACGTCCGGTGCCGGCAGCGCACTTGTCATTCATGACAAAGTCTTTTACATTTCCGTTGTCATCCAGATGAATCGCCTTGGAATCCTGCCCGCCGATATCGAGGATCGTGCGGATCTGCGGATTTAAGAAGTGTGCGCCTTTGGCATGACAGGAAATCTCTGTCACATCCTTATCGGCAAACGGGATGCTGACACGTCCATATCCGGTGGAAACAACGAGCGATATATCGTCTAAAGTCAATCCGGCCTTTTCTAATACCATTGCCCGTACACGTTCCGCGCTGTCTCCGCTTCTTGCGCCGGTCCGTAAAACGGCCGAAGCCAGTATTTCCTTTTTCTCATTCAGCAGAACCGCGTTTGTCGAAGTGGATCCGCTGTCAATTCCCATAACGATCATAGGTGAAGTCTCCTGTTTCTCTGTCGATGGCCTCGTGCCGGTCTGCTCCTCTTTGTCAGCCGGTGTCCGGGTGCCCGACTGCTCATTGCCGGATGCTGTCCGGCTTTGGTCAAACTGCTTTTTCGCTTCCAACGCTTCGATAAAAGCTTCCAGCCTGGTCAGGATCTGACCGCTGCTCTGGTCAGTCGCGTCGGTCTCGATCTTTAAGATCGGCAGATCTGATTTTTTATGGATCTGCGTATATTCATAAGAGTATATATCACAGAACTTGATGGTATGGTAAATGATGCCGTCAACCTGCTCTGACATATCCTGTAAAAACCGCTGTCTGCCGGAAGCGTCAGCCATACGCATGCATGGGATCTGGTTTAACAGATCGTGTGCGTAAGAAGGCAGGTTGGGATCCCATGATGAGCCGTTATCAGGAACCGTAAAATCAAAATTCCTTGGTGCGCCGGTGCAGGTCATATCAAATCTGATCCGGATTCCCTTGCTGATCAAAAGGCTGCGAATCCCATCGCCGGGGCGCGCCCCAACTAAGCCGACCGAAATCGTATGGGGCTGTTGCTTAGAGTCTTTCGGCTCGATTGGCGGCGGATCTGATGAAAGCAGTTCACCTGTATTTGCAGGAGTCTGAAATGCATGCTCCTTCGCATACGCATTCCACGCATCCAGCATCTTTTTGATGTGCTTTGCATAAAGCGAATCCGCAAAATCATTGATCTTATGTGGCAGATCCAGACAGTAAAAGAACCGGTCCGGCCACTTGGCCCGCAGTGTGTCAAACAGGCGTCTCGTGCTGTCGCAACAGGTCGTTAAGATCATACCGTCATAATCATGGTCTGCAAAATCTTCAAGGACTGCCCGGACAAACGAGCAGACATTTGCATGCATTAAAGTGTCGGCACGGCAGAAGTCTGTTGCCTGCGGCTCGATCCGGCGTACATTGATGCCTGCAGCTTTCAGTACTTCGACCGGCACATATTTACAAACATACCCCAAGGTAGGGTTCATTTTTGATTGTTCCAAATTTATTGTCCTTTCCTGGCCAGTAAAAGCTCGTAGAATGCTTCCCATCGGGTACGGATCTGTCCGTTATGGCTGTTTCGCCGGTCCATTCCGTCTCCGTCAAGGATCAGAAGCGGGATATCCGCTTCCTGCATCCGCTCTTTCAAACGCATGACGCCGCCGGATGACTGCTTGCAGCCCCAGTGACAGAAATTGATGACGCCGTCCGGCTGTAATTCATCTGCCAGATCGCAGACAAGATCCACCTTTCTGTCATAAGAACGGGTGTAGGCATTGTTGATCATTTTCAGAGCCAGAGATCGCAGCGGATCATCAGGATCAAGGGTCTCCCTGTAATCAAGGTTCATTTCGATCGCCTGGATCTGGCAGTTGTCAGTCAGGTTAAAATATTCCTGCAGCGTCTCCTGATACCAGGGCAGCAGATGCACCCATAAAATGTTGATCCCGTCATATGCAGGCGCAGCCAATAGTTCCTGGTGCATTTGTTCGAAAAACGTCAGGATCTCCGGTTCGCCGATGTTTAAATGTGTCGCAAACAACATGTACATCTGAAGTGTCAGTGTTGACGGATATGCTTTGTCGCGCAGCAGGACCAGACACTTTTCGTAAAGCTCCTTGGAGGCATTTTCCCGTTTGATGACCTCTGCCAGCCGGTTATAGGAAAATGGTTTATGAAATGTCTTTTCGAGGATGCTGATCAGATCCTTAAGCTGTGCGATCACATATTCAATGGCTTCTTCGCTGTTATCCATCGGAATGTCCAGAATATAATTTTTCACACCGCGGTTTTCCGAGAGATACCGGAAGGTGTTGATATTGCCGTCACAGATCGTAGAGGTTGTCAGCGAAAAAGCGGCAGGCGGGACAATCCCGCTGTCAGAAGCGCCGATAAAGGTTTTGTGATACGAGCAAAGTGTCGAGGCGATGCCTTCTTCTTCCGCAAAGTCCAGAAAATAGTCTTCGATCCGGAAGCCGGAGAGAAATGAAGAGAGGCATTCGACAGACAGACAGCGGAGATCAAAACACTGCAGGATCTCGACCGGTGCAAATATGTTGGCCCAGACAGTTGACTGCGGATCGCGCAGCGCCTGCAGGACATAGTCTACCGCATAGGTATTTAAATAGCGGTAAGCGCCGGGAATCTTTTTGTCGGCGAGATGCTTCGTCCGAAAACGTTCCAGATATAGCCCTGCCTTGATCATCCGAAAAGCTGCTGTCGGATGTGCAGGGGCGTATTTTTTAATGATATTTCCATAAGTTTCAACCAGATTCATAATGTATAAGGATAACACAAAAAGCGTTGAAGCAAAACAGGTTTTATGGTAAAGTTCATACGATAGGCAAATATTGGGTTTTAAAGCCTGTGTTATATAAAAGGGAGTGTTTGGGCATGGATACGAGAGTGGCGATCATAGCGATCCTGATAGAAGATGACAGCAACGTGGAATCGTTAAATCATATCCTCCACGAATATTCCGATGCCGTCATTGGCCGTATGGGGATCCCCTATCGTGCAAAAAACATCAACCTGATCAGTGTGGCGGTGGATGCGCCGATGAATGTGATCAGTGCGATGTCCGGGAAGATCGGCATGCTGAAAGGCATTACGGCAAAGACCGTTTATCAGCCGGAGCATTGATGCGCGGGCGGCGAAACGAAAACAACGACTGAATACAGATTTTGATAGAAACAAAAGGAAAGGAAGTGTCCGAATGACCCCAAGGGAAAAGGCGGAAATTGCGATACAGGATATCAGAGAACATCTTGCGGGCTGCAGACAGTCTCCGGTTGATCCGAACCTCATACTGGCGGACCGCAGAGATTTCGCAAACCATATCGACAGGGTCGAAAAAATACTGCAGGATGTCCTGAATGAGTATGAATCGATCCTGGAACAGCGCGGAGAACTGGAGCGTGCTGCCAGACGTGAAAGTGAGCAGATCATAAGCAGCGCAGAGTCGAGGGCAGATGATGTGTATGCGGCATCGATCGTTTATACGGACAACATGATCGGCACACTGCAGACGATCATCGACGATACCAATGATTCGTTAAACGGTGTGATCAGGCGTTTCCGTAAGGAGATGCGCAGGCAAAAAGATCTGCTTAAGAAAAACGAGATTGAGCTGCAGGCTGAATTGCTGCAGTTAAAAGAGAATAAGAAGTATCTTCAGATGATCGAGGAGATCAATGAAGAGCGGGAAGAGAAGCGCCTTGCAGGGCAGCAGCCAAAGGAAGAGGAAAAACCGGAAAAGCCGGCTCCGCCATCTGCTGTACCGCCGGTTGCCGAGAAAGCCGATGTGCAGGTGAATACAGATGCGGCTTATTTCAAGTGGAAAGAACTGCAGGACGGAGACGCAGCGGAGGAACCGGAGACAGAAGAGCAGTCGCAGCCTGATGATAAAACGCGTTTTGCGGATGCCGATCTGCAGCACACCAGGATCTTCCGGCCGGTCAGTCGAGAGCAGGTTCACATGGATCATGAGGAATCAAGGATCGATACCGCAAGACTTCCGGATGAAGATGCACTGATGCGGGCAATGCTACAGGGAGAAGAGGAGTCGCTGACAGATATCCTGCAGAAGGCAGAACGCGAATTCGTCGATGATGCTGATAACTTCGAGTACTATGACGATGATCTCGGAGACTTGGACGGCCTCGAAGAGCTGGATGATTTTGACGACTTTGACGATTTTGATGATTTCGATGATGACGATTTTCCAGATGATGACGATGAACAAGGCGCTGTCGGAAAACAGGTTGCCGGTAAGATCAAGGACTTTTTGCTGGGCAAGTAATGAGAAAAGCGGCCGGATCTGTGTGGGGCCGAAATGGATACAGGGAGGATATGAAACATGAAACTTTATGAAAACGGCGTATATCTGATCAATGGTACAGAATTGGTCGAAGCGAATGCAGAAGGCATCGCAAAGATGAAAGCAGCTGGTGTGGAGGTATCTGATCCGGCAGAAGCGAAAAAGCAGACCATCGGATATGGCATTCTGGAAGCTCATAACACATCCGGAAACATGAATAATCTGGAAATCAAGTTCGACAAGCTGACATCTCACGATATTACATTTGTCGGCATTATTCAGACAGCACGTGCGTCAGGGCTGGAAAAATTTCCGATCCCGTATGTACTGACAAACTGCCATAACAGCTTATGTGCCGTTGGCGGAACCATCAACGAAGATGACCACATGTTTGGCTTAAGCTGCGCGAAAAAGTACGGTGGCGTTTACGTTCCGCCGCATCAGGCAGTCATCCATCAGTTTGCAAGAGAGATGCTTGCAGGCGGCGGCAAGATGATCTTAGGATCCGATTCTCATACACGTTATGGCGCGCTTGGCACCATGGCAATGGGAGAAGGCGGACCGGAGCTTGTTAAACAGCTGCTGAATAAGACATATGACATCAAAATGCCGGATATCGTAGCTGTCTATATGACCGGAGCGCCGAGACCGGGGGTTGGCCCGCAGGACGTTGCGCTTGCGATCATCGGTGCTGTTTTTGCAAACGGATATGTCAATAATAAAGTAATGGAATTTGTCGGACCGGGTGTGGCATCCTTAAGTGCTGATTTCAGAATCGGCGTGGACGTTATGACGACCGAGACGACATGTCTTTCCTCCATCTGGCAGACAGATGAAAAGATTCGTGAATTCTATGAGATTCACGGACGTGAAGAGGAGTATAAAGAGCTCAAACCGGGCACAGTGGCTTACTATGACGGATGCATTGAGATCGACCTTTCCGCAATTGAACCGATGATCGCGATGCCGTTCCATCCGAGCAACGTTTATACCATCCGCGAAATGAAACAGAATCTGGAAGATGTGCTGCATGATTGTGAGCAAAAAGCACTTGTCAGTCTGGATGGCGCAGTTGACTACAAACTGACCGATAAGATCCGGAACGGACAGCTTTATGTGGATCAGGGTATCATCGCAGGCTGCGCAGGCGGCGGATTTGAAAACATCTGTGCGGCAGCAGACATTCTTGCAGGAAAGAGCATCGGCGCGGATGAATTTACACTGAGCGTTTATCCGGCAAGTATGCCGATCTATATGGAGCTGATCAAAAACGGCGCGGCAGCGAAGCTGATGGGAACCGGTGCTGTCTTAAAGACGGCATTCTGCGGACCGTGCTTTGGCGCAGGAGATACACCGGGCAACAACGGTCTCTCCATCCGCCATTCCACAAGAAACTTCCCGAACCGTGAGGGCTCCAAGCTGCAGAACGGTCAGATCGCATCGGTAGCATTAATGGATGCAAGATCCATTGCTGCGACAGCGGCAAACAAAGGATATCTGACAGGGGCAGATGAGCTTGACATCCAGTACAGCGGTCCGAAATATCATTTTGACAAGACCATTTATGAAAACCGCGTCTTTGACAGCAAGGGTGTGGCAGATCCGTCCGTTGAGATCAAGTTTGGCCCGAACATCAAAGACTGGCCGCAGATGTCAGCACTTCCGGAGAACCTGATCTTAAAGGTTGTTTCCGAGATTCATGATCCGGTTACCACAACCGATGAACTGATCCCGTCCGGAGAAACGTCTTCTTATCGTTCCAATCCGCTGGCACTTGCAGAGTTTGCGCTTTCCAGAAAAGACCCGGCTTATGTCGGACGTGCAAAAGAAGTGCAGAAGGCAGAGGTTGCCCGTGTGAATGGCGGTGCACCGTACGAGGAGCTTCCGGAGCTTGAAGCGGTCGTGAATGCGATCCGTACACAGTTTGCCGATATCAAAGAAGAGAATACCGGTATCGGAAGCACGATCTTTGCTGTGAAGCCGGGTGACGGTTCCGCAAGAGAGCAGGCAGCTTCCTGTCAGAAGGTGCTCGGCGGCTGGGCAAATATCGCAAACGAATATGCAACAAAACGGTATCGTTCCAATCTGATCAACTGGGGTATGCTTCCGTTCCTGATCCCGGCAGGAGATCTTCCGTTTGCAAACGGTGATTATCTGTTTGTGCCGGAAGTCAGAAAAGCGATCGAAACAGGCGCAAAGGAGATTCCTGCGTTTGTGGTCCGCGACGGCGCGATCGAACCGTTTACACTGATGATGGGTGATCTGACAGATGATGAAAAGGACATCATCCTGAAGGGCTGTCTGATCAACTACTATCGCGGATAGTACCATCGTTGAAATATTTTATGATTGTGATATACTGAATACATCAGTTTATCTGATAGGAATAGTCAGTAACAGGGAAATATGCAAATGGACACGCAGGAAAACCCAAGACAGGGCGATATAAATGGGCGCGGCGGCCGGAAATGGGACATTCGTCCCTATCTGCCGATGATAGCGACGGTGGTGATCATCGTTGCTGTTTGCCTTGTTTTATTCTTCCTGATCTTCCGCTATCAGGGGCTCGGCCACGCCATTGGCGCTGTGGCACGCGCACTGCAGGCAGTGATCTTTGGTGTTTTCATCGCTTATCTGATCAATCCGATGATGAAGTTCTGCGAGCGGCGCCTGTTCCGGTTTGCAAAAAAGCATGGGAAGGAACTGACCTATAAGAGAAAGCGGCGGTTCCGTATCATATCCGTTACGTTCGGTATGATCATATTCCTTGTGATCATTGCGGTCCTGCTGATCGCGATCATCCCGCAGGTTGTTGCAAGCTTTCAGGACATATCAGAAACGATCGGTGAGCAGCTGACGGCATTTACCCAATGGGCGGAAGGCCTTTCGAAGGTAGAGACACCCTGGGGAAATGATATGAATCATATGCTGGAGCAGTTGCCCGATTATGTGATGCAGTGGCTGCAGAACAATGTGTTCTCGCAGGGGAATTCACTGATTGAGTCCATTACATCCGGCATCGTTAATGTGATCCGGATCATTGTCAATATGGTCATCGGCCTGATCGTAGCTGTTTATCTTCTGATGACAAAGGAGCGGTTCCTCGGTCAGATCAAAAAAGCAGTTTATGCGGTCTTTAAACCGCGGGCAGGCAATGTCGCGATGGACATCTTAAGGAAGATCAACCGTGTATTCGGCGGGTTCTTCATCGGTGACATTCTGGATTCGATCATCGTAGGTGTGATCTGCTTTGTCGGTGTCAGCATTATGCAGATGCCGTATGCGATGCTTCTGGCTCTGATCATCGGGGTGACCAATCTGATCCCGATCTTCGGACCGTTTATCGGTGCGATCCCCTGCGCATTGCTGTTGCTTTTGGATAATCCAATCCAGGCAGTCTACTTTATCATTTTCATCTGCATCCTGCAGTTGTTTGACGGAAATATATTAAAACCGAAAGTGCTCGGGGACACGATCGGGCTTTCGCCCTTCTGGATCCTGTTTTCCATCCTGCTTTTTGGCGGATTGTTCGGAATCGGCGGATTCATTTTCGGTGTTCCGATGTTTGCGGTGATCTATTATGTGATCAAACGTATTATTGAAGCGCTTTTGACGAGGAAAAAGCTTCCGACGGAAACAGCAAGCTATGTCAATGTTTCCGGTATGAATATAGAAGATCAGTCGCTGATCATGAACAATAAACATGTAAGAGGCGACATCCTGTACGACGGAAAAGTCGGGAAGGCCGGAAAGGCACTGGAGAAGAGAATTCATCCTGCGGATGACGCAGATCAGGAAAATGAAAATAAAGAATCGTAACGATTCAAAAAGCAATGGAGAGGTATTGTTGTGGATAAGTACGAATACAAGCTCAAACTGGAACAATTAAAAGAACTGGTATCGCTGAACCGCTATTATGAAGCAGCTGCGATCACAGATGAGATCAACTGGAACAAGGTCCGGAACATCGGAACGCTTACCATGGTCGGAAAGGTCTATGAGCACCTGAAACGCTATGAGGATGCCAGGGATGTGTTCACACTCGCGTATGACCGTTCACCGGTCAGCAGAACTGTGCTCCTTCATCTGACAAAGCTTTCGATCAAGCTTGGCAACGTGGATGATGCGGAGAGATATTATGAAGAATTTGTAGAATGCGCGCCGAGAGATCGTGTGCGCTATGAGCTTGCATATGAGATCGCAACGCTTCGAAATGCATCCGTGGAAGAGCGGATCCATATCCTTGAGCAGTTTAAGGCAAAGGAATATACAGAAGAGTGGGCACTCGAACTGGCAAAGCTGTATCATGAAGCGGGTATGGAAAAAGAATGTGTTTCCACCTGTGATGAGCTGTTTATCTGGTTTGGCGAGGGCGATTACGTACGCCAGGCACTGGAGCTGAAGGCCAGCGTCACACCTCTTTCTGATCTGCAGCAGGAGAAACTGCCGCTGTTACAGGAGCAGTCCCGTCTGCAGTGGGAAGAAGAGCAAAGACGCCGTGAAGAAGAACGGCAGGAAGCAGAGCGTCGTGAGCTTGAGCGCCTCGAAAAAGAACGGCTTGAAAAGCTGCGTCGTGAAGAGGAAGCGCGCCTGGCGGCAGAGGAAGGCCGTGAGGTCGGTGACCGTGATGTGGACAGAGCGTTCCCGGAAGGCAGTGTAAAGTGGAATGATGAGAAGCTTCGTTCCAAGGAAAGCGTTGGTGATTATGACGGCAGCCTGAATGCAGGTGAGGTCGTCGGATCTGCTGTCGGCAAGTTCAAGAACCTGTTTAAGAACATGTCAAAGATGCAGAACCGCGCAGAGGATGAATATCTGGAAGAAGAAGAGGACGCATTCCTTGAGGATCTGGAAGCCGCATCGAAGCAGCCGGTCGGAGAAGCCGTAGTGACAGCTCCGGCAGCAACAGAGGAGCCGATTCCTGTCACGGAAGCAAAGCCTGTTGAGGAGGCAATCTTAGAGCAGGCATTGAGCGAAGTTGATATGACACCTGAAAAGCCGGTCGAGCAGGAAGAAGGTAAGAAGACAACGCTGATCGAACGCCTTACAGCAAGACTTCAGATTTCAGACGAGCCGGATGAAGGTGATTACGATGAGGATGACACTGTCGAGGAAGCACTCGATGAGTGGGATCAGACAAAGAAGAAAATAAATAAGACGATTGACAGAGTCGCCAAGACAGAGAATCTTGACGAGCGCCGTGCACAGGCAGCGCAGGAGATGAATGATATCATGGCCCGTCTGGCACAGCTGCAGGCGATCCTGCAGCCGGAAGGCACAGCAGAGGCATCTGCCAGTGCGGCACCGGCAGCGGTTGCGGCAGAAGAACCGGCAGTTGCACCGCAGACTGCAGGAAGAGTATCCGCAGCCCAGTCTCCGGTTGCAGAGTCTTATAAAGAGGCAACTGCAGAGGAAGTATCGGAAGCAAAACGCGGCGTAGAAGAGGCTGCAAGAAAAGCCAGAGAACAGTTTGAAAAGGCGGCGGCCGAAGAAGCGGCGGCAAAAGCAGCGGAAGCTGAAATGGCAGCACCTGTTGCAGAAGAGCCGGAAGTGAAAGCGGTTGAAGAACCGGCAGCGCCTGTGGAAGAAGCATCTGCAGATGCAGAGCTTGACAGCGCATATTTCTCTGCACCGGTAGAAGAAGCACCGGCAGCAGAAGAGACACCGGCAGTTGAAACGCCGGTGGTAGAAGAGGCACCGGTAGAAGAGGAAATCCTTCCTACAGAGGAGATCCTTCCGGAAGAGGAAATCATGCCGGAAGAAGAACCGGTAGTGGCTGAGGAAGCAAAGGAAGAAGCAGTTCCGGTTGAAGAAGTTGTACCTGAGGTGACAGATGCAGCAGAAGAGCCGATAGAGGAAAAGATTGTCCTCGATGAAGCAGAAGAAGCGGAAACCGCAGAAGAGAAGATCGTTCTTGATGAAGAAGTTTCCGAAGAGCCGGCAGATCCGGCAGAAGGCACACCGCTTGAAGCAGAGCCGGATGATTACCGCCCGCTGACAGAAGACCAGAAAGAGATGTTCAGTTACTTTGTATCTGTTCCGGGACTGGCCCGCCAGATCAGTAAGGCACTTGAAGGTGCGAGCGGAAAGACAAAAGGTGCCGTTGCATCTACAGCCGGTAACGTGATCATCCAGGGACCGGCAGGCATCGGCAAGACCGTACTTGCAACCAACCTGATCAAAGCGATCCAGGTAGAGAACAACAAAGAAAAGAGCCGCATCGGGAAGATCAGTGCACAGTCTCTCAACAAACGTGACTTTGCAACACTGCTTGAGAAGATCACTGGCGGTTATCTGATCGTTGAGAAAGCCGGTAACCTTTCAGAAGAAACTGTCACACGTATGGCAGAGGTTATGGAAAGCGAGACTGGCGGTCTCGTCGTTGTGCTCGAAGACACGGAAGAAGGCATTGCAAACATTCTTGCAATGAACGAATCCTTTGCAGAGAAGTTCACAGAGGTGATCACCGTACCGGAATTCTCTGTAGATGATCTGGTAGAGTTTGGCAAATCCTATGCGTATGAGATGGAATGCGTCATCGAAGAAATGGGCGTTCTTGCACTTCATACCCGCATTCAGAACATTCAGAAGATCGATCACGCAACCATGCTGGCGGAAGTCAAGGAAATCGTTGACGGCGCGATTGAACATGCAGAAAACCATAACAAGAGACGCTTCGGACGTCACGCAAAACGCTACACAGACGATGACTACTTAATCTTAAGAGAAGAAGACTTTAGCGCATAAGCTCCGGCGGAATGGCTGGACGGATCGGGAGCTTGCTCACAGATTCGGACAGGTATTTCGAAGGGCAACGGAAATGAGCAACAAAGGTACGCGAAGTGTAACGAGTGGACCGGGTTGCGAATTACCGTTGTAGGATTGCGGGAGCACGAAGTGCGGAGCAATCCGTAAGCTTATGCGAAGCATACAACACATTATACACTTACAAGGAGAAAACACATGCCCAAATTCAATCCTATCACAGAGTATGACATGTATCTTTTTGGTCAAGGCGCGCATTACGAGATGTATCAAAAGCTCGGCGCACATCCCTGCAAAAAAGGGAAAAAGTCAGGTGTTTCCTTTGCAGTTTGGGCGCCGCATGCAAAAAATGTCTGGCTCATCGGTGACTTTAACGGTTGGAACGAAAGCTCCCATCCGATGGAGCGTTTGGAACCGAACGGTATTTATGGGATCTTTACGGAGGATGCCAAAGAAGGTGATCTTTACAAATATCTGATCGAGACACAGGACGGCAGACGTTTGTATAAGTCAGATCCATACGCAAGCTATGCAGAGCTTCGTCCGGGAACGGCATCGAAGGTATTTGATATCACGAAGATCAAATGGTCAGATGACGAATGGATCAAGGCGAGAAGCGCGAAAAAAGAGGGCGACCTTTACCATGAACCGATGGCGATCTATGAAGTGCATCCCGGTTCCTGGATGCGTCATCCGGGCAGAGATGATGACGGGTTCTATACCTATCGGGAGCTGGCGAAAGCACTGACATCCTATGTTAAGGACATGGGATATACACATGTTGAGCTGCTGGGCATCTCAGAGTATCCGTTTGACGGTTCCTGGGGATATCAGGTAACAGGCTACTATGCACCGACATCCCGTTACGGAACGCCGGAGGACTTTGCATATTTTGTCAACTACCTGCACAAACATGGAATCGGTATCATTTTAGACTGGGTGCCGGCACACTTCCCGCGCGATGCACACGGACTGGCAGATTTTGACGGGGAACCGTTGTATGAATATGCGGATCCGAGAAAAGGCGAGCATCCGGACTGGGGAACCAAGATCTTTGATTATGGCAAGACAGAAGTCAAGAACTTCCTGATCGGAAGTGCACTTTACTGGGTTGAGCAGTTCCATGTCGACGGACTCCGCGTGGATGCAGTGGCTTCCATGCTGTATCTCGATTACGGCAAAGAGGACGGCCAGTGGGTGGCCAATGAATATGGTGACAACAAAAACCTTGAGGCCATTGAGTTTTTCAAACATCTGAACACGGTTGTCTGCGGAAGAAACCATGGTGTCATGATGATCGCGGAAGAATCTACGGCATGGCCGATGGTGACCGGAAAAGCCGAAGACGATGGTCTGAACTTTACCTTTAAATGGAATATGGGATGGATGCATGACTTCCTGGATTACATGAAGCTTGACCCGTATTTCAGAAAAGACAACCACAACAAGATGACCTTTGCGATGAGCTATAACGAGAGTGAAAAATACATCCTTGTGCTCTCACATGACGAAGTGGTACATCTGAAGTGCTCTATGATCAATAAGATGCCGGGCCTTGAAGGAGACAAATTCAAGAACCTAATGGCGGGCTATGCATTTATGATGGGCCATCCCGGCAAGAAGCTTCTGTTCATGGGACAGGACTTCGGACAGATGCATGAATGGGATGAGAAGACAGAGCTTGAGTGGTTCCTGTTAGACCGTCCGCTTCACCAGAATCTGCAGAAGTTTGTCAAAGCACTGCTTAAGATCTACCGTGAGAATCCGGCTATGTATGAACTCGATCATCAGTGGAACGGATTTGAGTGGATCAACGCAGACGACGGATATCGGAGCATTTACAGCTTTGTCAGACATGACGACGGCTGCAACAACAACCTGCTGTTTGTAATCAACTTCACACCTGTTGCGAGAGATGATTATCGTGTCGGTGTTCCAAAAGACGGTAAGTATCAGCTGATCTTAAACAGTGACGATACGAAGTTTGGCGGAAGTGGAAGCATTCGTAAGAAAGTATTCCATGCCGAAAAGAGTGAATGTGACGGAAGAGAGTATTCCATTTCGTATCCGCTTCCGGCATACGGAGTTGCAGTATTCCGTTTCTAACAGTTGATTAAAATACGATGGAACGAAAGCTTTTGGAGATGCCATGAGATGTTTCCAAAAGCTTTCTGCTGATTTGAGGACAGTATATGAATGACAGAGAACTGGCCTGGGAGGAGATACGAAGGGAATCGATCATTAAGGATCAATGGATCGATTTTAAGAAATCCTCGTATCGCTATCCGGACGGGCGGATCTTTGAACCATTTTACAGCTACAGCAGAAGAGATTATGCCGTGATCATCGCTTCAGATGAAGAAGGCAAATTTCTTTGCGTCAGACAGTTCCGTCAGGGAATCAGAGAAGTGACAACAGAGTTCCCGGCAGGCGGAATCGAAAAAGCAGATGGTATGAAGAGCGGTTCGGCAGAGTTGGAAAAGAAAGCGCTTGAAGCAGCGAAGCGGGAGCTTAGAGAAGAGACAGGGTATGTTTCCGATGACTGGAAGCATGTCATTACGATTCCGTCGGACGCGACCGTTTCGGAAAACTATGCTTATATTTATACGGCAAAAAACTGCAGACGCGTGGGAGACCAGAAACTGGATGAAACAGAACTGATCCATGTGCTTCAGTTTTCGGAAGATGAGATTAATGAAATGATCACGGCCGGCAGATTCCAGCAGGCTGTGCACGTGATGGGATGGCTTTTGGCAAAAGGAGGAGAAACACGATGAAGGTATTACTGGCAGGCGGTGCAGGCTATATTGGATCACATACTGCAGTAGAATTATTAAACAGCGGACACGACGTGGTCATCGCCGACAATTACAGCAACAGCTCTCCTGAGGCAGTACGCCGGGTAGAAGAGTTGACCGGGAAAACAGTACGTGCATATGAAGCGGATGTACGTGATCATGAAGCGGTCAGAAAGATCTTTGCGGAAAACAAGATCGACTGCGTGATTCATTTTGCAGGATTGAAGGCAGTCGGAGAATCGGTTGAAAAGCCCATCATGTATTATCGCAATAACATCGATACGACACTGACGCTGTTAGAGTGTATGGCAGAAGCCGGCGTGAAACGAATCGTTTTTTCATCTTCTGCAACCGTTTACGGCGAGGAAAATGAACCGCCGTATACAGAGGAAATGCCGCGCGGTACCTGTTCCAATCCGTATGGATGGACAAAGGCGATGATGGAGCAGATCTTAGAGGATGCCGCACATGCGGATCCGGCGCTTTCCGTGATCCTGCTCCGGTACTTCAATCCGATCGGTGCGCATGCATCCGGACGCATCGGCGAAGACCCGCAGGGGATCCCGAACAACCTGATGCCGTATGTTTCACAGGTGGCAGTCGGCAGAAGAGATCATCTGACGATATTCGGCGATGATTATCCGACACCGGACGGGACCGGTTTAAGAGACTATATCCATGTCGTGGATCTTGCGATCGGCCATGTCAAAGCCGTAGAATATGCCGGAAACCATAAAGGAGCAGAGATCTTTAACCTTGGTACGGGAACCCCGTACAGCGTGCTTGAGATCGTCAATACGTTCCGCGAGACGAATGAGATCAATGTACCGTATGAGATCGGACCGCGCCGAGCAGGCGATCTGCCAAGCTCGTATGCAGATGCGAAAAAGGCAGAGGAGATCCTTGGATGGAAGGCAGAGAGAAATCTTGCTGACATGTGCCGCGATACATGGAAATGGCAGAGCAGCAATCCGATGGGATATCGGGAACAGTAAATGGCAGAATAAAAAAGGTTCTGCGCTTTACCAGAAGGTAAGGTGCAGAACCTTTTGTTTTTAAAGAGTATAAGCTTACGGATTGCTCCGTTGAAGTTCTTGAAGATTAAGCTTTTTCCGGCTCCGGATAATCAACACCAAATGTCTCAACCGTTACCTTTTTCATGCGCTGTTCTTCTACAGGACGATCCTGGAAGCCTGTACGTGTCTCAGCGATCTTGTTCACATTTTCCATGCCTTCGATGACCTTGCCAAAGCCAGCATACTCGCCGTCAAGATGCGGAGATGTCTGATGCATGATAAAGAACTGGCTGCCGGCGGTATTCGGCATCATGGTACGCGCCATGGAAAGAACGCCAGGCTCATGCTTTAAGTCATTTTTAAACCCATTGTGGGAAAACTCACCCTTGATGCAGTATCCCGGGCCGCCCATGCCGGTTCCTTCCGGGTCGCCGCCCTGGATCATAAAGCCGCGGATGACGCGGTGGAAGATAATGCCGTCATAGTAGCCTTTGTTGATCAGGGAAATGAAGTTGTTTACTGTATTCGGCGCGATCTCCGGATAAAGCTCAGCTTTGATGATGTCGCCATTTTCCATTTCAATGGTTACGATTGGATTCTGTGCCATAGTTAATTTCTCCTTTGTTCATAAACTCATCTGAAACTGCGGCTTGCCATGCCGCAATGCCGATGGATAGATTCATATGCTATCTTAGCAGAATCTGGCCTGCTTTTGCAACAGGAATGCCACAGAATCGGTTGCATTTTTTTCTTTCCATATTTATAATAAAAATTTAAGAAATACAGAAGCAACTGTGTTTTTCATTTGTGGGAGATTTTTATGACAGTAGATGAGAAGACCATTGAAAAAAAAGAAAACACTGCAAAGGAACAGCCGTTGACGGCGGCAAAGGAGCAGGCATTAAAAGACCTTGAGTCACAGGCCGGCAGCAACATGCTCGAATCGAGCCGTATCCGGCCGTTAAAGGAGTTTGTTACACCGGACGAGCTGTACGATGATCTGGTAGAGACCATTCGAAAGTATCATCCTTCGGCAGATCTGTCATTGGTCAAAAAAGCATATCGCATTGCAAGAAATGCCCATGAGGGACAGGTACGGAAATCGGGTGAGGCGTATATCATCCATCCGCTCTGGGTGTCGATCATTCTTGCAGAACTCGAGATGGACAAGGAGACGATCATCGCGGGCATGATGCATGATGTTGCGGAAGATACCGTGATGACACTCGATGAGATCGCAGAAGTATTCGGTGAGGATGTGTCGATGCTGGTTGACGGCGTGACAAAGCTGAATCAGCTCTCTTACGATGCGGACAAGATCGAGGTGCAGGCAGAAAACCTGCGTAAGATGTTCCTTGCGATGGCAAAGGATATCCGCGTGATTATCATCAAGCTGGCAGACCGTCTTCACAATATGCGTACACTTCAGTATATGAAGCCTGAGAAGCAGAAGGAAAAAGCACGCGAGACGATGGAAATCTATGCGCCGATCGCACAGCGGCTCGGTATTTCCGCGATCAAGGTCGAATTAGAGGACCTTTCCCTTCGCTATCTGCATCCGGAAGCCTATTATGATCTGGTGGAAAAGATCGCCCTGCGGAAGACCGAGCGGAATGCCTACATCGATACCCTGGTTGCGGAAGTGGGTGACCATATCCACGATGCCGGTATTAAGGCGACGATTTATGGGCGCGCAAAGCATTTCTTCAGTATTTATAAAAAAATGGTCAATCAGGATAAGACCATCGATCAGATCTATGATCTGTTTGCGATCCGCATTATCGTAGAAGATATTAAGGACTGTTATGCGGCGCTTGGTATCTGTCATGAGCAGTACACGCCGGTTCCGGGGCGGTTTAAGGATTATATCGCGATGCCGAAGCCGAATATGTACCAGTCCCTGCATACGACACTGATCGGTCCGAACGGTCAGCCGTTTGAAGTGCAGATCCGTACAGAAGAGATGCACAAAACATGTGAGTACGGTATCGCAGCACATTGGAAATATAAGGAAGAAGCCAACGGACACGGTATCGGCGGAGAAGAGGCAAAGCTGACCTGGCTGCGTCAGATCCTTGAGTGGCAGCAGGACATGTCGGATAACAAGGAGTTCATCAGTCTGTTAAAGGACGATCTGAACCTGTTCGGGGATATGGTGTTCTGCTTTACACCGACCGGTGATGTCAAAAACCTTCCAAAGGGTTCTACACCGATCGATTTTGCCTACAGCATTCATACGGCAGTCGGCAACCGTATGATCGGTGCGAAGGTCAACGGTAAGCTTGTTCCGATCGATTACGTGATCAAAAACGGAGACCGGATCGAGGTGCTGACATCTGTCAACTCCCGCGGACCGAGCCGTGACTGGCTGAACATCGTAAAGAGTACGCAGGCCAAAAATAAGATCAATCAGTGGTTCCGCAATGAGTTCAAGGAAGAAAACATTCATCGCGGAAAAGATATGCTGGTTGCCTATTGTAAAACAAAGGGCATCGATCAGGCTGTGATCGGAAAGCCGGAGTATCAGGTCAAGGTACAGAGGAAATACGGATTCCGTGACTGGGATTCCGTGCTTGCAGCAGTGGGGCACGGCGGTCTGACAGAAGCACAGATCGTCAACCGCATGCAGGAAGAGCAGCGCCAGGAGCAGAAAAAGAAAGACCTGACGGACGAATTTGTTCTTGCAAAAGCGCAGAACAACGCCAAAGAAGAGGAACGCGACCAGAAGGCAAAGAAAAAACATGGAAGCGGCATCATCGTAAAGGGTCTGTCGGATGTGGCGGTTCATTTTTCCAAATGCTGCAGTCCGGTGCCGGGAGATGAGATCGTAGGCTATGTCACCAGAGGGCGCGGGGTGTCCGTTCACAGGACCGACTGTGAGAACATTCTGAAAATGCCCGAGTGGGACAGAGAGCGTCTGATCGAGGCCGAGTGGAATCAGGGCGCAGAGGCTGAGGCGACCAGCGAAAAGAAATACATGGCAGAGCTGATCATCCACGGTTATAACAGGACCGGCCTGCTTGTGGATATTTCGAAGGTGTTTACAGAGCGTGAGATCGACATCATCACCATGAACTCGCGCATTAACAGGAAAGGCGTTGCAACGCTTACACTTTCATTCAGAACAAGAGGAAAGGACGAGCTGGCCAGACTGATCGAAAAGATCCGTCAGATCGACGGTATCTTTGATATCAAACGATCGACCGGCTGATCGGAGGGAATATGGCAGGAAATATTTTGATTGAAGAATACACCGTAGGTGACGTGCAGACAAACTGCTACTTCATCATCAATCCGCAGACAAAGGAAGCACTGATCATCGATCCGGGTGCAAGTGCAGGTTTCCTTGCAGGGAAGCTTCGTGCCGGGAATTACAAGCCGGTGGCCATTCTTTTGACACATGGACATTTTGATCATGCAGCTGCGGCCGAGGATTTAAAAAAAGAATTCGATATCCCGATCTATGCTTATGAGGGAGAAAAGCGTGTCCTTGAAAATCCGATGCTGAACCTGACCGGCATGTGGAGCATGCATGGCGAGAAGTTTTCGGCAGATATTTATGTCAAAGACGGAGAAGTGCTGGATCTGGCAGGTTTTCAGATCAAAGTGCTGTTCACGCCGGGACATACCCCGGGCGGGTGCTGCTATTACTTTGACGGGTATAAGGTCCTGGCAAGCGGTGACACGCTGTTTGCAGCATCTGTCGGCCGGACAGATTTTCCGGAAGGCAGTATGTCGGATCTGGTGCGCGGAATCCGGGAGAAGCTCTTTGATCTTCCGGGCGATACAGAAGTTTTGCCGGGGCATATGGGACGGACGACGATCGGATATGAGCGTCAGTACAATCCGTTTTTATAAAATAAACGGATAAACGTTAAGATAAAATCTATGATTATTGTAAATAACAACAGAAATGATTTTGAATATGATATCCATTCCCTGGTGAAAGCTTTCTTTCCACCGGAGGATGTAGTGGTCATAACGCCTGGGAATCCGCGGACGGATCAGATCTCGGGAAAAGAGATTCTGGCAAAGATCGATATCGTATTTTTAGAAGCATCAGAAACACAGGCGGGTGCAGACAGCATCCGCTGTTCTTTTGAAAGTCAAAAAGAGCAGTGTGCTGACAAGCGGGCTGTGCACAGCAGAGAGGCTGCTGCCGACTTTTCTAAGCGGCGGATTACCAAAGATGCATTAAAACAGTGCCTGTACCATCTTTTGCAGGAAGCGACCGGCCAGAACCTTCCGTGGGGAAGCCTGACAGGGATCCGCCCTGCAAAGATCCCGATGAAAATGATGGAAGAAGGGCACAGTGACGAAGAGATCCGTGCGCATATGAAAGAGACGTATTTTACGTCGGATCCGAAGATCGATCTTTGTATGACGGTGGCAAAAAAGGAGCGCGATATCTTAAACCGGCTCGATGCCAAAAACGGATACAGCCTCTATGTCGGCATTCCGTTTTGTCCGACTACATGCGCCTACTGCTCCTTTACATCTTATCCGCTGGCAAAATGGGCAGAGCGCGTGGATGAGTATCTGGATGCGCTTGAAAAAGAGATCCGGTTTACCGGAGAATACTTTGACCAGACAGCAACAGGTATTCGAAAAAACGGAACAGGTGCAGTTGAGAGAACCGGCGAAGCGGGCAGGCGGCATCTCGATACTGTTTACATCGGCGGCGGCACGCCGACGACGCTTTTGCCGCATCAGATGGACAGGCTTCTGACGATGCTGGAAACGCATCTGGACCTGTCCGGGGTTCATGAGTTTACAGTAGAGGGCGGACGACCGGATTCCATTACGAGAGAAAAGCTGGAAGTGTTGCGTGCGCATCAGATCTCCCGGATTTCCATTAATCCGCAGACGATGCAGCAAAAGACACTGGATCTGATCGGACGGCGGCATACCGTTGAACAGACAAAGGAAAGCTTTCTGCTGGCCCGCGAGGTGGGCTTTACCAATATCAATATGGATCTGATCGTCGGACTCCCGGAGGAAACGATCGCAGACGTCGAGGATACGCTTAAGCAGATCGAAGTGCTTGCTCCTGACAATCTGACGATCCATTCGCTCGCGATCAAGCGGGCGGCGCGGTTGAAGATGCAGCAGGAGGATTTTTCGGGTATGCACATGGAAAATACCTGGGAGACGATCGATTTGACAGCAGCATATTGTGAAAAAATGGGTCTGGAACCTTATTACATGTACCGGCAGAAAAATATGGCAGGCAATTTTGAGAACGTCGGCTATGCGAGACCGGGCTGTGAAGGACTTTACAATATCTTGATAATGGAAGAAAAACAGACTATAATGGCACTTGGCGCAGGCGCGATCACGAAGTTCGTATTATGGCCCAAAGAGGCAGGTTTGGATGACAGCCGTGAGGCGGTGAAAGATCCGCGGATCGTACGGGTGGAGAATGTCAAAGACATTTCAAACTATCTGGAGCGGACAGACGAGATGATCGAACGAAAGCGCAGCAAGATGGAAGAACTGGGGCTGATCTGACACAGTTCCCGGAATCATAATAAAACATCAGCCAGAACGATAGATGGAGGAAGAACGAATGGCATTTGCAAAGAAGCCGGTCACCGGCATGAAAGATATCCTGCCGGAGGAGATGCGGATCAGAGAATATGTAATGGGTGTGATCCGCAAGACCTATGCATCCTATGGATTTACCCAGATCGAGACACCCTGTATGGAAAACATCGGTAACCTTTCCAGCAATCAGGGTGGAGAAAACGAGAAGCTGATCTTTAAGATCTTAAAGCGCGGCGAAAAGCTGCACCTGGATACCGCGACACAGGAAAGTGATGTGGTTGACTGCGGTATGCGTTATGATCTGACGGTTCCGCTTTGCAGGTATTACGCAAATCATGCCAATGACCTGCCGTCACCGTTTAAGGCGCTGCAGATGGGAAATGTATGGCGTGCGGACAGACCGCAGAGAGGTCGTTTCCGTCAGTTCATGCAGTGCGATATCGATATCCTCGGCGAGCCGACAAACCTTGCGGAGATCGAGTTGATCCTTGCGACCACTGAGACCCTCGGAAAGGTTGGTTTTTCCGGATTTGAGATCCGCATCAATGAACGCCGGATCTTAAAGGCAATGGCAGCAGCATGCGGATTTCCAGAGGAGGATTTTGACACGATCTTCATTATCCTTGATAAGATGGATAAGATCGGGACAGACGGTGTTTCTGCAGAATTGATCGAAGCAGGATACCCGGAGGATGCAGTTTCGAAATACCTTTCCCTGTTTACCGGAATCGAAGCGGCGGATGACGGACTGGATTTCTTGAAGGGTGCACTGGAAGGACATCTGGATGATGATGTGATCGCAAGTCTGCAGGAGATCATTGCGACCGTAGAGGCTTCCAAGAAAGCTGATTTTAAGATGGTATTTGATCCGACACTGGTACGTGGCATGTCCTACTACACCGGTACGATCTTTGAGATCGCGATCCCGGAGTTTGGCGGAAGCTGCGGCGGCGGCGGACGCTATGACAAGATGGTCGGCAACTTTACCGGAAAAGATGTTCCGGCCTGCGGTTTTTCCATTGGATTCGAGCGAATCATCCTGCTTTTGACAGAGCAGGGATTCCAGATCCCGAATGAAGGAACGAAGCGTGCATATCTTCTGGAAAAAGGCTATTCATCAGAGAAGCTGCAGGAGGTCATGGCAAAGGCACAGGCAGAGCGCGCAGCAGGTGATCAGGTTCTTGTGACACGCATGAATAAGAACAAGAAGTTCCAGAAGGAACAGTTGTCTGCACAGGGATATGAAGATATCGTAGAGGTATATAAAAACTAGAGATATACGCATGGAAAAGGAGTCGTAAATGGCAGAATCAATGCAGGGATTGCACAGATCCCACAGATGTACAGAAGTATCAAATCAGATCATTGGAGAAAATGTGACCGTTATGGGATGGGTGCAGCGCAGAAGAAATCTGGGCAGCCTGATCTTTGTGGATCTGCGTGACCGTTCGGGTCTTTTACAGATCATGTTTGATGAGACGATTATCGGAAAAGAAGGATTTGAGAAAGCAGGGACACTTCGAAATGAATTTGTCATTGCAGTAACCGGTACGGTTCAGAAGCGTACTGCAGCTGTGAATGAAAACTTAAAAACCGGTGATATCGAAATCGTGGCAGACGGCCTGCGGATCCTGTCTGAATCCGAGACACCGCCGTTCCCGATCGAAGAGAATTCCCAGACCAAAGACGAACTTCGCTTAAAACACCGTTATCTTGACCTGCGCCGTCCGGATATCCAGCGGAACCTGATGCTGCGCAGCAAAGTGGCATATCTGATGCGTGAGTTCATGGCAAAGGAAGGATTCATTGAGATCGAAACGCCGATGCTGACAAAGTCAACACCAGAAGGTGCGCGTGACTATCTCGTGCCGAGCCGTGTGCATCCGGGAAGCTTTTATGCGCTCCCGCAGTCTCCGCAGCTTTTCAAGCAGCTCTTAATGGTATCCGGGTATGACCGTTATTTCCAGATCACGAAATGCTTCCGTGACGAGGACCTGCGTGCAGACCGTCAGCCGGAGTTTACACAGGCCGATATGGAGCTTGCGTTTGTCGATGTGGATGATGTGATCGATGTCAATGAGCGTCTGATCCAGTACGTGTTCCGTGAGGCGATCGGTGTGGAAGTATCCATTCCGTTCACACGTATGCCGTGGCAGGAGGCGATGGACCGTTTCGGTTCCGATAAGCCGGATGTCCGTTTTGGCATGGAGCTTTGTGACGTTTCCGAAATCGTAAAAGACTGTGGATTCGGCGTGTTTACAGGTGCACTTGAAAACGGCGGTTCCGTCCGTGCGATCTGTGTGCCGGGCAAAGGTGACATGGGACGCAAGCAGGTCGACAAGCTGGTTGATTTTGCAAAAGGCTATGGCGCAAAGGGCCTGGCTTATATTCAGTTAAAATCAGACGGTGAGATCAAATCCTCCTTTGCAAAATTCATGACGGAAGAGGAAATGCAAAAGCTCATCGAAGCACTTGGTGCAAAGACAGGAGATCTTCTGTTGTTTGCGGCAGATAAGAACAAAGTGGTTTGGGATGTGCTCGGCGCACTCCGTCTGCATATGGCAAAGGAACTCGATCTCTTAGATCCGGATCGTTATGAGTTCCTCTGGGTGACAGACTTCCCGCTGCTTGAGTGGTCGGATGAAGAGGGCCGTTACCTGGCGATGCACCATCCGTTCACGATGCCGATGGAAGAGGATTGGCCGAATGTGGATTCCGATCCGGGCAGCGTCCGCGCAAAAGCGTATGATATCGTATTGAACGGTACTGAGCTTGGAGGCGGCAGCGTCAGAATCCATCAGAACGATATTCAGGAAAAAATGTTCGAAGTGCTCGGCTTTACAAAAGAGCGTGCATGGGAGCAGTTCGGTTTCCTGCTCCGGGCATTCCAGTATGGTGTTCCGCCACATGCAGGACTGGCTTACGGTCTTGACCGTATGGTCATGCATATGGTACATGCGGAATCCATCCGTGATGTCATCGCATTCCCGAAGGTAAAGGATGCATCCGATCTGATGTGCGAAGCACCGAATGGCGTAGATCCCGCACAGTTGGCAGAGCTTGGGATTTCGATTGTTGAAACGTCGGAAGAAGAGGCATAAAAAAATCATTCTCTCAGCTGATGGCCTAAAAGAAAAACGAATCAGGAGCTTCTCTGAAATGTCAATTTTCAGAGAAGCTTTTTTATAATATATGGTATAATGAAAACGATGAAAATGTTCATGTCATAATATGGCAGGAAGATACAGGGAAGGAGACAGATATGAATTACGAAGTATTTGGCGGTACATTACCGGCGGCTCTTGTACACATGAAGGCAGGAGAGTCGATCTGGTGTGAAAAAGGCGGTATGTCCTGGATGGACGACGAGATTCAGATGGAGACGAAAGGCGGCGGTGTCGGAAAGATGCTTGGCCGGGCGTTTTCCGGCGAGAACATGTTTCGTAATCGCTATACGGCGATGAAAGACGGAGAGATCTGTTTTGCTTCCAGTTTTCCGGGTGATATCCGCGGATTTGAAATCACGCCGGGCAAAGGAATCATTGCACAGAAGCACAGCTTCCTTTGCTGTGATGAAGGCGTGGAGATGTCAGTCTTTTTTCAGAAAAAACTGGGTGCGGGCCTGTTTGGCGGAGAAGGCTTCATCATGGAGAAGTTCGATGGAAACGGTACCGTGCTGATCGAAATCGATGGTTCTGTGAAAGAGTATTATCTGGAAGCAGGCGATTGCAAGATCGTTGATACCGGACATCTTGTTATGATGGATGATACCTGCTCCATCGAGGTTCAGATGGTAAAAGGTGCGAAGAATGTGGTGTTTGGCGGAGAAGGGCTGTTCAATACGATCGTAAAAGGGCCGGGACGCATCATGCTGCAGACGATGCCGATCAACCGTACGGCAATGGTGATGTACAAATATATGCCGCATGACAGTAAGTAAGTTTTTAGGCAGATAATAGTTTTCGCCTGTGAACGATTATGTGAAAAAAGAATCCCTGTTCGGAATTGTTTTTCCAGACAGGGATTTTATATTTGAAACGCATCGTTTTCAGATTTTTTGCTGTTCTATGAAGATTGTATGTTGTTTCATGAACACTTTTATGATTCGAACGGGGAATCAACTGCTTCATAGGCGCTGGCTTCTGATGCGCCGGAGAAGTCAGCGGAGGTATCGTAGTATTTTACTGTAATGGTATAAGAGGAAGTGCCTTTTACAAGCACGTTTCCGTCGGTATCCTTGATCGTTACAGTATTGCCGCTTGCATCCTTGATGGTTCCTTCGTTATAAAGGTTTGTAACCGTGCTGTCTCCGGTGACGATCCAGGTGGAATCGCTGCTGATATAGACATTGCACTCACCGCTGCCGCCGTCGCCGGCCCATGTTTCATCATCTACGAACGCTCCGGTAAGCGTGCTGCCATTCTCCATATAAAAATCAAGGTTGCTAATACTATCATAGATCACATCGCCTTCCATTGTCTGTGCGTCTGCGGTAAAGCTGGTATCTGCGCCGTTGGATCCTGTGCTTCCCCATCCGCGCTGGTTCGAGTTTCCTGTTACCTGAAGGAAGAATGCATCGTCTTCTGCCATCTGAATGTCTACATCATTCAGATAGAACGTGGATTCCGTATTGGTGGAGTAGAAGAGACCGCCGTTTTCTGATGTAATGCTTCCGCCTTGCATGGAGAAGGTGCTGTTGCCTTCTTCAGAATCGCCTGACATGCTCTGATAAAGGATCACGCTCCATGTGATATCATTCTGGGAGTCATCCGGCATGTTGCAGGTGAGGTCTGTGTCGTACAGACGAAGCGTATTCAGACCTTCGATGCAGATGCCTTCTGCGCCGGTTGCATTTAAGTCGGCATCATTTACTGTAATGTCAGCGGTGCAGTAGACAGCCGGGGAGCCGGAACCGTTTGAGGTATAGGTGCCGCCGTCGATTACCATCGTTCCGCCACCGCGGTCGCTTCGGATCGCTGCCGCAGAACCGCCGTCGGTCTCAACATCACAGTCCCAGGCATAAAGTGTCCCGCCGCCTGCGGCATGAAGACCGCCGGAAGTATTCTGCGAGGTTCTGACAACAGCGTTGTTAACGTAAGCCGTACCATCGCCATAGGCAAACACACCGGCACCGCCTGCGGCATCTGTCGTGATATCGGCTTCATCAATCGTTAATGTGCCGTCTGTGACCAGAGCTGCCGCACCGACACCATAGAAACTTGCATTGTCGCCACCGGAACTGTCGTCAGAATCTCTTGTAATTGTCGAATCGGAAAGAGTGACATTTGCGCCTTCTGTTACAAGGACGGCTTCTTCATCTGTGCCTGTAGAAGCGTAGGTCTTTCCGGACTCGTTTGCATCGGAAGTGAACTCTGTGGCAGCTGAGTAGCTGATATCAGCGGCAGATGTTCCACCGCCCGGTCCGCCCTGGCCCGGACTGCCTTGCATGCCGGCTGTGATGGATGTGATCGAGCCATTGTCATCGACAGTGACAGTAAGCGCGCTGCCTTCTGCCAGATCAACATCTTCTGCAACTACGGACTCATCTGCAATTGTCAAAACAACTGTTGTGTCATCGATCAGAAGTGCCTGTCCGTCTGTGATCGTGCCGTCTTCGTTGACGGTAATTTCATTTGTGGACTGCTGTGGTGCATTGCCGTCAGGCATGCCGCCTGTCTGCCCGCTATCTGAAGTGCCGTCGGGTGCACCTTCAGGCTTTTCGGGCGGTGTACCCATCTCGTCGCCGTTTTCGCCCGGAGCTGCAGAACCAGCCCCGTCGGCGCTGCCCTCCTCCTCGAGTGATAAAGTTACTGTATTTCCATCAACTGCTGTGACAGTTCCCATGAATGTAGAGCTGATGATCGCAGAGCCTGTTTGCGCTTCACTTTCAACACTGACCTGAGAAGTGTTCGTAGAGCAGCCTGCCATGACACCTGTTCCGAGAACTGCTGCGGTTAGAATGATTGCCAAGTACTTTTTGAAATGCATGTGATACCTCCTGTAAAAACATGATCGCTATGACAGGTATCTTAAAGAACGAGTGTGAACGAACTGTGAATAAAGTTCGATGAAAGTATGTTTGACTGATAAAGAAATTCTTAAAGAGCATAAGTTTTTGACGCATAAGTTTCCAAGTGCCCTATTCTACAAAGTTTGTTTTCAAGTCTCCTTCGCAAGGTATTTCTGATAAGCTATCTGCTCGTCGCTAAAGAAAATCAAACTTTGCAGAACTATGCCACTTGTCAAACGCATGCGTCACAACAGATTGCTGTAGCATCGTTTTTACGTAGAGAGAGCATTAGTGTTTCTGCAAGGTTACAAGATTTCTGAGGGGG
>JAFUBZ010000018.1 GCA_017459945.1 Eubacterium sp.
AGTTCCAAAGAACACAAGCGCTGCGGGACCAGCTTTCTGATGTTTGTTGTGATCTTAAGCATCATTCTGTTTTTATTCATCCGTGTGGATTCCCATACCATGCGGATCGTGATCCGTCTGATCCTGGTACCGGTCATCGCCGGGATTTCCTATGAAGTCCTGCGTCTGGCCGGAAAATATGATAATGCGCTGATCAATGCGATCAGCAAGCCCGGCCTTGCGCTGCAGCATATGACGACCAAGGAACCAGATGATGAGATGATCGAAGTCGGGATCGCATCGGTCGAGGCTGTATTTGACTGGCGTTCTTATGTAGAAGAGTACAGACAGCAGGAACCGTCAGATTCCTGTCAGACGACCTGCTATTAATAAAACTATGTGTACAATTTGGGAAACCTGTCAGGCAGGCGCAAAACGCCTGATGGAGCATGAGATTGAAAACGCCGAATGGGAGAGCAGAGCGCTCCTTTGTGACCAGCTGGGACTTTCTTTAGGGGATTTTCTGTTAAAAAAAACAGAGCCGATGCCGGAAGAGGAAGCGGTCCTGTTTGACACAAAGATCGACAGACGCTGTCAGCACATTCCGTTGCAGCATATTCTTGGAAAAGCATACTTTTACGGGCTGGAGTTTACAGTCAACGAAAACGTGCTGATTCCACGCCCGGAGACAGAGCTTTTGGTGGAACATGCACTGAAGCATTTGCAGGCAGGCATGTCTGTATTGGATCTGTGCACGGGATCCGGATGTATCGCCGTGACCCTTACAGATCTATGTCCCGGTATAAATACCGATGCATCGGACATTTCACCGGATGCCCTGGAAATCGCAAAAGCGAATGCACTGCGTCATCACACCGCGGTGACATTTATCCAAAGCGATCTGTTTGAACAGATCCATAACCGGTATGATCTGATCGTCTCCAACCCGCCCTATATCAGTCTTGCGGAAATGGAGACGCTGATGCCCGAAGTAAAAGAGCATGATCCACATCTTGCCTTATACGGCGGAACCGACGGACTGGATTTTTACCGGAAGATCGTCACAAATGCACCCGAACATCTAAAAGCCAACGGCCTTTTAATGATGGAGATCGGCGCCGGACAGGCAGCAGCTGTCAGTAAACTGCTGAATGAAAATGACTATACAGACATACAGATCATCAAAGACTTAAATGGTCTGGACCGTATTGTTACAGGAAGGAGAGTGTAACTTATGTTTGACCGTCTTGAAGATATATTACATCGATTTGAGGAGATATTGCTTCTGCTCAGCGAACCGGATGTCGCAAACGATCCGGCACGCTTCCAGAAGCTGATGAAAGAGCAGAGCAATCTGGCACCGATCGTTGAAGCCTACAAGGAATACAAGACCTGTCAGGAAACCGTCTCTGACAGCCTGGAAATGCTTCAGGAAGAAAAGGATGAAGAGATGCGGGAGCTCTTAAAAGAAGAGCTGAACGAAGCAAAATCCCGCATTGAAGAGCTTGAGACAGAGCTTAAGATCCTGCTTCTTCCCAAAGATCCGAATGATGATAAAAACGTCATCGTTGAGATCCGCGCCGGCGCAGGCGGAGATGAGGCTGCTTTGTTTGCTGCCGAGATCTACAGGATGTATGTCCACTACGCTGAATCCAGACGGTGGAAGGTTGAGACGATGGATGTCGAAGAGATCGGCATCGGCGGCATGAAGTATGTCAGCTTCATGGTCAGCGGGCAGGGCGCATATTCCGTATTAAAATACGAGAGCGGTGTACATCGTGTGCAGCGTGTTCCGGAAACAGAATCCGGCGGCCGGATCCACACATCTACCTGCACGGTTGCCATCATGCCGGAAGCAGAAGATGTGGATGTCGAAGTCGATTTGAACGACTGCAAATTCGATGTGTTCCGTGCTTCGGGTAACGGCGGTCAGTGTGTCAATACGACCGACTCCGCGGTTCGTCTGACACATATTCCAACAGGAATCGTCATTTCCTGTCAGGATGAAAAATCACAGTTAAAAAACAAGGATAAGGCATTAAAGGTACTCCGCGCAAAGCTTTATGATCTGGAAATGCAGAAGGCACATGACGCAGAAGCGGATGCCAGAAGAAGCCAGATCGGTACCGGTGACCGTTCTGAAAAGATCCGGACCTATAACTTCCCGCAGGGACGTGTGACAGATCACCGGATCAAGCTGACATTATATCGTCTGGAATCCATCATGAACGGCGATATTCAGGAGATTCTTGACAGCCTGATCGCTGCAGACCAGGCAGCAAAACTCGCGCAAATGGCGGAGGCAAGCTAAAGGAGTATGGCACTTCAATTCATCTACGGCAATCCCGGATGCGGAAAGTCTGAGATCCTCTATCAAAAGCTGACCACGCACGCGAAGAAAGATCCGTTTCAAAGGATCTTTCTGATCGTCCCCGAGCAGTTTACTCTGGAAACACAAAAAAAGATGGTAAGGCGTTCAAACGGCCATGTCATAACAAATATTGATGTGGTCAGTTTTGAACGCCTTGCTTTTCGTTCTTTTGAAGAGATCGGCATCCGACCAAATGTTCTTGAGGACAACGGCAAGAATCTGATGCTCAGAAAGATCGCAGGCGATCATACGGACGAGCTGACCTACCTGCGTGCCAACATCAAAAAATTCGGCTATGTGGAAGAAGTAAAGTCCATGCTGTCTGAACTGATGCAGTATGCTGTCAGCCCGCAGGATCTTGAAACGATCCTTTCCGACCTCTCACCGGATAGCAGCTTACATCATAAGTTATCCGATATTCTGATCATGTATCGCGGCATGGAAGACCGTTTTCAGGACTCGCTGCTGGTCGCAGAACAGCTCCCGGATGTACTGGCCTCGTATGTGCAGGAGATCCCCATGCTGCAAAACGCGGTCTTTGCCTTTGACGGATTTACCGGTTTTACACCGGTCCAGGAAAAGCTGATCGATGCACTGATGGCAGTCTCAGCCGATCTGTATTTTACTGTCACACTTGATGCGGCAGAATCCGTCAGTACAAAGCCAACGGTAAAAGACTTTGCATTGGAACAGCTCTTTTATATGAGTAAACGGATGATCTGGAATCTGCTCCGGCTCGCCGATCAGAATCAGATCACTGTCAATGAACCGATCGCGGCCGGGCAGGGCATCCATGCCCGTTTTGCGGGAAAACCGGCATTTCAACACCTGGAAAGAAATCTGTTCCGTCCATCCGCGAAGGCTTTTTCGGGCATACAGGATGAGATCCACATTACGTCCTGCGCCAACCCGAAGGAAGAGCTTGAATATGCCATTTACCGCATCGCAGAGATGGTGCGAAAGGATGGCTGCAGATACCGGGACTTTGCGATCGTAAGCGCAAACGCAGAAACATATGATCATTACGCCAAAGGTCTGATGAACACATATGGCATTCCCTACTTTTCAGATCGGAAACGCGACATCACCTATCATCCTCTCACAGAAGCGATCCGCGCACTTTTTGAGATCATTTATTCCGACTTTTCCGTTGAGAGCGTACTTCGTCTTTTAAAGACAGGGCTGATGCCTTTTTCTGACGAAGAGGTCGACCTGCTTGAAACCTATTGCATTGCCAGGGGAATACGCGGCCGGAAACGGTTCGATACCGCATTCCGTACGCCAACCAGACAGATGCGTGAAATTGCGCGTAAAACGGGCGATGTAGGACAGGAAAAAATGGCAGCACAGATGCTGCTTCTTAACGATATCAGAAAACGGATTCTGGCTCTGATCCTGCCAGTCTGTCAACTGTTCGATAACGGACCATCCACGGTCCGGGAAATCTGCGCTGAAACATACCGGTTTCTGACGGAGATCCGGGCAGAAGAGGCACTGGCTTCCATGCAGGAAGCACTTCTTTTAGAAAAACGTGCGGACGACGCTTCGATATATGATCAGATCTGGCCTGCGATCATGGATCTTCTCGACAAATATGTCACCATCTTAGGCGAAGAGAAGATGGATGCGAGAGAGTATGCTGAGATCCTCGATTCGGGTATCGCCGGCATCAAGATCGGTATCTTACCGCCTTCAAGTGACTGCGTGGTTCTTGGTGATATCGAACGGACCAGACTGGACGGTGTCAGATACCTGTTTTTCCTTGGTCTGAATGACGGAATCATTCCACAGAACACAAACAAAGGCGGTATGCTTTCACAATACGACAGAGAACAGCTTTCCGGCATGGGGTTGAGACTTTCCCCCACTGCGAGGGAAGATGTCTTTTTGCAGCGCTTTTATCTGTACTGGAACTTAACCAAACCTTCAGACAATCTGTTTCTGACCTATGCAAGACTGGATGCAGACGGCAAGGCGATCCATCCTTCCTACTTTGTAGCCCTGCTTACCGAGCTGTTTCCAGATCTTACGATCGAGCCCTTTACGGATGTAACAGAGAGAATCCCGTTTACAAAAGCCTGCGGGATCAATACCTGGCTTAGCGGTTTAAACGATGCGGCAAAAGAGAACGGCTCTTTAGTCTGGAATGCATTGCACCACTGGTTTTCCAAAGACGAAACCGAAAAGGAACGGATCCGGGCATATCTGGATATCCGGTTTGCCGGTGCAAAAGCAGAAACCCTGCCTGCTGATACTGCACAGTTGTTATACGGAACAACATTATCCAATTCCGTATCACGCCTGGAAAACTTTATCCGCTGCCCGTATCAGCACTTCTTAGATTACGGTCTGCGTTTGTCAGAGAGGGAAACATTTCAGGTTACGCCGGTGGATCTTGGGTCGTTTATGCACGATGTCCTGGCACGCTTTTCAAAAAAGGTGGATGCCGGCAGCGGCTGGATGCAGATTGAACGACAAGAATGGGAGACCTATCTGGCAGAAAGCATATTGGAGTCAGAGCTTGGACAGTCTGAATCCGTCTTTTATGATAATGCCACCAGCATGCATCGGCTTGATGTGATCAGGCAGACGCTTTCAAACAGTACGGATGCCTTGATCAGGCAGATCCGGGCAGGTTCCTTCCTGCCAGCAGATTACGAAACGGGCTTCCGTCTCCGGTATGATCATCTCATTCTGAACGGGCGGATCGATCGCTGCGACCTGTTCCAAAACGATGATAAGACCTGGATCCGTGTCATTGATTATAAATCAGGTGTGACAGAATTTAAGCTTCCGGAATTCTACCATGGACTTTCCCTGCAGCTTGTCCTGTATCTGGAAGCGGTCACGAAAAGTTATGCGGATTCCGGGAAAACCATTTTACCGGGCGGTATGTTTTATTACCATCTGGACGATCCCGTGATCGATCTTTCGAATCTGAAAAAAGATGAATCCAAAGAGGACGCGCTCTTTGCGGCGTACCGGTTAAATGGTCTGGTTAATTCCGCAAAGGAAGTCTATCGGAATATGGATTCCGGCTTTGAAAAGCAGTCGAAGATCATTCCTGTCTCATTGAAAAAAGACGGCGATTTTGCATCCAATGCCAGGGTTACGGATGAAGAAGGATTTGCCCTTTTACGAGCGCATGCAATGAAGCATTGCCAGGAAACAGCAAACCGGATCTTATCCGGTGAGATCGAACCGGTTCCGTATGTGCTGAAAACCAAAAACGGCTGTGAATATTGCAGGTATCACGAAATCTGCGGATTTGATCTGCGGATTCCGGGTTATCATAAGAACGAACTGGAAAGCATAGAGGAGCCTGAGATCTGGGCCAGACTTAAAGAAGCATATGGAGAAGAGAAGCCTGATATAGGATAGGAGTAGCACATGGCAGTCACCTGGACAAAAGAACAACAGAACGTGATCGATTCGAGAGGGAAAAGTCTGCTCGTATCTGCTGCTGCCGGTTCCGGCAAGACAGCTGTCCTGGTCGCACGGATCCTCTCTAAGATCATGGATCCTGTATCGCCTGTCGACATAGACAGGCTTTTGGTCGTCACCTTTACCAATGCGGCTGCTGCCGGTATGCGGGAGCGTATCACAAAATCGATTGAAGAAGCGTTAAAAAAGGATCCCCAAAACACGCATCTGCAGCGACAGTCAGCCCTGATCCATAATGCACAGATCACGACGATCGACAGCTTTTGTCTGCAGCTGATCCGGAATCACTTCCACATCATTGGACTGGAGCCGGACTTTCGTGTAGCTGATCCCGGCGAACTGCACCTGATGAAGGAAGAGGTGTTTACCAAAGTCATTGACCACTTTTACGAAGAGCAGGATGACGCATTCCTTCGTTTTTCCGAAAACTATTCTTCCGGCAAAAACGATGATGCGATCAAGGAAATGGTGCTTGCACTGTTTGACCAGGCGCGAAGCAATCCCTGGCCCGAAGAATGGCTTGATGAGACGCGTTCTGTTTATTATATTTCAAACGAAGCGGATCTTTTGGCAAAGCAATGGTTTCAAAAACTGCTGACGGATCTGGCGCAACAGGCCGGGGAAAGCGCCAAAGAGGCCTGCCATCTGATCGCTCTGTGTCAGGATGCGGACGGACCTGCTGCTTATGAAGAAGCATTGCGGGATGATCTGGCATTTTACCGGGCATTGGCAGAAGCTAAAACGTATTCTGCATGGTATGACCTTCTTTCCGGCCATACCTTTGTCAAGAGGAAATCGATCCGTAATTTTGAAGGTGATGTACAGAAAAAAGACTATGTATCCGATCGGCGCGACGCATTAAAAAATCTGACCGTGAACTGGAAAAAGGAATTTTTCCCCATTCCTGTCACCGAACAGATCGAGGGCATCCGTGCTACATCCGAAATGTATCAGGTCCTGTGTGATCTGACCCTGGCCTTTGCATCTGCTTTTTCCGAACAGAAACGCACACAGCACATCGTAGACTTTTCGGACATCGAGCATTTCGCCCTCCGGATCCTGATCGATCCTATTACACACAAACCGACCGAGACAGCGCTTGAATATCGCAATAAGTTTGCAGAAGTCATGATCGATGAGTATCAGGACAGCAACTTTTTACAGGAAGCGTTATTGTCTGCCGTATCCGGTGAAGAAGACGGGATCTATAACCGCTTTATGGTCGGCGACATCAAACAAAGCATCTACCGGTTCCGCCTGGCCAGACCGGAACTGTTTCTGGAAAAATATCAGACCTATGGCGGCGGGGATCAGCAGACAAAAAGAGAGCGGATCGATCTGCACCAGAACTTTAGAAGCCGTCATGAGATCCTCGATTTTTCCAATCAGGTATTTAAAAACATCATGCATGCCGATATCGGAAATGTCGAATATGACGATGACGCAGCGCTTTACCACGGACGTGATGATGCGCCGGATCCTTTGGGGGACTATACACCGGAAATCATCCTGCTGGACTCTACGGAGACTGCTGCCAGACAGGCAGAAAAGGAAGCCTGCATGATCGCTTCCCGCATCAAAAAAATGGTGGCGGATTCTGAGATTCCGGAACTGACCTATGGCGATATTGTGATTCTGACAAGAGCGCCTTCCTCTGTTTCCGAAGTCTATCAGAATGTATTTCATGATGCAGGCATCCCGCTTCTGATCGAAACCAAAACAGGATATTTTTCGGCAAGAGAAGTACAGCAGGTACTCGCCCTCTTACAGGTGATCGACCATCCGATGCAGGATATTCCGCTTGCAGCAGCCATGAAGTCTCCGTTCGGACACTTCACCTCTGAGGAGCTTGCAAAGATCCGGATCGCAAGTCCGGATGGCATGTTTGCTGCGGCAGTCCATACTTACACCGGTGACGATCCGGTCCTTGCTGAAAAGATCACCTCATTTTTGTCCATGTTGTCCGCATATCGAAAGAAAATGCGCGACATGCCGATCTACAGACTGCTCGAAGACATTTATCTGAACACGGAATTTGTTCACGAGATCAGTGCGCTTCCCGCCGGGAAGCAGAGAAAGGCAAATCTGGACATGCTGATGGAAAAAGCCATCGCATTTTCGAAAACCAGCTATCAGGGCCTTTTACATTTCAACCGTTATATCGAACGGCTCAAAAAATATGAGGTCGACTTCGGCGAGGCAGAAATCCCGGGAGAACAGATCAATGCGGTACGCTTTATGAGCATCCATAAAAGTAAGGGACTCGAATTCCCCGTCGTTTTTCTTACAGGAGCCGGAAAAAGCTTTAATGACCGTGACCGGCACAAAACGCTTGTGATCCATCCGGATTTTGGCTGTGGTCTGCGCGACATCAACCGCAGAGCACATTATAAAAAAGACACGCTGCTCAGGCGCGCACTTTCCGAATACATATTAAAGGAAAACCGCGGTGAAGAGCTCCGGGTCCTGTATGTTGCGATGACACGTGCAGAGAAAAAACTGATCATCACCGGCAGCTATAAAGCGGATGCATACGAAGCGGCTGTTCAGGCAGGAAAGGCCGGTCCGCCGGATTTCTCGAAGCGCTATCAGGCCGGTTCCTATCTTGACTGGATCCTGAGTGCTAACCGCATAGGAGATGCAGCAAAGATCTCCCTGCTTTGTGACGAAGATCTGGAGCAGTTATCTGATCATCAGGCAAAAGCACTGCGTGCGGATCAAAACGCACTGTACCTCGCGTCCTATCAGGCGAATGAAGATCTGATCAAAGATATTGACCAGGCATTTTCCTGGCGCTATCCCCATCCGGATACCACCGGCCGTCAGCAGAAGGTCACTGTTTCAGAGATCAAGCATCGGGCATACGAAGAGAACCGCAGGCAAATGGATATCGCGCCGGAGACAGCTGTTTTCGAAGAACCCGTTTTGCATCCATATGTCCCTGCTTTTATGCAGGAGGAGGAAAAACCGGACGGCTCCCGATACGGTACGGCCATGCATTACTTTTTACAAAACCTCGATTTTGCAAAGCTTCCAAAAGAAAAAGCCGGTCGGGGAGAGTATATTCATGAACGGCTTCGCTTTTTACAAAACAACAGCAAATTCGACCCGCAGACCTTAAAGCTTCTCTCAGAAAAGAGGATCCGGATCTTTTCGGAATCAGATCTGGCAGACAGAATGCGGATCGCTGCAGGAACCAACAGTCTGTTTTTGGAACAGCCGTTTGTTATGTCACTTCCTGCAGAACGCATCTGGGCGGATGCGGACCCTGATACCCCGGATGAGAGCGAAGAAGTGCTGACGCAGGGTATCATAGATGTTTTCTGGACGGAAGAAGACGGGATCGTTCTGTTGGATTATAAGACAGACCGGGTCACACAAGCCAAAGAGCTTGTCAGCCGCTACAAAGTACAGCTGGAGCTGTACCGGGAAGCACTAAACCGCAGATTCCCGGATCTTACAGTAAAAGAGACCTGGATCTATTCCTTCTGGCTGAATGAAGCAATATTGCTATAACACTGGAGACAATCATTATGAACAGCAAAAAAATCATTTTGGCAAGTGCATCACCAAGGCGATATGAACTCCTGACACAGCTTGGTCTGACCTTTACTGTGGAACCGGCACAGGGAGAAGAAAAAATACAGGATCACATCCCGCCGGAAGAGATCGTCAAGCGGCTTGCCTATGCAAAAGCAGATGAAATCAGAAAACGGCATATCAAAGAAGACCTTTCCGATAATTCGACACTGATCATTGGCGCGGATACGATCGTTGTCAAAGACGGCCGCATTCTCGGAAAGCCGGCAGATGAAGCCGATGCATACGCCATGTTGATGTCATTGTCCGGTTCGACACACCAGGTCTATACCGGTGTTGCGCTGATCTCTGCGGAATGGGAAGTTCAGTTTTGCGAAAAAACAGATGTCACATTTTACCCGATGACCAAACAGGAGATCACTGAATACATCCAGACCGGGGAACCGATGGATAAGGCAGGCGCATACGGCATTCAGGGCATTGGCGGCAGATTTGTCAAAGAGATCCATGGGGATTATAATAATGTTGTCGGTCTGCCGATCGCGAGACTGTATCATGTATTAAAGGAGATCTGAGATGGAATACAATTATGATAAACTCTGTTTGGAAACATTTTTAGAAAAGCAGCTGCAGCTTTACCCGGAAAAGGTCGCTGAAACACTCGAAGAAGCAGATGATTTTCTGGACATGTGCATGGCAGTTGTCTGTAAAGATCAGAAAGATGTGAAAGGATATCTTCGTGAGGTGGGACTCGATACGGCAGATCTTGATATTTCAGAAATGCCTGAAATATTCCCGCTTTCTGACGGAAGATATCTGGTAGTAGAAGTATAATCTGAGGTTTTTTATGAAAGAGTTATCTGAAATCCGAAAAGACATCGATGCGATCGATCGTCAGATCGTCGATCTGTATGAAAAGCGAATGGAACTGACGACGCAGGTGGCGGATTATAAAATATCAACCGGGAAACAGGTGTTTGATGCGGAAAGAGAAATGCAGAAGCTTTCTTCCGTTGAAAATATGGCGCATTCGGAATTTACAAGGCAGGGTGTACACGAACTGTTTGAACACATCATGACCATGAGCAGAAAGAAGCAATATCAGCTTCTGACAGAGCATGGTATCACTGCCGAAACAGGATTTATTATCACAGTAGATGATGTCTCCGCGACAAAAGCAGCCGTTTTATCCTCAGCGGAAGCAGTATCCGCACATATTCCTGCGGATGTAACGGTCATCGTATGTGAGAGCTTTTCAGAGATGGCTGAACGGATCAAACAGGATCCCGACATTGTCGGATTCCTGGAAGTCGGCATGGAATGGTATTACGGCAATGTGCTTGGCTATTATAACGAGATTGCAAACCACGATCTGACGATCATCCGTTCTTACGAAATGGAAGGAGATGAGACCAGACGCTGCCTTCTGATCAGCGAAAAACGGATCGTCGTAGAAGATGCCAACACGTTAAGCATGTGCTTTGAAGCACCGGATACCTGCGGCTCCTTGTATCATCTGCTGTCGCATATCACATATAATAACCTGAACTTAAACAGAATCGGTTCTGTCGTGATCAGCACCGATCCGCTCGATTACCGTTTCTTCGTAGATGTTTCCGGAAACATCAATGATCCTGCCATTCAGAATGCAGTACGCGGCCTATCCCAGGAGGCAATCCGGTTCCGTATTCTCGGCAATTACAAAACCAGATAATATTTATTAGCACTCAGTTAAAATGAGTGCTAATTTTTTATTGACTTTTGCCTTTTTGTGTTCTATATTAGTTGTCAGGAAAAACCGATTCCGTATTGTTTGATCCATACGGGATCGTTTGATTTTTTAATTGATGGAGGTAATACGATGAGCATGAAACAGGGAAGTCTGTCAATCGACAGCGAAAACATATTTCCGATTATCAAAAAATGGCTTTATTCCGATCATGATATTTTCCTTCGTGAGCTGATCTCAAACGGCTGCGACGCCATCACGAAGCTGAAAAAGCTTGATATCATGGGAGAGTATGATCTTCCGGATGATTATGAGCCGAAGATCAATATTGAATTTTCTGCAGAGAACAAGACCTTATCGATCACAGATAACGGCCTTGGCATGACCGCAGAGGAAGTGGAAGAGTACATCAATCAGATTGCATTTTCCGGTGCAACGGATTTCCTTGAAAAATATAAAGACAAGTCAAACGAAGACCAGATCATCGGTCATTTCGGACTTGGTTTTTATTCTGCATTTATGGTATCAGACGAAGTACACATCGATACACTGTCCTGGCAGGATGGTGCGACGGCAGTTCACTGGGAATGCGACGGCGGTACAGAATATGCAATGGATGAGGGCAGCCGTGATGCGATCGGAACGACGATCACACTGTTCTTAAACGAAGACTGTCTGGAGTTCTCCAATGAATACCGTCTGCGTGAAGTAATCGAAAAATACTGCTCCTTCATGCCGTATCCGATCTAT
>JAFUBZ010000019.1 GCA_017459945.1 Eubacterium sp.
GAGGTGATGATCGTTCTCACGTAATGGAGGCTGTGAAAGCAGGAGAAAAATGACGGAATACAGAATTGATCTAAAAGAAATCAAAAGCAGGGAGGCGCTTCATGATCTGCTTGAGCAGGTGCTTCCGCTGCCGGACTATTACGGGCGAAATCTTGACGCACTCTATGATGTGCTGACTGACTGGAGTGGGAAAACCGGGATTTTGCTTTGTGGTGTACGCGCCGCAATGGAAAACGAAGGAATGGAAAAGATCATCCGGGGGCTGGTGTCCGTTTTTATGGATGCAGCCAAAGAGAATCCGGGTTTTTCTGTTACAATAGAGGATGAGCATACAGACAAAGAGGAGGGACTTATGGAGAACAAGACAGATTACATTGCAAGTGCAGGACAGACGTATATTCCGTTTCAGAAGAATATCTATACCGATCTGATGCCGTTTGATCCGCCGGCAAAGCCGGATCCGCTGCTGCCACCGCTTGAACTGACGGATGAGGCAATCGCAAAAGGATATGCACTTCCGTCACAGAAGCAGCATTTTCTGCCGGGCGTGACATCAGAGATGATGGACTGGTTCTGGGCAAATATGGAAAAGGGATATTATCTTTGGGCACCGGGATCCCACAAGCGTTTTAACTGGGTGAAATCGCCTGTGGAATACGGTTTTGAGGATTCCGTACATATGATCGCGGAGACCACAGCAAAAGGTCTGCCGGTGTTTGGCGGAGAGGGTGTGCAGATCCATCGCCTTCACCTGGATGAATTTTATCCGTGCAAAACTGCCTTAAAGCATGTGCTTTGCGAAGGCGTCTTCAATGACATAGGTGAATTTGTGGATTCCACAATCCATGAATGGGAGGATGTACCTGGCGGCCTTGTTCACATCACGGCAACGGTTTCGAATACAAAAGCTTCCATGCCGCCGGGATTTGTACTGAAGATGATCCAGGAAGATCCGAATGTGAAGATCGTTCCGAACTGGGCGACCGATCATGAGGATTATGAGGCGAGCCAGTGGCCGATCTTCTTGCCGAAATTATACGAGCTTTGGAAAAACCATCCGGATCCGGCACAGAACGTACAGTGCAATCTGGAGGTTGCATTAGGCGAAGATGGGAAGTATCATTATATAGCAGAAAACGGTCCGGTACAGATACCGGAAGCGTAACAGGAACCAAATCGAAAAGTATCAAAAGGAGTAGTTATTTTATGAGTATCAAAATCGGAATTGCAGGTTATGGAAATCTTGGACGCGGTGTGGAATGCGCGATCCGCCAGAACGACGATCTGGAGCTCGTGGCAGTTTTTACCAGAAGAGATCCGGAAACAGTAAAGATCCTGACAGAAGGTGTAGCAGTCTGCCGCGCAGAAGATGCAGCAGACTGGAAAGATAAAATTGATGTACTGATCATCTGCGGCGGAAGCGCAACAGATCTTCCGGTGCAGACACCAAAGTTTGTAGAATTATTCAATGTCATTGACAGCTTTGATACCCATGCAAAGATCCCGGAGCATTTTGCTGCAGTCGATGCAGCAGCGAAGGCAAGCGGTCATGTCGGCATCATTTCTGTCGGCTGGGATCCGGGCCTGTTCTCGCTGAACCGTATGTATGCAAATGCAATCCTTCCGAACGGAAAAGATTACACATTCTGGGGCAAAGGCGTCAGCCAGGGACACTCAGATGCAATCCGTCGGATCCCGGGTGTCAAGAACGGCAAGCAGTATACCATTCCGGTGCCGGAGGCACTTGATGCCGCACGTTCCGGACAGAATCCGGAGCTGACCACACGCCAGAAGCACACCAGAGAGTGCTTTGTAGTAGCGGAAGAAGGCGCTGACAAGGCAGCGATCGAAGAAGCGATCAAGACCATGCCGAACTACTTTGATGAGTATGACACCACCGTACATTTCATCAGTGAAGAGGAACTGCTGGCAGAGCACAGCGCAATGCCGCACGGCGGATTTGTACTCCGCTCCGGAAAGACCGGTTGGGATCTTGAGAACAATCACATCATCGAGTACAGCTTAAAGCTCGATTCCAATCCGGAATTTACCACAAGCGTGCTGGTGGCTTATGCAAGAGCAGCTTACCGCATGGCCCAGGAAGGCCAGACAGGCTGCAAGACGGTATTTGATATCGCACCGGCATATCTGTCCGCAAAGAGCGGGGAAGAGCTCCGGAAATCTCTGCTGTAGACAGATTTTGGAAATCATACAAATAAGAATCTCCCCTGTGGATTGCCGCAGGGGAGATTTCGAATCTTTTGGAAATGTATATGATGATCGGTGTTTTTATTGGCAACAGCATACTGCTTGGCATAGCTCTGGCGATGGATGCGTTTTCCGTCTCTGTCGCACATGGGCTGTCTGATCCGCGAATGAAGTCTGCCCGGATGATGACGGTTGCAGGCGTATTTGCCTTTTTCCAGTTCCTGATGCCGATGATCGGCTGGATCTGTGTGCACACGATCGCGGCTCAGTTTGCAACATTTGAAAGGCTGGTTCCGTGGATCGCGCTGATCCTTCTTGTGGGTCTTGGGATCAACATGATCCGGGAAGGGGTCGCGAAGAACTGTGGGACAGCGCAAACGGAAAGCACTTCCGGAATGCGTTTTACTGCCGGGCTCCTGCTCGTACAGGGCATCGCCACTTCGATCGATGCGCTTTCCGTTGGGTTTACCATATCCGGCTATGGAGCGCTGATGGCTTTTTCTGCTTCTGTGATCATTGCCGCAGTCACATTTGTGATCTGTGTCGGCGGCGTAAAGATCGGCCAGAAGATCGGGGCAAGATTTACATCTTATGCCACGATCATCGGCGGCCTGATCCTCATTGCGATCGGGATCGAGATCCTTGTCCGGGATCTTCTGGTATGAGTTGAATTCTTTACCAAAGGAAGGAGAAGAAGTCTTCTAACGAGCTTCCGCCATAGGAATCGTTGCCGTTGTATGGGGAGCCGTAGGCTCCGTTGTTGTCGTTGCCGAACGGATCCTGTCCGTTTTCGGTTGAACCATTGTCATTGCCGAAAAAGGAACCATAGCTGTCGCCGCTGCCGTACTGGGAGGCGTCATCCTGTGACGATTCGTTATCTGCAGTACTGTCACCGGCATTGGCGCTTTCTTCAGAATCGAGTGTTACCGTAACAGTCTTTTCTTTATAAGTACCGTTTGTATTTCTTGCATAGGTGACTTCCACCTGCGTACCTGCTTTGTAGTACTGAAGCAGGTTTTTTAATTCTGTCAGGCTGCTGATCTCCTGGCCGTTAAAGGAAGTGATGATATCGCCCTTCTGCAATCCTGCGGCCTGCGCACAGCTGCCGTTGACAACCTGGGAGATGTAGATGCCGACCGGCAGGCCGTAGTTTTCTGCAGTCTGCTCATCAACATCCTGCCCATAGATGCCGAGATACCCGTAGCCACTCTCAAGTTTGCTTTTGGTTTCTTCCGTCATCAGTTTTTCAAGGATCGGTTCCGCACTGGAGATTGGGATCGCAAATCCCATTCCCTCTACTGTTGTATCAGAGAATTTTGCGGTGTTGATACCGATCAGTTCGCCGTTCATGTTAAACAGGGCGCCGCCGCTGTTGCCCGGATTGATGGCGGCGTCTGTCTGCAATAGTGTGGAAGTCGTGTTCGCGTCAATCTCAACTTCTTTATCCAGAGCACTGATATAGCCCGAGGTGACAGACTGTCCGTAGCCGAGCGCGTTGCCGATGGCGACAACCTGATCGCCGACGCTTGCGCTGTCAGCATCTGCGAAGGTTGCGATCGAGATGCTCTTTAAGACATCATCGTCAATATCCGAAAGAGAGACTGCGATTACGGCCAGGTCGTTCGTAGAATCGGTGCCTTTGATGTTGGCCTCATAGACAGCATCTTCCGAATCATTGAAGCATACCGTTAATGTGTTTGCGCCTTCTACGACATGATAATTGGTAGCGATCAGCAGCTCGTCATCATTCTTTCCGATGATCACGCCGGAGCCGGCGCTTTCAATCTCTGCGCTTTCTCCAAACATGCTCATTGTCTCAGAAACGCTTTTGTTTGTGATCGCGACAACGGATGAGGTGCACTGATCGGCGACCTGTGAAACCGTCATGCCTTCAGCAAGTGTAGCAGTACCGGATGTGACTTCCCCGTTGGATGTATCGTTTTGCGAAGTCTGGGAAGTGGTTGTAGCGATCGCAGTCGGTGCAGCAGTACTGCCATATACGTTTTTTCCTGCAGCAAAGGAACCGAATACCATACCGCCGCCGACACCGCCGATGATCAGCGCACAGAGCAATGAACGCAGATAAATGTTAAGGTGTTTCTTTTTCTTTCTGGGTTTTGCCTCCTGGTAAACGGAATCCCAGTTGACATGTTCATAGTTTTCGTTTTTGTTTTTCTTCAGATTCTTCAGTTGAAACATATTTGTTCCCTCCATACCTGATCAAGTTAATATGTGATTTGTTTGCCCTGACCGGATCTTTGGTCAAAGCGCCTTTCGATTTTTGATTCATTACGCTGTCATCATACAAAGCGATTGTTTTCAAAACTTGTCTTTTTGGTGAAGAAACTGTGTATTTTGTGACGATTTTGTGAAGCCTTTATAAAGTCGGGGCCAAATCACGTGACATTTCCATAGAGATTTGCTATCATCGGTTGTGTTTTGCAAAAAGCAGATGTGAAAAGGGAAGTGCCCTTTGCGTCTGCAAAATCAATTTTAGGAGGCATATGATGAATCGATATATAAAAAAAGGAACAGTTATTGCATTGACGGCAGCGATCTTAGCGACCACCGGTCAGACAGCGGCCTTTGCGGCAGACGGGGATTATGATACGAAAGAAACCTATTTATCCCTTGGCGCAGACTTAAGCGACAGTGAAAAAGCGACTGTTTATGAGCTGCTTGGAATTAAAGAGGGAGAGATCCCGGAAGACCAGATCCAAAAGGTTACCAATGATGAGGAGCATCAGTATCTGGATTCATATATTCCGTCAAACCAGATCGGAAGCAGAGCACTTTCCTCCGTCCTTGTAACAGAAGCATCAGACGGGAAAGGAATCGATGTGACCACAAAAAACATCGGTTATTGCACAGAAGGCATGTATGAAAACGCGCTTGCAACAGCCGGCGCAAAGGACATCGATGTCGTTGTGGCAGGCCCGTTTGAGATCTCAGGGACTGCAGCTCTTGTCGGCGCGATCAAAGCATATTCCGAAAAAACAGGAGAGACCGTTGATGAGGAAACGGTAGATGCAGCGATCGATGAAATGGTTACCACCGGCGAGCTTAAGGACAGCATTGCCGAATCCGTTGACAGCGGGGAAGTATCCGATGAAGCGGTAGAAGGGATGGTTGCGTGGCTGAAGGAAAAGGTGGCAAACAGTGACGACGAAGATCTGGATGCGCTGATCGATGAGGGAGAGGAAAAATTTGGTGTTTCCCTGACAGATGATGAGCAGGCGCAGCTTAGAGAATTGCTTAGAAAGCTGTCATCTTTGGATCTTGATGTGAAAACCTTGAAAGATCAGGCACAAAACATATATAATAAGCTTGATGATATGGGAATCCATATTTCGTCAGAAGATGCAAATGGGATCATTCAGAAGATCATTGCACTGTTGAAAGGTTTTCTGAATAAGTAAACAGCCGGCAGGCAGGATGGATTGTTATGAAATATGAAATACATAATGACCGTATCGTGATGCGGGATGAGAGTGGGAAAGCTGTAGCGCAGATCCAGTACCCGGAAGTGGGAAAGAATGTGAATGAGATCGCGCACATTTACGGAGAGAACTCTCCGGAAGGACGCGCGCATGCGAACCTTCTGATGGAGATGGCAGTTGCGGAGATCAGGAAAAACGGACATATGCTGATCCCGGGGTGCGCGTTCGCGACACATTGGTTTACCAAGCATCCGGAGGAACAGGATGTGGTGACAAGTTGGGATGCGCTTAAGGAAATGGAGCAGGCTCTGTATGGTGAACAGACAAAAGAGATCGCGCCTGCGAAAGACAATGTCCAGGTGGTTGGATCCGAAAATGCGGATCGTGCCGGTAAGGACAGAAAGCAGAAAGAGGAGACAGACCGTGCTGCAGAAGACAGAAAGCAGTTTGAGGAAGATGTCCGTTCTGCAAAAGAGAGAAAAAAGGCAGAAAAGGAAGCACGCAGACAAGAACAGTTAAGACTGCAGGAAGAAGAGCGGCAGCGTGCGATCTTAGAAGACGCAAAAGAAGAAGAGGAACGGATCCGAAAAGGGGAAGCACGCCTTGACAGCTCCCTGACGGTTGTTCTGCGTGTGCTGCAGGTGATCTCCATGATCTGTATGGCAGCAGTTGTGGTTCTTTATGTATCGGCCGCGATCACACAGAAGGTGTATATTGTTGAAAGCTTCCCGCAGCTGATCTGCCTGGGATTGTCAGTGTTTATCGTCATCTTCGGTATTATCCAGATCATCTGGATCATGTCGAGGAAAAGAATGCGCGATGCGTTTGGAGACAAGCTGGATACACGATACGATGCCGGAAGGGGTGTGTTCGGATTTGTCGTCATTTTGATTATTTCTCTGGTCTGTGGATTTGCAGTGAATTATGTGCCGAAAGAGCTGGTAGAACTGATTGGCATCTCTCAGTTTTCCGAAATCTATCAGATGCGGATCATGCCGATCGTATATGCATCGATCGCGGGGCTGGTGCTCTGCATTATCCGGAAGGCAGCCGGAAGGTCGTTAGTAAAGTAATCGGGAGAATATATGCCGTTTACATATGAAAAAACAATAATAGAGGAAGAGGCATTTGCACAGGTGACGGGCCATGAAGGGGAAGTCTCCAGACTTCGGATACCGGAAGAGATCGATGGTCTTTTCGTTGGGGCCATCGGCAGCAATGCCTTTTCCTGGAGAACGGATATCAAAGAGGCAATCCTGCCTGCGCATCTTAAGGTGCTCGGGGGGTTTGCCTTTTACAATTGTGCAAATCTTCAAAGGATCACATTACATGATGAAATAGAGGATTGTTATGACGGCGTGATCCGCCATTGTAAAAAACTGTCAGAGATCCATGTGCAGCAAACCCGTGGAAATTTTGCGCTTGTAAAAGCGCTGCTTGGCGATAATGACCGGAAGCTGCGTCTTGTGTTGGAAGCAGAGGAGGAAACGATCTGTCTGACATTCCCGGAGTATTTCAGTGATTATATCGAGGATACCCGTGCACGGGCGTTTCATACAAAGATTGAGGGCGCGGGATACCGGTATCGGGAATGCGTAACGAGCCGGGGGATCCTTTACCAGGAATATGACGAGATCTTCATCCGTGCATCTTCCTATGACGGACCGTCTGCTGCGAGGATCGCATTGGATCGTTTGATGTACCCACACGAACTGACGGAGCGTGCACAAAAGACCTATGAGGATTACCTGTGTGCGGAAATGGAAATGATCCTTCCTAAGCTGATTGAAAATGGCGAAGAGGATGTGATCACATTTCTTGCGAAAAGGAATCTGATCGGAGAAAAGGCATTGGAGAAAGGGATCTTTCTGGCTTCGAAGCGGAATGCAACCGCGATCGGTGCCCGGTTGATGGAAACGCAGCAAAAGGTCCGAAAGCCTGCAGGCAGGTTCATGCTGTGACAGGATAAGGAGGCAAAAGCCGTATGAAGCAAAGGCAGGAGCTTGAAAAGATGGGGAACCGCATCCTGGCAGCATCCCGGACAGATCTGTTCTTATCCATGCGTTTTCTGGGACCGGCACTGGATGCCTTAGACTGTGTGATGGATGTCTCGACCAGGACACTGGGGACGGACGGAGTGTCGCTTCGGTATCATCCGGATTACGTATTTCGCACTTGGATGGCACATCCCTATCGGGTCAACCGGGCATATGTTCATATGCTCTTACACTGCCTGTTCCGCCATATGTATCATGTAAAAGAATATGAGGATATCGGACTGTGGAATCTTTGCTGTGACATCGCGGCAGAATCCGTGTTGGATTCGATGGATTCCGAGGCGGTACGCGTCTGCCCTTCAGACCTTCGGGAAAGCTGGTATGAAACGCTTAACAGGGAGGTTTCGGTACTGACTGCAGAAAAGCTGTATGCGTGGTTTTACGGGCAAAAACGGGATGCGTATCTGGAAGAACAGCTGCGCAGAGAGTTTGCGGTTGATGATCACAGCTTCTGGGAACGGCTCGAAGATGAAAAGGAAAAACCGCCCGAGAACCAGGATCTGCCTCAGCAAAGTCCGGAAGATGACTGGAACGATCAGGCAAAGCGTCTGAAGGAGGATCTGGAATCCCGGGGATCGGAGGCGGCGGATGAGTATGGGACGCTGTCGCGCATCCTGCGGGCGGTTTACAGAAAGCGGACGGACTACCGGAAATGGCTGGAGCGCTTTTCTGTCCTGCGGGAAGAGACAAAGATCGATCCCGATTCTTTTGATTACCATTTTTATTATTACGGACTCTCTTTGTATGGTAATATGCCGTTGATCGAGGAAAATGAGTTTTGCGAGAGCAGGAAGGTAGAGACGCTGGTTTTGGCGATTGATACATCTGCGTCCTGTCAGCCTGCGCTGGTGCAGGAGTTTGTGAACGAAACAGTTTCCATCCTAAAATCACAGGAGAGTTTTTTCAGGACAGTAGACATTCACATCGTGGAATGCGATAATCAGGTGCAGCGGTGCATGCATTTAAAAAGGCTCGATGACATTGACGCCTGGAAAGAGAGCTTTACGGTTTCCGGCGGATTCGGGACAGATTTCCGGCCTGTTTTCCAATGGGTACGGGACATGCAGAATCAGGGAGCGCTGCAGTCGTTGAAGGGGTTACTCTATTTTACGGACGGATACGGTATTTACCCCAAAGAAGCGACACCATATGAAACAGCATTTGTCTTTTGGAAGGAAGCAGACGAAGAGGAAGTCAAAGTCCCGGACTGGGCCCAGCGCCTTTTTATCAATTCAGAGCCGGATGTATAGTGCAGGAGAAGCAGGATGAACATCAAAGAAGCCAGACAGGAAATCATCAATACGGTAAAAGCGTATTTGCAAAAAGATGAGACAGGAGCTTACGTGATCCCGACGGAAAAGCAACGGCCGATCCTTCTGATGGGACCGCCCGGTATCGGGAAAACGGCGATCCTTGAGCAGGCAGCAAATATCTGCGGGATCAACCTGATCGCCTATACGATCACGCATCATACCAGACAGAGCGCGATCGGTCTGCCGTTTATCGCAACGCGTACGTATGGCGAAAAAGAGGTTTCCGTAACAGAATATACGATGAGCGAGATCATTGCTTCGATCTATGACCGGATCGAGCAGACAGGCATCAAAGAGGGCATCCTGTTTCTGGATGAGATCAACTGTGTTTCGGAGACGCTTGCGCCGACGATGCTTCAGTTTTTGCAGTATAAGACCTTTGGCGCGCATCATCTGCCGGAAGGGTTCCTGATCGTAACGGCAGGCAATCCGCCGGAGTACAATAAATCCGTGCGCGACTTTGATATTGTTACACTTGACCGTGTGAAACGGATCGATATCAAAGAAGACTATCCTGCATGGAAAGAGTATGCGTACCGTGCCGGTGTGCATGGTGCGATCATGGCATATCTGGAGATCCGCAAAGAGCATTTTTACTCGATCCGTGTGGACCTTTCAGGGAAACATTTTGTGACGGCCAGAGGTTGGGAGGATCTCTCGCGGATCCTGACCGTTTATGAGGAACTGGCACTTCCTGTGACACAGGGGCTGATCGTCCAGTATCTTCAGGATGAAGAGATCGCGGCAAGCTTTTGTGTTTATTATGATCTCTATCAGAAATACCATGAGATCTATCATGTGGAGGAGATCATGGAGGGGACGGCATCTGTGGATGCAGATGTGATGCGGCAGGCACCGTTTGATGAAAAACTCAGTCTGATCGGGCTTTTGACAGACCGGCTGAATCAGGAGTTCCGTCTGTATGACAGAGAGCGAAATGTACAGGAAGAGATTTTTGGAGCGTTACGTCAGATCAAAGCGACGGTTTCCGAATCTGACGAAGCAGGAACAAAGGGAGAGACTTTGCTGATCCGCAAGCTCCTGTCATCTGAGATTTCGAAGCGAAGAGCCATGTATGAGCGGCAGAAAGAGGCGCATCTTTTGGACCGTAACGAAGAAGACGTACAAAGACGTGTGCTGGCAGCCTTAGAGGAACTTGCGCATGCTGTGGCCATGCGGGAAGCCGATGGGGAATCTGCAGATATGCGCTTTGTTGGAGAATGGTTTGGGGAAAGAGAAGATCACAGAGAGCAGAATATTCAAAAAAGCGGGGCGCATCTGACCAACGCATTTGCGTTTCTTGCAACGGTCTACGGAGAGTCGCAGGAGATGGCGTTGTTCCTGTCCGAACTGGCTGCCGGATATTACAGCCTGAAGTTTGTCAGTGAGTGCGGCAATGACGCGTATGACAAGTACCAAAAGCTTCTGCTTACAAAAGACAGACGCAAAGAGATCACTCGGGAACTGCAGTCGTTCCTTCAGATCTAAGCAAAACAGAATTCTTTTTTCGATACACTTGTGATATGATAGATGCGAAAATGACCGAAGGGGAACGGTATGTTTTTTGACAAAGAAGACAAATATGCGCAGCGGACGATGTTCGTCACAGAGTCACATAAGCGCTATACCTATCAGGATATTTACAAACTGCAGGATCAGATGACAGATCAGCTGATGCCGCGCAGTCTTGTTTTGATTCTTTGTAAAAACTGTGTGCCGGCAATTGCGATGCATCTGGGCCTGCTGCGGAAAAACATGGTACCGATCCTGATGGATGAGCATGTGACAGCAGGGTTTTTAAAGGAGTTCATGTCAGCTTACCGGATCAATGCAGTGTTTTTGCCGGAGAATCGGAGAACAGAGATCAGAGGCGGCGAGATGCTCTGGAACGGTGAGGGGTACAGACTGATCGGCATCCGGAAAGCCGGCCCTGTGATGGCGCCGGAGCTGGCGATGCTTGTACCGGTTTCAGACCGCACGGGAAGCCTGATGATGGTCCGCTATTCCAAAGAGAATCTTCAGGCGGGGACGGAAAGCGCTGCAGCAGTACAAAAGATCGTGGGCGGCGACCGGCTGATCACAAATCTTCCGTTTCATTTTTCATTTCCGCTGACCATACTCCACAGTTATATTCTGCGCGGTGCGCAGATCCTTGTTACAGAACGCAGCGTGACGGAGCGCGGGTTCTGGCAGTTTTTTCATGATGAAGAAGCCACGGCGCTTTGCGCATTCCCGCATACCTGTCAGATGCTGTGGCGGATGCACATAGACAAAATGCATATCCCGGGACTTCGGACGCTGGCAATCTCCGACGGTGCACTTCCGGCGGCACTGCAAAAAGATCTGGCAGACTGGGCTGCGATCCGCGGGGTACGTCTATTGATCTTTTACGGAAAGACAGAAAGCGCCGGATTCATGGCACACCTTGGCAGCAGGGACAGTTTAAAAGTCCTGAATTCGATCGGCAAACCGGATGCGTTTGGCAGAATGGAGCGGGTTGATAAAAGCGGCCGCCCGCTTACAAACGGGAGTCAGGTGGGAGAAATCGTCTTTTATGGAGAGAATGTTTCTCTCGGATATGCAGGAAGTACAGACGATCTGCGCCGGGGAGATGAACACAAAGGCGCTTTGAAGACAGGCGATCTTGCAGTCTGTTCAGAGCAGGGATATTATTCGATCCGCGGGAGATCGGAACGCTTCCTGAAGGTGACAGGGATCCGGATCGATCTGGATGAGCTGGAACGGCTGTTAAAAGACCGGTGGAAGAGAAACTTTGCCTGCGTCGGGACCGATGATCTGTTAGAGATCTTTGAAGAAGCGCGCCCGGTCAATGAACTGCCGGTCAATGAGGGTGATGCAGGGGATGATCTTGTCTTTTTAGAGGTGGAAGAGATTAAAAAAGGCAGACGGGGACGCCGTGCAAAAAGAGGAGCGGGTCCGATCAGAGAAATCCCTTCGGCACAGTTGGAAGATAAAGCAGAAGAGACAAAAGAAGACGGAATGCAGACGGATTGGAAGACGACAAATCCGACCATATGGGCCTGGACAGCCAAGCGTCTCGGGATCCCGAAGCATATGATCCGCTATACGATCTGTAAAGAGATACCAAAAGAGGTTCAGGATGCAGATAATGCAAGCAAGGGGGGGCACATGATTTACAAAACTTTTCAGGACATGAAACTTTCAGCATTGGGTATGGGCGCCATGCGGCTTCCGGTCATCGACGGAGATGACAGCAAGATCGATAAAGAGCAGACACAGGTAATGGTTGATTATGCCATGGAAAACGGTATCAATTATTATGATACCGCATGGGGTTATCATGACGGAAACTCCGAGCTGGTGATGGGAGAGGCTTTAAAGAAATATCCGCGTGAGAGCTTCTATCTGGCGACCAAATTCCCGGGGTATGATCTTTCCAATATGCCAAAGGTCAAAGAGATTTTTGCGAAGCAGTTGGAAAAATGCCAGGTGGAGTATTTTGATTTTTATCTGGTGCATAATGTTTGCGAACTGAACATTGATGCATATCTGGATGATGCACAGTTTGGCGTGGTTTCCTATCTCAGAGAGATGAAAAAGGAAGGTAAGATCCGTCATCTCGGTTTTTCCGCGCATGGAAGCGTTGAAGTGATGAAGCGGTTCCTGGATGCATACGGAGAGTATATGGAGTTCTGCCAGATCCAGTTAAACTACCTTGATTATTCCTTCCAGGATGCGAAGGGTAAGATCGAACTGCTCAAAGAGTGGAATCTGCCAATCTGGGTTATGGAACCGCTGCGCGGCGGACGGCTTGCTAAATTAAACGATGAGGAGACAAAGCTTTTGGCGTCTCTGCGTCCGGAAGAAAAGGTGCCGGCATGGGCATTCCGTTTCCTGCAGAGCATTCCGGAAGTGACGATGATCTTATCCGGTATGTCCGATTTTGATCAGATGAAGGAAAACATTGATACCTTTGCGACGGATGCACCGCTTTCAGACAACGAGTGGAATGAAGTGCTCGCGATGGCAGACCGGATGCTCCAGACAAAGACATTGCCGTGTACAGCGTGCCATTACTGCACCAGCCATTGTCCGCAGGAACTGGATATCCCGTGGCTGATCGAATTATACAATGAGCATGGTTTTACAGGTGGCGGATTCCTGGCACCGATGGCGCTCGCATCTGTACCGAAAGATAAGAGACCGTCTGCATGCATCGGCTGCAGAAGCTGTGAGGCAGTCTGCCCGCAGCAGATCAAGATTTCCGAAGCAATGGCAGATTTCACAGAGAAATTAAAGAGTTAAAGCGGCAATACAGATCCTTTCGGAGATGTCTTTCATGGCTTTTGGGAGAGACAAGTATGAGATTACTATTGGTAGAGGATGAGAAATCTTTGGCCTGTGCACTGGAAACGATCCTTTCTGACAAGGGATGTCTGGTGGACACGGTTTATGATGGAAAAGAAGCATTGAAGGCCGCCCGGGAAGGCGGTTATGATGCGATCGTATTAGATCTCATGCTTCCGAAAGAGGATGGGTTTTCCGTGCTGAAAAAGATCAGAAAAAGGGGGGATTTTACCCCGATTCTGATATTAAGTGCCAAATCCGAAGTGGAAGACAGGATACATGGGCTGGATTATGGTGCGGATGATTATCTGACCAAGCCGTTTGATCCGCAGGAGCTCTGGGCCAGGATCCGCGCGATGACAAGAAGACAGGCAAGGCTGCCGGATTCGATCCTGTCTGCGGGGAATACGGTTCTGAATCGTTCCACCCACGAGCTTTCGTCAAAACACGGGAATTATATTCTTTCCAACAAAGAATACCGCATGATGGAACTGCTGATGATACATCAGGCGAGGATGGTTACGTTAGAGCGGTTTCGCGAAGTGGTCTGGGCAGGAGAAGACAAGGTGGATTCAAGTGTGATCTGGACTTATATCTCTTATTTGCGCAAGAAACTGAAGGCGTTGGATTCAAATTTAACGATCGTAGCGATCCGTAATACAGGGTATTCGCTGGAGGTCGGAGATGACGCGTAAGGTTCAAAGAAGGTTTATGCTGACATCGCTGACAGCGATCAGTATCATATTGTTGATGCTGGTAGTTTGCATCGGGATTTTTGATTATCATAAAATGCTGGGACGTCTGGATCAGCATCTGCATTCTGTTGAGGCACAATATCTGGCTTTTGGCAAGGCGGAATTTCCTCGGGAAGCGCTCATCAGTTCTTCGGGGCTGCCGCTTTTCTGGGTGGCGGAATTTGACAAGGCAGGGGAATGTGTGTATCTGTCAGAATTTCCGGAACAAAGCAATCGGAATATGGTGGAACAGATCACAGAGGCAGTTTCTGCGCAGAGTAAGGACATCGGTTTCTGCGAAGAGTGCCGGTTTCAGAAAAAGAACACGGCAGTCGGCAGTCGTATCATATTTGTTGAGGCATCCAGAAGCCTGACACAGTTTCACGATTCCGTCAGAAACCTGATCATGCTTGCACTGATCGCATGGGGCGTGTCGTGGCTGATCATGTTTCGGATGGCGCGGTGGATGGTGCGCCCGTATGAAGAGGCATATGAGTCGCAGAAACGGTTTGTTTCCAATATCAGTCATGACTTAAAGACGCCGCTGACTGTGATCCGTGCAGATGCAGATGTGCTGAAAGGAATCTATCCCGAAGACCGGTGGGTCAATGATATTCACATGCAGTCCGGGAAGATGTCGGAATTGATCGAGGAAATGCTGCTTCTTTCGAGGCTGCAGGAAAAAGAAAATCAGATGACATGGGTGGATTTTCCGATTTCCGATATCGTAGAAGAAGAGGCACAGCTGTTTGTACAAATGGCTGAGATCAAAAAGAAGAAATATTCTTATGAAGTGCAGCCAATGCTGACCTATCACGGGGAACCGAAAGCGATCCGCAATGTGACGGGGATCCTGTTGGATAATGCGATCAGGTATTCCGATGATAACGGCATCGTCCGGCTGAAACTGTTTATGAAGGGAAACAGGATCATACTGACGGTATACAACACCGTTACGTATATTTCGCGCAAAGAGCTGCCGAGGCTGACAGAGCGGTTTTACCGTTCCGATACGGCGCGTAATACAGAGACCAATTCGCACGGGATCGGCCTTCCGGCAGTAGAGGAAATCGTACGTGCACATCACGGGGAGCTGATATTGTCGACAGAGGATGAGCAGTCATTCCTCGTAACCATCAAGCTGTAAAGTATATATTTTTGCACAAATAATACTTTCGTGATAAACTTGAAAAAAATATTTTCTGGAGTATGAAACCACATGAAATCATTATCTCATTTAGACAAGCTTGAAGCAGAAGCGATCTATATCATCAGAGAGGTTGCGGCAGAATGTGAAAAGCCGGTGATGCTGTATTCGATCGGAAAAGACTCTTCGGTCATGCTTCATCTGGCGATGAAAGCATTCTATCCTGAGAAGCCGCCATTTCCGTTCCTGCATGTCAATACGACATGGAAGTTCCGTGAAATGATCGAATTCAGAGACCGGCGCGCAAAAGAACTCGGCATCGAGATGCTTGAGTATATCAATGAAGAAGGCCTCGCGCAGGGAATCAATCCGTTTGATCATGGCGCAGCCTATACAGATATTATGAAGACACAGGCGTTAAAGCAGGCTTTGACGAAATATGGCTTTACCGCAGCATTTGGCGGCGGCAGAAGAGATGAAGAAAAAAGCCGTGCCAAAGAACGCATTTTCTCTTTCCGGAATGCAGAACAGGCCTGGGATCCGAAAAACCAGCGCCCGGAAATGTGGAAGCTGTTTAACACGGAAATCAACCAGGGTGAATCCATCCGTGTGTTCCCGATTTCAAACTGGACGGAAGCAGATATCTGGCAGTACATTCGACGGGAGAATATACCGATCGTCCCGTTGTATCTGGCAGCAATGCGCCCTGTTGTGGAACGTGACGGCAATCTGATTCTTGTAGACGATGACCGTATGCGTCTGTATCCGGGAGAAAAACCGCAGATGAAAATGGTACGGTTCCGTACACTCGGATGTTATCCGTTATCCGGTGGCGTGGAATCGAATGCGACGGATATCGATTCTGTGATCAAAGAGACCCTGTCCGCCGTAGAATCAGAGCGGACCAGCAGGGTCATCGATAAAGACGGCGGTTCCGCCAGCATGGAAAAGAGGAAACGGGAAGGATACTTTTAGCGTAAGCAATGAGCCAAATAAAAGGCTTTTCCTGCTAGCAGGAATAAGCATGTATTTGGCGAATGCCGGAAACGAGCAACGTAGGACAAGGTGTCCGGAGTTGCGAGTTTTCGAGGAGCATGGGAGTGCGGTACGCACGGAATGCTCCGGGCTTACGCAAAAATAAATGGAGATAGAAAATGTCAAAAGGCTTATTAAAATTTATCACATGCGGCAGTGTGGATGACGGAAAATCCACATTGATCGGACATATGCTCTATGATGCAAAGCTCTTGTTTACGGATCAGGAGCAGGCGCTTGAACTCGACAGTAAAGTCGGGTCCCGCGGAGGCAAGGTAGATTATTCTCTGCTTCTGGACGGCCTGATGGCAGAGCGTGAGCAGGGAATCACGATCGATGTGGCATATCGCTATTTTTCAACGGAGAACCGGTCGTTTATCGTGGCCGACACACCGGGACATGAAGAATATACCAGAAACATGGCGGTTGGTGCTTCTTTTGCGGATCTTGCTGTGATCCTTGTGGATGCATCACAGGGTGTTCTGATCCAGACAAGACGTCATACCAGGATCTGTGCGCTGATGGGCATCCGGCATTTTGTATTTGCTGTCAATAAGATGGATCTGGTTGATTATGATCAGAAGCGGTTTGAGCAGATCAAAAAAGAGATCCGCATCCTGGCTGCTGAGTTTGAATATGATTCGATCCAGATCATTCCGGTGTCTGCGACAGAAGGCGATAACATTACCGAACGTTCTTCACGGATGTTCTGGTACAAGGAAGCAACGCTTCTGCAGTATCTTGAAGAGATCGATGTCGAAAAGGCGGACCGTGAGTCCGGATTTACGATGCCGGTGCAGCGTGTCAGCAGACCGGATCATACCTTCCGCGGATTCCAGGGGCAGATCGAAACCGGAGCGGTTTCTCTTGGTGATGAGATCTGTGTGCTCCCGTCTGAAGAAACAGCCCGTGTTACAAAGATCTTAAGTGCAGGTGAAGATGTGGATGAGGCCGGCAAAGGCGAACCTGTGACCATCTGTCTTGACAAAGAGATCGATGTTTCACGCGGATGCGTACTGGTCAAAGACGCAAAAGCGCGTACCGGCACGATGTTTACGGTACAGCTTCTCTGGATGGATGACGGCAAGCTTTTGACGGGACATAACTACCTGTTACGCCTCGGCACGGCGAAGGTTTCCGCGACGGTGATGAATATCAAATACCGTATCGATGTGAATACCGGCAATCAGGTTCCTGCAGACGCGATCCGCAAGAATGAGCTGGCGGTCTGTGATATCTCTGTTGCAGCGCCGCTTGTGTTTGATGTATTTGAACAGAACCGCGCACTTGGCGGGTTTATTCTGATCGACCGTGTGACGCATATGACGTCTGCCTGTGGTACGATCCTGCATCCGCTGCGCCGCGCAGACAATATCGTTCCGTATGAAATGGATATTGACCGGACACTCCGGGAGAATCAGAAAGGGCAGAAAGCCCGTACGATCTGGCTGACCGGCCTTTCGGGATCCGGAAAGTCTACACTTGCAAATGAGATTGAAAAGCGTCTGTTTGCAGAAGGAAAGCATACGATGACGCTTGACGGTGATAATGTCCGCAAGGGTCTGAATCAGAATCTGGGATTCAAGGAAGCAGACCGGATCGAGAACATCCGCCGTGTCGCAGAGGCTGCACGCCTGATGAATGATGCAGGTCTGATCGTGATCGCATCGTTCGTTTCTCCGTATGAGAGAGACCGTGCGCGTGCGCGTGAGATCATCGGATCAGAGAACTTTATTGAAATCTATGTGAGCACACCGTTAGAAGAGTGTGAACGGCGTGATGTAAAAGGACTTTATCAGAAAGCCCGCCGGGGAGAGATCCCGAACTTCACCGGAGTCACGGCGGTATATGAAGTGCCGGAGAATCCGGAGATTACGATCGATACGACAGACATCAGCTTAGAAGAAGCGGCAGATGTTGTCTTGGGACAGCTTGCAGGTTTTTTGCAGGCGGATTGATCCGGACGATGAAATGATGAAACCGAAGCGATGACAGAGTTTTTGTATCAGGAAGAAAAGAATCAGGGGAAAGCTGTTCCGAAGATCCTTCACAAAAAGGGATATCTTTATGTGACGGAATTTTTCGCGGGAATGGCAGTGATGGCTGTGGAACTGGGTGCCAGCAGACTGCTGGCGCCTTATTTCAGTTCATCACAGATCGTCTGGACGATCATCATCGGGACGATCATGATCGCGATGGCCCTTGGCAATGTCTGGGGAGGACGGATGGCGGACCGCTATCCGGAGCCGGACCGCCTCTATAAAAGGATGCTGATCGCTGCCGCCTGGATCGCATTGATCCCTGTTTTGGGAAAGTACGTGATCGTTGGGATCACAGGGATCCTGATCATCACGATCAACACCAATCTGCTGATCTGGGCAGCGTTTCTTGCGTGCATGATCATTTTTGTATTTCCGCTTTTTTTGCTGGGAACGGTTACACCTTCTCTGGTAAAGTTTGCGACCGGGAATCTTGAGCACAATGCCAGTGTTGTCGGATCGCTTGGCGCATGCAATACCATCGGAAGCATCATCGGTACATTTCTGCCGACGTTTGTCACGATCCCTGCGGTCGGAACAGCCATTACCTTTTTGCTGTTTTCCGGAATCCTGCTGGTCATCGCACTGATCTATTTTATTTCCGCGAAGGGCGGAAAACGGATGAGTGCCATTGCAGTGGCGGCGTTTATCGTCTGCAGTATTTTCGGGAACTCTGACAGCTTTGCATTCTGGGAAGATAATCTGACTTACGAAGGAGAATCGATCTATAACTATCTTCAGGTAAGAGATACGCCAAAAAGTACGATCCTGTCTACAAACGTGCTGTTCGGCGTACAGTCCGTCCGGATGAAAGAGGGCGGCCTGACCGGGATGTATTATGATTATGCGCTTGCAGCGCCTGTCATGGCGCATGTGGCGGAAAAAGAGGCGCCGTCGCTTTTGGTGCTTGGCATGGGGACGGGAACGTTTGCGCAGCAGACGAAAGAGTATTTTCCGAATGTGTCTGTAGAGGGCGTGGAGATCGACGAGTCGATCACAGATCTGGCACACGAGTATTTTGAGCTCTCCGAAGAGATTCCGGTCACGACCTATGACGGACGGGCTTATCTATATGCGGATGAAAACCGGTATGACGTGATTATGGTGGATGCTTATCAGGATATCACCATTCCGTTTCAGATGAGTTCGGTCGAGTTTTTTGGGCTCGTAAAGGAGCACTTAAAACCGGGCGGTGTCATGGTTGTCAATATGAACATGCATACCGATGAAAAAGGTAATATCAATGAATACCTTTCCGATACGATCGATTCGGTCTTTCTGGATGTAGCATGCGCAGATGTGCAGGGTTCTACCAACAGAGAATTGTTTGCCAGTGACGATCCGGATGTGATCGATGCCTTCCTGAATCAGCCGGTCAGGACAGGGTCTGCCGATTTGGATCTGATGATGGAAGAAGTGCGGAGCGGTATGATGCCGTATTGGGGCGGCAGCTACATCTTTACGGATGATAAAGCGCCGGTAGAGCTGATGGGAATGAAAGCGATCGATGCTCTGATCCGGGATGAACTGGGATATTACAAAGAACTATACCGCGAGAAAGGCTTAAAAGGCCTGATGGATGAAATATAAACGTAGTGAAATGATGCGATAAGAGGATGCGTATATGGGAAAACGGATCGCACTCATCGTAGCGGTCGTTGCTGTCGCGCTTGCGCTGACCGGCAATTCGATCGGATGGATCCAGCGGACGGAACTGAGCCGCGAGGAGTATTTTGCGTCTTTTGCGCAGGATTACAGAGAACAGGGGAAAGATGATGACGGGAACACCATGATCCTGGTGTCCGCGCCGGATTTTTCGCGCCTTCAGAAAGAATCTGCCAGACCGATCGCGGAGCTGAATGTCAACGACCTTCAGGTTCTGGTTTCCGGGCATCCTGCGGTCAAAAAGGATTATACGTTTCCAGTAGAAGAAGTGTCACAGGAGTCAGTGCAGGAGGGATTTTTCAGACAGCTGGCACTCGGCTACCTTTATCAGACCGGGGAAACTGCAGCGATCAGCGGCAGATGGTCTGAAAAGAAGAGTGAAGAGGATGCGGCGCTCCTTGCGAGTGAGATCGCGGTATCGACCGGTTCATCAGAGGAGCCAGCAGGCGATGATCTGAAGGACTATCTGACATGGTATCGGGACGGCAAAGCGGAAAATCTGCTGCTGCTCCCTGAAAACTATAATTACTGGAAAGTGGCAGAGGCGCTCGATCCTGAGAATGCGGAAGCGATCTGCTATCAGCCGATTTATGAACTGACAGAGGAAACCTTTGCGGTAGAGGATTCCGATTACTATGAGATCCTGATGGAAGAACTGGTTCTGATGGATCTGGATGAAAGTAAAACGGAATATGCTTCTGAGCTGACCTTTGATAATCTGCATTCTTTTGTGGATGCGGAATTCGAAAAAGAGGTCATGCGCAAAGCAGTCGTAGACCGCCTTGCGGGAAGCAGCCCGGGTATGGAATCTCTGCGGGATGACTTAAACAACGTTACGATCCTGATCAAAAACGGAACAGAAAGCGGATACGAGTGGTCCGAGAGCATGGCGGTCTTTGAAGTGATGGCAGAAAGCTATGCGGACTTTGACAACCTGCTGACGACCATTTCGGCAAACAGTGAAGGGGTATTGAAAGAACAGGCAGATACACTTCTTGACGAAGCAAAAAAGGCCATGCAGATCCGCCTTCAGACCTATCAGAGCTTTTCCAATGCGACCAGAAGTGATTTCGATGTCCGCTGGCTGAATGCGATTTTCTTTGAAGCAGCCAGGTCGTCGGAGGACTATGCAAATGATGCGCAGTTTAGCCGGATGATCGATGAAGCAGAGCAGCTGTTTGGCATGGTTTCGATCCGGCAGGATATGAAGTTAAACATTGCTGCGATGACGGTGCTTCCGCAGCCGGAGCTGACAAGCTGTATGCAGAACACAAGTGAACTGATCGCACAGGCACAGATCGACAGGATCATAGAGCAGGCGGTTTATGCGCTGACCACCCGGATCCAGAAGGAGCAGTCTGCCGGGACATTAAAGGAAATCACCGGAAAAAGCTATATTGCCTATTCCAAGTATCTGCTGTTTGGCAGGATGCACGGGGAATATCTGCTGCACGGGTTTGTATCAACAGATAAGGATGTGCGGCAGTGGTTTACGGAAAACGTCGGCACAGACATTGTCTCCTGGTATGATACGAAGAGCGCCAATCTTCTGAATATGAGAAGCGATCTTTTAAAGGTTCATGAGTCAGATCTGGAATCCTATGAGGGACACAGCTATCTTTGCGTCGATTCCGGGAAAACATGGGAAGAGGCAAAAGCATTCTGTGAGTCCATGGGCGGACATCTGGCCTGTATCAATACGGAAGGAGAACAGAAATTCATCGAATCCGTGATTAAGAACGGGGATATGCACCAGTACTGGCTCGGCGGCTATGCTTCGGGTGAGGACTATGTCTGGATCACCGGCGAAGAGTTTTCCTATACCAACTGGGATGTGAAGGAACCGGGCGGTGAGGGCCTTACGGCAGGCGGCACATATCTGCAGATCTTAAAAGATGCGGATCCAAAGATCACGGACAGCAAAGCGTTTGGCTGGAAGCTGGCACCGGTTGACAATATTTATAAAGTGGAAAAGCCGGAGTTGATCAAAAAAGCGGAAGAAGAAGCAAAGAAGGCACAGGAGGCCGCCGCAGCACAAGCGGCCCAGGGTCAGAATCCTGAGAACAATGCGGCTGCCGCTCCGGCCGGCGCGGATCAGGCTGCAGCACTGACACCTGCACAGCAAAAAGAGCTGGAGACAGTACAGAAACAATATAAAGAAGACCTGGATACGGTAGGTTTTTACGGGACAGATCATGTCGGCTTCATCTGTGAGTGGGATTGATCTGCCGGACAATATAGGTAATGCGATGAGCTATAAAGATGAAAAAAGAAAACCGGATTTATATGAGTCCGAAGACGTTGTGAAACTGGATTTTCAGAATATAAACGGAACGACAATAGAAGATGTGCAGCGTCTTCTTGTGATGCATAATCAGTTTGAGGATTTCCGCAAGCTGATGATGGAATATGAGTGTGCAATCTCTGAAGTGCGGACCAAGTTGGACGTGCTGAATGCAGAGATGTCTCTCCGGACAGACCGGAATCCGTTTGAATCGATCAAGGTGCGGTTGAAATCACCGATCAGCATCTATGAAAAGATGGAGCGGCGGGGGTATCCGTTTACGGTGAAAAGCATCCGTGACAATCTGCATGACATTGCAGGGATCCGCGTGGTATGTTCTTTTATCGATGACATTTATAAGCTGCGGGATTATCTTCTGGGGCAGGACGATGTGACGCTTGTAGAAGAAAAGGATTATATCGCGAACCCGAAGCCGAATGGGTACAGAAGTCTTCATATCATTATCGAGATCCCGGTTTTTATGGTAGAGGGCAAGGTCCTTCGCCGGGTAGAGGTACAGTTCCGGACGATCGCAATGGATTTCTGGGCAAGTCTGGAGCATAAGCTGAAATACAAGAAGGATATCGAAAATGCGGAAACGATCATTGAGGAGCTGGCCATTAGCGCTGATATGGTCAACCAGCTCGACCGGCGTATGCAACAGATCCGGGAAAAAATCGACGGGAACAGTTTAAAAGAAGAGAACGTATAAAGAAAAGCCGCGCAACTTTTTTGGTTGACGCGGCTTTTTTCATATGGTATAGTAGTGTGGCTAAAGAAGCAACTGGTCTTTTTTTTATGCCTAAAAATAGAATTGGATGGAGGTGGAAGCCGTGCGTGTTAAGATCACATTGGCCTGCACAGAGTGTAAGCAGAGAAACTACGATTTAACAAAGGAAAAGAAAAATCATCCGGATCGTATGGAAGTAAGAAAGTACTGCAGATTCTGCAGAAAGCATACTCTTCATAAGGAAACAAAGTAATGGGAAAAGAGAAAAGCGAAAAAGCCGAAAGAGGAGCATGGTTTGCCGGACTGAAATCTGAGTTTTCCAAGATCGCCTGGCTGGACCGGCCCACGCTGTTTAAGCAGGTTGTGGCTGTAATCATTGTCTCAGTGATCCTGGGCATTATTATTGCTGCGCTTGATTTTGGTATTCAGCAGGGCGTGGATTTCCTTGTCAGTCTTTGACCGTAGAAAGGAGCAGATGCATATATGGCAGAAGCGCATTGGTATGTAGTTCACACCTATTCCGGTTATGAGAACAAAGTAAAAGCGAATATTGAGAAAAAGATTGAAAACCGTCATCTGGAAAATGAGATCCTGGAAGTGCGTGTTCCGATGCAGGACGTGATCGAGCTCAAAAACGGAGCGAGAAAGCCGGTGCAGAAGAAGATGTTCCCGGGATATGTCCTGATCAACATGGTCATGAATGATGACACCTGGTATGTCGTTCGCAACACCAGAGGTGTGACGGGATTTGTCGGCCCGGGATCCAAGCCCGTACCGCTGACAGAAGCAGAGATGCGTCCGCTCGGCATTAAAGTGGAGAATCTGGTCATCGATTATGCAGAAGGTGATTCGGTCAAGGTCATCGCCGGCGTATGGCGTGATACGGTAGGCATTGTCCGCAAGATGGACATGAACAAACAGATCGTTACGATCAATGTCGAGCTGTTTGGCCGTGAGACACCTGTTGAGATCAGCTTCGAGGACGTTCAAAAGCTTTAACAATTGTTAGATTCTGTGTGTCAACCGCAGTTATCTTTTATAAAGGAGGCTATTGAAAATGGCAAAAAAAGTAGAAGGGTTTATTAAGTTGCAGATCCCTGCCGGAAAAGCAACGCCGGCCCCGCCGGTCGGCCCCGCTCTTGGTCAGCACGGTGTGAACATCGTGGAATTCACCAAGCAGTTTAACGCAAAAACGGCGGACATGGGTGATACGATCATTCCGGTCGTGATCACAGTATATGCTGACAGAAGCTTTAGCTTCATTACAAAGACACCGCCAGCACCGGTTCTGATCAAAAAGGCATGCAAGATCCAGTCCGGATCAGGCGAGCCGAACAGAACAAAGGTCGCAAAGATCACAAAGGATCAGATCCGCGAGATCGCTGAGACCAAAATGCCGGATCTGAATGCAGCAAACATCGAATCTGCCATGAGCATGATCGAAGGTACCTGCAGAAGCATGGGCGTTGTTGTAGAAGACTAAAGGTTTTCGTGGGAGAAGAAATTCGCGATCACCACAGGAGGTAAAGAATGAAACGAGGAAAGAAATATCTTGAAGCTGCAAAGTCTTATGACAGAACGGTTCAGTATGATCCGGAAGCAGCGATCGAGATCGTAAAAGAGAATGCAAAAGCAGGATTTGATGAGACCATCGAAGCGCATATCCGTACAGGTTGCGATTCCAGACATGCAGATCAGCAGATCCGTGGAGCGGTCGTACTTCCGCATGGAACAGGTAAAACAGTCCGCGTCCTTGTTTTTGCAAAAGGAACCAAACTGGATGAAGCTCAGGAAGCCGGCGCAGATTTCGTTGGCGGCGAAGAGCTCCTTCCCCGAATTCAGAATGATGGATGGCTTGACTTTGATGTCGTAGTTGCGACACCGGATATGATGGGCGTTGTAGGACGTCTTGGTCGTGTACTCGGCCCGAAAGGCCTGATGCCGAACCCGAAAGCCGGTACCGTAACAATGGACGTAGCAAAAGCCATTGCCGATATTAAAGCCGGTAAGATCGAGTACCGTCTGGATAAGTCCAATATTATCCACGTACCGATCGGCAAAGCATCCTTTACAAAAGAACAGCTTAATGAGAACTTCCAGACCCTGATGGGTGCAGTCGTAAAGGCTAGACCGAGCGCAGTTAAAGGTGCGTTCTTAAAGAACATTACGATCGCATCAACAATGGGACCGGGCGTGAAAGTAAACCCGGCGAAGTTCGTTTAAACAATAATCATTTGTGGTTGACACACAGTTTTTAAAATGCTAGAATAGCAAAGCAATTGCCGAAGACAGCAGGTGCCAAAGGGCGTAATCATTGCGAGCCTGCCGAGGGAATTTACAAATCGTGCGAAAGCATATTGTAAAGAGTTTATACTCCCTCTGTCTTGTGCAGGCAGAGGGAGTTTCTTGTATACACTCCCGTGGCAATTTTTGTAACCATTGTGCACGAATCAAAAGGAGGTGTACGTTTCGTGGCAAAAGTAGAATTAAAACAGCCGATCGTACAGGAGATATCCGAGCAGATCGCCGGTGCGCAGAGCATTGTGCTGGTAGATCACCGCGGACTTACCGTTGCAGAGGATACAAAACTTCGTAAAGAGCTGAGAGAAGCAGGCGTTTCTTATAAAGTATATAAGAACACTCTGATGAACTTTGCTTTTAAGGGAACGGAGTTTGAAGCTCTCACGGAATGCATGAAAGGACCGAGCGCCATCGCAGTATCAAAGGAAGATGCGACAGCACCGGCCAGAATCCTTGTAAACTTTGCAAAGAGTGCTCCGAAGCTTGAGCTCAAAGCAGGTATCGTGGAAGGCCAGATGTATGATGTAGATGGTCTGAAGGAAGTCGCTGCCGTACCGGCAAGAGAAGTCCTGATCTCCAAGCTGCTTGGAAGCATGCAGTCACCGATCGCAAACCTGGCTCGCGTTCTGAACCAGATCGCAGAGAATGGTGGTGGCGCAGCTGTTGCTGCAGAGGAAGCGCCGGCTGAAGAGACAGCAGAAGCACCGGCTGAAGTAGCTGCTCCGGCAGAGGAAGCTGCACCGGCTGCAGAAGCTGCAGAGGCACCGGCAGAGGAAGCACCGGCTGCAGAATAGGCCGGAAGTTATCTGGATAGCGCCGGACGGCGCAAATCTGTAATGTTAATAAGTATTATCATTTCTGGAGGAAAGAAATCATGGCAAAATTAACTACTGAAGAATTTATCGAAGCGATCAAAGAGCTGACAGTACTGGAGCTGAATGATCTGGTAAAAGCATGTGAAGAAGAGTTTGGCGTATCTGCAGCAGCAGGCGTTGTTGTAGCAGCAGCAGGCGGTGACGCAGGTGCAGCTGAGGAAGAGAAAGATTCCTTTGATGCTGAGCTGACAGAGATCGGCCCGAACAAGGTTAAGGTTATCAAGGTTGTTCGTGAGATCACAGGTCTTGGCCTGAAAGAAGCAAAAGAGCTGGTTGACAATGCACCGAAGATGATCAAAGAGGGCGTTGACAAGGCAGAAGCTGAAGACATCAAGGCTAAGGTTGAAGCAGAAGGTGCTGTTGTTACACTGAAGTAATTAACTGTAACCGGCTTCGGGTTTTGGGGGCAGTCCAAACCGTAAAAAGATATTTGAGCGGAGAATTTTTAAAAGAATTCTCCGCTTGTTTTTTTATTAATACAAGAAAAAGTTCTTGACACTTGACATACTTATATGATATCCTTATCTGCGCTTTACTGCGTAAAAAGGGGTGTACTATGCCCTAAAATAGCAATAATGCACGAAATCTAATACGATTTCTTGGGACTTTTACCAAAAAACACGCATATTTTGAGAGGTGGAACGTCAATGGAGAAAAACAGAATACGTCCGGTCGAGGCCGGAAGAAACATGCGTATGAGTTATTCCAGACAGAAGGAAGTCCTGGAGATGCCTAACCTGATCGAGGTTCAGAAGGAATCCTATAAGTGGTTTCTGACCGACGGGTTGAAGGAAGTCTTTGAGGATGTATCTCCGATCATGGATTACAGCGGTAATCTCAGCCTGGAATTCGGAGACTTTACACTATGTACGGATGAAGTGAAGTATTCCATACAGGAGTGTAAGGGAAGGGATATGACTTATGCGGCACCATTGAAAGTCAAGGTGAGACTCTATAATAAAGAGGCAGAAGACATCAATGAGCATGAGATTTTTATCGGCGATCTTCCACTGATGACAGAGACAGGTACGTTTGTGATCAATGGGGCAGAGCGTGTTATCGTCAGCCAGCTGGTTCGTTCACCGGGCATTTATTATGGGATCGCCCATGATAAAGTCGGTAAGGAGCTTTTTTCCTGTACCGTAATCCCGAATAGAGGTGCATGGCTGGAATATGAGACCGATTCGAATGATGTGTTCTACGTCCGTGTTGACAGAACCCGTAAGGTGCCGATCACGGTCCTGATCCGTGCGCTTGGCTATGGCACCAATCAGGAGATCATTGACCTCTTCGGCGAAGAACCGAAGATCATGGCAAGTCTTGCAAAAGATATTGCAGCAAGCTATCAGGACGGCCTTCTGGAACTGTACAAGAAGATCCGCCCGGGTGAGCCGCTGTCTGTAGAGAGCGCGGAAAGCCTGATCACAGCGATGTTTTTTGACCCGAGAAGATATGATCTTGCCCGTGTAGGCAGATATAAATTCAACAAAAAGCTGATGCTGCGCAACCGGATCGCCGGTCAGACACTCGCAGAGGATGTTGTGGATATGCAGACAGGTGAATTCCTGGCAGAAGCAGGTACGGTTGTAACAAGAGAGCTTGCAGACCAGATCCAGAACGCAGCAGTTCCTGCAGTGATGATCCAGACAGAAAGCCGCAATGTACGTGTTCTTTCCAATATGATGGTAGATCTGCGTAATTATGTGGACTGTGATCCGGAAGAGCTTGGCATTACAGAGCTTGTTTACTATCCGGTACTTGAGCAGATGATGCGCGAGATCCCGGAAGTTGAGGAACTCAAAGAAGCGATCAGGAGAAGCGTACATGATCTGATTCCGAAGCATATCACAAAGGAAGATATCATCGCTTCCATTAACTATCATATGCATCTGGAATACGGCATCGGCAGTGATGATGACATCGACCACCTCGGAAACCGCCGCATCCGTGCAGTCGGAGAGCTTCTGCAGAACCAGTACAGAATCGGTATTTCCCGTCTGGAGCGTGTTGTACGGGAACGTATGACCACACAGGATATTGAGACGATCACACCGCAGAGTCTGATCAACATCAAGCCGGTGACAGCAGCGGTAAAAGAGTTCTTTGGTTCTTCCCAGCTGTCCCAGTTTATGGATCAGAACAACCCGCTTGGTGAGCTGACACATAAGCGTCGTTTATCAGCATTGGGACCGGGCGGTCTGTCCAGAGACCGTGCAGGATTCGAGGTTCGAGATATCCACTATTCTCATTACGGAAGAATGTGCCCGATCGAGACGCCTGAAGGTCCGAACATCGGTCTGATCAACTCTCTGGCTTCCTATGCCCGTATCAACAAATACGGTTTTATAGAGGCGCCGTATCGTAAGATTGATAAAACAGATCCGCAGAATCCGCGTGTTACGGATGAAGTTGTGTATATGACTGCGGACGAAGAAGATAACTACCATGTAGCACAGGCGAATGAGCCGCTCGATGATGAAGGACATTTCAAGAGAAAGTCCGTTTCCGGTCGTTTCCGTAAGGAGACACAGGAATACGAGAGAACAGCATTTGATTACATGGATGTCTCTCCGAAGATGGTATTCTCAGTCGCTACGGCACTGATCCCGTTCCTGGAGAATGACGATGCGAACCGTGCACTGATGGGTGCGAACATGCAGCGTCAGGCAGTACCGCTTCTTACAACAGAGGCGCCGGTCGTCGGTACCGGAATGGAGCCCAAAACTGCTGTTGACTCCGGTGTTTGTGTCGTTGCAAAGGCAGACGGTGTGGTAGAGCGCGCATGCGCTGACGTCATCACGATCAAATATGACGAGGATGGCAGCCGCGAAGATATCCGTCTCTCCAAGTTCGAGCGCTCCAACCAGTCCAACTGCTACAACCAGCGCCCAATCGTGTTCAAAGGCGATCATGTAAAGGCGGGACAGGTCATTGCAGACGGTCCGTCTACCGCACTGGGCGAGCTGGCACTCGGCAAGAACCCGCTGATCGGATTCATGACCTGGGAAGGTTATAACTACGAGGATGCGGTTCTGTTAAGTGAGCGTCTGGTACAGGATGATGTTTATACATCCATCCATATTGAAGAATATGAAGCAGAAGCACGTGATACCAAACTGGGACCGGAAGAGATCACCAGAGACGTTCCGGGTGTCGGTGAGGATGCGTTAAAAGACCTTGACGAGCGCGGAATCATCCGCATCGGCGCAGAGGTCCGTGCCGGAGATATCCTGGTCGGGAAAGTAACACCGAAGGGTGAGACAGAGCTGACGGCAGAAGAGCGCCTTCTGCGTGCGATCTTCGGTGAAAAAGCACGTGAGGTACATGACACCTCCCTGAAAGTACCGCATGGTGAATACGGTATTGTCGTTGACGCAAAAGTATTCTCCCGTGAGAACGGAGACGAGCTTTCACCGGGTGTAAACCAGGCAGTCCGCATTTACATCGCACAGAAGAGAAAGATCTCTGTTGGTGATAAGATGGCCGGCCGTCACGGAAACAAGGGTGTTGTATCTCGTGTACTTCCGGTAGAGGATATGCCGTTCCTGCCGAACGGACGACCGCTGGATATCGTACTGAATCCGCTGGGCGTTCCGTCCCGTATGAACATCGGACAGGTCCTTGAGATCCATCTGAGTCTGGCTGCAAAAGCGCTTGGCTTTGAAGTGGCAACACCTGTCTTCGACGGCGCAAAGGAAAATGACATTATGGATACCCTGGATCTGGCAAACGACTATGTAAACCTGTCCTGGGAAGAATTTGAAGCAAGACATAAAGAGGAACTTCTTCCGGAAGTTCTGGAATATCTCTATGAGAACCGCGAGCACCGGAAGCTCTGGAAGGGCGTGCCGATCTCAAGAGATGGTAAGGTCAGACTTCGTGACGGACGTACAGGTGAGTTCTTTGACAGCCCGGTTACGATCGGTCACATGCACTACCTGAAGCTGCATCATCTGGTAGATGATAAGATCCATGCACGTTCTACCGGCCCTTACTCACTCGTAACACAGCAGCCGCTGGGTGGTAAAGCGCAGTTCGGCGGACAGCGTTTCGGCGAGATGGAGGTTTGGGCACTTGAAGCGTATGGCGCATCCTATACCCTTCAGGAGATCCTGACTGTGAAGTCTGATGATGTGATCGGACGAGTTCGTACTTATGAAGCGATCATTAAGGGAACGAACATCCCGCAGCCGGGTATTCCGGAGTCCTTCAAGGTACTGTTGAAAGAGCTGCAGTCTCTTGGTCTTGACATGACCCTTGAGGATGAGGACGGCAATGAAGTTCGCCTGAAAGAGGCAAGTGAATACGGTACGACAGACTTTAATGCGATCGACCGCGACATGAGCCGCAACATGCAGCGTGACAACGAATCCGAGTTTGCTGCAGCAGGGTATACCTCTCAGGAATTCAATGAGCAGGGCGAGCTTGTTAACGTAGATGTCGAAGAAGAAGTGGCAGATGAGTTTGACGCAGATGCGATGGATCTCGAACCGTCAGAAGACTTTGACATGGATGCAGAAGCAATGGATGAAGAGTAAGGGAAGGAGAATCGGACATGGCAGATTTAGCAAATAAAGATAACGTACAGAACCCAACGTTTGATGCCATTCGGATCGGACTGGCTTCCCCTGAAAAGATCCGTGAATGGTCACATGGCGAAGTGAAAAAGCCTGAGACGATCAATTATCGTACGTTAAAGCCGGAAAAGGACGGCCTGTTCTGCGAGCGCATTTTTGGACCGAGCAAGGACTGGGAGTGCCACTGCGGAAAGTATAAGAAGATCCGCTACAAAGGTGTGGTCTGCGACCGATGCGGCGTAGAGGTTACCAAATCCAATGTCCGCCGTGAGCGGATGGGCCATATCGAGCTGGCAGCACCGGTTTCCCATATCTGGTACTTTAAGGGAATCCCGAGCCGCATGGGACTGATCCTGGATCTGTCCCCGCGTGTGCTGGAGAGAGTTCTTTACTTTGCATCCTATATTGTTCTGGATGCAGGTGATTCCGGCCTTGCCTATAAGCAGGTGCTGACAGAGGGCGAGTATCAGGAAGCACTGGAAAAATACGGCATGACATTCCGTGTCGGCATGGGTGCGGAAGCAGTCCGTGAGCTTCTTGCAGCGATCGATCTGGATAAAGAGTCTGAAGAGCTGAAAGAAGAGCTTAAGAAATCAACCGGCCAGAAGCGCACACGTATCATCAAGCGTCTGGAAGTGGTAGAAGCATTCCGTGATTCCGGAAACAAGCCGGAATGGATGGTTATGACCGTTATCCCGGTCATCCCGCCGGATCTTCGCCCGATGGTACAGTTAGACGGCGGTCGTTTTGCGACCTCTGATCTGAATGATCTGTATCGCCGTATCATCAACAGAAACAATCGTTTGAGCCGTCTGCTTGAGCTTGGCGCACCGGACATCATCGTCCGCAACGAAAAACGTATGCTGCAGGAAGCAGTAGATGCGCTGATCGACAACGGCCGCCGCGGAAGACCGGTTACAGGACCGGGCAACCGTGCGCTCAAATCACTTTCTGACATGCTTAAAGGTAAGGGCGGACGGTTCCGTCAGAACCTTCTGGGTAAGCGTGTTGACTATTCAGGACGTTCGGTTATCGTCGTCGGACCGGAGCTTAAGATCTATCAGTGCGGTCTGCCGAAGGAAATGGCGATTGAGCTGTTTAAGCCGTTCGTTATGAAAGAGCTTGTCGGAAACAAGACAGCACATAACATCAAAAATGCCAAGAAGATGGTAGAAAGACTGCAGCCTGAGGTATGGGATGTACTTGAAAAAGTCATCAAAGAGCATCCGGTTATGTTAAACCGTGCCCCCACACTGCACCGCCTTGGTATCCAGGCATTTGAGCCGATCCTGGTAGAAGGTAAGGCGATCAAGCTGCATCCGCTGGTATGTACAGCGTACAATGCCGACTTTGACGGCGACCAGATGGCGGTACATCTGCCGCTGTCTGTAGAAGCACAGGCGGAATGCCGCTTCATGCTCCTTTCACCGAACAACCTGCTCAAGCCGTCTGACGGCGGTGTCGTAGCAGTTCCGTCACAGGATATGGTACTTGGTATCTATTACCTGACACAGGAGCGTCCGGGTTCCATCGGAGAAGGCCACTGCTTTAAGGACCTTGGTGAAGCCATCATGGCATATGAGAACAAGGAACTCATTCTGCAGAGCCGCATCAAAGTGCGTGTAACAAAACCGGTGGCTGACGGAAGCATGAAGACAGGTCTGGTAGAGTCTACACTCGGAAGATTCCTGTTTAACGAGATCCTTCCGCAGGATCTGGGATTTGTTGACCGTTCCGTACCGGAGAACGAACTGGTTCTGGAAGTTGACAAGCTGGTCAAGAAAAAAGATCTCAAGGAGATCCTTGAGCGCGTGATCGGCGTACATGGTGCAACGAAGACCGCAGAGGTTCTGGATGCGATCAAGTCGATGGGATACAAGTATTCCACACAGGCTGCGATGACGGTATCCATTTCCGATATGACCGTACCGGCTGAAAAGCAGCAGATGCTTGATGAGGCACAGGCTACGGTTGACAGCATCACGAGAAACTACCGCAGAGGTCTTCTGTCTGAAGAAGAGCGTTACAAAGAAGTCGTACAGACATGGAGAGATACCGATGAGAAGCTGACAAAGGTACTGCTCGACGGTCTGGATGAATTTAACAATATCAACATGATGGCGGATTCCGGAGCCCGTGGTTCCGATAAGCAGATCAAGCAGCTTGCCGGCATGCGTGGCCTGATGGCAGATACGACCGGTCGTACGATCGAGCTGCCGATCAAGTCGAACTTCCGTGAAGGCCTTGACGTTCTGGAGTACTTCATGTCAGCACACGGCGCACGTAAGGGTCTGTCCGATACAGCACTTCGTACCGCCGATTCCGGTTACCTGACAAGACGTCTCGTAGACGTTTCTCAGGAGCTGATCATCCGTGATGAGGATTGCTGCAAAGATGCGCCGGAGATTCCGGGTATGTATGTATCCGCGTTCATGAAGGGCAAGGAAGAAGTTGAGAGCTTCCAGGAGCGTATCACAGGACGTACTTCCTGCTATGATGTCGTTGACAAAGACGGCAATGTGATCGTAGGCGCAAACCAGCTGATCACACCGAAACGTGCCGCAGATATCGTTGAAAAGGGTCTGGATGAAAACGGTGTTCCGTTTGCAGAGCAGGATAAGGAAGTACGTAAGTTAAAGATTCGTACGATCTTAAAATGCCGTTCACATCTGGGCGTATGCGCAAAATGCTATGGTATGAACATGGCAACCGGCGCACCTGTACAGGTTGGTGAAGCGATTGGTATCATTGCAGCACAGTCAATCGGTGAGCCGGGTACACAGCTTACCATGCGTACCTTCCATACCGGTGGTGTGGCAGGTAGCGATATCACACAGGGTCTTCCCCGTGTCGAGGAGCTGTTTGAGGCACGTAAGCCGAAAGGTCTTGCGATCATCACTGAATTTGCCGGTAAGGCAGAGATCCGTGATACAAAGAAGAAACGTGAAGTCGTTGTAACAAATGACGAAACAGGCGATTCCAAGACATATCTGATCCCATATGGATCTAATATCAAGATCCATGACGGAGATGTACTGGAAGCAGGTGATGAGATCACAGAAGGTAGTGTCAACCCGCACGATATTCTGCGGATCAAAGGACCGACAGCGGTTCAGGATTATCTGTTAAGAGAAGTACAGCGTGTATATCGTCTGCAGGGTGTTGAGATCAACGATAAACATATCGAGGTGATCGTTCGTCAGATGATGAAGAAGATCCGTATCGAGGATAATGGAGATTCCGCATTCCTGCCGGGAACCCTGATCGATGTGCTTGATTTCGAAGAGATGAATGAAAAGCTTGCAGCAGATGGCCTTGAGCAGGCAACCGGCAAGCAGGAGCTTCTTGGAATCACAAAAGCTTCCCTGGCTACGAATTCGTTCATGTCAGCTGCTTCTTTCCAGGAGACGACAAAGGTATTGACCGACGCAGCGATCAAAGGAAAAGTAGATCCATTGGTTGGCCTTAAGGAAAACGTTATCATCGGAAAGCTGATACCGGCCGGAACAGGCATGAAGCGTTATCGGAATCTGCAGCTGGATTCTGACTTCACGATCAACACCAAGATCGATCTGGATGATCTGGGATTGGAAGAGGAAGCGCCGGAAACGACAGAAGAGCCTGCGGCAGAAGCCGAGGAAGCTGTTGTTTCAGAAGAGGCATAGGCTACAGACAGAAAAGAATTGCAGAGACTGGTGAAATGAAATGGGCTGCTGTATGAATGGATTTCGTACAGCAGCTCTTGCTATATTTTTCTTGCAACGGGATATGGTTAAGAAGTATAGTAAAAGCATGCAAAAACTTGTGTTCATCAGAAGGCAGGGTGAATGAGAAAATGGATAAGGATTTTCTGAACGACGTATATAAGGATTTTTTCGGACCGGGCGGCAAAGATCCGGTTAAAAACGCAGAGGATGCGCTGAAAGAAGCGGAAAAGATGCTGGCGGATCTGCAAAAAAGAAATCAGGCCGGCATTGATGCGTTGGAAAAAGAAGTGGACGCGGTTACCGGTACAGATACCGTAGAGAATGTGGAGGAGATGCAGGCCGTTTCGCAGACAGAGCAGCAGGAGGCGCCAAAAGAACCGGAAAAGGATCCAATGGAGCAGCTCGATGAACTGATCGGTCTGGCAGAGATCAAGCATGATGTGCTGGAGCTGACAGATTTTGTAAAAGTACAGAAGATGCGGAAAGATCAGGGAATGAAATCGGTTCCCGTTTCCCTGCATCTTGTATTTACCGGAAACCCCGGAACAGGAAAAACAACCGTTGCACGGATCCTTGCAAAGCTTTATGCAAACATCGGTGCGCTTTCTAAGGGACAGCTGGTGGAAGTGGACCGTTCCGGACTGGTTGCAGGGTATGTCGGACAGACTGCGCTTAAGACCCAGGAAAAGATCAGGGAAGCACTTGGCGGCGTTCTCTTTATTGATGAGGCGTATGCGCTTTCGCAAAAGGATGATGCCTTCGGGCAGGAGGCGATTGACACCATTCTGAAGGCAATGGAGGATCACAGGGACGATCTGGTTGTTATCGTGGCAGGTTATACGAAGCCGATGGAGGAATTCATCAACAGCAACCCGGGTCTGAAATCACGCTTTAATAAATATATTGAGTTCCCGGATTACTCGGTTGACGAGCTTGAGGAAATCTTCTACTCTAACTGCAGTCGGTATGATTATGTTGTAGAAGAAGAGGCGAAGAAGCACATTCGCGAGATGATCGTCGCAAGAAAGATGCAGAAGCAGGAGAATTTCGCGAACGCAAGAGAGGTCCGCAATCTGTTTGAGGAGATCATTACCAATCAGGCACGGCGTGTGGCAGAACTTGAGAGTCCGTCTCAGGAAGAAATGATGCTGTTAAAGCTGGAAGATCTGACAGAAGAGATAAGTGATGGAGACAAAGAACAAGACAAACAACTGGGTTCAGACCAGGAATAATCTGTACAAAACCCTGCAAATGGGGATGAATGAAAATGCATGGAGCTGGTTCTATGACATTCTGAGTGTAGTAACACTTGTGGTCAATATCGTGATCAGCTTTATGTACACGTTTCGCGATCTGAGAGCAGAGCATTTTAGGGTGTTTATTGTGATCGAGTGGATCACCGTTCTGTTCTTTGCATTGGATTATGTTTTGCGGATCATGGCGGCACCAAGTGCGCATCCGAGCAGATCTGCGGTCTGGTGCAGGAGAAGATATATCATTTCGCTGACAGGGATCATCGACCTGTTGTCTTTCCTGCCGTATTTTCTCCCGGTGGTATTCCCGGCCGGAGCGGTGCTGTTCAGACTGTTAAGAGTCGTCAGGATCTTCCGCCTGTTCCGGATCAATGCATATTACGATTCGTTCCAGGCGATCGGAGAAGTCTTCCGGAGTAAAAAGCAGCAGTTGGTATCCTCCTTTTTTATCCTTGGAATCGTAATGCTTGCGGCAAGCCTTTGCATGTACGGTCTTGAGCATGAAGCCCAGCCGGATGTCTTTACGAATGCCTTTTCCGGAATCTGGTGGGCGGTTTCTGCACTCTTAACAGTTGGATATGGGGATATCTATCCGATCACGGTTGCGGGTCAGATCGCAGGTATTGTGATCGCTTTTGTAGGTGTTATGATGGTGGCGATCCCGACCGGTATTATTTCCGCCGGATTCGTTGAACAGTATACGAAGCTCAAAAAAATGGGCGATTATGCGATCGAAGAAGATGTTCATTTTATTAAGATCCGGATGGAAAAAGGAGACGGCTGGAATGACCGGATGATCAAAGATCTCGGACTTCCGAGCGGAATCATCATTGCCGCGCTCCAGAGAGGCCAGGAGACGCTGATCCCCCGTGGTGATGTGGTTGTCCGTGCCGGAGACACCCTGATCATTGCGGCAGAGTCTCTTAAGAACGATCGCCAGACAGTGAACATGAAGGAAGTCCTTCTGAAAAGAGACCATCCGTGGAACGGCGTCGCGATCCGCGATCTGGATATTTCGCGTCAGACATTTATCGTTATGGTTAAGCGGAATGATAATATGGTCATTCCAAAAGGTGATATGGTCCTGATCGAGGGCGATACGATCATTCTGTATACAAAAGGCAAGGCAAAGCAGCCTGACGAACCGGCTGTGTATTAATATAATGCAAAAATCGTATAAGATATACGATTTTTTGCTTGATGGCAGTTTTTTCTTCTGGTATGCTTGATATATCAGTAATGGGATCAGACGGGGTTGTGTGTATACATGATACCTGTTTTGTGGTTAGCAATAAGGAGGATCGCAGGATGAATGTTTATGAAGAATATCAGAAAAGACTGGTGACTGCCGAAGAAGCGGTAAAGATCGTTAAGGACGGAGACTGGGTAGATTACTGCCAGACCTGTTCTTTTCCGGAAGCACTGGATGCCGCACTGGCAGCGCGCAAAGACGAATTGAAAGATGTTAAGATCCGCAATGCGATCGCGATGAAGCCGGTACAGGTCGTAGAGCAGGATCCGGAGCACAAGGCGTTCACCTACAATGCATGGCATTGCTCAGGCTTAGACCGTCACTATGTAGACAAGGGTCTTGCTTATTATATGCCGATGCTGTTCCGTTTCAACGGATCTTATTATACAAAGGGTTATGCACCGGTTAATGTAGCGATGATCACGGTTTCTCCGATGGGACCGCACGGATATTTCAGCTATGGTCTGACGAACTGCTGCATGCAGGAGATGCTTGATGCGGCGGATCACATCATCCTGGAAGTCAATGAAAACATGCCGGTTGTTTTCGGTATGGAAGCAGATCATATTCATATCACCGATGTTGATTATGTTGTAGAGAACAATGTTCCGCTCGGTACGGCACCGGGTGCGCCGGCAGGCGAGATCGACCGCGCGATCGCAAACAATATCTTCCCGTATCTGTATGACGGGATCACACTGCAGATCGGTATCGGCGGTATGCCGAATGCGCTTGGCGGCCTGATCGCTGAGTCTGATCTGAAGGATCTGGGCATGCATACAGAGCTGATGAGCGATGGATACTTAAAGCTTTATGAAGCCGGCAAGATCACGAATAAGAAAAAGCCGATCAATACCGGCAAGGGTGTATTCTCAATCTGTAACGGATCTCCGGAGCTTTATGATTATCTGCATATGAACGTTGATATCATGTCGGCACCGATGGCTTATGTAAACAATCCGGCGACGATCAAAGCGCTTGATCACTTCGTGTCGATCAACGGATGCATCGCGATGGATCTTTACGGACAGGTTTGCTCGGAGACAGCAGGCACCCGTCACATCAGCGGAACCGGCGGTCAGCTTGACTTTGTGACCGGCGCAGGAGAAGCAGCACATGGACAGGCGTTCCTGGCAATGCCGTCTACACACACGGACAAAAAGGGTGTCGTACATTCGAATATCCTTCCGAAGTTTACCAATGGTGATGTGATCACAACACCGCGTACACAGGCGATGTTTATGGCAACCGAATATGGCGTTGTCAACATCCAGGGTATTCCGACCTGGGAGAAAGCGGAGCGCATCATTTCGATCGCACATCCGGATTTCCGCGACGAGCTGATCAAGGCTGCTGAGGAGCAGAAGATCTGGCGTCCGTCCAATAAGAGATAAAGCACTGATCATATATCTGAAAAGTGGTGGAATCCCGTCTGTATTTACATACAGGCGGGATTTTTCTTTTATACAAAGCGGATTCGCACTGACATTTTTCGTTAAAATATGTTATGATAAATGTCGAAAGGAGTCTTTTTGCATGTTTAAGATCGGAGATCATGTTGTATATGGCAGCAAAGGCGTTTGTGCCGTTGCTGATATTACCCAGATGAAGATGCCGGGGGCTGAGAAAGAGCGCCCGTATTATGTGCTGCATCCGGTCTGGGATAGCGGTGCGCGCGTGTATCTTCCGGCAGACAGTGAAAAGGCCGTGATCCGCAAGGTGATCACAAAAGAAGAAGGAAAGCAGCTGATCAGTGAAATGCCAAAGATCGGATGTCTTCCGGTAGCGGAAGACAAAAAGAGAGAGCAGGATTACAAAGACGCGATGCGTACCTGCGACTGCAGACTGCTCGTCAGCCTGATCAAGACACTTGCTGCGCGAAAGGAAGAACGGATCGCGGCAGGGAAGAAGAATACCGCATTGGATGAGCGTTATCTAAGGGCCGCGGAGCACGAGTTATATGATGAGCTTGCCATTGCCCTGGATCAGTCAAAAGAAGAGGTTACCAGTCAGATCAGAAAGATCATCGGCATACCGGAAAACTAAGACAGAGATATTGATATAAGACATCCTGAGAGCGTCTAAGATACGGCTTTCAGGATGTTTTTTTGTGCGATCAGGCCGAATATACATCCTGCGTTCCCATGAATAATACTGTATATTTGCCAAAATGAATAACATGTGGTAAAATCTCATGGATAATGCAAAAGTGGGTTTTTAGACTGTGAGGTAGAAAAGAACTCCATGAAAAGAAAACGAATGCCGATTTCCCGCGTGAAACGCGTTAAGATCGCGCAGAGAAAGAAGCCCTTAAGTAAAAAAGAATACAAACGTCAGCTTAAAATCGCACGACGAATTGATTTTTTCAGGAATTTCCTGATTGTGATCGCCGTCATCATCGGATTGCTGGCAGCCGGGTTTGTTGCCGGGAATATGTACCTGAAAAAAGAATCCGGCATGAATCTGTTCGAGATGGCGGATGATGCAAAGCAGATCGTGGCAGACAGCAGACCGGAGGATTTCCGCCTGGCGGAAAGCTCCTACGTATATGACAGTGACGGCAATCAGATCGCGGAACTGGCAAGTGATACGGATGCGACGTATCTGAAGTATGACCAGATTCCGGAAGATGTCATTAATGCGTTCGTGTCGATCGAGGATCGTACCTATTGGGAAAATGAAGGATACGATGTAAAGGGTATCATTCGTGCGGTAGTAGATTATGCCCGTTCGCACGGAAAAGTTGCAGAGGGTGCGAGTACCATTACACAGCAGCTTGCAAGAACACAGTATCTGACACGTGATAAGTCCATTATCCGTAAGATCCGGGAGATCTTTATCGCAAAGGAGCTGGCTGAAAAGTACAGCAAAGAGCAGATCATGGAATTTTATTGTAATACCTGCTGTTTTGCAAACGGTATTTACGGCGTCCAGGATGCTTCGCTGACATATTTCAGTGTGCCCGTGGATGAACTGGATGTATCACAAATTGCCTATATTTGTGCGATCCCGAACTATCCGGAATATTATAATCCGTATAAGGACAGCGCCAATGCGATCCCGCGTCGGAATAAGATCTTAAAGGATATGCTGGAGTGCGGTTATATCGCACAGGGCGCATATGAGGAAGCGGTTGCTGAGGATATTACGGTTACGCCGAAGGCAGAAAAAACAGAATATTATGATTACGAGACCACCTATGCCGTAAACTGTGCGGTGCGTTATCTCATGAAGGTAGACGGATTTGGATTCGAATATGAATTTGAGGATTCAGATTCCTATGATACTTATATGGAGGCATATAACGAAGCATACGAAGATGCCCGTTATAAGCTGTATACCGGCGGATATAAAGTCTATACGACCATTGATGAAGATGCACAGGAGAACCTGCAGGATGTTCTGAATGAAGGGCTGTCATTTAATGATAATACAAAGGATGACGGTGTCTATGAGCTGCAGGGCGCAATGACGGTTATTGACAATGAGACAGGAAAAGTCGTTGCGATCATTGGAGGACGGAAGCAGGAAGAACTTGATTCAACCTACTCTCTGAACCGTGCATTCCAGAGTTATCGTCAGCCGGGTAGTACCTTCAAGCCGTTGGTTGTCTACACACCGGCTTTTGAGGAGGGATATACACAATATTCCATTTTAAGAAACATTAACGTCACAAAGGCGAAAAAGGCATCTTCTTCCGAGATCAGCAATATGTACGGAGATGGCATGACGCTTCGCCGGGCGGTGATCAACAGTGTGAACGGATGTGCGTACTGGCTGTTCAATGAGATCGGCATTGACACCGGTATTTCGCATGTCCATGATATGCATTTTACCAAGATCCTTCCGTCTGATCATGTAAAGAGTGCAGCGCTTGGCGCGCTGACATATGGTGCGACGACCGTTGAGATGGCAAACGCCTACAGTACGATCGAGAACCACGGACAGTTCACAGAGACCGATTGTATCAGTCAGATCGTGGATCATGACGGAAATAATATCTACTCCTCACCTGATACGACACGTGTGTATGATCAGGAAGCTGCTGACAATATGACAGATGTCATGATGGGCGTAGTCACGACAGGTACTGCAAGCAGCATGAACTGGTATTCACATTCCGATACGGACGCGGCAGGAAAGACCGGTACGACCAACGAAAGTAAGGACGGATGGTTCTGCGGATTCACACCGTATTATACGATCGCGGTATGGGTCGGTTATGACCAGCCGAAAGAGCTTTCCAATCTGTACGGTGGTACGTATCCTGCAAGGATCTGGCGCGAAGCGATGCTCTATATGATCGACGGCAAGGAAACCGCGTCGTTTGATATTGAGAAGATCAGTCGTCACTACTCCGTATATCAGGATTACGGATATACACGTGATCCGGAGGAAACCCGACAGGAAGAAACCACGGATGAAGAAGTGACCGAAGAGGATACTGAGGAAACGACAGAGACTACTGAGGAAACGACAGAGACTACCGGGGAAACAACAGATACTACGGAAGCACCGGCAGAGGAAGCGCCGGCGGATGATGGCGGTGGAGAAGAATAACGGTTCCGATGCAGTTGGAAAACGGATGGTTATATGATGAAACAGGACTTTTATGAAGCAAAACCGCTTCAAAAGTCTGTCAAGGCCAATGTACAGGTGCCCGGTTCGAAAAGCGTTACGAACCGGGCACTTTTGCTTGCGGCACTTGCGGACGGATGGAGCAGGCTGGACGGTGCGCTTGTCAGTGATGATGCACAGCACTTTTTGACATGCCTGAAAGAACTCGGATTTGAGATCCGGACAGAAAATGAACAGCGTACGGTATCGATCAGAGGATTGGGAGGAACCATTCCCAAAAAGAGCGGCAGGATCTATGTGGGAAGCGCAGGAACAGCCGCAAGGTTTTTGACGGCGATGCTGGGATTTTCAGAGGGAGCGTATGTCATAGACGCCTCGTCACAGATGAAAAAAAGACCGATGAAACCGCTTTTTGATGCCTTGCGTCAGATGGGGGCAGGGATCACGTGTCTGGAAGACGCGGATTGTCTGCCGGTCAGGATCAGTGGAAATAATGGAATGGTGCGGGAACAGGAACTGGAGCTTGACATCAGCGAAAGCACACAATTTTTAAGTGCGCTTTTGATGACAGCACCGATGCTGAAAGGAACGTTAAGGATCAGGATCACCAGTCAGAAGACGGACGGTGCATATGTCAGGATCACACGCAGGATGATGGAAGAATTCGGCGTAACTGCTTCAAAGCAGGATGATGTGTATCTGATCCCGGCAGGGGCATCTTATCAGAGCAGAGATTATGAGATCGAACCGGACGTATCCGGCGCATGTTATTTTTACGCAGCAGCGGCTTTGTGCGGCGGAGAAGTGACGGTTGCACGTGTGCACCTGGAACTGTCTCAGGGAGATCTGAAGTTCCTTGATGTATTATGTGAAATGGGATGCACCATGGAGGATGCACCGGAAGGGATATGCCTAAAGGGACCCGGACGGTTAAAAGGCATCTGCATCAATATGAATGATTTTTCTGACCAGGCATTGACGCTGGCGGCGATCGCACCGTTTGCGGACGGACCGGTAGAGATTACAGGAATTGCCCATATCAGAGGACAGGAATGTGACAGGATCCATGCGATCACAAGCAATTTGAAGCGTGCAGGCATAGAATGTGAAGAATGGGATGACGGGGTAAGGATTTTCCCGGGAAAACCAAAGCCCTGTGAGATCGAGACATTTTCAGACCACAGAGTTGCAATGGCATTTGCGCTGATGGGACTTCGCGCAGAAGGCATCCGAATTCTTGATCCGGGGTGCTGTGCAAAGACATTTCCTGCATTCTTTCAGGTACTAGACGTTTTCAGAGGTTGATTTTTCACGCAAAAAGGCGGATAATAGGGGTTGTATATTAAGTATTATGTTGTAGGAGGTTTTTTTACAATGGCAACAAGTAAAGCAAAGACAGAAGCAGTGAAAGCAGAAGTCAAAGAAGAAAAGAAGGTTGCAGCAGCAAAGACAGAAGAGAAAGTAACAGCAAAGGTTGCGGCACCGGCAGCAAATGCTGAAGAGAAAAAGCCGGCAGCAAAGGCTGAGGAAAAGAAGCCGGCAGCAAAAGCAGAAGAAAAGAAACCGGCCGCAAAAACTGCAGCAAAAAAGACAACAGCGAAAGCTGAGACAAAGAAAACAGAAACCAAAAAGGCAGCAGCGAAAAAGCCTGCAGCTAAGAAGACAGCAGCAAAGAAACCGGCAGCAAAAAAAGCAGCCGTTAAGAAGCCTGCTTCCAGAATGATCCTGCAGTTCATGGGCAAAGACGTGAATGTTGAAGATCTGAAGGAGCGCGCACTTGCGCAGTTTGCAGCACTGCAGCCGGATGTTCCGGTAAAAGAGATCGCGATGTATCTAAAGCCGGAAGACAGCGCAGCTTATTATGTTATCAATGATGAGCATATGGGCAAGGTCGAGTATTAATCCTTTTGACAGGATAAAACTAATAGTTCACATAAAATGCGCAATAAGAGATTGACATTAGTTTGTCAATCTCTTATACTTTTTTTATCGTTAGTAGTTACTTATATAATAGTAACTATGCCCTTTAGTAAGTAGCATTTGTGCAGGAGGAGAAGTCTATGAACATTTTAGTATGCGTTAAGCAGGTTCCGGATACGACGATCATCAAGATCGATCCGGTGACAAATACGCTGGTACGTGATGGCGTACCGAGTATCCTGAATCCGTTTGACAGCTATGCAATGGAAGCTGCAGCAAGAATCAAAGACAATGATCCGGATACAAAGATCGTTATCGTCAGCATGGGCCCGACACAGGCAGAAGCAGTTGTCCGTGAGTGCCTTGCAGTAGGCGGCGACAGTGGATATCTGGTATCTGACCGTGCATTCGGCGGCTCTGATACATTGGCTACCAGTTACATCATTGCTTGCGCGATCAAGAAGATCGAAGAGATCGAAGGCAAATTCGATATGATCTTCTGTGGAAAACAGGCAATCGACGGTGATACCGCACAGGTAGGCTGCGAGATCGCAGAGCATCTGGATCTGCCGCAGGTAACCTATGGTCTGACCTGTGAAGCAGAAGCAGATCAGCTGAAGGTTTACAAAGAGATCGACGGCGGTCAGCAGGTAATCGGTGTTAAGTATCCGTGCCTGATCACCTTTACAAAACCGGCATTTGACATGCGTTATCCGTCAGTTAAGAGCAAACTGGCTGCACGGAAGAAAGAGATCACCACATTAACCGTAGACGCATTCCCGGATATCGACCGTGCATGCATCGGCCTGAAGGGATCCCCGACACGTGTTAAGAAGACATTCGTACCGCCGGTTAAACAGGGCGGCGTTGTGATCAAAGAAGAAACCGACGCAGAAAGCGCAGTGAAACTCGTTTCCCTGCTGGATGAAGCGAATATCATTTAAAGGAGGGACGAACCGTGGAAGTAAAGAGCAAAGATTTATGGGTATTTGTAGAGACAAATGAAGATGGTACTGCGAAAAACGTTGGTATCGAGCTCCTGGGACCGGGCCGTGAACTGGCAGACGGACAGGGCGGAAAGCTTTGTGCACTGATCATTGGATGCGGTGTTGACGCAGCTGTTGCAGATGCAAACGCACATGGCGCTGACATCATTTATGTGATCGATGGCGAAGAATACAAAGACTATACAACAGACGCATATGCACTGGCAGTTTGCCATGCACTGGATACATATGGACCGACCACGATGCTGTTTGGTGCTACACCGAACGGACGTGACCTTGGCCCGCGTGTTTCCTGCCGTCTGAATACAGGTCTGACAGCAGACTGTACAAGACTGAGCATTGATGAGGAATCCGGTAATGTTGCATGGACCCGTCCGGCATTCGGCGGTAACCTGATGGCAACGATCCTTTGCCCGGATCATCGTCCGCAGCTTGGTACCGTACGTCCTGGCGTATTCAAGAAACCGGAAGAGACCGAAGGAAAAGCTGAGATCATCAATATCGATTTCCATGTAGCAGCAGATCAGATCCGTACACAGATCCTCGAGGTTCTGATGGAAGAAGGCGGAGAGCTGGTTGACCTGGAAGGCGCTGATATCATCGTAGCAGGCGGCCGTGGCGTAGGCGGACCGGAAGGTTTTGCTCCGCTGAAAGAGCTTTGTGAAGTTCTGGGTGCTACCCTTGGTGCTTCACGTGCAGCAGTTGATTCCGGATGGATCACACACAGCCATCAGGTAGGTCAGACAGGTAAGACCGTTGGACCGAAACTGTACATCGCTTGTGGTATCTCCGGTGCGATCCAGCATGCAGCTGGTATCGGCGGATCCGATTGCATCATCGCGATCAACAAAGATCCGGAAGCAAACATCTTCCAGATTGCTGACTATGGTATCGTTGGCGACCTGTTTGAGGTTGTTCCGAAGCTGACAGAAGAGATTAAGAAACTCAAAGGCCTGTAAATCATACAGACCTGCAGGCATGTTCTGCACTACAATTCAGGGCTTCTTCTTGCCTTTGACGGGCAAGGAGGAGTCCTTTTTTTACGAACCCGTCCTGGTAGAGCCGGCGTACTTTCCAGGCATACCGGTTGTGCGGGTTTGTAAATTTGTCCGCCTGAAAATCCAAAATGTCCTGAACATGCGGATCAGCATTGCGGAAGAAATCCTTCATGGTTGCGATCACTGCCAGCGCAGCATCGGCAACAGGATAGGCGTCACCGTACATATCACCGTTTTGCAGAAGAATGCGCACGGTCTTAAGGTCATAATGCGCTGCGATCTTAAAATTATGCGCAGCCTGCACTTGTGCACTGGGTGACAGATGACGATGGGGCGTGGAGATCAGCCAGATCAGAAGATACTGCGCAAACTCGACATCTCTGACATCCAGACCAACCGGAATCAGAGGATTCAGATCAAACATGCGCAGTTCGATATGGCTGACACCGTTTTCCAGAAGTCCTTCCATACTGTAAGCGCCTCTGCACTTTAAGCGGATCGGATAATAAAGCTCGGAAGGAGAGGCCAGGAAGCCTTCGTTTACATAACGTTGAATGCTGCCGACATAGGACTCGATGCTTGTGTAATCCAGAATCGGTGCAAAGAAATTCCAGTAGCCAAACTCTGAGCTTCGAAGGGATGCCATCCCGTTAAAGAAGGTGTCTTCTCCGAGAATTCCCTTTTCGACATAGGAGCTGTCCATAATGGGACTGGCTGCCGTGGCTGCCGTCAGGATCCAGCCGTAGGAAGCAGCGCGCTCCGCAAGGGTTAAATAGAACCGGTTTTTATAATCTGAAAAATCCCGATGCTGGTCTTTTTCACAAAGCGCATAGTCGCGCTTTAACATCTCGTCATCAAATGAAAAGTTCACATGAATGCCGGAGAATGTCATAATGTATCTTCCGTACCGGTTTGCCAGATAGTCACGATAGACGGTTTTGGAAGCCTGATCACCCGAAAAACGCGCAACAGGAATGTCTTTTTCGCTGCGGATATAAGGCGGATTGGAAAACGGCCATAGATACTCCCGCGGAGACATTTCGAAAAGCTTTTTCTGAATCTTTAAATAGTGACAGGACAGTTCGTTGATCGCTTCCTGTGCACTGTGGCAGACAGAAGTGTTGATCTCCGTCTGGTTTTCTGAGAAGTCCCGCACGATATGTTCATCGTCAGGAAACGGATGATCGGTTTGGGAAAGAAGACCGTTTTCATCAACGCGCAGACTTTCTTTTTCCAGACCGAAGCCACCTGAAAAAAGAAGAGGCCGGATATCAGGATGATCATAATGCAGCATAAAAGTCTCCTTTCTGATATGTGAAGTCTTTTCTCGACAAAACCTAGTATATTACTATTATATAGGAAAATGCACAGAACGCAAATTGTTATAAAAAATCAAAAAAAGTCTGGACTTCTGCTAAAAGTTATGCTAATATAACTTGTGTAAAGAGAAACTAACTAGCCAATCATAGTTTCCTTTGGTTTAAAACATACTACATTGATGAAGCAGTTATGCAGTCCGTCGACGGGCTGCATAGTTGTTTTCTGAGATTCTTTTTGATAAGATAGCAAAAGATGAATTGATTGTTTGCATATCGAAAAAGATGAGGAGTGAAGTTTTTATGTATAAAATTGGTTTTATCGGCGCCGGAAATATGGGTGGGGCACTGATCGTGGCTGCCTGCAATTCCATTGGCGCTGAAAATGTAGTGATCAATGATTATCTTCCGGAAAAGGCCAATGAACTGGCACAGGAGCTGGGATGTCATGTTGCGGCTTCAAACGAGGAACTTGCGCGGAGCGCAGAGTACATTGTGCTTGCGGTAAAGCCGAATGTGATCCGCCTTGTGGCAGGCAAGATTGCACCGGTCTTAGACGAAGAGGCAAAGAACGGAAAGACACATATTGTGGTAACCATTGCTGCAGGCGTGAAAGTGGAGGCAATCCGGGAGTGCATCGGTGATGATACGACCGTGCTTCGGATCATGCCGAACACACCGGCGATGGTCGGAAAAGGAATGATCCTGTTAACAGGTCCTTCCGATATTCCGGAAGAGCTGTTTACAAGGCTTGAGAAGATGCTTGCGGCAGCGGGTGATTTTGAACGGGTGAGTGAAGGCATGATCGATTCTCTGACGAGCGTCACAAGCTGTGCGCCGGCATATATCTATATGCTGATCGAAGCAATGGCGGACGGCGCGGTCCAGACAGGAATTCCGCGGGATATGGCACAGCGGCTTGCCGCAAAAACAGTGCTCGGCTCGGCTGCGATGGTGACAGAGACCGGAAAGCATCCGGGAGAATTAAAAGACGCGGTATGCTCGCCGGGCGGCTCAACGATCGTCGGCGTCACAGCGCTTGAGGAATGCGGTTTCCGAAATGCAGTGATCCAGGCGATCATAAGGTCGGCTGAGAAAAATAAGGATCTGGGGAAATAAACGATTGATAAGAAGTCTGGCTTTGGCCAGGCTTCTTTTTTACCCAAAGGCCAGCAATTATGTATTCTTTTTGGCGCATACTTACCAAGTGCCCTATTCTACAAAGTTTGTTTTCAAGTCTCCATCGCAGGGGATTTCTGATAAGCTATCGGCATCCTCTAAAGGGTACCGCTTTATTCGACGAGTTCTTTGATAACAACTCGTCTCATCACGCTTCAGAATTTGTGGCGGATCACAAATTCTGCCCCTTTTCCGGATTTGATACCTTATCGAAATACCAACTGCTCGTCGCAAAAGAAAAGCAAACTTTGCAGAATTATGCCACTTGCCAAAGCCTATGCCACAACAGATTGCTGTATCATCGCTTTTTCTGTAGAGAGAGCATTAGTATTTCTGCAAGATTACAAGGTTTCTGAGGGGGCAATATTTATAATCCGCTATAAATATTGGGCGAATAGGAGTGGCGTTTTTATCAAAAAACGGCAGCGACTATGAGACGTACCCCTCAGAAATCGCAGGAAGCTTGTTTGGAAATACTTTGCGATCGGCAAGGAAAAAGGACCCGGCATTGTCGGATCCTTTTGCGTAAAATCTCAATATTTTTATTTCATAGCTGCAACCGCTTCGAACTCTTCAACGATTTCTTTGTCCGGTGCCTTTGTTGCAAGGCTGACAACGATGATCGCAATGCTTGCGCAGATGAATGCCGGAAGCAGTTCATAGATTCCTAAAATGCCGCCGTGCGGTGCGATCAGGAACTTCCAGATGAAGACCATCGCTGCACCGACGATCATACCGGCCAGAGCCCCGTTTCTGTTGGCGCGTTTCCAGAACAGTGAGAAGATCATAACCGGGCCGAAAGAACCACCGAATCCTGCCCATGCAAAGGATACGATCCGGAATACGGAACTGTCAGGATTCTTTGCCAGGAGTACGCCAATGATCGCGATAATGATAACGGTGATTCGCGCCATGGCCATGGAAGCCTTTGGTGACATCTTGATACCGAGCCAGTCGGATAAAATGTTCTCTGACACACTTGAGGATGCTGCCAGAAGCTGTGAATCGGATGTTGACATGGTGCAGGCCAGGATGCCGGAAAGGATCAGGCCGCCGACGATGATCAGAAGGACGCCGTGCTGACTCATAAAGAATGCGATCTCGATGATCAGGCGCTCTGATTCAGAGGAACCGACCAGGTTCGGAATGATGCCTGTCTTTGACATGGAAAGGCCGATGACACCGATCGCGATCGCGATAAACATCGCGATGACAACCCAGATACTGGCGATCCGTCTGGAAAGCTTCAGTTTATTATCATCTTTTGTACCCATAAACCGGAGCAGGATATGCGGCATACCAAAGTATCCAAGACCCCATGCAAGTGTCGATGCGATCGTCAGGCCGCCGTATGGACTGCCGGCACCTGTTTCCGGGTCATGGGACGCAAGCAGCGTCAGATAACCGTCCAGAGATTTTGCGTTTGTGATCGCAACATCCGCACCGCCGATCATGTGCAGGCCAAAGAAGACAACGATCACGATCGCAAGTGTCATGACGATACTCTGAATCAGATCGGTCGTGCTGGCTGCAAGGAATCCGCCAAGTGCCGTATAAGCAACAATGATCACTGCCGAGAGGATCACGGCTGAGAAGTACGGAAGTCCGAACAACGAAGAGAACAGCTTTCCGCAAGCGGAAAAACCGGATGCCGTGTACGGAACGAAGAACACAACGATGATAATGGCTGCGATTGCCAGAAGCGAGTGGCTCTTATCGCGGTAACGGTTCGAAAAGAACTCCGGAATCGTGATGGAATGGTTCTTCTCGCTGTAGCGGCGTAATCTTTTTGCCGTAAAGAGCCAGTTGAAATAAGTACCGATCGCAAGACCGATCGCTGTCCAGCCGGCTTCGGAACAGCCGGACAGATAAGCCAGACCCGGCAGACCCATCAGCAGCCAGCTGCTCATGTCAGAGGCTTCCGCGCTCATTGCGGTAACCAACGGTCCAAGCTTTCTGCCGCCAAGATAAAAATCACTTACATTCTTGTTTCTTCTGGAATAGAAAATGCCGACAAGTACCATAAACGCCAGATAGACAATAATGACGACCAGCATTCCCACTTTGTTGGATGACATAAAATACAATCTCCCTTATATTGATTTTTTTATACTGAAATCGTATTATATCATGGAAAATGTTTTTCTGCAATGTAATAAAGTGTCAGAGTGTTAAAGTAAAAATCAATGAACAGCTGTTTAAACAGGCAATCAGGAAGGGATCGTTATGCAAAAATCAGATGAGACAGAAAGCAGGTTAAAGAAGCAGTTCAATTTTTTAAGAGAGCTTGACAAGGAAAAGCAGATTGGCCGGCAAACCTACCTGGCTGACGGGAGCCGTCTGGAAAATGATGCGGAGCATGCCTGGCACATGGCAGTCATGGCATTGTTTCTTTCTGAATATTCCAATGAAAAGATTGATCTGCTTAGGACGATCGCAATGATCCTTCTACATGATGTCGTGGAAATCGACGCGGGGGATACCTATGCCTATGATGAGGAGGCAAAAAAAAGCCAGGCCGATCGGGAACGGCAGGCGGCGGATCGGATTTTCGGGCTTCTGCCGGATGACCAGGGAGAACGGTTCAAGGCCCTTTGGGAGGAGTTTGAAGAAAGGAAAACCCCTGAAGCAAGATTTGCAAGAGCCTTGGATAATTTCCAGCCGCTGATGCTCAATGCTGCATCCGGCGGAAAAAGCTGGGAAGAGCATCACATCCACTTAGAACAGGTGCTTGCAAGAAACGGCAGATCGCAGGAGGGTTCCAAAGAGTTGTGGGCGTATGTTTACGAACACTTTATTATGCCGAGTGTGGAGAATGGGAAGCTGGAATCCCGGTAAAACTGTTATCGATGAACGGATCAAAAACGGACGGAAGGGTAGTTTTTGGAGATAACCGCTTATGAAAAGAATCTATGAGGAATTAAAAACCTGTTTACATGTCTACTGGCAGGCTACCGGAATCGGCCTGTTGCTTCTGGATGAATCCGGTGCGGCGATCGATTACTTTGGCAATCCGAATGACTACTGTGATCTGATCCATCAAAACCAGGAACAGTTTTTACGCTGTATCAAGGTGCATAAGATGCTCGGCCCGGAAGCAGAAAAAATAGGGGATTGTTACTTTTACGGCTGTCATGGGAACATGATGCATTTTTCAATCGCGTTGGTGGATCAGGGAAAATATGTCGGCAGTGTTGTTGCAGGACCGATCATGGCAGATTATCCGAGTGCGGCATCACTTGACGAGGTGATCAGAAACTGTGAAGTGCCTTCCGGCTGCCGGTCTCTGTTTTTATCGGCGATGCAAAACATTCAGGTTGTCGAGCCGGAGCGAATGTATTACCTCGGAGAGCTTTTATATCATCTGGTGAATCACTTGCTTTCCGGCGAAGATCTGCAGATCATTCATCGGCACAGAGATAAGCGGCGCCAGCAGGAACTGATCGGAGAAGCGATCCATGATCTAAAAGTTCGAAATGCTGATGAACAGGATGAATTGCGCCGCAGAGAAATCATGCGCAGCATGCAGGAGCGCCAGGAGCAGGATCTGAGCGACATGATCGAAGAGGGACGCCTTGAGGAAGCGCAGGATATCTTAAACGATATTCTGGGAGGGATTTATTTTTCTTCGGGGAATACGGATCTGATCAAGCTGCGGATCAATGAGCTGATCACAGTTCTGACACGCAGAATGATACAAAACGGCGCAGACGCAGATCGTATTCATGACCTTGTGACAGAGTTTCAAAGAAAAAGTGCGGAAAGCAGTGATGTGGAAGAAATCTCATTTGGCCTATCCCAGCTATTGCCGCGGCTGATCGATATGCTTCAGGATGAATCGATACAGGAGCTGAGTGAGCCGGTGCGCAGGAGCTTAGAGTATATTCACCGGAATTACCGCAGTCAGATCACGTTAGAGCAGGCGGCTTTTTATGCCGCTGCCAGCCCGACGCATTACTCCCGGTTATTCAATGCGGATATGAAGGTTGGTTTTTCAGTTTATGTCAATCGGCTGCGTGTGGAAAAGGCGAAGGAGCTGCTCAGGGAGACAACGATGACGTTATCGGAAATCTCGCAGTCTGTCGGGTTTTCCAATCAGCAATATTTTTCAAAGGTCTTTAAGTCAGAAACAGGCAGTACGCCGGGACAGTACCGGCGGACGCAGGACGGTTCATAAAAATCAATACGGAAAATTATAATATCTTGCCATTTTCAAACAACGATGGCAAGATATTATATTTTATACACCAAAACGGTAGGAATTAAAGCAATATCCGACAAAAACAAATAAACATATTTGAATACCATGATAAACCATTGCGATAAAATGATGACAACAAGAAAAGTAACGGTTCGGAATCCCGTAAAAAGCGGGAATTGATAGTTTGAAAAGAAAGGAGATCTCAAATGATCATCATCGGCGAAAAAATCAATGGCGCAATCCCATCTGTAGCAAAGGCAATCGAGGAGCGTAATGCAGACTGGATCCGTGATCTGGCGATCCGTCAGACAGCAGGACGGGCAGATTTTATTGACGTTTGTTCCTCTGTTGTGGAAGGAGATGTAGAGGTCCTTCACTGGCTGATCGATCTGGTACAGGAAGTCAGTGACGCAAGGATCTGTATCGACAGCCCGAATGCACACTCTATCGTAGAGGCGATGCCGTTTTGCAATAAGCCGGGTCTGATCAACTCCGTATCTTTGGAAGGCGACAAGATCGACACGGTATTCCCGGCGATCGCTGATACAGACTGGGAAGTCGTTGCGCTGCTGTGCGACAACAATAAGATCCCGGATGGCATCGATGACAGGATCGCGATCTTTGAAAAGATCATGGAGCGTGCGGCTGAGTATAAGATCGCACCTTCGAGAATCCACATCGATCCGCTTGTATTCAGTGTCGGCACAAAGCCGGATGCATTTACAAACTTTGCTGCAGTTACCAGATATGTGAAGGAAAAATGCCCGGATATCCATGTAACCAGCGGACTTTCCAATATCTCATTTGGCCTTCCGTCCAGAAAGACCATCAACCAGTCCTTCCTGGTACTGGCCATGGCTGCAGGTATGGACAGTGCGATCATCGATCCGACCAGCCGCGATATGCTGGGAGCGATCTACTCGACAGAGGCACTGCTTGAGATTGATGAGTTCTGCATTGAATACATCGATGCTTATGGCGAAGACCTGTTTGGAAAACAGAAAAAGTAAGAGAATGAAAAAACAGAGTGCCGGATTATAGTGAAAGAGCAGGAGGCTTAAAAATGAGTGAAAAGTTTACTTACCATATCGAAATGACACCGCCAAAACACAGTTCGCAGAAGTTAGAAGAGGAGCTGGAGCGTTTTCAGGAGCGGTTTGAAAGAATTCAGGAAAGTGGTTTTATCGCGTCGATCACAGATAACGCGATGGGACGGCTGGCATTCCAGACATATGAGATGATCGATGAGCTTGAGCTCATCCCGCGTCCGGATCAGGTGCTGATCCATCTGAACACTTTCCATACAAAGGAAACCCTGGATCATATCCTGGAGCATGCTAAGGAGCATGGAATCCGCAACATCCTGGCTTTGACCGGAGACGGGTCCGATAAGATGCATAAGCTTGAGCCGGAAGAACTCGAAGCACCGGATGTGAAGGTGACCACATCTGTGGAGCTGATCAAATACATCTATAAGCATTATCCGGATTTTATCGTGGGTGCGGCATTTAATCCTTATGAGCCGGAAGATTCAGAATTTGCAAAACTGGAAAAGAAGATTGCGGCAGGCGCAAAATATGTGATCACACAGCCAATCGTCGGACAGAACGATATGGTGGACCGTCTGCGCAGAGAATATCCGGATTTCCCGGTTGTCGTAGAGTGCTGGATGTCGAAAAAACTACATCTGCTTGCTGACATCATGGAGAAGGATATTCCGGAAGACTTCCCGTATGATCCGATGGCAGAGCTTGACAATCTGCAGAGCATCTATCCGGAGTGCAGCAATTATCTTGCACTGATCGGCTACAAGACACAGTATCCGGTGATCGAAGAGAAATACAACAGCCTTTAAAAGGAGAGCAAATAGCAATGAGTTTTAAATCTGACATTGAAATAGCCCAGGAAGCAAAGATCAGACCGATCAATGAGATCGCTGACAAGCTGGAAATACCGGAGCAATATGTCGAAAATTACGGACGTTATAAAGCGAAGATCGACTTTCGGTATTATAAAGAGATTCAGGATCGTCCGGACGCAAAGCTGGTATTGGTGACGGCGATCAATCCGACGCCGGCAGGCGAAGGCAAGACCACCACGACCATCGGTCTGGCTGACGGATTAAACCGTCTTGGGAAAAAGACAGTGGTTGCACTGCGCGAGCCGTCATTGGGCCCGGTGTTTGGTGTTAAGGGCGGTGCTGCAGGAGGCGGCTATGCACAGGTAATCCCGATGGAGGATATCAATCTGCATTTTACCGGCGATCTGCATGCGATCGGTGCGGCAAACAATCTGCTCGCAGCGATGCTGGACAACCATATTCACCAGGGAAATACGCTTCGGATCGTGCCTAAGACGATCACCTGGAGACGCTGTGTTGATATGAATGACAGACAGCTTCGTAATATCGTAGACGGCCTTGGTAACAAAGGGGACGGCGTGACCCGTCAGGATGGATTTGATATTACAGTGGCATCAGAGATCATGGCGATTTTCTGTCTGGCAACGGACATTCCTGATCTGAAAGCAAGACTGGCAAGAATCGTCGTTGCGTATAACGAAGACGGCGCACCGGTCACGGCCGGCGATCTGAATGCACAGGGCGCGATGACGGCTCTTTTAAAGGATGCGATCAAGCCGAACCTGGTGCAGACGCTGGAAGGTACACCGGCATTTGTGCATGGTGGACCGTTTGCAAATATCGCACATGGCTGTAACAGCGTAACAGCCACCAAAATGGGTGTGAAGCTGGGAGATTACATGATCACAGAAGCCGGATTCGGGGCTGATCTGGGGGCTGAAAAATTCCTTGATATCAAATGCCGTATGACAGGACTTCGTCCGTCAGCAGTTGTGATCGTCGCAACCGTTCGTGCGCTGAAGTATAATGGCGGCGTGGCAAAGGCCGACTTAAACAACGAGAACCTGGAAGCGCTGGAAGCAGGTATTCCGAACCTGTTAAAACATGTGGAAAACATCACACAGAACTTCAAGCTTCCGGCAGTGGTTGCCATCAACCGTTTCCCGACAGATACAGAGGCTGAGCTAGCTCTGATTCGCCAAAAATGTGAAGAGCTTGGCGTAAATGTTGCCCTGTCTGAAGTATGGGCGAAAGGCGGCGAAGGCGGTGAGGAACTGGCAAAAGAGGTGCTGCGCCTGGTAGAGGAGAAGAGCGAAGTGAACTTCACCTATGACCTGGATGCACCGATCAAGGATAAGATCAATGCCATTGCAACCAAGATCTATGGCGCAGACGGTGTGGATTACACTGCCAAGGCGAACAAGGAGATCAAGAAGTTCGAAGAGCTTGGGTTCGGTAATCTGCCGATCTGTATGGCAAAGAATCAGTATTCCCTGACAGATGATGCCAAGGTTTTGGGACGCCCGACCGGATTCCGTATCACGGTCCGTGATATCACAGCATCGATCGGCGCAGGATTCCTGGTGGCGTTGACCGGCGAAATCATGAAGATGCCGGGTCTGCCCAAGGTTCCGTCCGCAGAAAAGATCGATGTCGACGAAGATGGCGTGATCTCCGGGTTGTTCTAAGGATAGAATCCGAAGATAGAGCATTTTATGAAATGTATGCAAACAGGGGACTGCCAGATATCTGCGGTCCCCTGTTCCTGAGTGAATGCCGGTACAGCGTATGGCGGACTAGAACGGATACTTCATATATGCTGTACGATTCAAAGTGTATGGTGAGGGTGAAATGTCAGCGATATTGATGGAAGGAAAACTTGTAGGACGCGACATCCTGTTAAAAGTTCGGGAGGATGCCCGTATTCTGACACAGATGGGATCAGTACCCTGTATTGCAACCATGCGGATCGGAAATGACCTTGGTTCGATTTCCTATGAAAAGAGCATCAATTCCAGTATGGGCAGGTCTCACATTTGTGTGGTGAACCGGGTATTTGATCTGGATATCACGTACGAGCAGTTTGTAGAGGAACTCAACAAACTAAATGAAGATTCCACGATTCACGCTGTGCTGATTTTTAAGCCTCTTCCGGCGCAGATCAACTTAGAAGAGATCAAATACATTCTGGCCCCGGAAAAGGACCCTGATTCCATGAATCCGGTGAACATGGGAAAGCTTCTGACTACTGACCGGATGGGGTTTTATCCCTGTACGGCAGAAGGAGTCATGAAGATGCTGGACTACTATATGATCGATGTAAAGGGCAAGGACGTTGTGATCGTCAATAATTCTGCCGTCCTGGGCAAACCCCTTTCGATCATGCTGACTGACCGCTATGCAACCGTAACCATGTGTCACGCCTATACAAAGGATCTGGGATCTTTTACCAGAAAGGCAGACATCGTGGTGTCGGCGGTAGGGAAGTATGGACTGATCACACCTGATATGCTGCGGGAGGAAGCTATTCTGATCGATGTAGCAATGTCTGAAATGAAGGAAACTGATGCCAATCTGGTTCGGGCCGACAGCGGCAGGAAGATCCGCGCCGGTGATGCCAGGATCGACTGCAGGGAAAAGGTGGCCATGATCACATCGGCAACCCCGGGCTGCGGTGGCGGCACCGGTCCCATTACGACGGCTCTTTTGGCAGAGCATGTGATTCGTGCCTGCAGAATGCAACAGAAAGCAAAAAAACGCGCATAAAACAAAGGCAGCCATTGCATTATTGCCCGGAATCGTTGATACTATTAACAATGCATCTATTCAGGATTCCTGTGAATCTCTGAACCGGTAGAAACCGCAGATGATTCATTGCGGTGTAGGAAAGAAATGAATAAGGACAAAATCAAAGAAGCCGTTCGCCTTTTTCTGGAGGGGATTGGCGAAAATACAAACAGAGAAGGTCTTGCGGAAACGCCGGATCGTGTAGCACGTATGTGTGAGGAAATATTCGGAGGTCTGACACAGGATGCTTCTGTGCCCCTTTCCAAGCAGTTTTCTGTGGATCACAGCGATCTGATTCTGGAAAAGGATATTAACTTTTATTCCTGTTGTGAGCACCACCTGTTGCCTTTTTACGGCAAGGCACACATTGCCTACATTCCCAATGGTAAGGTGGCCGGCTTAAGCAAGCTGGCCCGTACGGTTGAAGTGTATGCAAGACGCCCCCAGATTCAGGAGCAGCTTACGAACCAGGTGGCCGGGGCTCTGACAGACCACTTAACTCCCCGGGGTGTGATGGTCGTGATCGAGGCCGAGCATATGTGCATGACCATGCGGGGCATCAAAAAGCCGGGCAGTAAAACGCTGACCATTGCCATGCGTGGTGTCTTTGAAACGGATCAGGGATTGCAAAATTCCGTACTGCAGATGATCAGAAGATAGTGGATCAGAAAGGAAGCAAGATGATTTTAGATAAGAAATTTATGGTATTTCTGGATGAGCTGGCAAGCTCTGCCCCGGTACCGGGAGGCGGCGGTGCAAGCGCAGCGTGCGGCGCATTGGCAGCAGCACTTGCCTCGATGGTTGCGAACCTGACGACGGGTAAGAAAAAATACGCGCAGTATGAGGATGACATCCAAAGAATCCTCCGGGATGCAGAGGAAAAACGAAAAGAACTGGTTGCCCTTGCAGATGCCGATGCACAGGCCTTTGAACCGCTGGCAAAGGCATACAGTCTTCCCAAAAGTACCGAAGAAGAACTGGCTTACCGTGAGAAAGTGATGAAAAAGGTTCTCTACGATGCCAGCATTGCACCGCTTCGGATCATGGAGACGGTTTCAGAGGTAATTCTTCTGATCGAAGAAGTTGCCGAAAAAGGAAGCGTGATGGCGATCAGTGATGCCGGTGTGGCGGCTGTGTTTGCTCAGGCGGCGTTAAAGGGTGCGTCATTAAATGTTTTTATTAACACGAAGTCCATGAAGGATCGGGAAACTGCAGCTGATCTGAACGCAAAAGCACATGTGCTGATCGCGCTGGGCAGTGAAAAGACGGATGCGATCTTTGCAAAGGTGATGGAAAGGCTTGACAACTAGTCTGGGAGGAAGACGGCATGATAGAATTACGGGGAAAGGATGTTGCGGCAGCAATCCGGGAACAGATCGAAAAGGATGTTGCGGCAATGGGAAATGATATACCAAAGCTTGCCATTGTCAGAGCAGGAGAAGAGGCGGATGACATTGCTTATGAAAGAGGTGCACTGAAGCGCATGGCCGGTCTCGGCCTGGAGGCGGAATCCTATGCGTTTCCGGCTGATGTGAGCAATGAAGAATTTCAGACAGCGTTGAAAAAGATCAATGATGATCCGAAGATCAACGGGATCCTTTTGCTGGCACCACTCCCGAAGGGGCTCGATGAAGTGGCGGCAACGGCGCTGATCTCTCCGGAAAAAGATATCGATGGAATCGGCGTTGTCAATAAGATGAAACTCTACGAAGGCGACACAAGCGGTTTTGCTCCGTGCACGGCACAGGCCGTCATGGAGGTGCTCGAATATGCGAATGTTGACGTGACAGGAAAGCATGTAACCGTCGTGGGATATGGTATGACGGTTGGAAAGCCGCTTTCACTGATGCTGCTAAACAAAAAAGCGACTGTCAGCATCTGCAGAAGCCGTACGACACAGGAAGATCTGAAAAAGCTGTGTCTGGCATCGGACATCATTGTTGCTGCGACCGGAAAGATGGGCATGATCGGACCGGATTATGTCAAAGACGGTGCTGTGGTCATTGATGTTGGGATCAGTATGGGAGAAGACGGTGCGATTCACGGAGATGTGCAGTTTGCAGAGATTTCGGAAATCGCTGCGATGGCAACACCGGTGCCCGGCGGCGTCGGTGCCGTAACGACAACGATCCTTGCAAAGCAGCTGGTGCGTGCCGCGAAATTGCAGATGGCTGACCGTTGACAACAGAACCGTCCTCTGTCTCCTGATGGTTATCGTGAAAAATACAATAGACGACTGGAAAAACCGGTTACTTTATGGTATCCTTACAATGGCGTGTAACGCGATGGAAACGGCAAAAAAGTAGCCGGTTTTCGTGTTTCATATAGTAATGGCTTCGCCAGAAGAAGAAAGAGAGGTAGTAATATGAACAAATGGGTGTATATGTTCCGTGAAGGCAATGCGGATATGAGAAACCTTCTCGGTGGAAAGGGTGCAAACCTTGCCGAGATGACAAACCTGGGACTTCCGGTACCGCAGGGCTTCACGATCACGACTGAAGCATGTACGCAGTATTATGAGGACGGCCGTCAGATCAACGATGAGATCCAGGGCCAGATCATGGAATATATCGAGAAAATGGAAGAGATCACCGGAAAGAAATTCGGCGATAAGGAGAATCCGCTTCTGGTTTCCGTTCGTTCCGGCGCAAGAGCTTCCATGCCGGGTATGATGGATACCATCTTAAACCTTGGCCTGAATGAGGATGTTGTTGAAGTCCTTTCTGCAAAGTCCGGCAATCCGCGCTGGGCATGGGACTGCTATCGCCGTTTCATCCAGATGTTCTCAGATGTCGTTATGGAGGTCGGCAAAAAGTATTTTGAAGAGCTGATCGACAAGATGAAAAAAGAAAAAGGCATCGTACAGGATATTGACCTGACAGCAGATGACTTAAAAGAGCTTGCAGGCCAGTTCAAGGCTGAGTACAAGGCAAAGATCGGCACTGATTTCCCGACCGATCCGAAAGAACAGCTGATGGAAGCAGTTAAAGCAGTATTCCGTTCCTGGGACAATCCACGTGCAAATGTTTACCGTCGTGACAATGATATCCCGTATTCCTGGGGAACCGCTGTTAACGTACAGTCCATGGCATTTGGTAACATGGGTGATGACTGCGGTACCGGCGTTGCGTTCACACGTGATCCGGCGACAGGCGCAAAGGGTCTGTTTGGTGAGTTCCTGACCAATGCACAGGGCGAGGACGTTGTAGCAGGTGTCCGTACCCCGATGCACATTTCCGAGATGGAGCAGAAGTTCCCGGAAGCATTCAAACAGTTTACAGAGGTTTGTGAAATCCTTGAGAACCATTATCGCGATATGCAGGATATGGAGTTTACCGTTGAAAACGGCAAGCTGTACATGCTGCAGACAAGAAACGGTAAGCGTACCGCACAGGCTGCATTAAAGATCGCTTGTGATCTGGTAGATGAGGGTATGCGTACACCGAAAGAGGCGATCGCCATGATCGATCCGCGTAACCTGGATACATTGCTGCATCCGACATTCGATCCGGCTGCATTAAAAGATGCTGAGCAGATCGGTAAGGCACTGGGGGCTGCTCCGGGCGCTGCATGCGGTAAGATCGTATTTACGGCAGATGATGCAAAAGAGTGGGCAGAGCGCGGCGAGAAAGTCGTTCTGGTACGTCTTGAGACATCACCGGAAGATATTGAGGGTATGAAGGCTTCTCAGGGTATCCTGACCGTTCGCGGCGGTATGACTTCTCATGCAGCAGTTGTTGCCCGTGGTATGGGTGCATGCTGTGTATCCGGATGCTCCGATATCATCATGGATGAGGCAAACAAGACCTTCCAGCTTGGCGGACACTCCTATCATGAAGGCGATATCATTTCCTTCGACGGATCCACAGGTGCGATCTATGATGGCGCTATGCCGACCGTAGAAGCAAAGATCGCAGGTGAATTTGAGCGCATCATGGCATGGGCTGACGAGTTCCGCAGCCTGAATGTACGTACCAATGCTGACACACCGGCAGATGCGAAGAGAGCACGTGAGCTTGGTGCAGAAGGCATCGGCCTTTGCCGTACAGAGCATATGTTCTTTGAAGAGGACAGAATCGCAGCATTCCGCGAGATGATCTGTGCAGATACCAAGGAAGAGAGAGAAGCGGCACTTGAGAAGATCCTGCCGTTCCAGCAGAGCGACTTCGAGCAGATCTACGAGGCAATGGAAGATTATCCGACCACGATCCGTTTCCTGGATCCGCCACTGCATGAGTTCGTTCCGACAGAGGAAGAGGATATCAAGAAGCTGGCTGATGCACAGGGCAAGTCTGTTGAAGATATCAAGGCGATCATCGATGGCCTGAAGGAATTCAACCCGATGATGGGACACAGAGGACTGCGTCTGGCGATCACCTATCCGGAAATCGCTGTTATGCAGACCAAGGCTGTTATCCGTGCGGCGATCAAAGTGGCGAAAGAGCATCCGGGCTGGAGACTGAATCCGGAGATCATGATCCCGCTTTCAACCGATGCAAAAGAGCTGAAGTTTGTAAGAGATATCGTCATTGAGACAGCAGATGCTGAGATCGCAGCTGCACAGCCGATCGATCTGAAGTACAAAGTTGGTACGATGATCGAGATCCCGCGCGCATGCCTGCTGGCTGACGAGATCGCAAAACAGGCAGATTTCTTCTGCTTCGGTACAAACGATCTGACCCAGATGACATTCGGCTTCTCCCGCGATGACTGCGGTAAGTTCCTGGATGCCTACTATGATGCGAAGATCTTCGAGAATGATCCGTTCGCAAGACTGGATCAGGATGGTGTCGGCAAGCTGATGAAGATGGGTATCGAGCTTGGCAAACCGGCTAACAGCGACCTGCACATCGGTATCTGCGGCGAGCATGGCGGCGATCCGACATCCGTAGAGTTCTGCCACGACATCGGTCTGGATTATGTCAGCTGCTCACCGTTCCGCGTGCCGATCGCACGTCTGGCAGCAGCACAGGCAAACATCAAGAATCCGAGATAGTTTGATAAAACAACGAGGAATAAGGGAATCCCGGGCTGTGGCCCGGGATTCTGTTCTGATAGCAAGTGACGTGTAGATGGCAAGTGACATGCAGATGGCATAGTTGTTGCTCCTCAAAAGATCTGATTTGTACGAAAGTAGTATCAGTAGAACAACTTCCCAGAACCAATACAAGCAGCTTATTGTGAGATTAAAATATGAGTGATATGAAAAAAGTTTCGCCTGCGCAGATCATCCGCAGCAACAGAAAAACAATCTCGATCCAGGTCGACCGGGATGCGAATGTGATCGTCCGGGCGCCGTACCGCGTATCAGAGCGCGAGATCAGGCGGTTCCTTGCGGAAAAGGAAGCATGGATCAGAAAGCATCAGGAAAAGATCAGAGCGCAGGAAAAAGCATTTGAAGGGATCAAGCCGCTGACCAGGGAAGAGATTGAAACGCTTGCGGATCAGGCGATGAAAGTAATCCCGGAGCGGGTGGCTTATTATGCAAAAAAGATCGGTGTGACCTATGGCCGGATCACGATCCGGAATCAGAAGACCAGATGGGGGAGCTGCAGCAGTAAAGGAAATCTGAATTTCAATTGCCTGCTGATGCTGACACCGCCTGAGGTGATCGACAGCGTGGTAGTGCACGAGCTCTGCCACAGAAAAGAAATGAATCATTCCGCGAAGTTTTATGAAGAGATCTATAGGGTCTGTCCGGAGTACGACAAGTGGAACCGGTGGCTGAAAGAGAACGGTCCGCTGATCTTACGCAGAATGACGGGCTAAAAGAAGACCGCTGATCATACATCGGTCTTCTTGTTATTTATGTGATAAGAGAAGAATTTTTCGTTATTTGTGCGAGAATTACTCTCTTATCCGATTTCAGTTTGAAAACACTTGCTCAGGAAGTTATAAAAACATTGCTGCCAGAACAGATAGTCATGTTCGTAGCCTTCTACAAGATCGGTCTGATTCCGGATTCCCATGTCATCCAGCACTTCCTGATAATACAGTGTGACATCCGTATTCCAGGGATCTTCATCTCCGACAGCCAGGTATAAATAGAATGGTGTTGTCTCATCAGTGGGCTGCGGAAAGGCATCAAAGACCGGCGTGTTCCAATAGGTACCCTTATAAAACCTGGTGGGGATCACACCGGGATCGGGTGCAAAGGCGGCAATATAGCCGAAGCGGTCCAGCCAGTGGAATCCGGTGCATAAGGATTTTGCACCGCCTTCGGACATACCGGCGACAGCGGTGTTTTCTCTGCCGGTTTTGACAGCGTAATTCTGTTCGATAAAAGGCATCAGATCGAGGGCGATATCATCGATCGCCTTGTCGTAAATATAGCGAAGCTCCTCATCTGTTTTGTTTTCTTTGTCGGCAAGCTTATCAGTATACATATCTGCATTCACGATGATCATCGGGACGGCCAGTTGTTCATGGAGCATATTGCCATAGAGCAGCACTAAATAGGAATCATCATCGATCTGGTCGGTGTGGTCTCCGCCGAACCCATGGAAGACATACATGACAGGGTATTGGCCGTTTTCATCATATCCTGCAGGCAGGAGGATATTGCACTGTTTCTCATCTCCGGCAGTCGTTGAATAATAGGTGACATCTTTTTCTATGGTTCCATAATCCACATCATCCCGTTTTTCAAACAGTTCCTCGCTGATATCATAATGGTTTTCGATCGTATACGGGTCATAAACAGAAGTGTCAGCGTTTTCTGCAGATGCAGGTGATTCGGAAAACTCTGTACGTGGCGGCTCTGTGGACAGATTCTGATCCTGTGAGGACAGATTCTGATCTGGCACAGTCTGTGATGATGCGCAGGCGCTGGCAGAAAACATGAAAAATATAACGAAAAAAAGAGAAATGAATCGGTTTGTTTTATGTCTCATAGATACACCTCCGGGTAAGGATATGATACTATAAAAGAAGATGTTCTGTAAGTAGAAAGAACAGGAAAAGTATATGTCAAAGCAGGACGAAAAAGAGGACAGAAGATGAAACCAAAATTCGATTTTACAACGATCATGGACCGGCGTGGAAAAGATGCCATGGCAATCGATGGGATCGGAAAGATCCCGGGTTTTGCGCCGGATGCACCGGAGGAAGGATTTGATGTGATTCCGATGTGGGTCGCCGATATGAACTTTCCGACAGCCCCGTCCATTATAGCGGCTGTCAAAGAGCGTCTGGAACATCCGGCATTCGGATACTTTGGACCGTCTGAGGAATATTTTGATTCGATCATCCGATGGCTTTCCGAGCGTCATGGGATGAAAGGTGTAACAAAAGAGTGCATCGGTTACGAAAACGGTGTGCTTGGCGGTGTGGTCAGTGCACTGAATGTAATGTGCTCCAGGGGAGAAGGTATTTTGCTGCATACGCCCTGTTACATCGGGTTTACATCCGTGCTGAAAAACAACGGGTATCATCCCGTATTCAGTCCACTTGTCCGGGATCAGGACGGTATCTGGCGGATGGATCTTTTGGATATGGAAGAGAAGATCAAAGCAAAGCATATTCATACGGCGATCTTCTGCTCGCCGCATAATCCGACCGGACGTGTCTGGGAAAAAAAGGAGCTGGAGGAAGCGTTTGCGTTATTCCAAAAATATGATGTGCAGGTGATCAGTGACGAGATCTGGTCTGATATTCTGCTTTCCGGGCATACGCATATTCCGTCCCAGATGGTCAGTGAAGATGCCAGGATGCGGACGGTCTCGCTTTACGCACCGTCAAAGACCTTTAATCTGGCAGGGCTGGTTGGAAGCTATCACGTTATCTTCAACAAAACCCTGCGGGAGCGGGTGGACAAAGAATCATCCATGACGCATTATAATTCCATGAATGTTCTTTCCATGCATGCGCTGATCGGTGCATACAGAAAGGAAGGCGCAGAATGGGTGGATGCGCTCTGTGAAGTGCTGACGGAAAACGTCAGATATGCAACAGACTTCATACGCACCCATTTTCAGGGCGTGTCTGTAAGCAAACCGGAAGGGACCTATATGCTGTTTCTGGACTGCAGACAGTGGTGTCAGGATCATGGGAAAACACTGGCACAGCTGGAACAGGCCGGCTGGCGGGTCGGCGTGGCCTGGCAGGACGGGGAGATGTTCCATGGTCCGTGGTCGATCCGGATGAATCTGGCACTGCCATTTGGCAGAGTGCAGGAAGCGATGGAGCGCCTGCAAAAATATGTGTTTATTGATGATTGAAAACAGTTGCAGAGAACAGCCTCATTACGACAGATAAAGATTGGTCAACAGGAGAAGAGAACATGGTATCATTTGCAAGTGATTATATAACGGGCGCGCATCCGGAGATTCTGAAGCGCCTTTTGGAAATCAATCAGGAGAGCCTGCCGGGATATGGAGCAGATCCTTATTGCGAACAGGCAAAAGAAAAGATCAGGCAGGCCTGCGAATGTCCGGGAGCAGATGTAGAATTTTTAGTGGGCGGTACGCAGACAAACATGGTCGTGATCGCAACAATGCTTCAGGATCATGAGGGGGTAATCGCCGCAAATGCAGGTCATATCAACACCCATGAAGCCGGTGCGATCGAATTGTCCGGTCATAAGGTCATTAGGCTGCCGTATGCTAATGTGAAAATCCTTCCGGAAGATCTGGAATGCTATCTGTCGGATTTCTATGAGGATGAGAATCGCGAGCACATGGTTTTCCCGGGGATGGTCTATCTGTCACATCCGACGGAATACGGCACGCTGTATCAAAAAGCAGAGCTTGAAGAAATCGCGAAAATCTGCCACAAGTATGGAATGCCGCTGTATCTGGATGGCGCCAGACTGGCTTACGGGCTGATGAGCTACGATACAGATCTGACGCTGGCGGATATTGCCCGGATCTGCGATGTGTTTTACATAGGCGGAACCAAAGCCGGTGCATTGTGCGGTGAGGCAGTTGTGTTTACGAAGCAAAATAAGCCAAAGCATTTTATGACATCTATGAAGAAACGCGGTGCACTGCTTGCAAAGGGATGGCTCCTCGGTGTACAGTTTGATGCATTGTTTACAAACGGGCTCTATGAAAAGATCGGAAAGCATGCTATTGATATGGCAGAGAAGATGAAAGACATCTTCCGGAAGAATGGAATCCGGTTTTATCTGCAATCACCCACGAACCAGCAGTTTGCGATTCTTGAAAACAGACAGATTGATGCACTGAAAAAAACAGTTGCATTCAGTTTCTGGGAATCTTATGATGAGGAGCATTCTGTTGTGCGGTTTGCAACCTGTTGGTCGACCACGCAGGAGGATCTGGATTATCTGGATGCGCAGTTTGAAATGATTCAAAGAGACGACAAGTCGGGCTGCAGGCGAGAGGATCATTTGAACTGCACGATTGATGATGAGGACGATTTCTTTGAATAGAAACAGGTCTCAAAAGAAAGGATTTTGTGATGAAACGAAACTTTCCACATTTATGTCAGCCGATCACGATTGGAAACATCACGTTTTGGAACCGGATGTTTTCCGCACCAATGGGTGGGACGGATATCACAAACGACGGGTGTATCGGACCAAAGTCAACGGCGTTTTACGAGCTGCGGGCAAAAGGCGGCGCAGGCGCTGTGACGGTGAGTGAGTGCATGGTACATCCAAAAACGGACGGATCACATGCCTATCATCTGGATACAACGGTACTGAATTCTCTCGCAGCCGCGACCTATACGGCGGATGCGATCAGAAGGCACGGCGCGATGCCAAGTCTGGAACTTTCGCATTCCGGGATGTTTGCGGGAACCTATATGACAGATAAGACGCGCCAGAAAGAGATGCATCAGTGGGGACCGGTCGATACGGTCCGTGCAGATGGTGTCAAAGTGAAAGCGCTGACGAAGGAACTGATCGCTGAGATCGTATCAGCCTATGGAGAGGTGGCAGGGCTTGCAAAGCGTGCAGGCTTTGAAATGCTTTTGATCCACGGTGGCCATGGATGGCTGATCAATCAGTTTTTGTCGTCGTATTTCAATCATCGGACGGATGAATATGGCGGTTCCCTGGAGAATCGCTGCCGGCTGGCGATCGAGATACTGAAAGCGGTACGTCAGGCGGTCGGGCCGGGATTCCCGATCGAGTTTCGGATGAGCGGATCGGAGCTGTTTGACGAAGGGTATGATCTGGAGGAAGGCTGCCGGATCGCACAGCAGCTGGAGCCATACATCGATCTGTTGCATGTATCAGCAGGAACCTACCAGCGTGGCTTTGGGGATACCCATCCCTCAATGTTTAAATCACACGGCTGTAATGTCTATCTGGCAGCAGAGATCAAAAAACATGTCTCAGTGCCGGTTGCTACAATCGGCGGTCTGAACGATCCGGCGCAGATGGAAGAGATTATTGCAAGCGGAAAAGCAGATGTCGTCTATATGGCAAGAGCACTGTTGGCAGATCCGTATCTGCCACGGAAGGTGACGGAAAACAGAGAAGACGAGATCGTCCGGTGCCTGCGCTGCTTTACCTGTATGGCAGAGCGGGCGGTGACGTCGACGAGACGATGCACGGTCAATCCGCTGATCGGAAGAGAGATCGAAGGCGATGAGATCAGGCCGGCAGCGATCCGGAAAAAGGTTCTGGTTGCAGGCGGCGGGCCGGGTGGCCTTTATGCAGCTTATACGGCAGCCAGAAGAGGGCATGACGTTACCCTTTGTGAAAAAGAGACTGAAATCGGAGGGATCTTAAAAAGCGAGCAGGCTTTGCCGTTTAAACATGAGATGTATGAACTGGCAGGCACGTATCGTCTGCTGGCAGAACGCGCCGGTGTAAAGATTCTGACAGGGACGGAAGTGACAAAAGCGTTCGCAGAGGATTTTGGTGCGGATGCGCTGATCATAGCAGTGGGATCTAAGCCGCTTGTTCCTCCGATCCCGGGACTGGATGGAGACAACGTGATCGTGGTCAATGATTACTACCGGAATGCGGACAGAGTGGGAGACACTGTGGTCGTTTTCGGCGGCGGACTGGCAGGATGCGAATGCGCGATCCATCTGGGACAGCAGGGAAAGAAGGTTCACCTGGTCGAAATGCGGGATATGCTCGCACCGGATGCGAGTATCAGACATCGCCCGCTTTTGTTAAAGGAAATCGAAAAATATGCAGAAATCCATACCGGGTATCAGGGATTGGAAGTCACGGCAGAGGGAGTGCTGTGCAGGAATCTGCATGCAGAAGAGGATGACCCGGACAGGCAGATCCTGATGCCCGGAGAAACGGTGATCTGCGCATTGGGACAGCGTTCCAGAAGTGATGTGGTTTCGTCGCTGCTTGACGGAGCACCGTTTGTCAGAGTGATCGGAGACGCGGCAAAAGTTTCCACGATCACAAATGCGGTATATCAGGGATACCATGCCGCGCTGGATATATAAAAGACATATGAAAAAGCAGCTGTCTGAATGGGAGAGGCAGCTGTGAGGGAGGTTTTCATGGCAGGTTGTTTAACACTGAAAAAATCTAACTGCAGAAACTGTTATAAATGCATCCGGCATTGTCCGGTGAAAGCAATCCGTTTTTCTGGGGATCAGGCGCATATCATCCAGGATGACTGCATCTATTGCGGCCAGTGCGCTGTGGTCTGCCCACAGAACGCAAAGCAGATCAAAGACGAAAGAAGCAAGGTGACCGTAATGATCCAAAGCGGCGCGCCTGTGATCGCAAGCCTCGATCCGTCTTTTATCGCCAATTATGAAGGTGTGGGCATTGAGAAGATGCGGGAGGCATTGCGCAAGCTGGGCTTTGCGGATGTCGAGGAAACCGGGATCGGCGCGACGATCGTGAAGCGGGAATATGACAGGATCCTGAAGGAAGAGGACAGGGATGTTCTGATCTCCTCTGCCTGCCATTCTGTCAATATCCTGATCCGCAGATATTTTCCGAAGCTGGTACCGTATCTGGCAGATGTCATTTCGCCGCAGCGTGCGCATTGTCAGGATATCAAAAAACGGATCCCGGACGCGAAGACCGTTTTCATCGGGCCCTGTGTGGCCAGAAAAGATGAAGCGGAGCATACGGAGCGCGCGATCGATGCGGTTTTAACTTTTGAGCAGCTGTCTGCCTGGTTTTGGGATGAAGAGATCACACTTGAGCAGGGGATGGAGTCAGATCCGAACACGAAGGAAAGACTCTTCGCAGCAGCCGGTGGTATCTTAAAATGCATGGAAAAAGAAGCAGAAGAGTATCAGTATCTGATCGTTGACGGGATTGACCGGTGCATGAGTGCATTGCGCGACATTGAAAAGGGAGAGATCCATCACTGCTTTATTGAGATGTCAGCATGTTCGGGCGGCTGTGTCGGCGGACCTGTGATGGAACGACTCCACCATAAACCATTTGCAGATTATATGAAGCTGGTATCCTATGCGGGAGACAGTGATTACGAAGTGGAACAGCCGCCACAGGCAGAGATCAGAAGACCGCACGTGCCGATCCCGCGCAGTGAGGATATGCCGGGGAAGGAGCAGATCAGACAGGTCCTCCGCCAGATGGGCAAGGATAAGCCAAACAGTGTCTTAAACTGCGGAACCTGCGGCTATGACACCTGCAGGGAAAAAGCGATCGCAGTGTGTCAGGGAAAAGCGGACATTTCCATGTGCCTGCCATCCTTAACGGAAAAGATCGAAGGATTTACAGATGTGGTCACAACACATTCTCCGATGGGACTGTTCGTTTTGAACGAAGACCTGGAGGTACAGAACATCAATCCGGCTGCGCTGTCATTTTTCAATCTGACAAGACCCGATGATGTCCAGGGCGCGTCGGTCAATCAGATCCTGGATCCGGCGCCGTTTTTCAGGGTCAAATCCAGTGGAAAGGGTATTTTCCACGAACATGTTTATCTGGCAGAGTATGACCGATATGCGGAGCAGACGATCATTCCGGCGGAAGACGGCAGAATGTTTATCTGCATGATACGCGATGTGACCAGTGAACAAACAGAGCATGTCAAAAGACAAAAGATCAGCCATCAGACCCTTGAAGTGGCAGATCAGGTGATTGAAAAACAGATGCGTATCGTTCAGGAGATCGCATCCTTATTAGGAGAAACCGCAGCGGAAACAAAAGTTGCTTTGACAAAACTGAAGGAGTCTATCGCAGATGAATGATTTGAGTGCAGATATCGGATATAAAAGCATTAATCATGCAGGTGAGCAGCTCTGCGGTGATCATGTGGATATCGTAGAGCAGGATGATGATTCCATGGTGATCGTTCTTGCTGATGGTATGGGGAGCGGTGTGAAAGCGAGCATCCTTTCGACGCTGACTGCAAAGATCATTTCAACCATGGTGGCAGCAGGCATGTCATTGGATGAGTGTGTGGAGACGATCGCAAAAACACTGCCGATCGACAAATCGCACGGGGTAGCCTATGCGACGTTTACGGTTATGCGCATTGTTGCCAATGAAACGATCGAGCTGATCCAGTATGACAACCCGGATGTACTGTTTCTAAGAAACGGACAAAGCACGGAATATGAAAAGACCAAAAACGTGATCGAGGGAAAGACGATCTTTTATTCCAAGATCCCGCTGCAGGAAGGAGACATCTTTGTTGCAATGAGTGACGGCTGCCCATATGCGAACAAAGAAGAAGCCTACAATATGAACTGGAGCCCGAAGGATATCGCGGAATTCATCGAGATCGTTTCGATTGCCGGATATACCGCAAAAGGTCTGGCGTCGCTGCTTGTGGATGAGTGCAACAAGTTATACGGCGGGGAACCGCGGGATGATGTGACGGCCTGCATCGTGCAGATGCGGAAAAGAATACCGCTCAATATTCTGTTCGGACCGCCGGCAAACCGGAATGACAGTGAGCGGATGATGCGTCTGTATTTCTCAAAGGAAGGACGCCGGATCATCTGCGGCGGAACGACTTCTTCCATCGCTTCACGTTGGCTGGATAAGCCGATCCGGTCAGATATCGTGATCAACGATGATATCGGAGATGTGCCGCCGATCGCAAGCTTAGAGGGCGTGGATCTGGTAACAGAGGGGGTCATTACGATGAGCAAAGTCGCCTCCTATATCGAGGACTACGTGCATGACAATCAGCTTTATGATGAATGGAGCAGGAAGAAAGACGGTGCGTCGCGGATCACGCGGATGATGCTTGAAGAAGCAACAGATGTCCATTTCTTTGTCGGCCGGGCAAAGAATCCGATGCACCAGAATCCGGATCTTCCGATCAATTTCAATGTCAAAATGAATATCGTAAAAGAGATCGTAGAGAATCTGAAGTCGATCGGGAAGAAGGTCACGGTGATCTACTTTTAAGCAAAAAAGAAGTTTGGACCTTTTTGGAGTTTTTCTTTAAAAAGGTCCATTTTTTATTGTATTATCATCCCTGGATCAAGACGGCTCCGAAACGGTTTAACAACGGTTTGAACGGATTGGATTAGATTGACAAATTCGATGATTATTATGCCCTGCCGGATGAAAAGCGTGTGGAACTGATCGACGGTGTATTTTATGATATGGCATCGCCCTCGAAGATCCACCAAGGGATACTGGGTGGATTTTAAAAAAGTTTATCAAAGAGTTCAACATTTTTATGAAGCCTGATTTTTCTTGACGTGTTATGATGATGTTGCAATTAGTATCGACATATCAATGCAAACTTGCAACAAGACAGGGAAATGTAATATAGTCTAAAGAAATACAATTTGTACTTGAATAAAAGAAAGAGTAGATTATTATGGATATCAATCATATTGAAGAGATCCTGCATCAGGTGGCAGAAAAAAATATTGACGTAGAAGAGGCGATGCAGCAATTAAAGCATTTGCCGTATGAAGACATCGGTTATGCAAACATCGACCAGCACCGAAACCTGCGGACCGGGCAGGCGGAAGTGATCTTTGGTCAGGGCAAGACGCCGGAGCAGATTGCGGGGATCATTTCGCATATGCAGGGTGATAATAAGACGATCCTTGTAACACGTGCAGATGAGAAGGATTATCAGGCGATACTTGAGGTTTCGCCGAATGCAGTGTTCCATCAGCTGGCGAAGATCATTACGGTCGGCGAGAAGCCGGAACCGAAAGAAGACGGCGGTGTGATCGGCATCGTGACAGCAGGGACTTCTGACATTCCGATCGCGGAAGAGGCAGCACTGACGGCAGAATATTTCGGGAACCGTGTCGATCGGATCTTTGATGTCGGCGTTGCAGGGATCCATCGGCTGTTTGGAAAGCTTGACCGGATTCAGGAGGCAGATGTACTGATCGTGATCGCAGGTATGGAAGGCGCATTGGCAAGTGTTGTCGGCGGCCTGGTTTCCGTTCCGGTGATCGCAGTTCCGACCAGCATCGGTTATGGCGCAAGCTTCGGCGGCCTGGCAGCACTTTTGTCCATGTTAAACAGCTGCGCAAACGGAATCGGTGTTGTCAATATCGATAACGGTTATGGCGCGGCATGTCTGGCCGGCAGGATTTTAAGGAAGAGATAAACAGGACGGAGATACAGTTTCATGAAAAAAGTAATCTATTTTGACTGTTATATGGGAATCAGCGGAGATATGGTGTTGGGCGCATGCCTGGATCTGGGGGTAGATGAAGAAGCGCTGAAGACCGAGCTTCGCAAGCTGCACATAGAAGGCATCGACCTGTCTGTGAAAAAGATGCTCAAAAATGGTTTCACAGGGACGGATGTAGAAGTGCTTTCAAAGGAAGACGGGCTTCCTGTTGATCATCTGCATGATGATGTGCATGGGGAACATGTACATCATCATGACCACAAGCACACACATGACCACGAACATTTTCATGAGCACATCCATGAGCATACTCACGAGCACAGTCATACACATGCCCATGAGCATACGCATCATCACGACCATGACCACGAACATCGAACGCTCAGTGAGATCAGGAATCTGATCATGGGCAGTGATCTGGAAGATGCGGTAAAAGAAACGGCGATGGACATTTTCTATGTGATCGCTGAAGCAGAGGCGAAGGTGCACGGCAAACCGATCGAAGAAGTCGGATTCCACGAAGTCGGTGCGATCGATTCGATCGTAGATATCTGTGGTGCGGCGATCTGCCTGCATTTGCTGGGCGTAGAAAAGGTATACTGTTCTGTGGTCAGAGAAGGAACAGGATTTATCATGTGTCAGCATGGCCAGTTACCGGTACCGGTGCCGGCAGTTGCAAACATGATGCCGGGCAGCGGCATTATTGTCAAACAGACAGATGAGGTCCATACCGAGCTGGTGACGCCGACCGGTTTTGGTATCCTGAAAGGCACCAAAGCGATTTGCGGCACGATGCCGGAAATGATGGTAGAGAGAGTTGGACTTGGATTTGGCAAACGTGATGTCGGCCGCTTGAACGGACTGCGTGCAGTGTATGGCACGATTATGGAAGAGGATGATGAACTTCCGGAGATTCATTACGATGATCATGTCGAATGTGAAGAGGCGCATACACATGAAGGCCATCATGAGCATAGTCATGCGCACGGGCACACACATGATCACGGACACGGCCATGGACATGTGCATTCCGCAGAGCATACGACGCGGGTCCGTAACCGTCTGGCAAAAGCCATCGGTCATCTTGAACGCGTGAAACATATGGTGGAGGAGGACAGGGACTGTGCGGAAGTGCTGATCCAGCTTGCTGCGGTCAAGTCTGCACTGAACAATACAGGAAAAGAGATTTTAAAAGAGCATATGTCACACTGTCTGATCGAAGCGATTGAGAAGAAAGAGTTCTCTGAGATCGAGGAGCTGAACAAGGCGATCGATCAATTTATTAAATAAGCTTAGCACAACCTCGAATTGATGGAGAAAGTATATGAATAAATCTGTTGAGCAAAAATACAACGCTTTAAAACAATACCTGCAGAACCTCGGCAGTATTGCTGTAGCGTTTTCAGGAGGTGTGGATTCGACGTTGCTTGCCCGTGTGGCACATGATGTGCTGGGAGAGAGGATGATCGCGATCACGGTACATTCCTGCTTTAATGCAAAGCGAGAGATGAATGAAGCAGACGATTTTTGCGCAGAAAACGGAATCCGTCATCTGATCTGTGATGTAGATGTCTTATCGGTAGAAGGCGTCGCGCAGAATCCGCCCGACAGATGTTATCTTTGCAAGAAAGGTTTGTTTGAACAGATCAAACAGACGGCGAAAAAGCAAGGGATCGAATATGTGGGGGAAGGATCCAATGTGGATGACGATGCGGATTACCGCCCGGGACACAGAGCGATCAAAGAGCTGGATATCAAAAGTCCGCTTCGGGAAGCAGGCCTGACCAAGGCAGAGATCAGAGAATTGTCAAAGGCGCTTGGCTTGCCGACTGCAGCGAAGCCGTCCTTTGCATGTCTGGCATCCCGGTTTGTATATGGGGAACCGTTGACAGAAGAAAAGCTTCTGATGGTGGATCAGGCAGAGCAGCTGCTTTACGATCTTGGATTTCATCAGTTTCGTGTACGTATCCATCAGAATGGCACGGAGGATATCGCCCGGATCGAAGTGCTGCCGGATGAGTTTGCGAAGCTGATTCAGTCAGAGATCCGAAGCGAGGTCACAGACAGACTGAAAGAATATGGCTTCTCCTATGTCAGCATGGATCTTAGTGGCTATCGAACAGGAAGTATGAATGAAACGTTATCCGACAAGCAAAAAGAAGCATGACAGAAATGCAGGACAATAACCCCCTATGGGGCTTGTTCGCTTCGGCATTGCAGATTAAAGTAAATGTGTAGGATAATCGACCACAGATAACAGGCAGATCAAACAGCACCAAAAGAGGGAACGATGTCAGGAGCAACAACAGCTGTCGCGTATGAGCAGCAGACAGAACTGGTCAAAGACAAAACAAGAGGATATTGGACGAAGCGCGCAGACAGCTTTTCTGAGACGCGTCACGAGGAGCTGCATAGTGAACAGGCAACTTATTGGCGTACTGAGATCGCGATGAATCTGCAATTAAAAAAAGGGATGCGGATTCTTGATGTGGGCTGTGGTGCAGGATATTTTGAAGCGATCCTGGCACCGTTTGGCTGCAGGATAACAGGTGTAGATCTGACACCGGAAATGATCGCACAGGGAAAAGCCCTATTAAAACGTCATCACATCGACGCGGAGCTTCTTGTCATGGATGCAGAGAATCTGGAGTTCCCGGATGAATCCTTTGATGCAGTGATTACAAGAAACTTAACCTGGAATCTGCCACGTCCGGACAAGGCATACAAAGAATGGCATCGTGTACTGAAGACGGGTGGTGTGCTGTTGAACTTTGATGCCGAATATGCAAAGAACGTATATCGTTGTGATCAGAGCCTGAACAAGGCGCACGAAACCCTTTCCCAGACCACACTGGATGAGTGCAGCATGCTTTACCGCATGCTTGCTGTAAGCACAGTGGATCGTCCGGATTGGGATGCGCAGGTACTTGCACAGATCGGGTTTAAGGATATCGTGACAGACACATCCGTCAGTGACCGGATCTTCCCGGTAGAAAACCGGTTTTATATCCCGGATCCGATGTTCAGCATTCGGGCAGTGAAATGAATATAAAAATGAAAACCGACCTTTCAGCATTTTGAAAGATCGGTTTTTTGTTGCATTCTTTTTTAAAAAATCGGCATATGGAAACTAAGCGCTGACGGCCAGCTTCTTTGCCCGGATCATAAAAAGCGGTGTAGAGGAAAAGTTCATTCGCTCTTCTTCGGACCAGACGCGCTGCCAGATTTTCTCATCTGCGTCGACGGACATGCCACAGGTGTTCAGACACTGCAGATCCCAAAACGGTCGATTGATCTTTGAAAGCGGAATCCTGGATGCAATGTCTTCCATGACATCAAAGTTTTCTCCAACATTCCCATCCTTCATACCGGCATTCTGTGTATTGATGCGGTCTGCGTCATAAGCATCACGTGCCTTTTCATCAAAAAGATAGTGATACCAGTTGGCATCAAAATTTAAAAGCAGACCATTCGGCTTTAACACACGGGTCCACTCTGCGTATGCCCGCTCCGGGTTCGGCAGATTCCAGGTCAGATTTCTGGATATTACGACATCAAAGCTCTGATCATCGAATGTCAGATGTTCTGCATTCATTTCCATAAAGCAAATGTGGTCAGCCAAAGTGCCTGCATTGTGCCGCGCTTCGTTCAGCATGGCTGGTGTCAGATCGACCGCAGTCATACGGAATCCTGCTTCCGCCAGCAAAATGGAGAAGAATCCCGGACCTGTACCGACGTCCAGAATATGAATATCGGATATCTGCCGATCTGGGAAGTGGGAGCGGATCTCATGAACGAGACAATTGCGCCACGTATTTTTCTGCGCTGTAGAAAGCTCTTCCTGATTCACTTTGGAATACCCATCGGCGCGTCTTGTCCAATAGGTTTTGTTTTCTTTTATGATGGAATCTGTAAATAGCATTTAAAATAATCTCCTTTTACCCTTCCAATTTTAGCAATGGTAAGAGACATGTCACAACCCCGGTAGGGGGTTGTTTGGCAAAAAGAGGTCTATTAAAGTGAAGATTGTAAGAAGGCATCAGGCAAGGAAATGGAATTGATGGAACAATGGATTGTAAAAAGATGTATACGTTAAGATCGGCAAAACAAATATGGGAAATGGCATGTGCGTATGGGGATTCGAAGATGCGAATACAGCGCGCAGCGAAATGGAATCAATACTATGCGTGGTTGGCAAAAAATCCAAAGAAGCAGATTCGCCTGAGTTATTTACTGAGATAAAGCCGGATTATTTTGTAGATGATCTGATTCAAAGAAACAATCTGAGAGCGAGTGATCATGTGATAGATATCGGTGCAGGGGGCGGACGGTACACGTTACAATTTGCAAAGCAGTGTTCACATGTGACGGCACTTGATTCCTGCGCAGAGAATATGAACCTGCTCTGTTCGCGTGCAGAAATGATGAATCTGCATAATATTACATGCAGGCATTCGTTCTGGGAAGAATATCAAACAGATCAGATCTATGATGTTTCGTTTTGTTCCATGTGTCCGGCGATATGTACAGAAGAAGAGATTATGGAACGGTATCCGATCTATTTTAGTATTTTCGGCATTCCTGTGGATGAGTCAAAACGATATTTGTCCGAATATATAAAAAAATATGCATTCAATGGTGTTTTGCATGAGAAGAGCTGCTATCGTCTGGCAATGATCACCTGGAAGCCAAAATAAACAAAAAAACAACCCCTAGGGGGGCTTTCATTACCATTTGAAAAGGAGATAATAGATATGAAAGGATCTGCTCATGAATGGACAGATCATAAAAGCACTATGATATTTAGAAGGGAGAGTTGAAAATGGCTTGTTTTTTGGTATCAGCAGCAGAAGCGGTTGTTGTAACAGCCGTAACAGCAGCGCAATCAAAAAAAGAAAAGAAAGAGATTGAGGCTGGTAACATTGATCTTTCAGAAGGAAAAGCAGCAGAGCTTGCCGCAGAAGGACAGGAGCATGTTCCTTTTGTAAAGAAGTTAAAATGGCTGTCTTATATGCTTTGGGGAGGTGCGATCTTACTGGCGTTTGAACATTTGTGGCATGGCGAAGTCGTTCCGTGGTTCCCGTTCCTGACCGCGATGGCGGATCCTGCGGACGCCATGGAAATGTTCCATGAAATGGCAACTGTCGGGGTTACGATGGCGGTACTGATCACCGTCGTATGGCTGATCATGGTTGCGGTTTCCAACGTGCTTGAAAAAAGAGACCTGCCGGAGCAGTCTCAGGAAGCATAGAGAGAGGTTTGAGAAATGACATTATTGATTACAGTATTTGCAGCAGTGATCGCTACTGTAGTATGGTATAACATTGGCAATAAGATGAGTATTGGTGTGCTCTGCTTTCTGTTCTGGGGTGCATCGATCATGTGGTTTGTAGATGCGATATTTGAATATGCCGAGTTAAAGGCAGATTATTTTGCACCGGCCGCAGCGGATATGCTCAATGATGCATTCCTGGGACTGGCAGTGGTTGCTCTTGCACTGGTGATTTGGCTGATCGTTCTTTTGATCCGCGATCCGAAAGGAACCGTGCGTCTTTCTTTAAAGAGCATGAGTAAATAGGTAGTACTGCAGCTTCATAAATGAATCTGATAAGGGAGGGGAAACGGTTATGTTTCGCCTCCCTTATCAATTTGGAACAGATGCTGTTAATAACCCCCGGGGGGGCTTGTGATGCAGCAGATCGGTTCCGTACAATTGGTTTCAAAGAAAGCATATTCATATATAAGATGTGAGGGGTTTTGATATGAAGAAAAAGATGTTGAAGCGAGGATTTGCCGTAGTGGCAGTAGCAGCGATGGTGGCAGGATTATTGGCAGGCTGCGGCAGCAGCGGATCGAATCAGACTGCAGGTTCTGCGGGGGCAGAAGCGCAGGCTGCAGGTGAAAAAGTATTTAACTATGGGGATACGACATTTAATGCGGAAAACGATGAGTCAGATGTCAATCCGCATAATGGGTACGCAGGATGGGCATGCATCCGATACGGCATTGGCGAGACACTGTTCCATTATTCCGATGCGATGGAGTTAGAGCCCTGGCTTGCCAGTGGATATACCAATGTGAATGATACGACATGGGAAATCACGATAAAGGACGGTATCAATTTTACAAGTGGTCGCGCACTGGATGCACAGGCCGTAAAGGAGTGCTTCGAGGATCTGGTAGCGGTTCATGAGCGAGCAGCCGGTGATCTGAAGATCGATTCGATCGAAGCAGATGGACAGACACTGACGATTCATACGACAGAGCCGGTACCGGCACTGATGAATTATCTTTCTGATCCGTATGGATGCATCATTGATATGGAAGCCGGTATCACGGAAGACGGAAATGTTTCCGGAACCGGTCCGTATATCGCGACAAAAATTGAAACAGACAAAGGTCTGACACTGGTGAAAAATGAGGATTACTGGAACGGAACACCGAAGATCGATACCATCAATGTACAGACGATCACGGATGGTGATACGATGACGATGGCGCTTCAGAATGGCGACATTGATGCGGCGTACGGTCTGCCCTATGCGAGCCTGCCACTTTTCGAATCGGATGACTATACCATCTCATCCTGTGAGACCTCCAGATCCTTTTTTGCCCAGATGAATTACGAGACTGAAGCCCTGCAGGACATTAATGTACGCAAGGCAATCGCAAGCGCGATTGACAGAGAAAACTTTGTTGGTGTACTGTTAGACGGAAACGGTGCAGTGGCTGTCGGACCGTTCCCGGAAAACTTTGCATTCGGAGATACGACTGTAACGGATGAGCCGTTTGATCTCGCTGCGGCAGAAGGCTATCTGGCTGACGCAGGCTGGAAAGATACGGATGGTGACGGTTATGTGGACAAGGATGGTGAGAAGCTGACGATCCGCTGGCTGACCTATCCGAGCAGACAGGAGCTTCCGCTTCTGGCAGAATCTGCACAGGCATCATTAAAGAGTATCGGCATCGATGTGAAGGTAAACAATACAGCGAGCCATCAGGACTTCGTTGATAAGGGTGACTGGGACATTTTCGCAGGAGCATTCGTCAGCGCACCGACAGGCGATCCGGAGTATTTCTTTACAACGCATTGCCTGGACACCTCATCCAAAAACAGAGGCGGATACCACAGTGATCAGATGGAAGCGCTGGAAGAAGAGATGGCTTCCACATTTGACATCGATAAAAGAGCAGAACTGGCAACGCAGATGACACAGACGATGCTGGATGATCAGGCATTCGTATTTGCATCGCATCTGAAGATGTCGATCGTTTCAAAGGCAAATGTGACAGGGCTGACTGCACATCCTTGCGATTACTATGAGTTTACGGTAGATCTGGATATTAATTAGAATCATTATGCAACGTTATATCGTAAAACGATTGCTGCAGCTGATCCCGATCTTAATCGGGATCACGCTGCTTACATTTCTTTTGATGAATGTCTCATCAATCGATGCAGTCGATATTATGGAACAGAATACAGGCGGAAGCTGGAGTGAGGCACAAAAAGAGCTGATGCGGCAGGAGCTGGGATTAAATCTTCCTTTGCCGCTGCAATACCTCCGCTGGCTTTTCAATCTGCTGCATGGAGACATGGGCGTTTCGTACATTTCGGGACGGCCTGTCTTTTCTGCGTTTATGGAAAAGCTTCCGGCGACCATTTATCTGACCGTAACATCGATCATTCTGACGATCGTTATTTCGATTCCTTTAGGAATCGTCTCTGCTGTCCGACAAAATAAGGTGACGGATTATATCATCCGGTTCTTAAGCTTCATCGGAAACTCCCTGCCCAACTTTTTTGTGGCGCTTTTACTGATCTATATTTTTGCGTTGAAGCTGGGACTGTTGCCTGTCATGGGAAATGCGGCCGGCTTTAAAAGTGTGATCCTGCCTACATTGACCCTAGCGATCGCGATGGCGGCAAAGTATACCAGACAGGTGCGGGCAACGGTATTGGAGGAGCTCAATCAGGATTATGTGACCGGCGCGAGAGCCAGAGGGATCCCGGAACGGCGGATCCTGTATTTTAATGTTTTGAAATCATCGATGCTGACGATCGTAACGCTTCTGGCACTCTCGATCGGATCGCTCCTTGGCGGAACCGCGATCGTAGAATCCATCTTTTTGTGGGATGGCGTCGGCAAGCTTGCCGTGGATGCGATCATGACCAGAGACTATCCGATCATTCAGGCATATGTGATCTGGATGGCGATCATTTATGTTGCGGTCAATCTGGTGACGGATATTGTGTACCATTATCTGGATCCGCGGATCCGGCTGCAAGGCGGGCATGGGAAGCGAAAAAAAAGGAATCATTCCATGCAGAAGAACCGGTGGAAAGATGCCTTGTCATCAGAAGGTATGTCTTTTGGTGATTCTTTGAAACGGACTGCCTGGGATGTGCCGGCTTCTGATCCGGCCCATGTCACGATCCGGAAGCAGAGGATCAGAAAAGATTATACAAAAGTCCGTCTGATCGTTTTTCTGGTTCTGGTCGGCATCCTTCTTCTGATCGCGGCATTTGCGCCGCATATCACACCATATGATCCATATGCGCAGGACCTGTCCCAGGCACTTCTGGCACCGGGAGACGGACATTTTCTGGGAACGGACCGGTATGGACGTGATATGCTGTCCCGTGTGATCATGGGATCGCAGACTACGATCTATGCGTCTCTTTTACTGGTGCTGATCATTGTAGTCGTTGGCATGATTGTCGGTGTGATCTGTGGTTGGAAGGGCGGAAAGCTCGACACGGTCCTGATGCGGATCTCTGATGTTTTTCTGGCATTCCCGGGAATGGTATTTGCGATCGCGGTTGCCGGCGTACTGGCAGGTGGTCTGATGAATGCGGTTGTCGCGCTGGCGGCGATCTCCTGGCCAAAGTTTGCAAGGCTTGCAAGAAGTCAGGTGCTTTCGATCCGGGGGCTGCCCTATATACAGGCAGCAAAGCTTGCAGGCTCGGGCACTGGAAAGATCATATGGAAGCACATCCTGGCGAATATCACTGGCCCGATCATCGTAACGGCGGTTCTGGAGATCGGAACGATGATCATGGAGCTTGCAGGGTTGTCATTTCTGGGACTTGGCGCCACACCGCCGCTTGCGGAGTGGGGCTCGATGATGAGCAACGGAAGGAGTATGCTGCAGACCTGTCCGTGGGTCGTCCTCGCACCCGGTGCAGCAATCTTTATTACGGTGGTGCTGTTCAACCTGCTTGGTGATACGGTTCGTGATGTGATGGATCCGAGGCGGTAGATTCGTGTTTGATATTTGTCTTACCACACAGAGGTTTTGATTATGGATAATACTAGATTGATTCACTATCCCCTTCTTGACATTCGCCACATCGATGTCTGCTACAATGGCATGCCGGCCGTCGAAGATGTCTCGCTGACTGTCCGACCGGGTGAAATCCTGGGTATTGTCGGAGAGTCGGGCAGCGGGAAGAGTACTGTGATCCGCGCGGCAATGGGCCTTTTGGGCGCAAACGGCATGGTGACAAGAGGGAATATCTATTACAAGGGAATCAACATCCCGGATGCAGATCCGAAAACGCTGCGATCTCTGCGGGGCGCTGAAATGGGCATGATCTTTCAAAATGCAGGAGCATCATTAAGTCCGATCCGTACCATCGGAGATCAGATGTTTGAAAGTGTTCGTTCACATGAAAAAATCAGCCGCGAGGAAGCGGATGCACGTGCGGTCGATCTGTTTGCGCGCATCCGTCTTGACGATGGAGAACGGATTCTTGAAAGCTATCCGTTTGAATTGTCCGGTGGGATGAACCAGCGTGTCGGTATCGTGATGGCTATGCTTTTAAAACCGGATCTGTTGTTTGCGGATGAGCCGACTAGCGCGCTGGATGTCACAGTCCAGGCACAGGTCGTGGAAGAGATGCTTGCGTTGCGGGAAGCATTTGGAACTGCGATCGTGATCGTTTCCCATAATATTGCAGTGATTGAAAAGATGGCCGATACGATCGCCGTTATGCATCATGGAAAACTGGTCGAATACGGGCCGACGCAGGAAGTGATCCGGCATCCGAAAGAGGACTACACAAAAAAACTGCTGGGAGCGGTGCTGCGCATACAGACATAACAGGGGAAAACAATGGCTCACTTATTGGAAGTGAAAAACTTAATAAAGACCTTTTCCAACAATGGTCAGCGTGTTACTGCTGTCGATGACATCAGTTTCTATATTGAGCGCGGAGAGTGCCTTGGTCTGGTTGGCGAGAGCGGATGCGGCAAGAGTACAACTGCAAGTCTGATCCTGCGCCTGACAGAGGCTGATGCAGGAGGGATCTATATATATGAGAGCAGTGCCGGAGATGGGAAAAAGGATATTCTGAAGCTGCGTGGAAGAGCGTTGAAGCAATACTATCAGGATGTCCAGATGGTGTTTCAGATGCCACAGGATTCCTTCGACCCGAGATATACCCTTGGAGACGGGATCATGGAAAGCATGTTCAATGCAGGTGTGTCACACACAGAGGCGAAGACCAGAATGTATGAACTGCTGGAAAAAGTAGAGCTTTCCCCGGAACTGGCAAAACGATATCCACACGAAGTCAGTGGCGGGCAATGTCAACGTGCTGCGATTGCAAGGTCGCTTGCGGTCGATCCGAAGCTGTTGATCTGCGATGAGGCGACCAGTGCACTTGATGTGACCGTACAGGCGCAGATCGTTGCACTGTTAAATAAACTGAAGAAAGAGATGGGCGTCTCGATCCTTCTGATCTGCCATGATCTGGCACTGGTACAGCATATGTGCGACCGTGTCCTTGTGATGTATCAGGGAAAGATCGTAGAAGAAGGGACACCGGATGATGTGATCCGGCATCCGAAGGAAGACTATACAAAACTTCTGATCAACTCAGCAGCCCTGTAATACAAAAAACCGACGGGTCGTAACTGATCCGCCGGTTTTTCTTAATCCTCATTAAAATTCGTGATATTGTTGTCGTTCAGGATAAAATCATAAGTATTCAGGTCGTCTCTTAAGACCCAGCCGGCTTTGTGCCAGAACTGGTTCCCAATCTCATTTTTCTTATATGCGACCAGGGAAACTTTGTTGATCTTTTCTTTCTGCAGTTCGCGCATCGCAGTGACGACCATGGTTTTTCCGATGCCCTGTCGCCTGCAGTCTTCTCTGACACAGACATGGTAAAAGCAGGCGTTTCTGCCGTCGTGTCCACAGAGGATCGTTCCGACGATCTCACCGTCCCGTTCTGCGACAATGCTCGTTGTGGGGTTGCGCCTGATAAACCGCGCAACGCCTTCTTTGGAATCATCGATCGAGCGGATGCCGAACCCTTTGATCGTCATCCATAATCTCTTGACATTTTCATAGTCCGCCAATGTCATGGTGCGGATGGTATACTCCATATACAAAAACTCCTTTCCGCTTCATACTGTTTACTTGTATATGTTTTTGGGTCGGATGTCAATAGGTAATAGATTCTTTCAGGTTTCGATAAAACGTTGGCCAAAGTGTGCTTGTGATATGGTAAGATAGAAAATAACGTATGATATAGATTTTGTGTTTCATACATGTGTTGTGGCTTTGGAAATGGAGGAATTTATGAGGATAAAGAAATGGATGGCAGTATTGACAATAAGCGCTGTTATGGTTCTGGGCTTAAGTGCATGTGGCGGCAGCGGAGCAGCACCGGCAGAGGATGCAGGATCACAGGCTGTCACAGAACAGATGTCAGAAGCAGCGGATGAGGTTTCGGAAGAGGCTGTAGTTGATGCGACAGCGTATGGCTATGGAGGATCGGATCCTGTTGAAGCAGCAGCTTATCAGTACATGGTCGAGGAGATGAGCAAAAACTATGATGAAGCAGATGTCAGCATCCCGACCGTGACGATCGTGGCGGAAGATCTGACGAATGAAAATGATGTCGTTTGTTACGGGGATTTCTGGATAGATAATTACAACATTGAAGGAGATACACTGAAGTGTGTTTCCGGCGGAAATTATCCCGGTGTGATGCACATGAAAAAAGACGGCGAAGGATATGTGGTCGTCCGGATGGACCAGGTGGCAGACGGGGGAGACTTTGATCAGAGTGCCAAGGAACTGTTCGGCGATTATTATGAGGACTTCATGACTGTCTACAGCGACAGCGATGCACGCGATGAACTTCGCAGGATTACCGTGACAGATTATGTTCATTTTAATGGTCTCTCCGTTACACAGTTCCAGGATGAAGGCTGGGACCCGGTAGAACTGTATCAGTAAACCTGATGATCAGGATACTCGGTTGGACACCTCATCACAATGGTTATATAAAGTGGAAAAAGAGAGCGGTTGATCATGAAAAAGAGAACATTAGAGAAATATTTTGTGGCGATCTGCCAGATGGATTCACAGAATGACAAGCATCAGAACCTGAAGGATGCGGAAAATATGGTTCGGGAAGCTTCTGAAAAAGGAGCAGATCTTGTTGTGTTTCCGGAAAACATGAATTACATGGGAAAAGGATACCGCTATCAGGCAGAACCGATCCCGGGGCCGACAACCGATTTCCTGACAGCACTTGCAAAAGAGCATGGTGCCTGGATATTGACCGGAAGTATTCCGGAGACAGAGTTGAATGATCCAGCTGGACAAGAACCGACTTCTGCGGAAAAGAACGCCGGCGGGCAAAAACCGGTGTCTGCTGATATGGATGCCGGCAAACCAAAACCGAAGAATTCTCTGGTGCTGATCGATCCTACAGGTAATATCTGTTGCAAATACAGCAAGCTGCATCTGTTTGATGTAGATCTGGAAGACGGCAGTTCCTTCCGGGAGTCGGACACTGCTACACAAGGAGAAGATATCGTAGTTTGTGATACGGAACTGGGACGGCTTGGGTTTACGATCTGTTATGATCTTCGATTTGGGGAACTGTATCGGCTGCTGTCCCTGGCCGGTGCAAAGGTGATCTTTGTACCTGCTTGCTTTGCGATGCAGACCGGGCGGGCGCACTGGGAAGTCTTGCTCCGGGCGCGAGCAATTGAAAACGGTGTCTATATCGTGGCTTGCAACCAGATTGGGGAGAAGCATAACATGACAGCCTACGGACATTCGATGGTGATCGATCCGTGGGGCAGGATCATCGCGCAGGCAGAAGACAAACCGGGCGTCCTGATGGCAGAGATCGATCTTTCGGAGATTGAAAAGGTGCGCGCCCAGATCCCGTCGCTCGCGAACCGGCGCGGTGATCTGTATGAATTGCTTGGGAATGTAACAGTTTTTGAGGCGTAGAAGAGGTCGTCAGCGCTCTTTTACAGTATGATCAATAGAATCTTGTTTATATGCTGTAATTGTGGCAAACATTTACAGTACAAATAATAGATATTGATAATAATACTGTAATCACATCATAAATTTGCAGTATCAATAACAGTAGTTTGTATTTAAACTGTAATCGCATCATAAATTTACAGTATCAATAACAGAAGGAAACATTTAAACTGTAAATGCTGCTTGAGATTACAGTTTAAACAATGGACACTCAAATCTATACTGAAATCGTGCTTTGGAATTGCAGTATAAAAATAAAGTGTATGGATTTATATTGCAAATTCAGCGATTACTCATGCGTACAATCAAAAATATCTAATGATGTTTCCAAAAGATACGTTGACAACTCGTCTTATCGTGCTATAATAAGAACAAACATATGAACAAGTGCTCATATGTTTAAGTTAAAACATCAAACAGCTCAATAACATATGGCGGCAATCCGCCAAAGGGAGATTTTTATTATGAAAAAAACATACAAGATCGAAGTGGACTGCGCAAACTGTGCAGCCAAGATGGAAGAAGCAGTTAAGAAAACGGAAGGTGTCAAAGACTGCACTGTAAATTTCATGGCACTGAAGATGAAGGTGGAGTTTGAAGACGGCGCAGATGTAGATTCCGTGATGCAGTCGGCGCTGAAGGCGTGCCGTAAGGTTGAATCGGACTGCGAGATCTTTTTATAGAAGAAACAGGGATGCTGCGCCATATGGCGCAGCATTTTGATTTAAAATGCAACTGTTCAGACCATTTCATCAAAATTTTGCGAATGAAGGGCAGAGGTGACCTGAACAGTTCTTTGAAAAGAAAGCAGATGAGTACATCATGAGTAAGAAACAAAAGACAGTTCTGATCAGGATCATTATTGCGGCAATTCTGATGGTCGTATTCGCTTTGCTGCCGGTCACAGGGACGGCAAGGCTTTTGCTTTTTCTGATTCCATACATCCTGATCGGATATGACATTTTAAAAAAAGCAGGAAAAGGTATCTTAAACCGCCAGGTCTTCGATGAGAACTTCCTGATGGCGGTGGCGACGATCGGTGCGATCATTCTGGGAGAATACACGGAAGGTGTGGCCGTTATGCTGTTCTATCAGATCGGCGAGCTGTTCCAGAGTATGGCAGTTGGAAAGAGCCGCAGAAATATCGCGGATCTGATGGATATCTGCCCGGATTATGCATATTTGCTGACAGAGGACGGAGAGATCGAAGAAACCGATCCGGAGGACGTGGAGCCCGGAAGTATCATTGTCGTAAAACCGGGAGAGAAGATCCCAATCGACGGTGTGATCATCGAAGGAGAGGCGTCGCTTGATACACGCGCACTGACGGGTGAGAGCCTGCCGCGTCATGGACAGGCAGGGGATGAAGTGATCAGCGGCTGCATCAGCATGGACGGCATGTTAAAGATCCGGACGACAAAGGAATTTTGTGATTCTACCGTATCCAAAATCCTTGAGCTTGTCGAAGAGTCCGGTATGCGCAAATCCAAACCGGAGAACTTTATCACGCGGTTTGCAAGATACTATACACCGGTCGTCTGTTACGGTGCGCTGGCGCTGGCGGTTGTACCGCCGCTTGTGCGGATGGGATTTTTGCATCTGGCGCCAGAGTGGACAGAATGGATCTACCGTGCGCTGACGTTCCTTGTAATCAGCTGCCCGTGCGCACTTGTGATCAGCATCCCGCTTTCGTTTTTTGCCGGAATCGGCTGTGCGAGCAGCAACGGCATTCTGGTCAAGGGGTCGAATTATCTGGAATTGTTATCCAATACAAAAACAGTCGTGTTTGACAAGACCGGAACGATGACGGAAGGCGTTTTTGAAGTGACAGATGTCGTGCCGCAGGAAGGCTTTTCGACAAAAAAGCTTTTGGAATATGCGGCGCATGCGGAGCAGTATTCTTCACATCCGATCAGCCTGAGCTTAAGAAAGGCATTTGGCAAAGAAATCATGCCTTCCCGCGTTTCTGATGTGCAGGAGCATGGCGGAGCAGGCGTCGTGGCGCTGGTAGACGGCATCCGCGTCGCTGCGGGAAATGAACGCCTGATGAAAGCAGAAGGTCTGCAGCCTGATCCGGTTGAAAAGGCAGGTACGGTCGTGCACCTGGCAGTCGACCGGGCTTATGCAGGTTATATCCTGATCTCAGACCGGATCAAGAAGACAGCAAAAGAGGCGATCGCGGGACTCAAAAACAGCGGTGTGACACATACCGTGATGCTGACAGGTGATAACAGAAATACTGCTGAAGCAGTTGCGAAAGAGCTCGGTGTGGATGAAGTGCACAGCGAGCTGCTCCCGGCTGACAAGGTTGACATGGTCGAACGGCTGCTGCAAAATCAGAGCAGCAAGGAAGTTCTGGCATTTGTCGGAGACGGGATCAACGACGCACCGGTTCTTTCGAGAGCAGACATCGGAATCGCAATGGGGGCACTCGGTTCAGACGCAGCGATTGAGTCGGCAGATATTGTTTTGATGGATGATGATCCGGCCAAGATCGTGAAAGCGATCCGGATCTCTGCAAAATGTCTGCGGATCGTCTATCAGAACATCTGGTTTGCGATCGGCGTGAAGATGGTCTGCCTGGTGCTCGGGGCACTCGGTATCGCCAATATGTGGGCGGCGATTTTTGCGGATGTCGGTGTCATGGTGATCGCAGTGTTAAACGCGATCCGGGCGCTGCGTGTAAGATAAGCATATTTTTCTGACCTATATATACCAAGTGACAAAAGTATTAAATACAGTGGGGAAACAGATGATGAAAACAAATGAACTCGAGACCTGTGAAGTAAGAGAATTACATGAAGATGCGCTTAAGTTCGTGCAGGCACATATGCCGGAGGAAGACAGCCTGTATGACCTGGCGGAATTGTTTAAGGTGTTTGGAGACTCCACCAGGATCCGCATCCTGTTTGTGCTGTTTGAAGCAGAGGTCTGCGTCTGCGATCTGGCAGAAGCGCTTGGCATGACGCAGTCTGCGATCTCGCATCAGCTTCGTATCCTGAAGCAGAACAAGCTGGTAAAAAACAGGAGGGAAGGAAAGCAGGTGTTTTATTCCCTTGCGGATGAACATGTCAGAACGATCATCGGACAGGGCATGGAGCATCTGGGCTGCTAGGGAATCGTATCCGAAAGCAGAAGCAGTGAGCGTGAAGCGGAGAGAAAACAGATAGCAAACGACAAGACCCGGAAGAGGGACTGAAATACAGGAGATGGGAGAACGAAAAGATGTATTGTTTATATAACAGGGAAGAGATCGGCTATACGCAGGAGGACTGGCTTCGTCATTTTGAAGCGCATGATGAAAACCGCCTGCAGCCGGATTTTTCTAAGGAACCGGATCTGACGGAGGAACAGGCACTGATGATCTTTCCGTCCATCCAGGCGTTTCAGATGGGAGAGCGCTCGGACGGTGTGCATCTGATGAAGGAAGTCAGACGCTATGTGGACCGCTCCGGTGACCGGACCTATCTGGAGTGTATGAAATGGTTCATCCGGGAAGAAAACTGGCATTCCGTATATCTGAAAAAGTACCTGGATTGTTATCAGGTGCCGGATATGGAGATCTCGGTTCTGGATCAGTGTTTCCGTGAACTGCGCCGGTTTGGCGGCCTGAAGGGTGAGATCATGGTCCTGGCAACTGCGGAGATCATCGCACTGTCCTATTACAGAGCGCTTGCTGCCTGTGTGAAATCGCCGGCATTAAAACAGATCTGCCGGCAGATGCTTGTGGATGAACTGCCGCATATCATCTTTCAGGGTCAGACACTCGGAAGACTGGGCTTTGGCAGATGCGAGGAGCTGATCGCAGTCGGTCTGATGGAAAGTGTGATCGCGGCGACGTGGATCCCGTTCCGGAAGGTATTCCTGACAGGCGGATATGATCTGGAGTCCTATGCAAAGGAGTGTCTGGGATATTTGAAGCAGATGATGAACATTGCACAGGCAAAAAGTTAAAAACAGGCGTTTTTTCAAAAAACGCTCTTGAAGCACGGGTGGTGTTGTGGTACAATAACCACTCGTGATATATTTTATGCTGCGAAATGCAGCAGTCCTTGCTCCTGTAATGCAGGGGCCAAATGACCAAAAGGAGGGTAAAGCATGAACAAGTATGAATTGGCATTGATCGTAAGTGCCAAAATCGAGGACGAAGCCAGAGCGGCTGTTGTAGAAAAAGCAAAAGGCTACATCGAGCGCTTCGGCGGTGTTGTGACAGAAGTAGAGGAATGGGGAAAGAAAAAGCTCGCTTATGAGATTCAGAAGATGAGCGAAGGTTTCTACTACTTCATCCAGTTTGATGCAAATCCGGAAGTCCCGGCTGAGCTTGAGCAGAATGTCAGAATCATGGACCATGTTCTCCGTTTCCTTGTCGTCAGAAAAGACGAAGCATAAGAAAGGAAAGGTATTTTCATGAACAAGGTTATTTTGATGGGTCGTTTGACCAGAGATCCGGAGATCCGTTATTCACAGGGTGAGCAGGCAACAGCAGTTGCACGTTACACGATTGCGGTTGACCGCAGATTTAGAAGAAACAATGACGGACAGAATGCGGATTTTATCGGCTGCGTAGCATTTGGACGCCAGGCTGAGTTTGCAGAGAAGTATCTGCATAAGGGCATCAAGATCGCCCTGACAGGTCGGATCCAGACAGGCAGCTACACCAACAGAGACGGTCAGAAGGTTTATACCACAGATGTGATCGTTGAAGAGCAGGAGTTTGCTGAGAGCAAGCAGGCGAGCGAGCAGAATGCGGGTGGTTTCATTCCGCAGGAGCCGGCGCAGGCAGCTTCTCCGGTACAGGCACCGACGCCGACTGCTGATATTGGTGATGGGTTTATGAATATCCCGGATGGGATCGATGAAGAATTACCGTTTAACTAAGGAGGAAAATCATCATGGCATATAGAGAGAACAAAGGTGGCTACAAAAAGGGTGGCCGCAGAAGAAGAAAAGTCTGTGTATTCTGCGGAAAAGACAATGTGATCGATTACAAAGATACCGCAAAGCTTCGCAAGTATATTTCCGAGCGTGGAAAGATCCTGCCGCGTCGTGTAACAGGAAACTGCGCAAAGCACCAGAGAGCGATCACTGTTGCGATCAAGAGAGCCCGCCACGTAGCGCTGATGCCTTACGTACAGGACTAATCAGTATTTCGAAGGACTGCTGTTTTCGGACAGCAGTCCTTTTCTGTGCGATAAAGTCGGTCGCAATAGGAACGATTTAAAACAGTTGTTAGAAATGCCGGAATATGCTATAATATTTGCCACTCACAACCTGTATTTCGTACAGGGGTATTCGTGCGCATAGAATTGCGTATAGGAGGACGAGATGTCGGAAAACGAGAAGAAGACAGCGCAGGTGTCTAATTTCATGAAGATACCGTTGCTTTTAACCATTCTGTTTGCGGCAGTTGCGGCCGGTCTGTATTTTGCGGATCTGAGAGCAGGACTGGCGACCTCGGCATTTGTACTGGTTTATTTTATTGTCGTTCTGGTATTGTACCAGGCCAACCAGACCCGTTCGCGGGAGGAAATGGTGGATTATGCGTCCCAGTACAGTCTGCTGCAAAAGAAAATGATCAATGAGCTTGAACTGCCCTATGCCGTACTGGATCCGGACGGGAAGATCTTGTGGATGAACGAAAGCTTCCGGGCGCTTTCCGGACGGGAGAAGGGCTTCCGCAAGTCCGTTTCAGCGATCTTCCCTGAACTGACGAAAGAGCGGCTCCTGAAAAAAAACGCGGGCGCGTTTGAGGTCAACTATCAGGAGCGGATCTTCCGTGCGTATGTCAAGCATGTGAGCTTTGCGGATGATGTTCAAAAAGACAGTTCCGATGAGAAGGAGCAGACAAAGGGGAAAGAGAGCCGTCGTACGGATGAGAGCCTGATCGTTTTATATCTGTTTGATGAGACAGAGCTTGTGGAATACAAGAAAATGAACGAAGACATTCAGCTCGTTGCCGGTCTGATCTACATCGATAATTATGATGAGGTCACAGAGCTGGTGGACGATATGAAGCAGTCGCTTCTGATGGCGATGGTCGACCGCAAGGTCACACGCTATTTTTCTGCGATCGACGGTCTTGTCAAAAAGACGGAAAAAGACAAATATTTCGTTGTGTTTAAGCGGAAATATCTGTCCGGCCTTCAGGAAAAGAAATTCAACCTGCTTGAAGAGGTAAAAAGCATCAAAGTTGGCGGCGACCAGTCGGTCTCCTTAAGTATGGGATTCGGATATGTCGGAAACGATTATATCAAGAATTACGAGTATGCCCGCACGGCAATGGATCTTGCACTCGGCAGAGGCGGCGATCAGGCGGTCGTTAAGACACGTGATAAGATCAGCTATTTTGGCGGCAACAGAGAGCACACGGAAAAATCCACCAGAGTAAAGGCAAGGGTAAAGGCGCAGGCGCTGCGTGAGCTGATGATGGCGCGTGACAGTGTCTACATCATGGGCCATACGATGGCGGATATCGATTCCTTTGGTGCAGCGGTCGGTATTTACTGCGCGGCACGCCAGATCGGAAAGAAAGCGCATATCGTACTCGGAGAGGTGACGACTTCGCTGAAACCGTTCCGGGATTGCTTTACGCCGGAAAAAGGATATCCTTCTGACATGATCATTTCTCCGGGACAGGCGTATGAGTCGATCAGGCCAAATTCGGTTTTGGTGGTTGTTGACACCAACCGCCCGAGCTATACGGAGAGCCCGGCGCTTCTTTCGCAGGCCCGTACGGTCGTGGTGTTTGACCATCACCGGATCGGCGAGCAGACAATCCGTCAGGCAGAGCTTTCCTATATCGAGCCGAATGCATCTTCGGCATGCGAGATGATCGCTGAGATCCTGCAGTACTTTGATGACAGCATCCATCTTTCCGTTGATGAGGCAGATGTGATCTATGCAGGCATCCTGATCGATACCAATAACTTCATGACCAAAACCGGTGTCCGTACCTTTGAAGCAGCAGCGTATCTGCGGCGGCTTGGCGTCAACGTTACCAATGTCCGCAAGATGATGCGAAACGATATGGATGCCTATAAGGCGCGTGCGGAGGCAGTCCGGAGGGCGGAAGTCTACAGAGAACATTTTGCGATCAGTGTCTGCCCGGCAGATCAGGTCAAGAGTCCTACGATCGCAAGTGCACAGGCGGCAAACGAGCTTTTGAACATTGTCGGGATCCGGGCATCCTTTGTCCTGGCGGAATACAATGAAAAGATCTACATCAGTTCGCGTTCGATCGATGAGATCAATGTACAGAGGATCATGGAGCGTCTTGGCGGCGGCGGACATATGAGTACCGCCGGCGCGCAGTTGACCAACTGTTCCATAGAAGAGGCGAAAACGATCATTCAGAATACGCTCGATGAGATGATAGAAGAGGGAGACATTAAGCTATGAAAGTCATTTTACTGCAGGATGTAAAGGCACAGGGAAAAAAGGGAGACATTATCGAAGTCAGTGACGGTTATGCGAAAAACATGCTGTTCCCGAAAAAACTCGCTGTGGAAGCAACCGGGAAAAACATGAACGATCTGAAGCTGCAGAAAAAGCATGCCGATAAAGTGGCACAGGAGCAGCTTGAGGCAGCACAGCAGCTGGCAAAGGACCTGGAAGGAAAGAAAGTCACGGTTGAAGTGAAAGCCGGAGAGGGCGGACGGACCTTTGGTTCTGTTTCCACGAAGGAAATCGCAGAAGCAGCCAGGGAGCAGTTTTCTCTGGAACTGGATAAGAAAAAAATGGTTCTTTCCGAACCAATCAAAACACTTGGCGTGCATGAAGTGCCGATCAAGCTGCACCCGAAAGTAACAGCCGTTTTGCGTGTTCAGGTAAATGCAAAGTAGAGAGTAAGATATGGACGAAACGCCGATCAAGCGGGTTATGCCAAGCAGTCTGGAAGCGGAACAGTCCGTGATCGGATCTATGATCATGGATAAGAACGCGATCCTGACCGCGGCCGAGCTTTTGACAAAAGAAGATTTTTATTATTCCCAGTACGGAATCCTGTTTGAAGCTATCACGAGTCTGTATAATGCGGGACAGGCGGTTGATATGGTAACCCTTCATAACCGCCTGCTTGAGATGTCTGTCCCGCCGGAGATCAGCAGCATGGAATACATCGGAGACCTCCTTGCAGGTCTGCCGACTTCCGCGCATGTCAGGGACTACGCCAGGATTGTGGCACAGAAGTCTCTGCTTCGCCGTCTGATCCGCGCGAATGACGGGATCACGGAGCGCTGCTATCAGGACAGTGACAGTGTAGAGGATATCCTCGAGGATACGGAAAAGACGATCTTTTCCCTTCTGCAGAGCAGGACCGGATCGGATGTTGTACCGATCCGTCAGATCGTTGTGTCTGCATTGGAACGGATCGAAAAGGCTTCCCAGTCAACAGGGAATGTCACCGGTATCGCGACCGGATTTGCGGACCTTGATTATAAATTATCAGGACTTCAGCCGTCCGATCTGGTGCTTGTAGCGGCACGTCCGTCTATGGGAAAAACGGCATTTGTATTAAACATTGCGGAGCACATTGCGTTCCGCGATAAGAAAGCGGTTGCGCTGTTCAGCCTGGAAATGTCCAAGGAGCAGCTCGTAAACCGTCTGTTTGCCATGGAGTCAAGGGTCGATGCTCAGAATATCAGAAGTGGTAATCTCTCAGACAATGACTGGGAGAACCTGATCGAAAGCGCCGGGGTCATCGGCAATTCGAATCTGATCATCGATGACACGCCCGGTATCTCTCTTTCGGAGCTGCGGAGCAAATGCCGGAAGTTTAAGCTGGAGCACGACATTCAGCTGGTCATCATTGACTACCTGCAGCTGATGTCAGGCAGCAGCAGACGGAGCGATTCCAGACAGCAGGAGATCTCAGAGATCTCCCGCGGATTAAAACTGATCGCCAGAGAGCTTAATGTGCCCGTTATCGCGCTTTCCCAGCTGTCTCGTGCAGTTGAGCAGAGAGAGAATAAAAAGCCGATTCTGTCCGATCTGCGTGAATCCGGAGCGATCGAGCAGGACGCCGATGTCGTCATGTTCCTTTACAGGGATGAATATTATCATGAGGACTCGACCAAAAAGGGAATCGCGGAAGTCATTATCGCAAAGCAGAGGAACGGCCCAATCGGAACGGTAGAGCTGGTATGGCTGGCAAACTATACGAAGTTTGCAAACTTGGAGCGATGACAGTCGCGCAGGTGCATGGGATCGAAGCCATTTTGGAATGCTTGCACACAAAAAATGGCGATGATTACATATAGCTGGGTACCAGCGACATGAGAAAAATGCTTTGCGTTTTTCGAATGAGCACCAGCAACAGATTATAATCATAGAAAATTTATACAAACTTTTTTGACATTCTA
>JAFUBZ010000020.1 GCA_017459945.1 Eubacterium sp.
CACTAACGCGCTGTCGCGCTATGTTTCTCACAACCGTCTTCCTTAAGAACAAGTTCTCAGGAATCCGTCTGTTCGAACCGCATCGCTTGTAGAACACAAGAATTGTTCGTGGTTTGTTTCACTGTTCAGTTATCAAGGTTCATATCGCGCTACGCGCGATTCTTTTTGTTACTGTCTCGCGACAGCTATGTTAAGATAACACAATTCAAAAGACATGTCAACAAGTAATTTTACTTTTTTCGTGGCATTTTTAAATGCTTATTTTACAGAAGCGACCAGTCCGTTTTCATTTGTGTCGATCAGGATGACATCCCGTGGCAAAACATCACCGCTAAGGATCAGTTTTGCTGATAATGTTTCTACATGTTTTTGCAGAAACCGCTTCAGCGGACGTGCACCATACATCGGATCATACCCATGTTCGGTCACATAAGCTTTCGCCTGATCTGTCAGTTCAATTCTGATTTCCTGGCTTTCAAGTCTATGGTTGAGATCCTTAAGCAGCAGATCGACAATGGATGCAATATTGTCTTTTGTCAGAGGCTTAAACATTGTGATCTCATCCAGACGGTTTAAGAATTCCGGACGGAATCTTTGTCGCAATGTATTCATTACCAGATCTTCTGTTTTCGGATCGATATTTCCATGCTCATCGATTCCTTCCAGCAGGAATTCAGACCCCAGATTGGATGTGAGGATGATGATCGTATTTTTAAAGTCAACGGTCCTTCCCTGCGAATCAGTGATCCGCCCATCGTCCAATACCTGCAGTAAAATATTGAATACATCCGGATGCGCTTTTTCGACTTCATCAAAAAGCACAACAGAATACGGTTTTCTTCTGACTGCTTCTGTCAGCTGACCGCCCTCATCATAGCCGACGTATCCTGGAGGCGCTCCGATCAGACGGGAAACGGAGAATTTCTCCATATACTCTGTCATATCCAGGCGCACCATATTTGATTCATCGTCAAACAGGTTTTCAGCAAGCGCTTTTGCAAGCTCTGTTTTACCGACACCGGTTGGACCAAGGAAAAGGAATGAACCGATCGGTTTCCCCGGATCCTTGATACCGGCTTTTGAGCGAAGGATCGCTTCAGATACTTTTGTAACAGCATCATCCTGTCCGATGACTCTTTTATGAAGCTCTTCATCAAGATGCAGCGTTTTGTTGCGCTCGCTTTCCGTCAGCTTTGCCACCGGAATGCCGGTCCAGCGGGAAATGATCCTTGCGATCTCATCATCATCTACCTTTTCATGAAGCAGCGACATTTCTTTGTTTTTCACAAGCTCTTCTTCTGCTTCCAGCTGCCGCTCCAATTCGGGTTTTTTCCCATACTGAAGTTCAGCTGCCTTATTCAGATCATAATTACGTTCTGCAAGCTCTATTTCCTTATTTAAAGCATCCAGGTCTTCCCGAAGCTTTTGCACTTTTTCAACTGCCTTGCGTTCATTATCCCACTGCGCTTTTTTATTTTGTAACTCTTCCTGCTGCTCAGCCAGTTCTTTTTCCAGATTTTCAAGTCTGTCTTTGCTCAGGGGATCGGTCTCTTTCTTTAATGCAGTTGCTTCGATCTGCATCTGCATAACACGTCTGCTGAGCTCATCCAGTTCTGTCGGCATGGAATCAAGCTCCGTCTTGATCAACGCACATGCTTCATCGACCAGATCGATCGCCTTGTCAGGCAGGAAACGGTCCGTAATATAGCGATCTGATAAAACGGCTGCAGAAACAAGCGCACTGTCGGTGATCTTCACACCGTGAAATACTTCATAGCGTTCTTTTAATCCGCGAAGGATGGAAACGGTATCTTCAACGGTAGGCTCATCCACCATGACAGGCTGGAAACGACGCTCAAGCGCAGCATCCTTTTCAACATATTCGCGGTATTCATCAAGTGTTGTTGCACCAATGCAGTGCAATTCCCCACGGGCCAGCATCGGTTTTAACATATTACCGGCATCAAGCGCACCATCTGATTTTCCTGCGCCGACAATGGTATGGAGCTCATCGATAAACAGAATAATGTTTCCATCACTCTTTCTGACCTCTTCCAGAACAGCTTTCAGCCGCTCTTCAAATTCGCCGCGGTATTTAGCACCGGCCAAAAGAGATCCCATATCCAGAGAAAAGACCCGCTTATCCTTTAATCCTTCCGGAACATCACCGCGGACGATTCGCTGTGCAAGCCCTTCAACAACTGCTGTTTTACCGACACCGGGCTCACCGATCAGGACCGGATTGTTTTTTGTCTTCCTGGAAAGAATACGAATGACATTTCTGATCTCAGCATCTCTGCCAATAACAGGATCCATTTTCTGCTCTCTGGCACGCTGTACCAGATCGTAACCGTACTTTTCCAGAGAATCATAAGTCTCCTCTGGATTATCGGATGTGACACGGACATTTCCCCGGACAGTTGAAAGTGCTTCAAGGAACCCTTCGCGTGTAATACCGTACTGGGCAAACAGCTCTTTCACGCCTGCATTTGCATAATGTAATAAAGATAAGAAGAGATGCTCGACAGAAACATACTCATCTCCCATTGCTTTGGACTCATCTTCTGCAGATATCAGCACTTTATTTAAATTCTGACCTACATAAACCTGTCCGCCGGAAACCTTGATCCGTTTCGCCAAACACTGCTCTGCGCTCTTTTTGAAATCTGAGAGATTAATGTTCATCTTCTCGATCAGCTTCGGGATCAGTCCGTCGTTTTGCACCAAGAGTGCAAGGAGTAAGTGCTCCTGTTCAATCTCCTGGTTTCCATATTCATAAGCAAGCTTTTCACATTTTTGAACAGCTTCCATCGATTTCTGGGTAAATTTTGAAATATTCATACATATCACCTCGATTCGTAAGTCATATCAAGTTGTTCTATTTTTCATATAACATGTTCTGATAAAGTTATAGCACCTTTTGTTAGCACTGTCAACAGTCGAGTGCTAATTATTTTCGAAAATATTCAGGCGCTTTTAAAACGCCTGAACATTATGCTTTGTATTATTTTGAAAGCTGCTTTGCAATTCTTATCGCTTCTCTGATGTCTGACACGGGATAAAGAGCAATTCCATCGATTTCACTGGTTTCTTTTAAGCAGACTTTCGGAAGAATGCAGGCTTCAAAGCCCAGCTTTTTGACTTCCTGGACACGTTGCGCAGCAAGGCTCACGCCACGGATCTCACCGGCAAGTCCGATCTCACCAAAACATACAACTTCTTTTGGAATGACAAAGTCGGATGCGCTCGAAGCTAGTGCCAATGCGATCGCAAGATCCATAGCCGGTTCATTCATGCGGAGCCCGCCTGCAATATTGATATAAGCATCGCTTTCTCCCATATATAATCCGGCTCTTTTCTCCAGGACAGCCAGAAGCAGATTCAAGCGGTTCAGTTCTGCTCCGTTTGCGGTTCTTCTCGGGAAACCGAAACTCGTACGGCTGACAAGTGCCTGCACCTCCAAAAGGATCGGCCTCGTCCCTTCAACAGAACATGCCACGATGGATCCCGGAGCGTCTTCCGGTCTGCCGTCTAACATATATTCCGAAGGATTCGGCACCTCGATCAGACCTTCCTTACGCATTTCAAAAACACCGATCTCGTTCGTGGATCCGAATCTGTTTTTGACAGCCCTTAGAATCCGATAGCTGGCATGACGGTCGCCTTCAAAGTATAAGACCGTATCTACCATATGCTCAAGGACTCTCGGTCCGGCCACGACACCTTCCTTTGTTACATGTCCAACGACAAAGATCGTGATTTTTTCTGTTTTGGCAAGCTGCATAAAAACAGCGGTCGCCTGTCGGATCTGGGATACACTGCCGGGGGCAGAAGAAATCTCATCGCTGTACATGGTCTGGATTGAATCAATGACCACTGCTTCAGGCTTGCCTCTGCGGATCACTTCAGCGATATCAGACAGGCTGGTCTCACAGATCAGCTGGAACTGATCCGATATCGTCCCGATCCGTTCCGCCCGAAGGCGGATCTGCTGCAGGGATTCTTCTCCGGAAATATACCAGATTTTTTTGCCGTTGTTTGCCATGTTTCTGCATACCTGCAGCAACAAAGTAGACTTTCCGATTCCCGGGTCGCCGCCGACCAGTACCAGTGACCCCGGCACGACACCGCCGCCCAGTACTCTGTCCAATTCAGGCATCCCACTACTCATCCGGTCTTCTGTCTCTGCGCAAACCGAAGACAAGGATACCGGCGTGATATCTTTAGCCCTGGCAGAATGAGATCCGGAAGCGGTCTTCCGTGTGGTCGGTTCTTCCACAAATGTATTCCATTCTTTGCAGCCCGGACACTGTCCCATCCATTTGGCTGACTCATACCCGCATTGGCTGCAATAAAAGATTGTTTTATTTCCTTTTGCCATAAATATCCACTTCTATTATTCAGATTTGTTGTTTCTGGATGGATAAAACTGCAGTTTCCCATTCTTTGCGCCAATCTCAACAACATCTCCGCGCATGATCTTGCCGGAAAGGATATCTTCCGCAAGACGGTCTTCAAGTTCATGCTGCATCAGTCTTTTTAACGGACGTGCACCATAACGCGGATCATAAGCCTGTTCTACGATCAGTTTTTTCGCGGAATCCCGCAGCTTAAGCCGGATGTTCAGCTGATCTGCACATATGTTTTCGAGATTTTTGGCCAGCAATGTTACGATCTTTTTCATATGCTCTTTTGAGAGGGAATGGAAAACGATCGTTTCGTCGATACGGTTCAGGAATTCGGGCCGGAAGATCCTGCGGACTTCATCCATGACCTGCCCTTTCATTCGTTCATAGTCAGCCTGTTTATCTTCCCCGGATGTAAAACCAAGCTTTTTGGGTTCAACGATCGACATGGCACCGGCATTGGATGTCATGATGATGATCGTATTCTTAAAATCCGTCTTTCTGCCCTGCGCATCCGTAATATGTCCGTCATCGAGCACCTGCAAAAGGATATTAAATACATCCGGATGTGCTTTTTCAATTTCATCAAACAACACAACAGAATACGGATGTCTGCGGATCTGCTCAGATAACTGTCCGCCTTCGTCATATCCGACATATCCAGGCGGCGAGCCGATCATTTTAGATACGCTGTGCTTTTCCATATATTCCGACATATCAACTCGTATCATGGCATCCTCAGTCCCGAAGACAGCTTCCGCAAGGGCTTTGGAAAGCTCTGTCTTGCCGACGCCGGTCGGACCAAGGAATAAAAAGGATCCTGTCGGTCGTTTAGGGTCTTTTAAGCCAACCCTGCCTCTGCGGACTGCGCGTGAAACGGCTTCAACCGCTTCATCCTGTGCAATGATCCTTTTATGAAGGAAGCGTTCCATGTTGCGCAGTCTTGTAGTTTCGTTTTCGGTGAGTTTGTTCAGCGGGATATGCGTCCAGTCGGAAACAACATCTGCGATCTCATTCTCTCCGACCGTCTTAACGGTCCTGCTTCCTTTTCTTTTCTCACGCTCTAAAACATGCGAAAGCTCTTTTTGAATCTTTTTACGTTCTTCCCGCAGCTCGCTGGCAGCTGTCAGATCCTCTGAAAGGATCGCCTGGCATTGCTGCTCATATAATTCATCACTTTTTTGCTTCAGTTCACTGACCTTGTGTGAAAGTGCAAAGCCCTTGATCCTGACCTTTGAAGCAGTCTCATCCATCAGGTCGATCGCTTTATCCGGCAAAAACCGGTCGTTGATATAACGTTCCGACATATATGCAGCTGCATGTATGCCTTCATCGGTGATCGTCACCCCATGATGTGCTTCATATCTTCCGCGTAAGCCTTTGAGGATATCAACAGTTTCCTCAACACTAGGCTCTTCGATCGCGATTGGCTGGAAACGTCGCTCCAGAGCCGCATCTTTTTCGATATGCTTACGGTATTCGTCGATCGTTGTCGCGCCGATTACCTGAATCAATCCTCTTGATAAAGCCGGCTTCATGATGTTGGAAGCATCCAACGCTCCCTCTGCTCCGCCTGCTCCGATAATGGTATGGATCTCATCAATAAACAGGATGATCTCTCCGTTTTTCTGAACCTCATAGAGCACACCTTTTATGCGTTCTTCAAATTCACCACGGTATTTCGATCCGGCGACCATACCTGAAATGTCAAGCGTAAGGATTCTCTTTTTTAACAGGTGTTCCGGAACGGTACCATCTGCGATTCTTTGTGCCAGCCCTTCTACGATAGCTGTTTTACCGACACCCGGCTCGCCGATCAGACACGGATTGTTCTTTCCTCTTCTGCCAAGGATCTGAATCAGACGTTTCATCTCAGATTCTCGTCCAAGAAGCGGGTCCAGTTCCCCGCGTGCGGCACGTGATGTCAGATCCTGCGCATATCGATTCAGCATGGGTGTAGCGGAAAAATCTACTTTTTTACCGCTGCGGATGGCTTTTTGTTCATCAGCAGATAACTGCCCCATCCGTCCGCTCTCTTCCAGCACATCGAGATACAGCCGTTTGACATCTGGACCGATCCCTGACAGGATTCTGCCTGCGGCACAGGTTGGTGTTTCAAGGATTGACATCAGGATCTGTTCTGTTC
>JAFUBZ010000021.1 GCA_017459945.1 Eubacterium sp.
ATACATAAAACAGCATACTTCCCACAAGAAGCAAAATCCACTGCTTTTTCCGACATACTGTATAATACAGGACAAACAAAATAGCCACAAAAAGGAAAAATAAGATTGAATAAAACTGCATGTTAACGATACCCGTTTCCTTGCAGGATTCCTTTCACCTTAAACTATGCTAAAAAACCAAACCGTTCCTACTATACCACAAATTTCTATAATGGAAGCATTTTTCATAAAAACTATGCATCTTTTTTACACGCTCTTGACTTTCCGTTTCAAAAACATAGATAATAAGTAAATACGTTGTATCAAACAGGGGGGGGTAACAAGATGAACTATGCATTGGTAATACTCTGCGGCGGGCTCAGCAAAAGAATGGGATTTGATAAAACATTTCTTCCTTTTGGAGACTGCAGCCTGTTACAGTATCAGGTGAAGCGCTATTCTCCATATTTTCAGAACATCTATCTGTCCGTGCCGGCATACAGAAACAGACCCGTTGACTATCAGGCGATCTGTGGCTGTAGGGCAATCGAAGATATGGTCGAAAACTATGGTCCGATCGGCGGTCTTTACAGCTGTTTTCAGAATACAGAAGAAGATATTTTATTCTTTACATCCGTTGATGCGCCTTTTACAGATCCCGCACTTGCAAAAGAAATTTGTGAAGCACTGATCGATCAGCCGGAAGCAGATGTCTGCGGCATCCAGGATCCGGAAGGCCGTACACAGCCTTTGTTTACTGCATATTCCCGCAGGATCCTGCCATGGTTAGAGCATGCCTTAGAGGATAACAATTACCGGCTCCGCGCGATGCTTCGCAGGGTGAATGTTCATATCTTAGACCGGTTTCTTCCCACCGATCAGTTTTTTAACATGAATGATCCCGCTACCTATTACTATGCATTAAACAAGCTTTCGCAAAAGTTGCCCGGTGCATTTCCCGCAGACTTTGCAACTGCCCAGCCAAAACAGCCGACATCGATCCCGTCCCTTTCCTTTGTCGCCAAATCCGGCACCGGAAAGACGACTTATCTCGAGAAACTGCTTCCGCTCCTGAAAAAGGAACTGCTGCGGATCGCGGTTGTCAAGCATGACGCACACGGCTTTGAGATCGATAAGCCCGGGAAAGACAGCTATCGCCTCACGCAGGCCGGCGCAGATCATATGATCCTGACCTCAAAAGATAAGACCGCTGTTATCTTCTCCCACAAAGAGCAGAATCCGGAGCTTTCCTTTATCCTGAGACACATCGAAAATGTGGATCTGATCATCACGGAAGGATACAAGCTTGGCGACCAGCAAAAGATCCATATCCTGAGGAAAGGTCATTGTGAGGCGCCGATCGTCAGCACGGAAAACATCATCGCCTATGTGACAGATTTTCCCTATGAAGCAGATGTTCCGGTATTTGACTTAAACCGTCCGGAAGACATCGTGCCGTTCCTGCTGACCCGATTCCGTCCGGATCTGTAAAAGCTATGCTTTTTTGCGCAAATTATAAAAGATGAGCCCGGCTCAATCGAAATCTCAAAGAAAGCTCGTTTCCCGACGGTGAACTAACTCCTAACTGCGACTAAGACACTCCAGAATGCTATCGTGCCTAAGTCTTCGTAAGGAGTGGATTTCACCTCTGGTCAAAACACTCGCAAAAAATCTTTGCAGATTCCGGTTAATCCGGGCTCATCTATTTTCAAATGTACTGCTAAAAAATAAAACTTTGCAGAATTATGCCGCTTGTCAAACGTATGCGTCACAACAGATTGCTATATCATCTGTTTTTCTGTAGAGAGAGCATTAGTGTTTCCGCAAGGTTACAAGATTTATGAGGGGCAAAATTTATTATCCGCTATAAATTTTGGGCGAATAGGAGTGGCGTTTTTATCGAAAAACGCCTACGACTATGAGACGTACCCCTCAGAAACCGCAGGAAGCTTGCATGGAAACACTTTGCGAACGGCAAGGAAAAACGATGTATGGCAACTGTGTGACGATTCGTTTGTGCAGTGGACAAAAAGCATATCTTTTTGGTATCCCTTCCGTATCCTATGCAGAAACAAGATAGCAACTAAGAATCTCTGCATAACTGCTGTTTGACAAACAGGCCTATAATAGTATTGTAACAATACAGTTTGATATCAGAAAAGATGCCTCAAAACCGGCATCCGATTTGAATAACAGGTGGACAATGTCTTCAGATTACGCTTCTATCAATCGAAAACTGTCGATATCAGAAATGGCGCAGATTCATGATATCACGCGTCAGACTCTGATCTATTATGACAAGATCGATCTCTTTAAACCGGCGATCACAGAAGAAAACGGTTATCGCTATTACAGCACACTGCAGATCCCGCAGCTTCGCGAGATCTGTTTTCTGCGCGCGATCGGTATGCCGATCGATGAGATCCGCAAGCATAATGCATCTAACAGCTTCGATACTGCGATCGATCTGTTAAAAGCGCAGAATCAAAAGCTGCAAAAAGAAATAGACAATCTCAGAAAGCAGCAGAACAAGATTAAAAACCGTCTGCGGATCTATGAACATGCGCCGGATTATTTCGATGCGGAGTACAAACCGTTTATCCGCCATCTGCCGGAGCGCCATGTATATTATCATCCCTGGAATCAGGAGGATCTGACAAGGCACGGCCTGCACTTTGCACTGATGCGCACCTGGAACCAGGCGGAACAGATGGGATTCCTCCCGTCGAACCAGTACGGTTCCCTGATCTTTTTAGCGGATGTGCATGCCGGTGATCCGTTTGCACATGCAGGCTGCTGCAGCTTAATCTTCCCGGACGAACATGATCACCCTGAAAAAGGAGAAGGCTATTATGTGCTGCCAGCCGCTGATTATGCATGTCTGCAGCATTTTGGCATGCCGTACGAGCCACAATACTTAGAACGTCTTTTAACCTGGATCAAGGACAACGATTATACCGTCTTTGATAACATTTACGACAAATGTGTCTTAGATGCCAGCTTTTATGAAGACAGTGAAAATACGACGGATTTCTGTGAGCTGCAGATCCCGATCCGCGGCACCAGAAGCGCGATGCTGGTATAAACACAAAAGAATCACATACATAGAAAAGCCATCCGTAACCGGATGGCTTTTCTACGTCATTTATGGGAGGAGCGCAATTGCGCATCCTGTCAAAGGTAAATGGTATGTAATTATCTTCTCTTCTTTCCAAGCATGTCGACTGCTACTACGATGATCAGGACCGCACCGATGACGATCTTCTGTACAGAAGCAGAGATACCCATGATGTTCAGACCGGTACTGATGACGCAGATAACGAACGCACCGACAACCGTCTTGGCAAGTTTACCCTCACCGCCCATCAGGCTGGTTCCGCCGATGGATGCTGCCGCGATGGCAAGGATGTTATATCCGCCGTCTGCCACGTTCGGGCTTCCTGTCATCAGACGGGATGCCAGAACCAGACCTGCTATCGCTGCGCCGAGACCATTCAGCGTGAAGATCAGGACCGTATATTTGTCAACATTGACACCTGACAGTCTTGCAGTCTTTTCATTACTGCCGATCGCATATGTGTAGCGTCCCATCTTCGTGTTATTGATCAGATAGAGACAAATGATAAAGAAGATGATCGCGATGATAAACTGTGACGGGATGTTGATCTTGCCCGGGATCAGACTCAGTGTTTTGCCGCCCCAGAACTCAAACGGAACTGCTGCACCCGATACATGATTGATCCGGATGGATGTCTCATGCGTCAATACCAGCGCAAGGCCACTGGCCGCATACATCATACCCGCTGTCATGATAAAGAACGGTACGCGAAGCTTTGCGATACAAAAGCCGTTGATGAAACCGCATACCAGTCCGACGATGATACCTACGATCGATGCCGGAATACATGACATGCCTGTCTGCATGCAAAGAGCTGCCACGCAGCCAACGAGTGCGGCGATCGCGCCGATCGAAAGGTCGATCTTTCCGCTGATCATGACGAATGTCATGCCACAGCCGAACAGTATATATACCGCGCCGGTTCTCAAAAGGCTGGTTAAGTTGCCCCAGCTAAAGAAGCCCTCTCCTACGATTGAAAAGAAAACGATGAGCGCAACCAGTATGATATACGTTCCATATTTTTCATAGATTTTTTTCCCAAGTGATGCCTGCATAACCAACCTCCTAAATGTCAAGCATAAGCCTTAACATTTTCTTTTTCAGATCCTTTTCCGTGTCTTCAAACTCCCCAACTTTATGTCCTTCCCGCATAACGATGATGCGGTTGCACAATCCGATCAGCTCATCCTCTTCGGACGAGATGACGATCACGCCGATCTTTTGTTTGACCAGATCCTGTATGATCCGGTAGAAGTCTGCCCGGGCGCCTACGTCAACGCCTCGGGTCGGCTCATCCAAAAGCAGGAGATTCGGTCTTGCCATCAGCCACTTTCCAAGACAAACCTTTTGCTGATTTCCACCGCTAAGGTTCTCGATAGCCTGCTCTTTTCCGGTCGTCTTGACCTTCAGGCTGGCGATCTGTTCCTCCACCTCTTTGTTTTCTTCCTTCTTATCGATGTGGAAGTTCTTTCCAAGGCGGTTCAAGTTACTGATGCTCATATTTTCAAGGATCGAACGGACTGCCATGATTCCCTCTTCCTTCCGGTCTTCACTGACATATCCGATGCCCTTCTTCACCGCATCCTGCGGCGACTTGATATTGAGCTTTTCTCCTCTATAGATAAACTCGCCGGCATCCAGATGATAGACGCCGAAGATCGTCTTTGCGATCTCTGTCCGGCCGGCTCCCGCCAGTCCGGCAAATCCGAGTATTTCTCCCTCTTTTAATTCGAAGCTGACATCTTCGTACAATCCTGCACTGCTGACATTTTTCGCTTCGAAGATCACATCCCCTGTCTCACGATATTTCTCCGGGAACTGGTTCGTATTCTTTGATCCGATGATTCCCTCTAACAGACGGTGTGTATCCACATACTGAATGTCGTCGGTAAAGATCAGTTTGCCGTCCCGCAAAAGCGTGATCCTGTCACAGATCCGGTACACCTCAGACATACGGTGCGTGATATAGATCATTCCGACATTTCTTTCCTTCAGACGTCTCATCAACGCAAACAGCTGGTCTGTTTCCTGTAACGTCAGGGAAGAGGTCGGCTCATCAAAGATGATCAGGTCCGCGTCAAGGTTCATCGCTCTTGTGATCTCGATCATCTGCTGCATCGCGACCGGAAGATCACCTGCGCGTGTGTCGAGGTCAAGGTCGATACCAACCTCCTGCATGACTTCCTTTGCGCGCTTTCGCATCGCCTTCCAGTCATAAACACCTGCTTTGTTTGTGATCTCGTTTGCGATAAAGATATTTTCCAGCACACTCAGATGCGGAAGGATGTTCAGCTCCTGAAAAACCATCGTCACACCATCCCGCTGCGCATCCGCAACACGTGTCATGATCTTCGGCTCTCTTCCGGCATGGCTGATGTAAGCTCCTTCATCCGGCGTATAAACGCCTGCAAGGATCTTCATCAGGGTGGATTTTCCGGCGCCGTTTGCCCCCATCAGCGCATGCACTTCGCCCGCATAAGCATGAAATTCCACATCATCCAGAACCTTCGTACCACTGAACGTCTTGGAGATGTTTTTCATGACCAGTATTTCTTTTTTCCCGGCTGCTTCTTTGTTTTCCATATCCAGCTGCCTCTCTGATCCCTTGGCAGGATCATTTCTCTTATTATTCACAGGAATCCCTGTCGCAGGACAGTCCTGCGGCAGGGATCACTTTTATGTTATTTGCTTCAGATTAAGGATATCACGTTTTGCTTTACAGCGCCATTCCGTTCTCAATAAATGTTCTCATGTAATCGGAAACGGTTTCGATCGGGCTGCCCATGCTCCACTGATCCAGCTCTTCGCCGTGCGGCAGATACTCGTCTACGTTCTCAGCCGTGATGATGGTATCCGGAGTGATTGTTGTATATGTGCCGTCATCATTCTGTACGATGCCCTTGGTATCAAGTGCTTCGCCGTTGATCATTGCATATGCCTGCTGTACTGCATAGTAACCCTGCAGGATGGACCAGTCGTATGCGGAACCATAGATCTTGCCGTCTTTGATAGACTGCAGTGCGATCAGGTTGCCATCGATACCTGCTACAACTACGCCGTCATCTCCGCCTACTGTGAAGCCGTTCTCTTCCAGAGCTGTTACAGCGCCAACTGCCATCAGGTCGTTGCAGCAAAGAACTGCGTCAACATCTTTTGTGGTCTGAAGGATATCAGACATTACCTGAACTGCTGTATCCTGGTCGTATTTACCGGTGTTCTCTGCTACCAGTGTAGCACCGCTCTCTTCGATTGCGCGCTTGAAGCCTGCTGTACGCTCGTTAGAGGATGTTGCTGCGTCTACACCACGAAGTACAACAACGTTTCCGCTTCCGCCGATCTGGTCGATGACGTTCTTAGCCAGGTTATAAGCCATTTCCTCATGGTCTACACCGATGAAGGTCGGAAGGTATTCTGCTACGTCTGCATCCCATACGTTTGTAATGCCTGTATCAACTGTGATGAACGGGATTCCTGCATCATGTGCTGCTGTAACTGCTGCGCTTACGCCGTCAGAATCATCTGCTGTCAGGATCAGTGCGTCAACGCCTGCGTTGATCATATCTTCGCACTTGGTAACCTGCTGCTCTACTTCTGCTTCTGTATTCGTGTTGTCTACACGAACGTTGATGCCAAGATCTTTTCCTGCCAGAACTGCACCGTAGGAAATATCCTGGAAGTGTGCGTTGGATGCTGTCTTAACAACGATACCAACTTCTACGTCTGATGTCGGAGCAGCTGCTTCACCGCCGGCACTTCCTGCTGCCTGACCGCCATCGTTGCTGCTGCCACATGCTGCAAGTCCAACTGCCATTACTGCAACCAGACCAACTGCTGTGATTTTTGCCAATCTCTTTTTCATTGTTCTCCTCCTCTTGCTTTCGCATCCGGTCTTTTATTATTATGGTTTTGTTTCATCCATATTTTGTCGACCATCTCTTGACGTATACAACTATAGCACTTTTAAAGACCAATGGTTATTCATTCAATAATTTCATTTATTCACAAACGAAATCAGTGTATCCAAATATTTGTATTCAAAAAATGCCAATCGTATACTCATTGGTATACCATTGGCATTTTCTACACTTTTCGATTGGCTTTTTCTATCCTATGCCAGAGCTGCACCCAGGGCCTTGCAGGCTGCAAGATCATCATCCTGCGGATACTCATTTGCCATCACGCAGTCCGCTTTCAGAACAGCGCCCGCTCCTTTTGCGCGGTCTTCCCAGTCTCTCATCCACTGGCCGTCGCCCCATCCGTAGGAACCGAACAGTGCAATGTTCTTTCCGGAAAGGGATCCTTCCAGATCGGTAAACATCGGATCAAATTCTGATTCTTCCAGAACTTCCGCACCCATTGCCGGGCAGCCAAATGCGATACCGTCATAGTCTGCAAGCTGATCTTTTGAGAAATCCGACGGTCCGAATACGTCTACGTCAGCGCCTGCGCCTTTTGCTCCGTCAGCAACAGCATCTGCCATCGCCTGTGTGTTTCCTGTTCCGCTCCAAAATACGACTGCTACTTTACTCATGTTTTTTTTGCTCCTTTCGTCTTATCTAACCAGCTGTTCCAGCGAGTTTCCTTCTTTGATCTTTCTGCAATAGGCATTGGTACATCTTTGATAATTCGCAAACATCCGCTTTGCTTTTGCCTCGTCTCCGTAAACCTTCCAGCAGCCGCTGCACTTCACACCTTCGACCGGACTGTTCATAAAACCTTTCACATCCTCCGGCGGATACCCGAGGAAGAGTCCGATCTCATGCGGAAATCCGTCACCGGAAGCAAGACGCTTGACCAGACGCACAATACAGCTCTGTGTCTTTTCTGCGGGATACCCCTTTTCCAAAAGGATCTGTCTGGCATCCTCCCGGCTCAGATCTGCGTTCAGCATAGCCGGTCGATACAGATAGATCAGTACTATCTTTTCTGTCTGCTTTAAGATCAAAGCCCTTAAGCCTTTTGGCACAAGGATCTTATTCAGCCGCCGAATCGCATCGATATAATCCTCTCCCGGTTCTCTTTGTACCGAAAACAGATTCCCGGTTTTGATTCCTGCAAGCGTCGGCGCGCAGTGACGGATGATGTACTGATCAGACAAAGTTCGTCTCTCCTTATTAATGTTAGATATTCCTAACCCATGTCCCAAACAAAACCGCCGGTCTTGCGGCGGTATGTTGGTTAGCTACGTCTAACATGTTAGCATTGATCCATTTCTATGTCAAGATGCTCTTATAAAATTCTTTCTCCCAATCCACTCGCGTCATATCCTTCCACGCTCTCCACTTCCTTGCGGAATTCATCAGACTGAATGATATAGAGAAGCTTGCGGAACTCATCCCGGTCCAGATCATTCTCACGGAACACGATGTCATAGCTCTCCTGTTTCAGCGGAATAAAATCGATTCCGTCTACCATGCGGCTGAATTTCTCTGTTCCGATCGCTACATCCGCATTCTGTCTGGCTACTGCAGTCGCTGCGATAAAATGGGAAGAAGCCTCATCGTTATATCCGTAGATCTTCCGGGTATCGATGTCCATCTTCTTGCACATCTCATCGATGAAGATCCGGATGCCGCTGCCTTTATCACGATTGATGAGGCGCACATCGTTCCTTGTCAGGTCCGTAAAGTCCTTGATGTTTTTCGGATTGCCCTTCTGTACATAGAAGCCCTGCCAGCGGCGATACAGATGATATACCGCAAGACGCTCTCCCGGGAGCATCCGTGTCACATACGGCAGATTATAGGTATCACTTTCCGAATCCCATAAATGGCAGGTCGCCACGCAGTTGTCATTATGATACATCTCATACAAGCCGCGATAGCTGCCCATCGGGGATCGGAATGCTGTCATTTTTGTATCTTTATCATTATTAAACAAAGCGCAAAGAGAATCGAGCAGCACATCCTGACCGCAGATGATGATCTTATCCGGTGTGTCTCCACTGTTTGGAACACCCATATAATCCATCAGGTCACGATGTGCGATCCGAAACTGCTTCCCCATTTTGGTGGCGCGCAGCTCGCCGCGCTTGATCATCTCATAAACTGTTGTCTTTTTGAGCTGCAGCATGTCTGCAACTTCCTGCGGTGACAAGAATTTCTCTTCCATTGAAACAACCCCTTATCATGTGAAACACTATTCTTCAAACATATCGATGGTTCTGTGCAGCAATGCGACCGTACTTTCCACCGGATACCCGAACAGCAGGCCGACCGTTGCAAGCTCTTCATTGCCCAGACAATTGTGTATCTCGATCGGGCATTCTTTTGCATTGCCGAACCAGTTCAATTCTTTTGCAAAATATGTCTGCATCTTTTCAGCCTCCAGTGAGATGCCGCTCTCCCTGTACACAGAGAGGATCTCATTCAGATCAAAATAATCGGCCAATGTTCCCTTTTTACTGATATAAAGCATGTACTGATACTCTTCGATGTTAAACGGGAAGCAATAATAGCCTTCTGTCGTATCTGCGATGATCTTCATATATTCTTCTGCCGTGTCGGGATAGATCGTTGCCGCACTCTTTTTCCCTTCCTGCACGGAATAGTTCATGTAAGAAACCACCGGGATCGGCCCGTAGTTATTGCTGCAGCAGATCAGATTGTACCAGCTAAGATACGGACTCTGATACCTTTCCGCACAAAGCGGATAGTGAAACCGCTTGCAGGGCACTTCTTCTGCCCCGGGCACCTGAAACTGATACGTCAGTGTGACGATGACTTCTTCGTTTTGTATTTCTCTATATAAAGAAAAAACGATGTCACATTCTCCTATATCATATTTTTGTTGCAAAAGCAACATATTGTCATGTTCCATTGTGATACCTTTCCTCATCACATGCCAGCTTCGGGCGAGCACAGCATGCGCGTTCGGCCTGATCGCGCAAGAAAAGGCAGTCGGTACTGTATCAGCCCCGCTGCCTCTATTCTTAAAGCATGTCAGGCTTCACGCCTTCCATTTGTTAAGATTACAGATTATAACGTCCGATCACGAGCTTTTCAATATAGTACTGTTTGATATACTGCTCATGCTCTCTCAGTGCTGCGATCGCATCATCCAGGTTTCTGGATTTGATCGCTTCAAACATCTTCACATGTTGTGCATCACTCTTCTGGCTATGCTCCTGATCTCCGAATGATGTGACATCAAAACGACGCTTCTGATTGACCAGCATTTCAAAGATGTGTGTCAGGCGCTTATTATTAACGCGGCGAATGATATATTCATGAAAACGAATATCCCATTCCATTCGCTCTTCGTAACTCTTCTCTTCCGACAGATCCAGTGTTTCCTGAATGATACGTTCAAGCTCCTGATCGGCAATGTCGCCATAGTTTTTAAGCGACACCTGCAGCGCGTATACCTGAAGAACCTCCAGAAGATCATATACCTCTAAAATATCCTCAAGTGTATACTCCGGAACGATGATTCCCTTCCCCGGTTCACCTGAAAGAAGGCCGTCCTTTACGAGCTGGCGCAGCGCGTAGCGGACCGGTGAACGGCTGACGCCGTATCGCTCTGTCAGCTTGCGTTCCACCAGAACAGTTCCCGGCGGAAACTCGTTTTTCAAAATATCCTGTTTGATCTGCTCGTAGAGCATCTCCTCTTTTGTCGTCTGGAGATTCTCTCCCAATGCACTGCTGCGGTTACTCATCTCATTCTCCCATGTTTCAAAAACCAACCTGTTCGAAAAGCCAGCTGGCGTGCTTTAGTTATCTGCTGCAAGTCTGCGGCCGACTTCATATGCTTCGCGTTTCAGTTCTTCATTCTGCTCTGCTGTCTCCGGATTGTTTGCATTCATGCAGACCAGACGATGTACTTCATCTAATCCAAAGCTCGGGAACAGTGTTCCTGCCAGAAAATCAAAATAGGAATCATGCATGTGCGGATCGTCCATTTCCTGTGTATAGACTGTCACGATCTTCTTTGCGCCGTAGCGCGGTGTTCCGTCATTTGCCATCAACGGGAAGAAGCGGTCATACATGTTCTTTACCATACCGTTGATCTGCATAAAGTAGATCGGCGATGCAACGACGATCGCATCTGCGTCTTTGACATCTTCGAGTGCCTTTGTCAGCTCATCTGTAATGGAGCACTTTCCGTCGTTGATCCGGCAGCCAAAGCATCCCATGCAGGCTGATGCACGCATTTTAAACAGCGTATAGCGTTTTACTTCCGCATAATGCTCTTTTGCACCTCTCTCGATCATATTTAAAATGGTAGAGTTGTTACCATCAAATCTCGGACTTCCGTTAAACATTACAATCTTTTTCATATTGCATCTCCTCTTCATGAACCACGATTTGTTCTTTTGAACCATATCCATTGTATTACTTATTGGGATACCACAGTTATTCCAATTTGTCCAGTACTTATGCAAAACTGACAAATGAGTATTCCGCGCTTGCAATACCGCATTCAACACACCGGTTCAAACCAGAATATACTGATTTTTGATTTTTTTATTGTATTTATAATCCGCCATCCTGTACAATGAAAAAAAACATGCTGCAGTTCATATGATAGAATCTCACCTGCTACATGAAAGGATATATCTATGAGAGAAATTATCATTAGCACAGAGAGCGGATCAGACCTCCCACAGGAACTGATCGATCGATATGGTTTTTATGTTGTTCCGATGCATGTGATCATCGATGATGTTGACTATGCTGACGGCACGATCCCCGTTGATATGGTCTTTGATCATTTTGAAAAAACAGGCAAAGTCCCTTCTACCTCTGCCGTTAATGTTGCGGAGTACCAGGATTTCTGGAAGGCACTTCAGGCTGATCATCCGGATTGCGTGATCATGCACTTTACCTACAGCAGTCTGGCTTCTTCTACCCATCAGGCCGCCATGATCGCTGTCAGAGATTTCAAAGATATTTATATTATTGATACAAAACAGGTTTCCGGCGGATGTACCGCACACATGGTCGCCTCCTGGCTGCGGGTACAGGAAGTAAAAGATACTGTCACCGACTATCAGGCACTTGCAGATGAACTGCAGGCACTCGCAGACAAGGCCGTATGTCATTTTGTCCCCAATAAGCTGGACTACTTAAAAGCCGGCGGCAGAGTCTCTAATGCGGAATACCTCGGCGCGACTCTTTTGAGCTTAAAACCGCTGATTGAAATGGTCGACGGCAAGCTGATCGCCTCTAAAAAATATCACGGTCCCATGAAACGGTGGGTCGATAAGTTTATGGACGATTTCACGCAAAAATATAACCTTCGGAAAGACTGCCTCTATCTGATGTACGGCAAAGGCCTTTCGGAAGAGGTGTTAAAACGAATGGCAGAAAATGCCAAACGCCTCGGCTTTGAAAGCTATGAATATGTTATGACAGGATGTGTCATCTCCTGTCATGGCGGAAAGGGCGCGATCGGACTGGCGGGAATGCTGGAATAACCGATTTCCACTCACGAAAAAAGAATTATGACAAATCAGACAGAATCACCCGGATCACAATTTCAGCTTACGACAAGGGCAATCAAATGGATTGCCCTTTTTTCGATGCTCTGCGATCATTTTGCAAAGGTCTTTCTGATCGGTCTGATCAATCATCCGTGGCCAAATGCGTCCACGACCGTGTTCTTTCATTCAGAACAGATCATCCGTCTCTATGAATTCCTTCCGTATTTCGGGCGGCTGGCTTTTCCGCTGTTTGTTTTCCTTTTAGTAGAAGGCTTTTATCTGACAAAAAACCGCTGGAAGTATCTGCGGCGTATCTTTATTTTTGCCCTGATCTCTGAGATTCCTTTTGACATGGGCTTCCGTTATAAAAACCTGGCCCCGGCCACAGGAAAGCTCATTGAGTTCAGCTATCAGAATGTCCTGTTTACCCTTGCCATCGGTCTGTTTGCCATGATCCTGATCGAGATGATCCTGACAAAGTTCGGCATCACATCGCCTGTTTCGATCCTCATCGTCTTTATCGCGATCGGCAGTATCTGGCTTGGAAACCGGCTCGACGTCGATTACCATGCATACGGTGTTGCGGCGATCCTGATCGCGTATGCGATCCGGAAGGTCGGCAGCATCCGGTCAGATAGCGGGGGTGTCTCACCGCTTCCCCTTCCATGGCGTACCGCGGAAATGCTCCTTTTGATCATCCCGCTGATCCTTATGAGCACATCCGAGGTCTGGGGATTGATCGATGTGGCGCTGATCGCGCTCTATTCCGGCAGGCGCGGCGGTCATATGAACAAATGGTTCTTTTATGCGTTTTATCCCGCGCACTTTTTCATCCTTGCCCTGCTTCGGATCATTCTGACTTGATCCGGCCGGCTGACATTTCTATGATCTGATCTGCATAGTCTCTGGCTGCGTTTTCATGCGTGACCAAAAGTACCGCTGCACCTTCTTTTGCGATGTCTTTTAAGATCTGCAAAACCGTTTCCGTGTTTTCATCATCCAGGTCTCCGGTTGGTTCATCCGCAAAGATCACCTCAGGCTTCCGGATCAGCGCCCTGGCGATCGACATACGGCGCATTTCACCGCCGGAAAGCTCTGCCGGCATGCAGTCTGCGATCTGCGTGATGTCCATCCGTTCCATCAGTTCGCGGGCAAACGCAAGTCCTTCTGCCGGGTCCCCGTAAAGGGAATAGGGCAGCAGAATATTTTCTGTCACATTCAGACTCATGATCGCACTTTGTCCCTGCGGCACAAATCCGAAATGCTGATTCCGAAGACGCGAAAGCGCCTCATCGTCCAGCTGATACAGATCCTGTTCTCCAAAAAGCACTTTGCCTTTTGTAGGCGCAAGCAGACCCGAGAGCATATTGACAAGCGTGCTCTTTCCGCTCCCGGACCGTCCGGTCAGCATCGTAAGCTTTCCCGGTTCCAGTGTAAAATCCGTCTCATACACTGCAGTAAAAACATTCGAATCCTTTGTTTTTCTCAAAAAATCTTTTTGTATCTTCTCTGCTCTTAATACCATACTGTCACCCATCAGTTTTCTCTCAGGATCAGACCTGTGTCCATCCTGCTGATCTTTCTGCTTGCCACGATACTTGTCAGGGATCCTGCCACGGCAGAAACCACCAGGGAAATAACTGCAACCACGACGATCCACGGTACATCAGGTGTCAGATATGGCATGCCAAGCTGTGTCTCGATAAAATTGCCAAACGGGATCATGACAAGACAGCCGATTACCACGCCGATCACACTTCCCGCAAAACAGATCATGGCAGCCTCCTGCATCACGATCCGGGAAAGCCGTTTTCTCGACGCACCGCTCACGCGCAGGATGGCAAATTCTTTTTTCCGCTCATTTGCGCTCATGGTAAACGCGATCACGAGGATCACGAGAGCCAGGACCCAGATCGCGACTGCCAGTCCGGTAATGATGTTGGAGATGCCTGACAGACTTCCGGAAATGCCTGAGATCATGTTTCGTGTCTGTACGGCCTTCACCTTACGGACATGGATATTGATATCATTTAAGACCTCTTCAATACTGTATCCATCCGCTACATTGATCAGAACACAGGAGACCACGCGGTCAGGATCAATATCTGAGAAATAGTTCATCCCCAGGTCCAGGGACGCCTGCAAAAGCGTCTTTAATGTGTTGTGGTTCATATAAACAGCCGTATCCAGACTGGTCCCCGTCTTATCCAGCTTTGCCGCCACGTGGACATCCTGGTTGTAAAACGTGAGCGTATCTCCGACAAAGGCATTCAGATCATTACCCACAACTACTTCCATATCATTCAGCGTGGAATCATAGGATTTCCGGATCCACGGTGTGATCGTAAAGTCTGTTTCCGGATCAAAGCCGATCAGCTGCACGGGGATCGAGCAGCATCCCGAGCTTGCCGACGCCAGAAAAAACTGTGCAGAGATCTGTCCGATGCCTTCTGTCTGCGCGATTTTTTCATACGCATCTTCATCCATATAGAAATATCCCGTGTTGCCCTGCAGAACGATGTTTTCCAGATCAGAATGTGCCGCCGCCTGCTTCGGAACAACCATGATATCAGCTCCCAGCCGGTTCTGCAGCGAATCCAGGCCGCTCTTTAACGAATGCTGCGCCACGGTTCCCGCAAAGATCGCAAAGCTCAAAAAAGCTGCCAGTATGATCAGCGCAATGCTTCTTCCTGTCCGTCGGCACAGATTCCGATATGCAATGCTTGATCTTAGTTTTTTCATAATGGATAGTCCTCCTCTGCCATCGGATATTCTCTGTAAAAATCGTCTGTCATAAATTCCGGATCTCTTTTATGCTCCCCGAAATTCCGATCGCATTTTAAGTAATAATCTGTCGTCTCAAGTGTTTTATCCCATGTGACATCCAGATTGTAATATTTCCCGTCAATCTCTACGATATTCCAGGAATGATATTCTTCCCAGTCATCGAGGTAACCGGTTCCGGCGATGATCCTTGTCGAAACGCCGCATTCCCGAAGAAGCCGGTACATCAGCACACAATACCCCTGGCACACCGCCGAGTGCTTAAACAGCGCTGAATACGCTGTTGTCGCCAGATGATAATCCGGTTTTCTGCGATGCGGGGTGTAATAACTCACGTGATCGTAAACATACGCATAGATGGTTTTTACCTTTTCATAGTCTGTGGTATTCTCATCAAAACCGAACGATGCAACGATCCTGTCAATCTCCTCTGTCACCTCTTCTTCCCAGGAAAGATAGGTGTAGTATTCCGGAATGATCTTAACCGTGTATTCCTTCTGCTGACGTCCGAACAGTCCTTTACCCGGTTCATAACCGTATCTGGTCTCATATCCGCCGTACTGATACCGGATGTAATCCCCTTCCTGCGGATCTATGGTTTCTGCCAGTGCTTCTTCCATCAGATCATCGACGATCGCATCCATCTCATCCATGCTGTCAACGTGTGCCGTGAACCGGATCGTGATGGTCTGTGCATGGTTTTTAAGTCCGCTTCTGATCGCCTGTACGGTTTCTTCCTGATTCGATAGTGTCAACCCGGAATAGCTTTGGAGCTGCTTCTGATGGTACTCTGCTGCAACTGTTCCGATCAGCAAAAATGCGACGGCCACCAGTACAACAGACAAAATGACCGCCCGCCGCTTAATTTTTCTTCCAGACAGCAATTGCATTGGAATTCACCAAAAGATGCTCAATATCGATTCCTGCCGGACAGATATCCCTGCAGGCAAGCGACTTCCCGCAGCCGTTGTAAATATATCTCCGGTAAGCGCGCTTGACCTCTCTGCGCTCTTTTCCCGTCAGTTCACTGATCAGACGGACCGTCGGGACAAACCCGGCCGTTCCCGCAAAGGTTCCGCCCGCATAAAAGTTCGGGCAGATCTCCAGGCAGCAGCCGCATTGCAGGCAGCGCGATCCCTCATAAGCCAGATCATACTTTTCCTGTGTCAGATTCGCCTCGTCCCGCAGCCAGACACCGATCTGCTTTAGGTTTTCATACATGATACTCCGGTCAACCATCAGATCCGCGACCACAGGAAATTTACGCAGTGGTTCCAGTGTGATCACAGCGTTCTTCCCGTCTGTCAGATCACGAAGCTTTGCATCACATGCAAGGGCAGGGCGCCCGTTGATCCGCATCGCACATGCGCCGCACTTTTTCTGCAGGCAGCTGCACTCCCAGACGATCGGTTCAACCGGCTTGCCTGTATTGTCCGACACATCAGGATCCGCATTGATCGCTGTCAGAGCCGTCGCAACGGTCTCCCGCTCATCTTCTGTCTCAAAAGGAATGATCTGGTGGTATGGTATTCTCTTTTCTCTGTCCATCCGCAGGATATCTAAAGAAACGTTCATCCTATTCTCTCCGGCAGATCACGGAATGTCAGTTTGATTCCGTCATCCGCATTGTTTACAAGCAGTGTTTTCCGATATGCCTCTTCCCGCTCGGGATAGTCTTCACGATAGTGTGCGCCACGGCTTTCTTTTCTGGCAAGCGCGCATTGAAGCATCGCTTCGGCCAGATGGAAGCGCTGCTCCTCCCGCTGATTCTGAATCTTTTGGCGCATTGCCTGCAGCGCATCAAGCGATTCGTTTAAACGGGCTTCATTCCTGACGATCCCCAACCCGGAAAGCAGGATATCCCGTACTTCATAGACAAATGCCGGCGCTGCAGGATCCAGCAATCCTTCCTGCGTCTTCTCTTCCTCTGTGATCCGCTCTGCTTTGAACGGTACATTTTGAAGATCCGCTTTGCTTTTTTGCTGAAGTTTCGTTTCGAGCAGTTCCGCCGTCAGCGGTTTTTCTGCCAGTGGCTCATCCGCGTCGATCCATCCGTAGAGCAGGTTTTCTGCAGCAGTTTTTCCGCCAAACACAGCACCCAGAAGAGAATTGCCGCCTAACCGGTTTGCACCGTGATACTGACTGGTACACTCTCCTGCTGCATACAGATCCCGGATGTTCGTCTGATGGTGTACATTTGTATCGATCCCGCCCATGAAATAATGGATTCCCGGTTCCACCGGGATCGGATCCGTCTTCGGGTCGATCGGCAGATAATGCATGATCTCTTCCCGCAGATCTGAGAGCTTTTTCTCCCAGGTCGCTTCCGGAAGTCCTGTCATATCCAGCCACACCTGTCCGTCGCAGTCCTCTCTGTGCGACACAAAAAAGATCTCACGTGAAACCACATCACGCGGCATCAGGTTTTTAAGCTCCGGATACTTTTCTTCCATAAAGTACCAGGGTTCCCCGTTTCTTCGAATGAAAAGCCGTCCGCCTTCTCCCCGCGCCGCTTCTGTTACCAGGCAGCGCTTGCCGGCGATCCCGATCGTTGTCGGATGATACTGAAGCATTTCAAGATTTGAAAGACGGACGCCCTGCGAAAACACGGTGGCTGTCACATCTCCGGAATTTGCTACAGTACCGGTCGTCATCTCGGGAAAAACACCGTTCATTCCGCCGCTTGCAAGGATTACCTTGCCCGGAAAATCATACACCTCTCCGCTAAAACTGTCCCGGATCCTGACACCTGTACACTGTCCATCTTCCAACAATAGTCTGATGAATTCATGATGCGCAAAGCGTGTCACCAGGCCCTGTGCTTCATATTTTCGCACTTCATCGATCAGGGCAGAGACCAGCACCTTCCCCGTGCTGCTCTTTGCATAGGCTGTCCGTTTCTTTTTCTGACCGCCGAAATTCCGCTGGATGATGCGTCCGTCTTCGATGTGAAACGGTACGCCGATCGATGCAAGTTTTCTTACCAGATCCGGCGCGTTTCTTGTCAGATTGTCTACTGCGTTCGGATCTGCAAGCCATACGCCGCCTGCCATCGTATCCTGAAAATGATAGGAAATATCATCTTCTTCTCCCATGGTGTCAAGCGCCGCATTGATCCCGCCCTCTGCCAGGACAGACTGCGCGCGTTCAGACTGATAAATCGATATTAAATTGCAGGATACACCGTGCTCCGCCAGTGTCATGGCCGCTGAAAGGCCTGCCAGACCGGCACCGATGATGTTGATTGCCTGCATAAGCTTCTCCTTTTTCGTATTCCTCCGCCGGATGCCTGCTTCCTACAGCCAGCGAATATAATAAATGACAAACGCGATTCCTGAAAAGATCAGGAACGCAGAGATCACCAGCAGAATATCTGTGACAAACTCTTTTAACCCCTTCTGTCCCAGCGCGATCATCAGAGGCTTGATGTTCGTCAGGACATGTACTGCAACCGACACAACAAAGAAGATCATGACGACGAGCTGCGGCGTCGCAAACAGGTTTAGCCGGTAAGCGCCTGCCGATGTGTTTCCCATAAACAGAATGACATGCAGCAGCACAAATATGATGGTCGCAAATCCGCTGATCCGCCTCGTCCAGAAAAGTTTGTTCTCTTTAAAATATGATACGCCTGCTTTTTTACAGGCAAGCAAAGAATCTGCTGTCAGTTTGATCCCGATGACCACATGTGCCGCGATCATAACAAGCATGATCCATGCAAGGACCTTCAGCACCGGATTCCCGCCGCCGATGATCCCCGCCAGCTGCAAGCCGCCTGTGATCGCATGGATCAGAAATAATACGATGATCCCCATACTGATCAGGGCATTCCATTTCCTCATTTATCGTATCCCGCCTCTTTTTTGTCAGCCATTTCGTGTTATGCAAAACGGCTCATTCACTTTTTAACGTTACACCAATCGTTTCTTCATGCCCGGTCACGCTGTCAGCTGCATAGATTTCTGCCATTTCCCGCGAAATGATGATCACATCATACCTGCCCTGATCCGCTTTCGAAAGCATCAGCGTAGGGTCTGCCTCCTTGATCACCATCTGGTTTTCCGGGAGTCTTGACTGAAGGCTTTTTGCCGCCTCCAGACCGAGTGAATCGCCTTTGGCTACCATACAGGTGATATCCTCAAACAGGTAGGAGATCTCCTTCCCTTCAAAAAAATCGATCCATGTCGCCAGGTTCTCCTCATCCGGATGCCGGTCTTTGTTGATATAGATCTGATATTCCCCTGATGGTTCCTCAATGATAACAGAAGCGCTGCTTACCGTATCTGCAGCGCTTTTTCCTGTCAATTCCTTATAAGTGTCTGAGCGCAGAAAGGGGATCCCTAAAAATACGATCACAGCCGCGGCAACGATCGCAATATGACGCAATATCTTCATCTTTCAGTCCCTATTCTGCTGCCTGATCCAGTGCTTTCTCAACCGCCTCTACAAACTCGTTATAGTTGATCGTCGCGCCCGAGATCGCATCGATCCCGTCCAGGCTTCCGTTGGCAACCAGCATGTTTGCATACTCATCACAAGCCGCAACTGCCTTCTGCGCCTTGTTATAATAGTCTTTGTTTGCTACAGATCCCTGTGCTTTTCCGTAGTCTTCACCTTTCAGTGTTCCGTCCGGTTCATAGGTCTGATAAACACAGTCTGAGATCTTTCCGTCTGTGATCGTAATGGTCACAACGCCATATCCGTTGCCTTCTTCTGAGCCGTCTTCTGATTCATAGATCTCGCTCTGTCCTTCATAGGTCCCGTCTGCATAGGTGGCAGATGCGCTGCTGCCGCATCCTGCAAGCATCGATGCTGTTAACCCGCATACTGCCATGATTGCCAGAATCTTCTTTTTCATTTCATATCCTCCGTTTTCACACCTGTCAGGATTTATCGACGCTGACAACCTGACGGGATTTCATTTCACCGGTAAAGTTCTCATTGATGATCTCATGATCCAGACGGCCGTCACGCAATACCAGTGTACGCTGTGCGACTTCCGCCACCTCCGGGTCATGTGTAACGACGATCAGTGTGGTTCCGTCCTCATGAAGCTTATGGAACAGTTCCACAACGATCCGCTCATTTGCCTCATCCAGGTTTCCGGTCGGCTCATCCGCGAGGATGATCTCCGGATAATTGATCAGGGCACGTGCCACGCAGACACGCTGCTGTTCACCACCGGAAAGCTGTCTCGGAAGGTGCTTTGCCCGGTCAGCCAGGCCGACGCGTCTTAAGGCTTCCATCGCCTCTTCCTCATCCGGCACGCTGTGATAGTACTGTGCAACCATGACATTTTCCAATGCTGTCATATAGCTGATCAGATGGAACTGCTGGAAGATCAGACCGATCTTGTCACGCCGGATCGTCGTCAGGTTTTTTGCGCTCTGTTTTGTCAGATCGATGCCGTCTAATAATACCTGTCCTTCTGACGGGGAATCCATGCATCCAATGATGTTCATCATCGTACTCTTTCCGGATCCTGACGGTCCCATGATCGCGACCCATTCACCCTGCTCAACTTGAAGAGAAACATGATCCAGTGCGTGCAGATCACCATATATTTTTGATACATCCTTTAACTCTAACAGGCTCATCCCTTATCTCCTTTGTTTGTCTATGCTTTATTGTTTCTGGCTTTCCTTGCCGACATGACTGCGCTGATGACTGCCAGTACCGCTATGATGATTCCAAAGCATCTGGCTCCCGGTTTCATAACTGCATGACAACGCATCGTCTCCATCATGCAAAGATGGATCAGTCCGCCGGGGAGCACAGCTGCGAGTATTCCAACAGGTACCATCGCCAGGGCAGCTCCCGTTTTACTTTCTGCCGAAGGCAGCAGCAAAAGCAGGATGGCCATGACCAAAAGTACCACTGCGATCCCGGCCAGTGCCTGTCCTGCCCAGTGACAGCTCATAAAGCTGCCATCCTCCTGCGGTCCGCAAGGTTTTAAAAAGCTTAATGTCCCTGCCAGGAAAATGACACTGACGATCAACGTAATGATATTTAAAACTGAAAATCTTTCTTTCATACTTCTTTCCTTATTCACCCTTCAATACTAGTGCAGCATCGATCTTTGTTGCACTTCGGATCGGCAGGATACATGCAACCGCCGTTACCGCGATCGCTACAATGATCGTGATCGGCATCAGTGCCGGTCGGAACGAAATGGAGCTGTGGAATACACTTACACTGACTGCCTGTGCAAACAAGAATCCAAGGATCGATCCGAGGATCCCGCCAAGCAGTCCTAGTGACAGGCCTTCTCCCATAAACTCCGAAACAATACTCTTATCCGATGCGCCAAGCGCCTTCCTAAGGCCGATCTCTTTTCTGCGCTCCGCAACGACTGCTGTCATGGTTGTCGCCACGCAGATCATCGTCAATGCCAGTACAACGATCGTAACAAGCAGAACCAGCGCCTGCAGTTTGCTCAGTACCGTCGTCTCGGACTGTGTCACGCGTTTTACCAGCCTTGCGCTGATCGACGGGACATCCGCACTGATCTTCTCTGCATAGGATGTCAGCTCATCTGACGTGGCAGATACACTCAATTCACAGACATCAAGTGCGACCTCCTTTTGTGTCAGTTCTGCCATATCCTCAAGTGACATATACACATAATCTTCTTCAGATCCGCCTGTTTCCAGGACGCCCGTTACCTTAAACTCTTTTGTATTATCCAGAACGTATTCTTCTTCGTCTGCTGCAGCGGCAGCTTCATCCGGTGTCCATGCGACCGTCATGACATCTCCGGCCTCGAGACGGTAGGTTTCCGCGATGCTCTCACCGATCATGATCTCTCCGCTTGCGGCAGGCCACTCGCCGGTCACTGCCCAGAACGGACTTGTCTTCTGTGCGCCTGCCATGTCTGTGGCTGCAGCCATCTGCACCGTCTCATTGATCCTGACAGACTCATAATGATAAGGCGCAACACCTACGATATTTTCCTCCGGAATATCCGAAACCGCTTTGTCTACCTCTTCCTGTGTAAAGGTTCCTTCCGTTGCCGTGAAAAGCATATTGGCACCATAGTTTCTAAACTGCGCTCCCATCTGTCTTGGTACATCATAGTAGATGGTAACCAGGCCTGAAAGGATCGTGGCGCCGATCATAATTGCAAGCAATGCGACAACCATGCGGGAACGTCTCCGCATCAGAGAGGCAGTCAGCATGCGAAAGTACATTTTCCTTTTTTTGTTCATCTTTGCTTACCTCCCGTGCAGAACTTCCGTCGGACGGAGCTTTAAAAGCATCCGGACAGCCGGTACGCTGCCAACCAGCGTAACTACGATCACCAGGATCGCAACGATCGGGATCAGCATCGGACGGATCGAGATCGCCGAACCGAATACCGTATGTCCGATGATCTGTGCAAATCCAAGTCCTGCGAAGAAACCGCAGATACCGCCGATGATCGCTGTGACAATGATCTCTGTCAGTACCAGACCGGTGATGGATGTATTCTGTGCGCCGATCGCCTTCATCAGACCGATCTCGCTGCTTCGTTCCATAACGCTTGCCGTAACCAGGTTACAGATTCCAAGTGCAGCCCCGATCAGGCTTAAGATCGTGATCAGGATCATCAAAAGCTGTGTTTTTTCCAGAATGGATCCTTCCGAATCCGCAACCTGGCGGACCGGAGATGCGACGGAGTCTGTAATAACCTCCTGCAGCTGATAACAAATGGAGCTTGCATATGCGGTGCAGTACCAGGTTTCATACTGGGAAACCGTAAGAGACCCCGGATCCTTTGCTGCTTTTTCTGACAATTCATTATCCGGTGTAGTCAATGCACTGACCTCTATGCTGTCAACCTTGCCGTCCAGACCACCAAGCGCCTGTGCATTGTCAAGCGTCGTAAAGACCTGATCATCTTCGTCTCCGCCGGCATCAAAGATACCTACGACTTCCAGCGAAAGATCAGATGTATCCCCCTGTAAGGTAAGTGTATCTCCGGCATGGATCCCAAGCTTGTCCGCAAGCGCTGTGCCTACCATCGCCACATTCGCATTGCTGCCTTCCTGCTCATCGATCCAGGTGCCATCCGTGATCTCCCACCAGCTTCGAAGGTTTCTGATCCCGGCATCTAATTCTTCGCCTGTCGGCAATTCCATATGATGGTTGAACCAGCTGCCGGTCACCTTCACGGCTTCTCCGTCCGCAACGACGGCATTCGTGCTTGTAAACGGTGTAAAATCAACAATATTAAATGCCCAGAATATGGTTTTTACCTTGCCCAGTTCATCTTCTGCCAAATATGCTCCGGATGAATCTTCCCCCTCAATGTCATATAGATTGTTCAGGACAGATGCATCCTTTGGTACGACTGTGATGTTCGCGCCATATGTCTTTAACTCCTGATTGACCTTGTCCCCAACGTCCATCATGACACTGAGCATTGCAGTCGCAAGGGAAGCGCCGAGCGCAATCGTAAAACCGATCATCAGCATTTTTTTCCACTGGCGGAATAACGCGCCAGCGATCATTCGTACAAACATCCCTTTATCTCCTGTTTTGTTTCTCGTATTCTATCGTTTAAAGATGTCTTCGTATTCTGTCAGACCGTCAATCGGTACAACGATCTGTCCATTTTCTATGCTGTAATCGATGACGATCGGGTTACAGCCGCCCTTGAAACCGATGGTACTGATGTTCATAACAACATCGCAAAGCTTGCAGACCACCTGTCCGTCCTTCTCGTAGTATCCCGTTTCTCCACAGATGTCGCAGGCATCCAGACCGATTCCGTATGATGATGAGTTCGGTTTCTTGATGACAATAAACCGGATCTGCGTTCCGTCCTCCGTCTCATAAGCAAACCGGTGCAGATGTCCGTCCTCAACCTGTTCAAATGTCACATAGACATTTCCGTTTTCGATCGTCGTCTCTTCAACAGGCGAAAGCTCCACTTCCCGGCTGTCATAAGCTTTTACTGCAGTGATCACAAGCAGCCCGAGAACCGCTGTGATCAAGACGGTCACTGCCCATCTTCTTGCAGAACGCCATTTTGCTTTGATCTTACGGTGCTCCGCCGGATTGCGGTATGGCTCGTTCTGCTTAAAGCTTGCGATCATGAGCAATACAAATACAACGATCGCAAGAATGATCATGATATAAATAAACAATTCCTTCTGATTGTTCGCGAATTTTGTGATCGTGAACACCAGATGGTTGGATTTGATAAGCCGTTTTGCCTGAAGTACCTGCACCAGACCGGTTCCCCGCCGGATCACTTCGACGATCAGCATGATCCAGAAGCACAGGTTCAACTCCGGTTTCTTAATCCGGCGTCCTGCCTGATAAACGGAAAGCCCCGTCAGGAATGTAAGCACAAGGCCAAACAGATATCCGATCAGTTTGTATAAAAATTCGGTTGACAGTACACTGACATCCGCCGTTGTAAAGGAATACGGATATCCCCAAACGGCCGGAAATGCATTTCCGATCACGGCACCTGTCAATGCCGCAAACGCGATCCATGCAACTGTCTTCCCGATTGTTTTCCCTTCTTTTTTGATTTTTGACGAAAGAACGGCAAACACGACAAATGCTGCGATCCAGATGATCAGCATGCGCAGATTCCATGTTTTCGTATCCATCCAGTTCGTCGTATTATTCAGTACCGCCATCACGATCGATGCTGCCAGTCCTGCCAGCACACCTATGATCACGATTTTTCTTCCACTCTTTGGAAAGGATGTTTTTGCAAAGGCAAGCAGCAGGCCCAGAACGATTGCCACCGACAGCAAATCCTCGGTCACTTTCACCAAATTCGTAAGCACGTATCCTTCCTCCCCTTTTTTTATGATCCGCCAATGCAGTTTCCGGACACTCCGGCGCATTAGGCTCTGCTACACAAAGTTAGTCGTGCAAAAGTTTCTAATAACGCATGAATGGCACCATGCAGCATGGTGGCTTGCATGGTGCGTCATTCATGAACATCGCTTTTTTGTTTGTATCGGAATGTTACCGAACAGTCAGCTTAAAGCTCTTACGGCTCAACCGGACCCGGATACTCCCATCCTTCGAAGGTGTATGTCAGGTTGCCGTCTGCCCAGTACTCATCAAAGGATCCACCTGGGCCTGTTGCTGCGTCTGTATGAAGCAGATAGCCGTTCTCTTCCGGGCTATGGAATGTGAAGGTCAGGTTATAGGTTCCTGCTTCCGGAAGTGCTACGTTTGCACCATAGTGCGGGCCGTCAGAAGCACTCATTTCCATGAAAGTACCGGATGTTACTTCTTCGCCGTCCGGAGTCTCTACCAGGTAGTCAACTGTCATATACGGTACCCAGTCACCTGCGCCAAAGCCAAGGTCGTTTTCCAGAGCGGATACGTCAGCCTCAAGATGGATGTCAAAGTCATCGATTGCTTCGTTGCCGTTTGACATCGGAACCGGCTGGAAGAATACTGCGGATACGTTCATGAATCCAACCTGTACATCTTCGAATGCGCCGTCTGCGTTCTCTACCGGATACTCTGTGAAGCCTGCTGCCTCACCCGGAGCTGCTGCTGCGGTGTCTTCTGTTGTCTCTACAGAAACTGCTTCGTTTGCTGCAGAACCTGCCTGTGCTGCGTCATTGCCGCCGTTTGCGCCACATCCTGCAAGTGCAAGAGAAGCCAAAGCTGCTGCAGCTGCTACTGCTACAATTCTCTTTTTCATTGTTTCTTGCCTCCTTCATTTGAAATAGAGATACGGAATACGCTTATGCGTTTTTCCTGCTTTTTTATATAAACCTTCTGCACACAGAAAGCCTATACCTGATTCATACAGGTGCTCAGTCCTGTTTTCCTTCCATCTGTGCTTCTGCTGCCTGCGCTTCTAATTTCAGGCGCTTGTTCCGCCGCAGATGCCAGATGAACACGATAATGGTAACCGCCAGCAATAACAGCTGCGGTACAACGGTCTGAACCGTCGGATAAATACCAAGGATCTCCAATACCGGATTTGACGGGATCCAGGAAACCCATGCCGGCGATGTCATGGTGATCACATCACCCTCGATCAGCTCCTTGATACCGGATCCAAGGAATGCGATCGACATGATAAACATCAGGATACTGGTTCCAAGGAAGAACGGTTTGAGCGGTATACGGAAGCTTAAGAACCGGATCGCCAGGTATACAAACACCAGGCAGATGCAGCCGATCACAAAGCCCATCCAGACCATTCGCATGTTTCCGCCTGCAAGCATCGGCTGGAAGAACAGGATAACCTCAGCGCCCTCACGGTAAACTGCCAGGAATGCTGTAAATGCCAGTGCAAAAACGCTTCCTCTTTGAGACGAGCTTGCCACCTTACTCTTAATATAGGAACTCCAGGCTTCTGACTCGGATTTTGATACCATCCAGTTGCTGACCCAGTAAAGAACAACCACAGCGATCAGGGCTGTCACACCCTCGATCACTTCCTGTGATGCACTGTTTGCCAGCTTAACCTGGTTCAGGATCCAAGCGGAAACAAAGCTTGCGACAATACCAAGGATCGCTCCGGCATAGACCGGCCGAACCTGACGTTTCTTTTCTTCATCACTGTTTTTCGTCTTCAGCAGATATGCCACGATGGCGCCGACAACAAGGATCGCCTCAAAACCTTCACGCAGGATGATCGTAAAGCATGCGATAAAGGTTGCCGCTGCTGCAGACCGTGTTCCGCCTGATGACTCCTCAGCCGCCGCATCATCCGCAGCCTCATCCTCCGGAGAAGTACCATCGAGGATATAAGCATCATCACGAAGCATGGACTTTAATGTCTCTGCTTCGGTCTGGAACTCTTCGAGCGTGCCGTTGTTTTTGGTGACGGTCTTACATGCCGAAAACTGCAGTTCCATCTCAGATTTTCTCGCGCCCGAAATGTAACCCATTGCGACACGTTCAAATCCCGTCGTCTCGTAATATCCGTAATAAGCATCATTGATGCAGTTCCATGCACCCTTCATGTCGCCGGCTTCGAATGCCGCAACACCGGCATCGATCACTTCATGCATGGCATCCGTAACATCATTCCATGTCGCGGTCTCCAGGCCGGAAGCTGCCTGATACTCTTCCCACGTCGCATAATAGTTGTCCGCAAACAACTGCGTCGCGATCGTCTCTTTCTTTTCATTATCAGAAGAACCGGAATTGCCGCTTGTACCGTCAAGAATGTTCGCATCCTCATGCAGCATCGCGCTGAGCGTTTCTACTTCAGCAGTGAATTCTTCCAGCGTACCGTTCTGCTTGGTGACTGTTTTGCATGCGGAGAACTGCAGCTCCATCTCGGATTTTCTCGCGCCCGAAATGTAACCCATTGCGACACGTTCAAATCCCGTTGTCTCATAATATCCGTAATAAGCATCATTGATGCAGTTCCACGCAGCCTTCATGTCTCCGGCTTCAAACTGCGCGACACCTGCATCCAGGACCAGGTCCATCGCATCTGCCACCTGATTCCAGGTAGCGCCTTCAAGGCTGGTGCCTGTCTGATACTCTTCCCATGTAGAATAGTAAGTATCATCCGCCAATGCCCGGTGCGGGAAAAACGTCACCGTCAGGCACATTACGATCAGCAAAAAGAATGCGATCCTGCTCTTTCGTGTTTTTTTCAATTCTCCTGTCATCTTCATATGCTGTTTCTGATACCAGGCGTATGGATTTCCCGGCGTCAGGAAACTACCTTTCCCTATCTTATGTTTTTATAAGCTAGCTTTTATTATTTTATTCTAACATATATTCGGTTTGTGTTATTTATGTTAGACATGTCTAATTATAAAGTTTCTGTTTCTTTTGTCAAGCATCTGACTAAAATATTTGTTCCTTCTCCGATCTGCCTGAACGACACAGCTTGCGTGTTCGGCTTTATCGCACAATAAAAGAAGCCGCCATTATTGGCAGCCTCTTCTTGTTTTTCATATCATATTTTTTAAATCGATGTGTTAAATGACAGCGTCAACACCCACAGCAAACTCCTGATAGCGGTTTTTGATCTCATCCCCGCACCGCGCCGTGACAGCAATTCCTTCTGCCTGATAATCCACAGACAGTACTTCTGCGCTCTCCTGCAAACGATGCAGGATACTTCCCTGTGTGTAAGGAATGTGAAACTGACATTCCTGCATGTTTTCCCGCAGTTTTTTGCTGATCAGTTCCCAGAGCTGTCGGATTCCGATCCCGGTCCCGGCGCTCATGTAGATGCTGTCGTTTCTGACAGCCGGAATCTCATAGGGCAGATCATGCACAAGATCTGCTTTGTTAAATACACAGATCATCGGGATTCCGGCCGCGCCGATCTCACGCAGCGTCTCTTCCGTCACTTTCATGCATGCACGATAATCAGAATCCGAGTAATCTATCACCTGAATCAGTAAATCTGCATATTTGACTTCTTCTAACGTGGAACGGAATGCCTTTACCAATGAAGTCGGCAATTCATCAATAAATCCAACCGTATCTGACAAAAGGATCGGCCGTTCCCCTTTTGGCTGGATCTTTCGCACCGTGGTGTCAAGCGTCGCGAACAGCTTATCCTGTTCGAGAACATTTTTTCCGTCTAATGGATTTTCGTTGATCGCCAGAAGCCTGTTCATGATCGTGGATTTCCCGGCATTGGTATAGCCCACGAGCGAAACTCTCGGGATTCCTGAACGCAGGCGTTTTTCTCTCTGTGTGGTGCGTTCCTTTGCGATCCCCTTTAATTCCTTTTCCAGTTCCGCCATTCGCCGTTCGATATGGCGGCGGTCCAATTCAAGCTGTGTCTCACCGATACCGCGGTTTGACATACTGCCACTTGATCCCGCCTGTCTGCCAAGGTGTGTCCACATACCGGCAAGCCGCGGCATGATATACTGCAGCTGCGCATGTTCTACCTGCAGTCTTGCCTCTCTGGTCCTTGCCTGTTCCGCAAAGATCCTTAAGATCAGACCGGTCCGGTCCATTACTTCGACACCAAGCTCCTTATTCAGATTGCGAAACTGCATCGGCGAAAGTGTCTGATCAAAGATGACATACGCCGCTTCCAGCTCTTTTACGGCATGCGCCACTTCAGCTACCTTCCCGCTGCCGATGTAGGTTGCATGCACAGGGTTTTGCGCCCTTTGTGTAAACACTGCGATCGTATAGATATGGCATGCCTCTGCAAGCTGCTCCAGCTCTTCCATCATCCGTTCAAAGACATCATCCTTTTGATCCGTCTGAAGGCCGACCAGGATGGCGTTCTGCCAGATCTCTTCGTTTTGCGTTGTGCTGATATCTTCTGTGTTCATAGCATCCATTTTCTTTATTCAAATTCTTTGTGCTCCATTTGTCACTGACAGTATACCATATTATATGACGATCTATGCCTGCAAATTCCCCCAAGACATGCAAAACCGCCGGAGATTTCTCCCCGGCGGTTTTTAAGATTATACTTATGTCACAAGGATCAGTCTACAAAGATTTCACCAATATTCTGGGATTCTTTGATGGTAACAGTCACATCGTCTGCGCCTGCTACAGAAATGGTATAGGTACCCGGATCCAGCTTGTCGAACTTGAACTCGCCGAAGTAATCGGTGGTCTGTGTCTCATTCACGCCTTCACCTGTAAGTGTAACCTGTGCGCCTTCCTTGCAGTCATCGGAAGCTTTGTCTACGATCGCGCCTGTGATGAAGTTCTTGGTGTAGCGATACAGATTCTTGTAGAATACGTGCGGGTTGGTGTTGTACTCCGGATGGAATACTTCCAGGCCTTCTTCTTCTACGATCTTAGCCATCTCTTCCGGCTCGATATCGTAGTACTTCAGAGCCTCTGTCGGGCAGCTGTGTGCGCAACGCGGGATATACGGCTCTACGCCGCTGTCGATGATGTGTGCACACATCGTACATTTCTGCGGTGCGTCAATCTCATCGTTCCAGTAAATGCCGCCATACGGGCACATATCAAGGATCTCTCTATGGCCTTTTGCTTTTGCCTGATCGATCAGAACGATACCGTCTTCTCTGCGGGTTGCAAAACCGGCTTCTACCATTTTGCAGTTCTCGCAATGCTGGCACATTAATGCAAGATAACCAACATCGATACGCGGAGCCTGACCACGAACGGTACGAAGAAGTCTCACCCAACGATGACCGTGACGCGGCTGCGGAGCTGTATAAGGCTGCCAGTCATTTCCAACATGCTCATCTTTACAAGCCATAAAGCAGTTATTGCAGTCGAAGCAGAAAGCAAGATCATGAACCAGATATTTTTGTTTACTCATCTAACTTTCCTCCTTTCCAATCATGACCGGAGAACTTCCAAGCCTTCTCAGTCCAAACCATCTCTCTGCAGTTCGGATCTTTGTAGAACTGGCCGGAAGCACGTGTAGCACCTACCGGTACATTAACCGGTGCATTCCAGGATTCTTTCTCCTCAGCGCCGCCGTGGTTCTTGTCGAGCGGTTTGAACTCGTAGCCTTCAAGCTCCTTGCGATCCCATTTCTCGATCTCAACCAGGCAATGCTCTGTTGCCATACCGGTCGCATATTTGGACAGGAAACGTGCCGGGGTCAGGATGTTGATACATCCGCCGCGGTCTACTGCGTGACCCGGGTCACCCAGCGGTTTGTACTCTGCACAGGACTCATAGCAGTGGCAGGTACCCTGCGGTACACGCTCCGTTACCTGTGCTGCGAAGATAACAGCACCACGCTCATTGTAAGCCTTGATCAGATCATGATTCTTGATTCCACGCGGTTCTGCATCTTTCGGGTTCATACGGAGGATCCAGTACTTGAATCCATCCACTTCTACACGATGGTCCTCAATATCGTTAACAAACGAATCCTTACCATCACCCTGCGTATGGAATGAGAAACGCGGATGCGGTGAAAGAACTGCAAGCGGATATTTCTGGAACCGAGGTGTATGATGGCCTTCCCATGACGGGATGTACATCGGCATCAAAGGTCTCTCTTTATCGTCTGTGTCATAGTGACCGAAACGCTTCAGGGAGTTCGATACGAACTCAACCTTACCGGACTGTGTCTGCAGGCCCTTCATGTCAACCAGATCAGCCGGACGGAATCTGGAGATCCATCCTCTCGTATCCTGCGGACGATCCTCTGCGAACCAGCGGAGAGCCGGTGCAGCCGGTGCTCTGTCATCGTTCGGTACGATAAAGTAACCTTTTTCGAAGAATTTCTCCCATGTAACAACCTTCGGAAGATCAGATGCGTAGAACATCTGCTTCGCCCATCCGAGCTCAGTCTTGCCTTCTGAGAAGACATCACCGATGTTCAGGCGCTCACAGATCGCATTGAAGATCTCGTAGTCAGACATGGACTCGCCAAGCGGCTCGATGCACTTCTTCTGCAGTGTGATCACGCGGTGGTTTGCCTGGTTGTGAGAATCCGGGTTGTAACCGGAGTTGGATGCCCACTCACCGATATCCCAACGTTCAAAGTTTGTACAAGCCGGAAGAATGATGTCTGCAAACGGAACCTCTCCCTCGAACCAGATAGACTGGCTTACTACGAACGGAAGTCTCTTCGTGCGGTACATTCTTGCATAACGGTCGCCCTGACCCATTGTTCCAATGTGCGGGCCGCCGTACTTGTACAGCAGCTGGCAGCGGGAGAAGCCCGGAGCCGGATACTCATAATGGTGGAACTGCTGCTCCATGGAATCACCTACGAATCCACGGCCCCACCATTCTGTCTTGTCATTTAAGATACACTCCGGCAGACGCATACGGTTCATATGAACACCTGCTGCCGTACTTAAGTGTGATACAAGCGGTCTGGAGTCAACGCCGTTGAACATACGATAAGCCAGAACAGCGCCTGCTGCGGAGTTCTGTGCATCACCGCCGATACCGCCATCAGCATAACCCGGGAAGTAGAAATCAGAATCTACCGGAACACCCTGTGTAGTGGAGTAGATATTGATACCCGGTTTACCCATACCCTGCATTGTGATCAGTGCAACCATCATACGTGCCCAGTCCATACCGATCGGTGAACGGCAGCAGCCGCCCCATCCGCCAAGACCGCCGGCAGCAAGCATGGTTTTATGCTTTGCCCACTCACGAGCCAGTGCACGGATATCACGAGCCGGAATGTTACATTCGTTAGAAGCCCACTCTGTGGTCTTCGGAATGCCGTCTGTTACACCAAGTACATACTTGGTCCACTCTTCAAATCCATAGGTATGTGTCTCTACATACTCTTTGTCATAAGTGCCTTCTGTCAGCCAGGTATAAGCGATACCCAGTGCCAGAGCTGCATCTGTACCAAGCTGCGGAGAGAACCATTTGCCGCCCCACAGACCATTGGTGTGGTTGTAATACGGATCGATGAATACCATCTTTACGCCGAGCTCTTTGAGCCATCTACGACGGATCGTACTCTCGAATGCACCGTAAATACCGTTGTTGGTCTCCGGATCGGATGACCAGAATACCATCATTTCACAGTTCTCAAGGCAGTCCTCTAACAGGTCTGTCTGCTCCGGGTTACCCAGGCGAGCTGAGAAGCCGTACATATGTGTAGCACCCCAGTGCCAGCCTTCCCAAGAATCCGGGTTATGATCTGCATAAGTCATACCAACAGCATTCATGAAACGGAACAATGTAGAATGACGATATCCTACGGTTCCCCAAAGATGATGTGAACTCGGCTCAATGATCATTGCGCCCGGTCCAAACTCTCTCTTGATCCGGCGGATCTCGTTGCAAACGATGTCCAGTGCCTCATCCCAGCTGATACGCTCATAACCGGAAATACCACGGTTTTCCTCGTTACGATTGCCGTTCGGGTCGAAATCCACACGCTTCATCGGATACAGATTTCTGCGGTCCGAATAGATCATGGATTTGAACTGTGCTGTTACAGGTGTGTAAGTTGTCTTACGCGGCGGAGTAAATGTTCTGCCTCGCGCTTCGATCGAGTATGATGCTGCATCATCCTCGTCCAGGTCCATCGGTGTGATTCGAACAATCTTGTCCTCCTCTTCGTCTACATACACGAAGACCGGTCCACCGGTGGTCATCTGGGTTTTTTTCACCAAATTACCCATTCCTTCCTCCTTTCATTCAACCCCTGAAGTTTCTATCAAGATAATTTTACATACTCATTATATTACATCAAAAAAGCTTATAATCCCCTATATGTCATCACATTCATCCGGTTTTGGAATAAGCGTATTTATCCTGGTATACCGGCCGAATTTATCCAGAAGACATTTTGGTACTATTGCTGTATTTTCACTGTTATAAACGAGAATAATTGTGCATTTTGTTAGTTGTGACTAATCATCTACAGATACATAGAGCTCCCACAGGAAATTCCCGCGGGAGCTCTGTCATAACTGTCGTCAACCTCAGAAAATCATCTGATTTGAAACAATCAGAACAGTCTGATTATTTGTCCATATCCAGATAATCCAGGTTCAGTGACTTGCCGGCAATCTCGATATCGAAGGATTTTGTGAATCCGCCTGCCTCGATGTTGATGGTGTATTTGCCATCATCCAGCTTGTCAAATCTGTAATCGCCAAAGAAGTTGGTTTCCTGGCTAGCAATAACCTTGCCGTCCTGAACCAGATCAACTTTACCGCCTTCGAAGCAGTCGCCGCCGATCAGGATGCCGCCCCATGCAAAGTTCTTTGTGAACATGCCGAGGTTCTTATAGAATACGTGCGGGTTTGTGCCATATTCCGGATGGAATACTTCCAGTCCTTCTTCTTCGATGATCTTCTGCATCTCTTCCGGCTCTACATGATATGCCTTCAGGCACTCTGTCGGGCAGTTGTGTACGCAACGCGGAAGACCTGGTGTCCAGTCCGGATCATCCAGCAGATGAGCACACATTGTACATTTCTGCGGTACATCCAGCTCTTCGTTGTAATAAATTGTTCCGTACGGGCAGGAATCTACCAGATCTCTTCTGCCTTTTGCCTTCTCCGGATCGATCATAACGATACCGTCTTCTCTACGATATACTGCGCCATTGCCGGCTGCTTCACAAGCAGCATTCTCGCAATGCTGGCAGGTTAATGTCAGGAAACGATAGTCATTACGTGCATAACGTCCACGCTCTCTTCTGAGAACGTTTACCCAACGATGTCCATGACGCGGCTGTTCTCCGGTATATCCCGGCCAGTCGTTGCCTACGTGCTCATCCTTGCAGCCCATGAAGCAGTTATTACAGTCATGGCACCATCTGACATCCATTGTTAAATACCACTGTTTCATTACATTATCTCCTTTCACTCTGTACGTACGAGACGCTTTTTAGTAGATCTCGTAGATACCGCCGTCCCACTTCTCAACTTCGATCTGCGCGCTGTTCGGTGCCATACCACAAGCGTACTTGGACATGTAGCGGTCCGGTGTAAGGATATTTACACAACCGCCGCGGTCAGCGGAGTGACCCGGTTTACCAAGCGGTGCGTACTCTGCGCAGGACTCATAAGAATGTACAGTACCAGGCTGTACACGCTCACCAACCTGAGCACACAGGATGACAGAACCTCTGTCGTTGTAAGCACGTACCAGATCGCCATCTTTGATTCCACGAGCTTCAGCATCGACAGTGTTCATACGGATGATCCAGTAGTACCATCCATCAACCAGAACACGGTGATCCTTGATGTCAAGCATGAAGGAGTCTTTTGCATCACCCATGGTGTGGAATGAGAATCTCGGATGCGGTGAAAGCATTCCAAGCGGGTATTTCTTAGCTACTTCAGCATGCCAGCTTTCCCAAGCCGGTACATATTTGTGCATTGCCGGACGATACTCGTCTACGAAGCCCTGTGCTTCGAAACGGGACAGAGAAGTGGAGATAAACTCGATCTTTCCTGTCGTGGTCTGCAGACCCTTCAGGCCGACTGTCTGGTTCGGAGCCGGACCCCAGTCCGGTGTATCGCGTACGCGGTTCTCTGCGAACCAGCGGAATGCTGTCTTCGGAACACCTTCCGGATTGTACGGTACAACCAGATATCCCTTCTTGCAGAAGTCTTCGAAGCTCATCAGAGTCGGGCAGTCTGTTGCGTTGTAGTACTGCTCGATCCATGCCATCTCGTCTTTGCCTTCTGTAAAGATATCATAGATACCGAATTTCTTTGACAGATATGCGTAGATATCGTAGTCAGACTTGGACTCGCCAAGCGGCTCGATACATTTCTGCTGGAAGGAAATTACACGGAAGTTGGTCTGTGCGAAGTTGTCCGGAATATAACCGGAGCAGTTACCAAACTCGGAGATATCCCATCTCTCATAGTTTGTACAAGCCGGAATGATAACGTCAGCGAACATAACCTCGCCTTCATTCCAGATTGACTGTGACAGAACGAATTCCAGTGTCTCGGAATGGTACATCTTAGCGTAACGGTTTGTAGCGGTCATGGTACCGATGTGCGGTCCGCCGTACTTCCAGTACATCTTGATGCTGCCATAACCCGGAGCCGGATACTGATACGGATGCATCTGTGCTTCGATCGTAGCACCGCAGAAGCCCTTGCCATACCATTCGAACTTGCCGTTCATCAGGCACTCCGGAATCTTCAGACGCGGAATATGCTGTCCAGCTTCCCAGTTCATCTTAACCGGAGCCGGGAATGTGGTCTTACCATCGAACATTCTCCATGCAAACTTGAAGCCTGCAGCTGAGTTAGAGCAGTCACCAGAGATACCGCCGTCTGCATAACCCGGGAAGAAGAAGTTGTGGTCAGTCGGAACACCCTGTGTGGTGGAGTACATGTTTGAACCCGGTTTTCCAAGGCCCTGCATGGTTGCAAGAGCGATCATACCACGAGTCCACTCAATACCATGGGTTGCACGGCAAGCACCACCCCAGCCGCCAAGACCGCCGGCTGCCAGCTGTGTTTTTCTCTTAGCCCATTCACGTGCCAGTGCGCGGATCTCGCAAGCCGGAACTCCGGACTCAGCTTCTGCCCACTCACAGGTCTTCGGAATGCCGTCCTCGCCATTACCAAGAACGTACTCAGCCCACTCTTCGAATCCGTATGCATGATCTGCAACGTACTCTTTATCATAGGTTCCTTCTGTCAGCCATGTATAAGCGATCGCGAAGGAAATAGCGTGGTCTGTACCAACTTTCGGTGAGAACCACTTCATACCCCACATATTTGCGGAATGGTTGTAGAACGGATCGATGAATACCATCTTGATACCCAGCTCATCCATCCAGCGACGACGGATATGGGACTCGAAGCCACCATAGATACCGTTGTTAACTTCCGGATCGGATGACCAGAATACGATCAGTTCGGAATTCTGCATACAGTCTTCTAACAGGTTGTACTGCTCCGGATTACCAAGTCTCCAGGAGAAGCCCCACATATGCATAGCGCCCCAGTGCCAGCCTTCCCATGAATCCGGGTTGTGATCCGCATAGGTGAATCCCATCAGGTTCATGAAACGGAAATATGTGGAATGACGGTAACCTACGTTACCCCACAGATGGTGAGATGACGGTGTGGACATGATACCACCAGGTCCAACCTCTCTCTTGATTCTGTTAACTTCGCTAACGATGATGTCCGCAGCCTCTTCCCAGCTGATTCTCTCATAACCGGAAATACCACGGTTCTGGATGTTTCTCTCTCCGTTCGGATCGAAGTCTACACGCTTCATCGGGTAAAGCAGACGACGGTCTGAATATACCATGGATTTCTGACCAGCGGTATACATCTGGATCGTAGTCTTTCTCGGCGGTGTAAATGTCCTGCCGTGTGCTTCGATTGTCCAGCCTTCCGGATCTGTCTCGTCAAGGTCCATCGGTGTTAAACGAACGATTTTGCCGTCCTTAACATAAACGAACACCGGACCGCCGGTACTGGAGTTTGTCAAACGAATTTCGCCTTTCATATGGCATAACCTCCTTTTTGTTTCCTCATTCACTGTCTCGTATTTTCATAATCCGTGCTGTCAAAATCGAGTAGAGGATGTGTTTCAACGGTACAGATTATAAAAAAACAACCACAAAGAAAATGGCATACATTTCCTTTATGGTTGTGATTATACGGTGTATTCTAAAAATACATGCAAGGATTTTTTTCGTTTTTGTATGATTTTTCCGTGCTTTCGTCTAAAAGCACAAATGTATAGCGACTATACTTTATGAAAAATACACAATATCTAGAAGTCTCGTTTCACATGCAGGCTGGAGTATTTCTTAGCGAAAACAAACAGGTCTTCCAACAACGGCGAATCGTTCCTCGCCTTTCTGGTCAGCTGCATCGGCAAATACTTATGCGGCACATCCTCCTCGATGGGAATAAAACGCAGATTGCTGTTCGATGTCACCTCCGCCTCTTCAAAGATCAGCGATACGCCTTCGCCCATTTCCATCCGGAACATGTACTCATCAAACTCTTCGATATGCGCTACGATCTTTGGCACAAAGCCAAACGCATCACAGATCTGGATCAGATAATCATCCTCCGGCGCGATCTCCATCGGACGGTAGGAAAGGAACGGACTGTCCTTAAAATCCGCCAGTGTCACATGCTTTTTAAAAAAGAACGGATTCTTTTTATGGATGACAATGCCGACACGTGAATAGAATAAGGTAAGCTTGTCAACATTTTTTACCATCTTGACGTCATGGTCCGCGATCAGGATCGCATCATAATAATCATCATGAAGCCCTTTGACGAGCTGCTGCTGCGAGCAGCGCTCCTTGATCAACTGGATCTCCGGTCTTGTCTCATGAAACTCAAACAAAAGCCGTGCAAGATAACTGTTCGCTTTAATATGTTCCTGGCAGCCAAGCGTGATCCGTCCGGCATACTTTTGTACTGAATTCCGCGCCTGGATCATCGTCTGCTCCCACTGCGGCAGAAGCTCCTCAAGCTTTTCCACAAGCATTGCGCCCTGACGCGTCAGCTTTACGCCCTTTGTATTCCGGTCAAACAAGGCCATCCCCCACTCTTCTTCTAAAGAAGCGATCTGACGGCTGATGTTCGATTGCGAAATGAATAATCCTCTGGCGGCTTTTGTAAAACTTAAGCTATGCGCCACCTCCATAAAACATTTGATCTGCAGGTCAGTCATTATACCTTTTCCTCCTGATCATAAAACATAGACTAGTAACATAATATCGGCCTAAATACCACCCTATTATATAAGGAAATGCTTCGTCGTGCAAACACATTCTTCCCATGCCAAAACCAGTAATCCAAATCCACGTTTTATTTATGCAAAAACTGGATAACAGGCTTTTTTTTAGTTTATCGGATTAAAGAATTCCCGTCAACCCTTGAATTTTCGGGCTTTTTCGCCATTCTGAATTCATTTGGTATTCTAAACTCCAGTTTATAGGCAGTTTATTCTTTTTTTATTTTTTGTTGACTTATACCTAGTATAAAGTTTAAAATTTTTTCTTGAGTAGAGGAACTAATTTTTCATGTAGAAAAAGAGGTTAAGGAGGTTATTGAATGGCTCTGTTAATTGCTATTGCGTACTTTGCTGTGTTGATCATCATCGCATCATTGTACTCAAGAAAACGTGTTAAGTCTGCGGAAGACTTTGCTAACGCAGGCGGCGGACTGGGATGGTTAATGGTTACCTTCTCATTCGTACTTGCTCCTCTTGGTTCCGGACATACAATGTCCCAGTGGGAAAAAGCTGCAGGTGCCGGCGGTTGGGAAAACTTAGCTGACGCTGTATCCGGCGGTCTCTACAATGGTATCGGTGCAGGTGCCATGTGGTGGGCAATCGGTGCAGGCGCTATCTTCCTTCCGATCGCTATGCTGTGGATCGGCCCGATGTACAAAAAGATCGGTGCTCCGACCGCTCCCCGTGCGATCGCTAAGATCTTTGGCAAGAAGCTTGGATATTTCCATGCTGCTTTCCAGACCCTGACCTGGACAGGTATCGGCGCTTCCGAGCTGGTTGCTACCGGTGCTGCAATCTGGACACTGTGTAACGCTTCCGGTATCCCGCTTACCATTTATCAGGCAATCGTTATCGGTTTCGTTCTGACAGCCTGCTATGTATTGTTCGGTGGTATGCTTCAGATGGCATGGCTGAACTGTGTAAATGCTGTCGTTATGATCGGTTGCTCCTATGCATGTGTTGGAATTCTCGGCGTTCACTATCTGTCACAGTTTGGCGGATGGGGCGCTGTATTCGAGACATATGACATGGCAGGACTTGGCTCCTTCATGTCACAGCCGGGCACTCTGACACTGCCGCCTGTATGGCTTGGTGTTATCATCCCGGTTATCGTACTTCACCTCTCTGCAGGTGCAGTATCCCAGACCATGATGCAGCCGTTCTTCGCTGCAAAAGACCAGAGTGCATGCCGTAAGGGTGTATTCCTTGGCTGTGGTATCAACATCATGTCATCCCTGCCGTGGATCTTCATCGCGATCGCTGCAATGACGATTCCGAAGATTGCTGCACAGGTTGGACCGAACGGTCTGGAAGCTGTTCCGCTTCTGGCACAGGAAGGTCTGCCGGTACCGGCAATCGGTTTCCTGATGGTTGCTCTTCTGGCAGCTACACTGTCAACAGGCGGCGGTGTTGTTATGGCGAACTCCAACGTTCTTGCTAACGACATCATCATCGGCTGCTGCATGCCTGACGCTGATGACAAGAAGAAAATGCGCATCAACCGTATCTGTGTTATCATCGCAGCTCTCCTGCTTCTGCCGGGCGCTCTGATCATGGCACACGAATTCGTATTCAACCTGTTCCTGTGGGTATTCTCCTTCGGTATGCCGGTATTCGTAGTTCTCGTAATCGGCTACAACTTCAAGGTCAGCCGCACAGCTGCATGGCTTACGATCATCATCACATACATCGTAGACTGCATCTGGACATTCGTACCGATGCCGCTTCCGGGTGTATGGAGCATGAACCTGTACATGACCATGGTTGTATCTGTTGTTCTTGGTATCATTCTGCATCTGATCATTCCGGGCAAACCTGCATGGAAGAAACGTCACGCAGAAGAGATCGAGAGAAACTCGCAGCCTGCTGTAGATTAATATAAGGAGGTTATACTATGTGGGTAATTCAGGATTGTGCAATCCAATTTGTAATGGGTATTGTCCTCTGTGCGATCTTCTTTGGAATCTGGAAGGCTACGCACAAAGGTGAAAAACTGTAAGGAGGTTTCTATATGGCTATTACAATCGTATCAGCTTATCTTCTTGCCGTTGGAATTATTCTTTTCATCATCTGCCTTACAGGCGCAAAAAAGAATAATATTCCGGATGAGTTAGATGATTAAAAATTATAGTTGAGATTGAGCTTTAACAAATACTCTACTACGAATAAGAGCCCTGTCGCGAATGCGGCGGGGCTTTTTCGTGCGAGGATAGAAGGCAGCATGTTTATCCTTCAATCAAAAGAAGCGGAGAGCTCCGCTCTCCGCTTCCATTCATTTATTATATATTCATCATCCGCCGATCGATACCATCTTATGCTCTTCCGATATCTCCGCAAGTTCTTCAAAGCAGTGTTCTTTCGGCTTTTTCCAGATGGCCAGCTCCATCACTTCTCTCACACGGTCCAGATCGCCGTTTCGAAGCGGCTCCCTGATATCATAAGTCGTCGCATAGCACAGACACGGTTTTACCCTTCCGGTCGCCGTCAGGCGCACCCTGTTGCATGCATCACAGAACTTCCCATGCAGTGCCTCGATCACACCGATCGAGCCCTGAAAGCCCGGAATCTTATAATAATGCGCCGGTCCGTTCCCGTGGATCGCATAATCTTCTTCGAGTCCCGGGAACCGATGTTTCATTTCGTTTAACAGCACTTCTGCTGAAAAATACTCATACTGCTGTCCCTCACCGATCGGCATCAGCTCGATAAACCGAAGATCGACCGGATGATGCTTTGCAAGCGAAAGCATGCTGTACCAGTTCGGATCTCTGAACGGAACAACCTGCGCATCCGCTTTAGAAGGAGCAGCAAAAAAGCTGTCTGCGAGCAGTACTGCATTAACCTTAACAGACAATCCGGCATCAAGCGAATGCTGGATTCCGGAAAGCACCTTCTCAAGCTCATCCCTGCCCGTTGTTCTGGCATACGCCTCCCGGTCTAATGTATCCAGACTGATGTTAAGGCCGTCCAGACCGGCATCAACCAACGCATCCAATTGTCTGTCCAGCAATACACCGTTTGTCGTCAGATTAATCTTTTGAATCTGCGGAATCGCCCGAATCATTTTCACAAGCTTTGGCAGTTCCAGGCGCACCAGTGGTTCTCCGCCTGTCAGTCGGATCTTGGTGATCCCAAGATCTGCCGCCATCCTGCAGACTTCCACGATTTCCTCATACGTCAACATATCTGTCATCGGCAGATTGTCGATCCCGCCTTCCGGCATACAGTACCTACAGCGCAGATTGCAACGATCCGTTACCGAAATCCGCATATAATCAATTTTTCTTCCAAACTGATCCTGCATATTCGTCAAAACCCCTATTTTCTCTTACAGATAATATACCTTTACAGTATCTCCCACTTTGACAGGCTGTCCTGTCTGCGGCATCTCCACCAAACAGTTGCACTCTGCCAGCGCATGCAGCACGCCAACGGACTTTTCCGCTCCGCACAGGGAAACCTTCCCATCTGCCGCCTGTCCTCTTAAGAATCTCCTGCCGCCTGTTTTCTTATATTCATTCTGGATAAGCATATCCTCTGTCTGCATCTTCCAGCAGATCTGCCCGGTCAGCTTATAAAGCATACCGCGGATCAAAATCTCATAATTTGCGATCGCGCCAAACGGATTGCCGGAAAGGCAAATGACCGGAACGCCATGATAAGAATATGCCATCGTCGGAGAGCCCGGCTTGATCCGCACGCGCCAAAACAGTCGTTCTGCGCCCAGAATATCACCGATATCATGCATGATGTCCTTTTCTCCGACCGATACACCACCTGTCGTGATCACAAGATCACAACCGGCTTCAACGGCCTTGCGGATCTCTTCCGCCACGCTTTCTGCTTTGTCTTTGGCATGAACAGAAACAAACGGCGCCGTTCCACATTCCATCAGACGTGCACCAATATACGCCCGGTTTGAATCAAAAATCTTTCCGGGCTTCCAGTCCATCCCCGGTGCAAGCACTTCATCTCCGCTCGTGATGATTCCGACACGCGCTTTCCGAAGAACCTCTACGCGGTCTTTGCCCAGAGAAGAAATCACCGAAACCGCCCCGGCATTGATCTGCGTCCCTGCAGGGATCAGCACTTCACCTGCTTTATAATCCTCTCCCTGATAGCAATAGTTCTGGTACGGTGCGATTGAAGTGTAAAGCGCCACCACTTCTTCTCCTTCATCCGTGTCTTCCTGACGGATCACGCAGTTTGCACCATCCGGGATCGGTGCGCCTGTCATCAGCTTGACAGCTTCTCCCAGTCCTACAACGCCTTCGAACACATCTCCGGCATAGATTTTCCCAAGCACCTTTAATTTCACAGGCGCATCCTTTGTCGCTCCGGAACTGTCCTCGCCGTGGAATGCATACCCATCGAGCGGCGAACGCGGAAACGGAGGCTGGTCTCTTAAAGCGACCAGATCCTCTGCCAGAACACGGCCGACAGAATCCATCAGCAACACTGTCTCAGTTTCCGTAATCGGTTTTATCTGTGCATTTAACAGCTCCTGTGCTTCTTCAATTTCGAGTGCCATATTATTCTCCTCGCTTGTAGTGTCCTGATTTTCCGCCGTCTTTTTCCAAAAGCTTGATGTCGAGGATCACCATGCCCCGATCTACAGCCTTACACATATCATAAATGGTCAAAAGTGCTGCAGATACCGCATTTAACGCCTCCATCTCGATACCGGTCTTTCCGGTCGTCTTAACCGTAGCGATCGCTTCGATCTCTGATACTTCCGGATAGAGCTCAAACTGGATATCAACTCCCGTCAGAAGCAGCGGATGACACATCGGGATCGTCTCCCAGGTTTTCTTTGCAGCCATAATGCCGCCGACCTGTGCCACCGCCAGAACATCACCTTTTTTGATCTTTTGTGCCGTAATCAGCTCAAATGTCTCAGGCTGCATCTGAATCCGCCCGGATGCGATACCGATCCGCTCCGTATCCGCCTTCTGCGAAACATCTACCATCTTCGCGCGTCCCTGGTCATTGATGTGCGTCAATTCCATTAATACAGCACCTCCCAATCCATCGGGAAACGTTCCATCCCAACCAGCATTCCGTCACTGATCTTCGTGTGTCCGTCCGGAATGGTATACCCCATCTTATTCAGATCGTCTTCGATCATACGGATCATTTTATGATTGGTCGGAATGACTTTATAGGTCTCCGGTGGAAGTACACCGTGACGGTCTGTATCACTGTAAAAAGCGATATTTACCGAATTCGGCTCCATAAAGATTCTGTAGTACCCGATCAGCTGATCTTCATACATCACTTCAAACCGTGTTACGACAAATACCGCGTAGCGGTCCATTGCCTCCCAATGTACTTTTACAGGTTTTAACTCTGCCATTTTTCTATCCCCTTTTTTAAAGCTTCTTTCCAAGCGAATCCACGTCCCGGAGACGCAGTTTTACTTTCCAAACCCGCATTTCGGGAAGGTGCAAACTTCACAGTTTAAGCAAAGGCCGCCCTCTCCGAGGTCTGCGATATCCTCTGCAGTGATCTCATCATCCGCCATAACACGCGGTAAAACGAGGTCAAAAATCGTTCTTGCTGCATACATGACACATCCCGGCAGGCCAAGGATCGGTACCGTTCTGTCTCCTGCATCATAATAGGAAACCAGCATCATCGCACCGGGCAGTACCGGTGCGCCGTATGTTACGATCCTTGCACCCGTATCCCGGATCGCTCCCGGTGTACAGTCATCCGGATCTACGCTCATACCGCCGGTGCAGATCACCAGCTCTGCGCCGTTTTTGATCTGTTCCAGGATTGCTTCTGTGATATGCGCTTTTTCATCATCCACATACGTCTGTCCCAGAACTTCGGACGGGTATTCTGCTACTTTTGCTTTGATCACAGGACCGAATGTATCTTTGATCCGTCCTTTGAACACCTCGCTTCCGGTCGTTACAATCCCAACCTTTTTCTTCTGAAACGGAAGCACAGAAAAGATCGGTTCTGTTCCGCCAGCCTGTCTGGCTGCCTCCATCTTTTCCTTCTCGATCACGAGCGGAATGATACGTGTGCCTGCCAGTTTATCTCCTTTTTTCACCGGGAAATTACCATGGATGGATGCGATCATCATCTCTCCAAGACTGTTTACCGCCAGCAGGTTTTCTCGGCGGATCTTCAGCAGACCGTCAATGTCTGCGATCAGCTCAATCTTGCCCTCTTTTACATCCGATCCATGCATGTTATCACCTGCACAGATCTCGTATAAAACCTGTGCTGCTTCGTCTTCGTGAAGCATATTATCATCTTTTTCCCATACATAAAGATGCTCTTTCCCGACAGAAAGCAGCACCGGAATGTCTTCCTCTCTTACGACATGCCCTTTCCTGAAAACGGCATCCTTTGTCACACCTTTGATAATCTGTGTAATGTCGTGACACAAAACGTGTCCGACAGCATCCTCTGTTCGAATCAGCTGCATAAGAAATCTACCCCTCTTTCCCGCTTATTACGCGGTTCTTCTATGATCTCTAAATCATGATCAGTCTTTTCTGGCGCATTCTGCATCAAGCCCAAGCATGATCTCCATGCCATGCTTTAACGATGGCAGAATATATACCAGTGCTTCTTCTACTGCCTTCGGACTTCCCGGAAGGTTGATGATCAGTGTATTGCCCCGAATCCCTGCTGTTGCTCTGGAGAGCATCGCGCGATCTGTGATCGTAAGTGAATAATTCAGGATCGCCATCGGAATGCCATTGACCTCTTTTTCAATCACCTTCTTTGTCGCCTCAGGCGTAATGTCCCTCGGCGAGAATCCCGTACCGCCGGTCGTCAGGATGAGATTGATCCCGGCATCACACATTGCGATCATCTCGTTTGCCAGCATCTCTTCATCATCCGGCAGGATGATCGTCTTTACGATCTCATACCCGTTTTCTTCCATGATCGATACGATCTTTTTTCCGCTTAAATCTTCCCGTTCTCCGGCATAACCCTTGTCACTTGCCGTAATCACACCTGTTTTAAACTTCATCATATTCTTTCCTTTCAGAAACACTATATATCAATACTATTACACATTCTTATACGTATAGTACAGTATAACAAAAATCTAAAAAAATTACAGTTAATTTCTATCCATGTTTCATGATTGTATATGCAGATTCTGCAAGAATTGGTTTTGTTCTGTTTTGTTCTGTTTTATTCATCATCTGCATAAAACACATCCCATCCTGCATCATCGAAAGCGATCTATTCACGTTATAATGATTCTGCAAACAGAAACCACCTGTATGCAATCCACGATTTGCATAAAAGTAATCCCAACTTTGAAAGGAGTCATCTATGAATTACGGATATTTTAACGCCTTCATCACAAACATCGGAGAAGAAGTACCGGACAAGGTCGAAGCGCTTCAGGAAAAAGCAGATGAGGTAATCGTAGATTACCTGTCATCCCGCCCTGCGCTGAATGAATTGATTGAAAAACTGACTGCAGACGATACCATCTACATCTGCTCTTTTAACCGGTTTGCCAGCGGCATCCGCGATCTGGACACACTGTTAACGGAAATCATAGATGAGATCGGTGCAAACATCGTTTGCCTGGAAGAAGGCTTTGACTTCTCAACCGATGAAGGAAAGGGCGCAAGAAAGGCATTTGCTGCCGCTGTTCCGCTGATCAACGCAGACCCGCTGACAGGATTCTTTAAATAAAACCAAAACCTTTCCCTCATTCACTTTATTACATTATTTTCTTTTCATGTTTTATTATGAAAACGGCAGAGCTCTTCTTTCATAAGCTCTGCCGGTTTTGTATTTCAGGCCCGCAAGAGGAGCAACGCCTCTTCCGGAAAATAGATTCGAATCTGCTTTTTCTTTGCCAGTTGTTCTGCCTTTTCTTTCTCCATGAGCAATCGCATCTTTTTCCCGTTTTCCACGCCGGGATTTAAGACAAGTTCTGATTCAAACTGCTGTTCAAACAGATGATCTACAGTCATCTCTGCCACATTTTTTTCTCTGTTCTCATCCTCACCCGGAATCTCGATATAGTGCGCACGGATGCCGACAAATGCCAGATCTTCCCGAATCGGCTTTTCGCAATAAAACCGGATGCCCCACTCCTCTGCCAGCAACTCATGGTCAGAGAACCGCTTTGCCGATGAAATATTTCGCACACCGGAAATACGTGCTGCCGCAACGGTCTGTGGATTCGCAAAAAACTCCCGTTTTCCCTGGATCGTCTCCATATGTCCCTTTTCCAGAACACAGACCGTATCACACAGATGATAAACCTCGTCCCTGCTGTGCGACACGAACATCACCGTCTTATCGACGCGTTTTAAGACCTCCAGGAGTTCTTCCTCCATCTGCCACTTCAAATAGGCATCCAGTGCAGAGAGCGGTTCGTCCAAAAGCAGGATCTCCGGTTCTGCTGCCAGCATCCTGGCAAGTGCGACCCTCTGCTTCTGGCCGCCGGAAAGCTGACGCGGCAGATGCTCTTCAAGTCCGTTTAGCTGAAACATTTCAATGTATCGGTTCACAACATCGACAGATGGATTCTTCCCCATTCCAGCCATGATATTCTTCACAACCGTCATATTTGGAAACAGCGCATAATCCTGAAACATATACCCGACATTCCGTTTTTGCGGCGTCAGATTGATCTTCTGATCAGAATCATATAATGTCCGGCCGTTCAGCACGATCCTGCCTTCATCGGGCGTGTCGATCCCGGCGATACAGCGCAATGTCATGCTCTTGCCGCATCCGGATGCACCCAAAAGCGCAAAAATCTCCTGCTCTGCCTCAAACTTTACATCCAATGTGAATTTGCCGACTGTCTTTTTAATATCTACTTCTAATGACATATACGTTTTCGTTCCTCTATGTGTATAAGGAGTCGCGCGCGGAAGTTACCACCGCTGAATATTCTTCATGTTCTTTCCTGCAACGAGGTTCATCGCAACGATAATGCCAAATGCGATGATCAAAATGATGATGACCCAGACGCCTGCCGTCATATAATCGCCATCCTGTATAACCATCGCGATCCGCTGCGAAATCGTTGACGTCTTATGCGGTATATTTCCTGCAAGCATCGAAGTCGCACCATACTCTCCCAAAGCTCTCGCAAAGGTCAGGATGGTTCCGGCGATGATACCGGGGCCTGCATTCGGCACGATCACCTTCCAGAAAATGGAAAAATCTGACATTCCGAGCGTACGACCCGCATAAACCAGATTGGAATCCAATTGTTCAAATGCAGCCCTGGCATTCCGGTACATTAACGGGAATGCGATCACTGTAGCCGCTATAATACAGCCAAGCCATGTCTGCACCACTTTAATACCCATATGATTGAGCATAAACATCCCGACCGGACGTCTGGTGCTGAACAACAACAGCAGGAAAAAGCCAGCTACGGTTGGCGGAAGGACCATTGGCAGCGTCAGGATGCCGTCTGCGATTGCCTTCGTCTTTGCACCTGCGCGCACGACCTTCCTGGCTGCAAAAATCCCCAGAAAGAACGACACGAATGTCGCGACAACACCCGTTTTTAATGAGATAAACAACGGACTCCAGTCAAGCCCGGATAAGAGATCTCCCAATGCATTCATGAAACAATTCCCCTTACTGCAAATGATATCCCTATTCTATCAATTCTGATAGACAGTTACCAGCTTTTTAAGTCAGAAAACATTCTTCCTGATTCGAAAAAAGCGCAGACAGCGAACCGCCGCCTGCGCCTGTATGCGATCTACATCACATATTCCGATTCTTATCAAACATATAAAGGAGTGAAAACATTAATCGGTTACGTTTGTATCGAAGTAATACTTCTCAAATACAGCCTTTGCTTCATCAGATGTAATGAAGTTGATGAAATCAACTGCTGCTGCAGACTCAAGCTCATCTGCTTCCGGATTTACGATCTGAGCGATCGGATAAATAACGTCACCTGTCAGATCATACGGTACGATCTCAAGGATCTGAAGTCTGTCTTCAAGTCCATATGTGTCAGATTTATATACAGTACCCACTTCATTGGATCCTTCGGAAACAGCTGCTGTAACCGCACCTACGTTATTGCACTCATTGATCTCGATGCCGCCAAGTGCTTCAGAAACCTGATCTGTTGTGATCTCTGCAACATCCTCTACATCTGTCTCGATCATGCCAGCATTTACAAGTGCCTGACGGGTATATTTACCAACCGGAACACTGCCGTCTGCCAGTGCGAAGCTGGAAGCGTTTGCGATATCAGAAAGACCTGTTACGGATGTGCCGCTGTCATTATATGTTACTACACAAACCTGATTATTTACGACATTATGACGTGTACCGTCAACGACAAGTGCATCATCATCCTGCAGCTGGTTCATCTGTTTCTGTGCAGCTGAGAAGAATACGTCACAGGTTGCACCTTCTTCGATCTGTGTCATCAATGTACCTGAGCTGTCATAACTCGGAACGATATGAACATTCGGCTGTGTCTCATTATACATTGTGATCAGTTCATCCAGAACAGTATTCAGACTCTTTGCCGCAAATACGGTAACGGTTGTCTCTTCAAACTGATCTGCTGCGCCTGCTTCTGGTGCCTCTTCACTAACTGCTGCCACTTCATTTGCTGCTGATGCTGCTGTATCAGCTGCATCCCCTGCGGAATTACCGCATCCTGCAAGCATCGCTGCGCCTAATGCTGCAACACATGCAATACTTAACAATCTCTTTTTCATGCTCTCCTCACTTTCTGAACAAATATACTTCTGTTTTGTTCATTTTTGTCTATTACACGAAAAAGTCTATACCTTTTATTTGGTTTCGTCAAGTATTGACTTATTCAGTTTTGTTGATTATTGTTGCATATGTTGCATTTGTAACGCTTGCAATGCCTGTTTCACATTATCCTGCAACATAATCAGCTCCTCTTTTGTCGCACCATCTATATGGATCCCGCAAGTCACCGTCACATTTGCATGCAGTGTATCCGCAAGCTCCTTCGCTGCCATCTTTGCAACAACATCATCTTTATGATCCGGAACCGTAAATGTACTTACCGTTGCAGAATACTGCATCGGTCTCTCATCCGGCAAACGACCGATTCCGATCGCGCAGGCACCAACATGCGGCTCTGTCCCGCCGGTGATCGTAACCGAAAGGTCTCTGCCACATGGGATTGCCCGAATGCATACCTCATACTTTCCTTCGCCGGCTGAGACCTGGATTATCTTTTGATCTTTCATAGTAATACCTCTTTCACAAATTCTTGTTTGTGCGCATAAGCTTCTGCGTCGCAGACGGCGTATGACTGCTCGCAGGCAATACGACGGATATGACGCAGGGTAACGGACACGAACAATAAAGTCACGCGACCAAAGGGAGCGGGGCGAGTTGTGAGTGGACGTAGGATGGTGAGAGTTGTAAACAACGAAGCCATCCGTCAGCTTATGAGCACTGTGACCATCCGCCGGGCTGGCCTTTCTTTTTGTATTTGTCAGTCCTTCAAGCCCCTTTTCAGACATACGAACTGACTTGTATCTGTCTGGTGCCAGTCCGAAGATATCTTCTAAATCGTTCCGGGCTGACCTGACTCGCTTTTTCGGGGGCTCCCGGAGCTGTAATCTGAAATATGGACTGACAGGATGCGTTGGGGAGTCAGTTCTACAGGAGCGAAACCAATCGCCTGAGCTGACATAGCAGATCAATGCGTCAGTCTGACCATATCTAGGCGATATAGTTGAACTGACACGATGCGACTATACTTACCAAACACTTTATTTTCAAGATTAAAACTCCTCTACAAACACGTATTTATACTTCTAACAAACACAAGGGGCGCCGCCAAATATGGCAGACGCCCCTCTTTTCCATTTCATTGATCCATCGTTCCGCACTCGGACCTGTATACTATTGCTCTATCTTTTGCGCATGTGGCGTCTCTGCAAAGTACTCCAATGCGCTTAGTATAAGCGTTAAGGTAAATAATGCAAATCCGATCGACAAAAGTACATAGAACGGCGGATACGGAATATGCAGAACCTGTGAACTGGTTCCTGCAGCGCTGACAACGCTGATCTGCTTAAAGGACTGTATCAGCATAAAGATGGAGAACAGTGCTACGATGCACTGAATGCATCCATTTACGATACATCTGACCTTCGGCGGGAACTTGTTGACAAACAGATCCACACGTACATGTCCGTTTTCCAGCTGTGTCTTTGAGAAGCACAGGAACATCATAACAACCATGGATAACTCCACCAGCTCGATGTTACCAAGCACACGCTTGCTGATCGTCAGCTTCATGACGATGTCAATAACCGTAACAGCCATCGCAAACAGTAATGCAAACATGGAAACGTAAGACACGCCGCCACATATTTTTGTTAACGCACCGCGGAACTTTTTCATAGAAATGACCCCTTTCGGAATAGTATAATCAGTCTCTTGTTACGAACCGATTATTTTGCTGCATTCTCAATGCACTCTACAGCTTTGTCATAGATTGCCTGGCCGTCATAGCCCTTGTCGTTCATAGCTGCGATCCAGTCATCTGTTGTCTTCTGGAATGCTTCTTCCAGTTCTGCTCTACCAGCATCATCAAACTTGTAGCACTTGTCAGCTACAGCTGCCTTTGTCTCATCTTCAACAGCATCCCAAGCTTCTGTGTACTGAGCGGAATTAGCGGAAACATCATCCAGAACCTTCTTCAGATCATCCGGAAGGCTATCATACTTCTGCTTGTTCATCATCAGGAAGTATGTGGAAACGCCAACGTTCTCATCCAGATAGTAGCCAATGGTCTCATCCAGCTTGAAGGAGCTGATTGCATGCCAGTCAGTGATGCAGGCCTGCATCTCGCCCTTGTCCAGGTTGCTGTACAGATCATTGATCGGGCACGGAGTCGGGTTAGCGCCTACATTCTGTACAAACATGGTTGGCGGGCCGGAGTTCGCACGTACGTTCATACCAGCCATATCTTTGATGCTTGTCAGCTTCGTATCTGTTGTAGAGATCGGAGACTGGCAGTTGGTGTGCAGGAACAGTACATGGAAGTCTGCATATTCATCCTGCATATAGTCTGTGGTATTCCAGAATTCCCAGATTGCTGCGGAACCCTGTGTTGCACGTGAGATATCAAGACCCGGAAGCTGGAATACTTCGGTTACCGGGAATGTATCCGGGAAGAAGGACTGAAGTCCCCATCCGATATCGCATGTGCCGTTCTTGATCATATCAACGGTATCTTTCGGGCCACCCATTGTGCCGCCGTGCATAACCTGAATATCAAGCTGTCCGCCGGAAGCCTCTTCAACTGCTGCTGCCCATGCATTCAGGAACTGACCTGTTGCTGACTGCTCCGGATCATGCTGATGTACGATCAGAGTATAGGTTTCGCCGGTATTCTCAACCGCTGCTGTCTGCTCTTCGCCACCTGCTGAAGCTGCCGGAGCTGCTGCATCGCCGCCACCTGAGCCGCCGCATCCTGCCAGCATACCTACTGCCAGAACACCTACACAAAGTAAGCCAATGATTCTCTTTTTCATGTTTCTCCTCCTTTTTTTTAAAGAATGACTATATGTGAATGCTTAGGTTTCGCCCACCTAGGCACAATCACCGTATTTAATGCCCGTATAGCAGATGCGGCAAGCCGGTCGCCAGTGCCGGAATACATGCCACGATGACAACGGAAACGATCAGAGCGATTACGAACGGGAACACACCCTTGAAGATCCTCATCAAAGGTACATCCTTCGCTATACCGGCCATAACGTATACACACATACCTACAGGCGGTGTGATCAGACCCAGCTGCATGATCATAACCATCAGTACACCGAACCATACCAGGTTCAATCCCATATTGTTGATTACCGGCAGGAAGATCGGTGTCAGCAGGATGATCAGCGGAAGGGAATCGATAAAGCATCCCAGTACCGCATAGATCGCAAGGATCAGTAATACAACGATCAGATTCGGCAGGCTGGAATTCGACAGTGCCATTGCCAGAGAAGCCGGAAGTGTCGAAACCGCAAGGAAATATCCGAAGATTGTAGCGCCGATCATGATCAGGAAGATCATACAGGATGTACGGATCGTATCAAAGCAGGATTTTTTAATATTCTCCCATGTGCATTTTTTCTTGATGATCATGCAGATCAGAGCGCCGAACGCGCCGATTGCAGCACCGGCATTTGCTGTGAACAAGCCTGCAAAGATACCGCCCAACACGATGACAAACAGGATCAGAACCGGCAAAACACCCTTAATAGCATTCAGCTTATCTTTCATGCTGACCTTATCACCCTTCGGCGCCAGGGACGGATCCTTCTTTACAAGAATCATGATCGTCACAACATATACAGCCGCCAGCAAAATACCGGGGATGATACCGCCGGCAAACATATCACCGATTGACTGCTCTGCAGAAATCGCATATAAGATAAAGCCTACGCTTGGCGGGATCAGGATACCCAGTGTACCGCCGGCTGCGATCGATCCGCAGGAAAGCGTATCTTTATATCTGTACTTTCTCATTTCCGGAAGACAAACAACACCCATGGTTGCTGTCGTCGCTGTAGAGGAACCGCAGATCGCTGCAAAGAATGCGCATGCTACGATCGTCGCAGATGCCAGGCCGCCGGAAATGCGCCCGATCCACTTATGGCAGAACGAATACAGATCGCCGCTGACACCGGCATAGTACATGAACTGTCCCATTAGTACGAATAGCGGTATAACGGAAAAACCGTAGTTTGCAACCGTATTAAACGGAATGGTCGCAAATAAGCCAAGAGCCGCTTTCATGTTAACCAGAATGGTATACCCGACAAAACCTACTACGATCATTGAAAAGGCGATATTCATTCCAATGAACAGCAGCACCAGCAGGAATATAATGCCGATAATACCTACTACGAGTGGACTCATACTCTAACTCCTTTCCCCGTATGTGTGATACAGCGCACATACACCTCTATAGTTCCTCTCCCAATCACCTTGTAACACCATCCAGAGTATCATATCTGTCATCTGGTTTCAGCATGGTAATCACTTGATATTGACATTTTAGACTGTATACCTGCTATAAAATCAAATCATTTTTTCTGTGCTTTTTGTATAATTTTCACAAGTCAGTTTTGTTAAGAAACACAACACTTTTTTCTTGTCAAGCCCATTTTTTACTCCGTCACTTGACTGTATTGTTGGAATATAGATTATTTTATCATTCTAAGGGGGAAATCAATATGAAGAAAGACCGATCAATGCTTACGATCAGTGAGATGTCCAACATCTGTCGTATCAGCAGACAGACATTGATCTATTATGATAAAAACGATATTTTCAAACCGGTATTTGTCCAGGAAAACGGCTATCGCTATTATTCCATCTACCAGGTTCCTTATTTAAGAGAGATCTGTTCTCTGAAGGATAATTATTTCTCCTTAAAAGATATTGTAGAGAATTTTGAAGGCCGGACGATCCAGAGTACGAAGAAACTTCTGACAGAGAAAAAGGACATCCTTCAGAACGAAGTCGAGGAACTCAAAAAGAGAATGCGCAGCATCGATGACCGACTCCGGTTCCTGCAACGCGCCGAAGTCGAGCTTGCCCGTGCGGGTATGCCCTACATTGCACATCTGCCCGCTTGTCACGTTCTCTTTCGTGCCTGGTCAGAAGACGGCGGTATTGGCCCGGAATCTGACCGTTCTACCATGCACTTTACACACATGGCGCTGCGTAACCAGTTAGAAGATCTGAATCTAAAGACCAATGATTACGGATGGGGTGCCATGATTCCTTTCTCTTCCATAAAAAAAGGAATTCCGTTAGAAGGTGCAGGCGGTTACGTTAATCTTCCGGTTAATTTTATCAATACGACCGGTGCTTCCACAGACAATATGCTTGATTTTCCGGAAAGCGACTATGCCTGCCTCGGCCGCTATGGCATGCCTTACGAAACACAGGACCTGCTTCGTCTGCTGGATTGGATCAACGCACAGGGATATCGCCTGACCGGAAACGTCATGGACGAATGTCTCCTTGACACGACCTACTATACCGACGAGATCAAAAAGGATTTCTGCCTGCTTATGGCTCCTGTCGAGAAGATCACAGAATCATGATTTTTGCATGACATATGTATTAAGAAAACAAATTATAATAATTATCAATTAATACCATTTATTAGAGGAAAAACAATATGGAACAAAAAAGAATTGTGGTAGGTGTCAGCGGTGCAAGCGGCATCCCGATCGCCGTATCTATTTTAAAAAGTATCCAGGCACATCCGGATTACCGCTCTCTGATGGTTTTGACGGATGGTGCCCTGCAGACACTTTCATATGAAACAGACTATTCTCCGGAAGAATTCATGGCTCTTGCAGACGAGACGTTCGATCTGCATGATGTTGGTGCTTCGATTTCCAGTGGGACATTCCGCACAGAGGGAATGATCATTGCGCCCTGCAGCATGAAGACCATTGCCGGTATCGCTGCAGGTTATTCTGACAACCTCGTTCTTCGCGCAGCAGACGTCACAATGAAGGAACGCCGACCACTGGTTCTGATCTCAAGAGAGTCACCGCTGAATCAGATTCATCTGCGGAATATGATGACACTTGCACAGGCCGGCGCGATCATTATGCCGCCTATGCTGACATACTATAATCAGCCAAAAACCATTCAGGACATGACCGATCATATCGCAGGAAAAGCACTTGATGTTTTTGGACTCGATCCCCATAATTTCAACCGTTGGACTTAATCCTTCCGACATTTTTAATACCATTTACCGATTGCAAGAACCCTGTTTCCCGGGGTTCTTGTTTTTTTGCTTTATATAGTTGGTATACAGACAAAATTCATAAAATATCCGTGAAAAAATTGTAAAATATACCGATTAAAAAACCTTTGACTGTATATCTGGTATAATGTGTTATCGTTCAGTTATAAGGCAAGCTATTGCAAAATTAATCATTTTCAAGGAAAAGGAGGTTACTATGAGCGAAGTTTATGATTTGCGTTCAGCGATTGATCTGCTTAAGACAATTCCTGGAGAATTTGTTGAGACAGATGTTGAAGTTGATCCGAAAGCGGAACTCTCAGGCGTGTATCGTCATGTAGGCGCAGGTGGAACCGTTATGCGTCCGACCAATGCGAACGGTCCGGCCATGATGTTCAACACCATCAAAGATCATCCGGACGGAAGAGTTGTCATCGGTATGCTCTGCACCAGAAAACGTGTTGCCGCACTCCTTGGCACAACACCGGACAAACTGGGCTTCTTCATGCGCGATGCTGTACAGAATCCGATCGATCCTGTTGATTTTGCAGGCGATAAAGCACCGTGTCAGGAAATTGTTCATTATGCGACAGACGAAGGATTTGACATCCGCAAGATCGTTCCGGCACCGACGAACACACCGGAAGATGCAGGTCCGTATATCACAATGGGGCTCTGCTACGCATCCGATCCGGAAGATCCGTCTATCTCTGACGTTACCATCCACAGACTCTGTCTGCAGAGTGAGGATGAGCTGTCCATGTGGATCACACCGGGTGCACGTCACATCGGTGCTTTCTATGAGAAAGCTGAAAAACTGAACCAGCCGCTGCCGATCTCGATCAGCATTGGTCTGGACCCGGCAATCTATCTTGCTTCCGGATTTGAGCCGCCGACAACACCGATCGGCTATAATGAGCTGGCTGCTGCAGGCGCACTCCGTGGCAAACCGGTAGAGCTTGCAAACTGCATCACCATCGGCGAAAAAGCAGTTGCAAATGCTGAATTCGTTATTGAAGGATTACTGATGCCGCATGACCGCGTACCGGAAGATCGTTCCACAGGAACAGGCAAGGCTATGCCGGAGTTCCCGGGACAGACAGGACCGGCTCCGATGGTTCCGATCATCAAGGTAAAAGCGGTTACGACCAGAATCAATCCGATCATGCAGACAACCATCGGCCCATCCGGCGAGCATGTACATATGGCAGGTCTTCCGACCGAAGCTAGTATCATCGGTATGGTTGAACGCGCTATGCCGGGCAGACTGTTGAATGTATACGCACATCCGTCAGGCGGCGGCAAGTACATGGCAATCCTTCAGTTTAAGAAGGGCATGCCGAGTGACGAAGGACGTCAGCGTCAAGCTGCACTGCTCGCATTCTCTGCATTCAGCGAGTTGAAGCATGTCATTCTGGTAGACGAGGATGTGGATCCGTTCGATGACAGTGATGTTTTGTGGGCAATGAACACAAGATATCAGGGCGACATCGACACCATCACTATTCCGGGTGTTGCATGCCACGTTCTTGACCACACACAGGAACCGACATACAATCCGATGATCCGCAACCGTGGTGTTTCCTGCAAGACGATCTTTGACTGCACAGCTCCGTTTGCACTGAAAGACCACTTTGGCAGATCCAAATTTATGGATGTTGATCCGAAGCATTGGCTTCCGGACATGTTTGACTAATCATCTGAGCATTCAAACAATTATATAATTAACCAATTATTAAGATAGACAGCTGCCCGGAAAATCTGGGGGGATTTCTGGGCAGTATTCTTTTTGGTTTTTTAGGGGGAGAATCAATTGAAAAAGCAATATATTCACTATCTGGTGGCACTCATCATCGGTATCGTGATCGCTCTGGTACTTCAGCCGGGCAATGGTCTGACACAGTATGGTGTACGTGTTATCGCAATTCTGGTACCGGTCCTGTACCTGTGGCTGACCACAAATACACACTGGACATCACTTCTGGCTTTGGCTTTACTGGTATGTACCCAGGCAATGGAAACACCAAACGCGGTTTGGGCAGGATCCATGGGTCACTTCGTTGTTATCACCGTTATGGTTTACATGCTGTTAAACGTATGTCTGACCGATACCGGTGTCATCAACAAGATCGCCATGTGGTTTGTCACACGTAAATTCGTTGAAGGCAAACCGATGGCATTCATGACCATGTTCTTTGCTTCCAACGTTATCATCGGTTTCTTCGTAGATAACCTTTCACTTGCTGTTATCTACATCGGTATTGCAGAAGTTCTCTGCAAGAATATGGGACTTAAGAAGGGCGATCCGTTCTATACCTGTATCTTCATGGGAACCCTGTGGGGCAACTGCCTCCTTTCCATCTGCTCTCCGATCGCGCACGCTCTGCCGAACATCATCATGGGTCTGGCAGAAGCTCAGCTTGGCATCACGATCACATATGCACAGTGGCTGGCATTCGGTTCGATCTATGCGATCATCATCTTCATCATTATGATGCTCATCGTACGGATCTGGAACCCGGACACATCTGCATTCAAGAACTATGACATCAAGAAAGTACGCGAAGAAGATCCGCCGCTGTCAAAGAGCGGAAAGATCTCATCTGTTGTATTCATCATCGTTATCGCGTTCGTTGTATTACCGCAGATTTTCAAGACCGGTCCGGCGCTTGGCTACTTAAACAGCCTCGGCGTAGTTGTTCCGGCAATCTTTGGTGTCATCGCACTTGCTCTGCTTCGTGCTGACGGCAAACCGATCCTGGATGTTCCGGCAGCGTTTAAGAAGGTTCCGTGGCCGCCGATCATCTTTGCAGGTACCGTATCTGTATTCGCAACACCGCTGTCTTCTGAAGCAACCGGTATCACAAAATGGCTTGGAAATATCCTGCAGCCGTCCATCGGACAGTTAAGCCCGGTTCTGATCGTAACAGTCCTGATCGCACTTGCAATCGTTATGACAAACTTCCTGTCCAATACTGTTACACAGGTACTGTTCTTCAACATTGGTGCTGTACTTTTAGCAACATCCAACTACAACCTGGCAGCATTTGCAGTTATCATCGCAATCGCTTCCGGTATGGCAACGATCACACCGTCCGCAGCGGTTCCGTCACCGTTCTTCTTCGGTCCGGGACATTTGACAATGAAAGCGACTCTGAAGTGGAACCTGATCTTCATTGTTGCGTGCTTCGTCATCTGCGCATTCGTCGGTGTGCCGCTTGCAACTGCAATCGTTCACTAAATTGTGAATCCTGTAGAAAAACTTATGAAATAAAAAAACAGCTCGGGAAATCATCCCGGGCTGTTTTTGTTTTTACAGCATCCTTTTCCGTTTCAAAAGGATCAATACAATGATACAAACGATAAAGGTACAGATCGCGATCGACGCAAATCCGAATGCATTATTTGCAAGCGGCACAGGGACGTTCATTCCGAACAAACCTGAAACAACCGTCGGTACCGCCATCACAAGCGTGATCGTCGTCAGATATTTCATGACATTGTTCAGGCGGTTATTTAAAACCGCGCTGAGAAGCTCTCTCGTACCGATCAAAATATCTTTATAGATCGTGGTCATCTCAACAGCCTGCTGGTTCTCGACGATAACGTCCTCAAGAAGCTCCATATCCTCCGGGAACTGCTCGAGACGCTTGTATCTTGTCAGACGTTCCAGGACTACCGCATTCGCACGCAGGGAAGTCGCAAAATAAACCAGCGTCGATTCCAGCTCGTGAAGCTGGAACAGATCCTTATCCTCTGTCATATCTCCGATCTCTTCCTCGATCTCTGTACGCTGCTTGTCAATAATACGAAGCGTACTCTGATACGATGCCGCCGTGCGGAACAGGATCTGATAGATGAAGCGCATCTTTTTCTTGGTCGAAAAATCACGCACCCGCTTGTTGACAAACTGTGTCAGGATCGGCGTTTCCTCTGTACAGACCGTGATGATATTCTCCTGCGTCAGAATGATGCCAAGCGGAATCGTCGTATATGTCTTTAATTCATTACGGATCTCTGTCGTTGGGATATCTACAAGGATCAGCGTATAGCCATCTTCGAGTTCAATACGGGAGCTCTCCTCATCATCGAGTGCGGCTCTTAAATCGGCGATATCGATCTCATCGCGTGCGACTTCCTGCAACTCTTCTACCGTCGGATTCGTCAGCATGATCCATGCGCCTTCTCTTCGTTCTTCCAGCTCATAAACCACACGGTCATCCGTCATGTAAATCTTAACCATACGCTTCACCTCCCCTCATCTTCATTTAACATGCATGCCCGTGACATGCATTAACTAATATAGTATACCCTATAAGTCCTGAAAATGGAATGTTTTCTTTCCGCTTGCATAATCAGCTACGATATGTCCGTCGCCATTGAGCTTATACTTATAGGTGACCAGGCCCTCAAGCCCAACCGGGCCGCGCGCATGAAGTTTGCTCGTGCTGATGCCGACTTCTGCACCAAATCCATACCGGAATCCGTCCGCAAACCGCGTCGAACAGTTCTGATATACACCTGCGGAATCAACCAGCTGCTGGAAATGTCTCGCCGTCTCTGCATTTTCTGTCATGATCGCATCCGTATGATGTGAACCATAACAATTAATATGCGCAATGGCTTCATTGACATCATCAACCAGTTTTACAGAAATGATCAGTGCAAGATACTCTGTTGAAAAATCCTCATCTGTGGCCATATCACAGGAAATGATCTCCTGTACTTCTTCTGTCCCCCGGATCGTTACGCCGTTTTGGGCATAGGCCTTTGCAAGACGAGGCAGGAATTCTGCTGCGATCTTACGATGCACCAGCAACGTTTCGGTTGCGTTGCATGCAGCTGTGTATTGGATCTTTGCGTCTACAACGACGGGAAGGATCTTATCGATATCACAATCCACATCTACGTATGTATGACAAATGCCATCCGCATGTCCCATAACAGGGATCTTTGTATTGTTCATAATATACTGCACAAATGCATTTGATCCGCGCGGGATCAAAAGGTCTACGCTCTTCTCACAGGAAAGAAGTGCATTGATATCCTCTCTTGCCTCGATCTGGTACAGGCAAAGTTCCGGCAGCCCGGCTGCCACCGCTGCGTCATGGATCACAGAAAACAGTGCCCTGTTTGTATGGAAGGTTTCACTTCCGCCTTTTAACAGCGCACAGTTGCCGCTCTTGATGCACAACGTGGAAATCTGTACCAACGCATCCGGCCGCGCTTCAAAGATCACGCCGATCACACCGATCGGACAGCTTTCTCTGACAAGGATCAGCCCTTCATCCAGCTGACGCTTTAACAGCTCTTTTCCGGTCGGATCCGGCAAACCGATCAGGTCCGTGATGCCCTGGATCACATCTGCCATCTTGGTTTCATCAAACTTCAATCTCTTTTTGACGGAATCAGCTATCCCATTCTCATCTGCCGCTTTCAGATCCTCTTTATTGGCGGCAAATATTTCGCTGCTATGTGCATGCAAAGCATCTTTTATCATCGACAGCGCCTGATTTCTTACATGCTCAGCCGAGGCTGCCATCAATGGGCTTTGCAGCTTCATCTCTCTTGCGATTTCCTGAATCTTATTCATATAAAACTCCTCCTAAAAGCAAAAACTGCCGTGCTATTATCATAGCACAGCAGTCGGGTTTGACAAGAAAAATATTCTTTCTATTCAAGGATTTGTTCTGCAAGGCAAAGAAACGTATCCACATCTTTTGGTTTCAGTTTTTCCAATGTGTCACCACACCACCGGATACATTCTTTATAGCAGGTGGCGATCCGCTTTTCCCCTTCCTTTGTCAGACATACAGAAACCTGGCGCTTATCTGAAGAGTTCCGTTCCCTTGACACCAACCCCTTTTTTTCCAGACTGTTCAGGATATTGGCAGTACGGCCGGAGGATAACTTCAAAAGCTGAGAAATCTCTCCGGAAAGAAGCGGCCTGTTCAGCTCATACAGCCAATAAAGTGCCGCATCTTCACCATGTGTGATCACCCTTCCGTCAGCCTGTTCCAGCATACGGTTGTATTTCAGATTCAGTTCAAAAAAAAGCTTTGCAGCTGATTCGTTTGTCATGCAAAAAACTCCTAAACACAATTGCATATAACTTACTTAAAGATGCCTTGTGTAACATTAGTTAGTTTAAACGAATTTTCTTGTTTTGTCAAATTCCTTCGCATTCCCTTTATTTGACAAACACATGCTTTTCCCGTATATTATCTTTTATCAGAAGATTGTTGACCGCAGAATATTGTTTTGAAATCATGGTATTTTATCAGGAGTGTAATATTGATATGTCGACTCATATTCATACAAGTCAGTCACAGGATGACTATCTCGAAGCCATTCTAAAGATTACAAATGAAAACGGATTTTGCCGGTCGATCGATCTCGCAAATCATCTGGGATACGCCACATCAAGCGTTAGTATCGCAGTCGGAAAACTGATAAAAGCAGCCCTGATCCGGCGCGGACACGCAGGAGAGCTGCTTTTAACTGAGGCAGGTCAGCATATTGCTGAGTCTGTATATGAGAAACATGAGTTTTTTTCAAACTGGCTTACAGCGATCGGTGTATCCAAAGAAATCGCCGAAGCAGATGCGTGCCGCATTGAGCATGCGATCAGTGATACCAGTTTTGAAAAACTGAAAGTTCATATTTGTCAGTTCTGACTATTTTCGAATCCGAAGCAGCAGGCTTCGGATTTTTCTTCCCTGGAACAAAGCCAGAAGGATCTTTATCGCATCTCCCGGCAAAAACGGGATCACGCCGGCAAACAAAGCCGCGCGCATGCCAATGCCTGATTGCATTGACAGCCAAATGGTCCCAACCGCATAGACTGCTGCTGTTCCAATGATCATTCCGGTCAGATCGATCCATTTCTTTCCATTCGATCTTGTGATAAAAACACCTGCGATCCAGATCATCAGTAAAAACCCGATGAGATAGCCGCCTGTCGGTCCTGCAAGCTTTGCGGGGCCGCCGGTAAATCCGGAAAAAACCGGAAGGCCGACCAGACCGAGCAGCAGGTAGATCACATAACTGACCAATGCAAACTTCGTTCCGATCAGATAGATTGAAAAATACAAAACCAGATTGGTCAGAGAAATGGGAACCGGGCCGATCGGGATCGCCATTGGTGCCAGCACACAGGTCACTGCGGTTATCAGACCGATCATCGCCATATCTCTGGTCGTAAACTTCTGATTCTGTCTCCCGACTGATGCCGGTTCATTTGTCAGTGTCATTTTTATCTCCCCTGTTGTCTATATTTCAAACCCCATACTTGTAAGCATTTCTTTGTCCTGGGCTGTGTTATTGCCGACAGTCGTAAGCATATCCCCCGTGATCGTGGCATTTGCACCTGACTGAAAGATCTTCTTTCCGCCATCCGGAAAATAGCCGCGGCCTGCCGCCATTCTGATGTATGCCGTGGGATTGATGTATCGGAACATCGCGATCGTACGAAGGATCTCATCCTCAGTCAAATGCGGCAGGTCTTCAAGCGGTGTTCCTGCAACGGGCATCAGCGCATTGATCGGAATCGATGTGATCTCCAGTTTGGCAAGCGACAATGCCATATCGACCCGGTCTGCAAATGTCTCTCCCATGCCGATGATCCCGCCGGAGCATACCGTAAGTCCCGCTTCTTTTGCCAGACGGATTTCTTCTAGTTTATCCTCCCAGGTATGTGTTGTGCAGATCTTGGGGAAATAACGTTTTGATGTCTCAATATTACTATGATACATCTCAACTCCAGCATCTTTCAGACGCGCAAATGCTTCTGCACTCAACAGGCCGTGTGATGCACAAAGCCGCATGGATGTATTCTTCCGCAGGATCTGATAGGTTTGGACCAATTGATCCAGATCATCACCGTCTACTTTTCTTCCGGCCGTAACGATTGAATAGGCATGTACGCCGTCTGCTTCTCTCTTTCTGCAATCTGCAAGGACTGTCTGCGTATCAAGCATTGGGAATTCCGCACAGGAAGTGTGATGGTGCGCGGACTGTGCACAGAATTTACAGTCCTCCGAACACCGTCCTCCGCGACCGTTGATAATGGTACAAAGATCGATCTTATTATCACATAATGCCCTTCGGATCAGATCTGCGCCCTCACACAGTTCTTCTAACGGTGCTGTCTCAAAAACCGTTAAATCATCATTTTCAGTAAGTCGATATCCTTCTATAATACGTTTTGCCAGTTCTCGCACAAATTGTTAACCTCTCTTATCTGTTCTGGTTTACAATCAGAAGAATACTCTCTTTTCATCTGGCTGTCAAGTAAACCATAACTATTCTAATATAGGCATAACAAATACAAATTCCCATAATTGACGAATCGCATATCTGTTGATAGAATAATCTGGATTTACGCAGAAAGGCAGCGAAGAAACGATGGCATCTCAGACAGCCGGGAAGGATACCTCTCTCGGACGTACGTTTTTTTCATATGTGTTCCCAAACATCCTGGGAATGATCGGCATATCCGCATATATCCTGGCGGATACTTTTTTTATTTCTGTCGCAGAAGGTGCGAATGGTCTGACGGCACTCAATCTGGTCCTGCCGGTTTACAGCATCATCTTTGCGATCGGCAATATGATCGCCGTTGGTTCTGCGACCCGTTTTCGGATTTTCAAAGCACAGGAAAACCCTGAAGCAGACCATTATTTCACCAATGCCGTTGTCTTTTGTTTCCTGTTCAGTATTCCGTTTCTACTCATCGGGTTATTGTTTCCGCAGGGCCTGGTTACACTTCTAGGTGCGGATGAAGTAATCATCCCTCTGGCCGCTCCGTATTCTAGGATCTTCATGCTGTTCACCCCGTTTTTTATGTGGACTTATGTGGCAAATGCCTTTGTCAGAAATGACAATGCGCCAAAAGTTGCGATGGCTGCTACACTCATCAGCAGTCTCTTTAACATCGTCATGGACTATGTCCTGATGTTCCCGCTTCATTTGGGTATGCGCGGTGCGGCACTTGCGACCGCGATCTCTCCAATCATCGGGATCATCATCTGTGCTACCCACATTTTTTCAAAAAGGAGCTCGATCCGATTCATAAAAACACGTCCGTCTTTGATCAGACTGTTCCGCTCCTGTCAGCTCGGTGTATCCGCCATGATCGGTGAGCTGGCACAGGGTGTGACCACGCTTTCATTTAATTTCCTGATCCTGTCGATCACCGGAAATGTCGGTGTGGCAGCTTACGGCGTGATTGCCAATATCGCTTTTGTCGGGAATGCGATCTTTAACGGTCTTTCCCAGGGTTCACAGCCTCTTTTCTCATACTATTACGGCAAAAAAAGAACCGGCGATGTCGGCCGTCTTTTGCGGCTTACCATCCTGACCGGTCTTGTTCTTGCTGTACTTGTACTTCTGGTAACAAATCTCTTTGCAGATCCGCTGGTTGCCATCTTTAATTCGGAAAACAACCCTGCCATGGCAGATCTGGCAGTTGTCGGCATGCATCTTTACTTTATCGGATATCTTTTTGCTGCAGTCAACATTGTCGCCTGTGGTTATCTCGGGGCAACGGAAGCTGCTACATGGTCTTTTATCACATCTCTTTCAAGAGGTCTGATCGCCATTCTCCTTTTTGCGTTTATCCTGTCAAAGCTTTTTGCGATGACCGGCATCTGGCTGGCGTTCCCGGCCGCAGAGGCTGTGACGCTGATCCTTTCTGTCATTGCCATGGGGCATTGGCGAAAACACCTTTTTCTTTCCCTTTTTTCTTCTCCAACTCCTTAATCACGCGATCGAGCTGTTTCATGAAAATCGGGATTGCCGGATTATAATTGCTGCGATTCCATGCTGCCACCAGACTGGGATCCCATTTCATCTTTTCCATCTCATATGCCTTAATATACGGATTGAATCTCAGCATATTTCTCGAATCCAGAATCGTGATTCCTTTTCCCGTTTCTGTACTTAACATCATATCATAAAGAGAAGGCGCATATTTGATATTGGGATAAAACCCCCTTTCTTTACACGCATCAATAATCAGTTCCGATGATTCCAGACAGTCTTCTCGTGAAATCAGAATAAACACCTCATCCCGACAATCTGCCAGTGTCACACGATCTTTTGATGCCAGATGATGATAACGATTCATCATCAGATAATCACGACTGTGTTCCACATGTTTTCTAATCAGATAATCCTTTTGCGCGACGGAAAAATGAACCGTGAATGCAATATCCAGCGCACTGCTGTACAGCTTATTCTCCAGTTCCTCAAAGGAGCAGTTTTCGAACATGATCTCCACATAAGGATGCTGCTGCTCAAAAAAAGATATGATCAAAGGCATAAAGTCGGAGACATATGTTCCGTCCAGAATTCCTATTCTTAAGTCTCCGTTAATTCCTTTTTGAATTTGCTGTGCTGTAGAAACAGCTCCCTGATACTGCTCATATACGTCCGCCCATTGCTCCTCCAGCGACCTGCCCGCCGGTGTCAATGTAATGGAACGTCCATGCCTGATAAACAGCTGCAGATTCAGCTCTTCCTCCATATTTAAAATCTGTCTGCTCAACGTCGGCTGTGAAACACCAAGCTGGTCTGCTGCCTTTGTGAAATTCAGAGTTCTGGCAACCGTCAGAAACCATTTGATTTGTGAAATCGTCATTTTATATCAGAAACCTTTCAAAAATCCAACATTCACGGGAATCCAATTTCAGTATACCACAATTCATGCCGGATGAGAGACAAGCTACGGGACTGCCAAGGCAGTCCCGTAAACGCAATTTTATTGATCATCATCTTTGTTTTTCTTCTGGAGACTCCATATTCCCTGGAGTACTACAAAGAAGACCATTGCTAAAACGATGCAAAGCATCCAGATTTGTGTCATACTCATAGCTTATTCCCCCTTCTCATCTGCGACATCGATCAATTCGTCGCTGTCTCCAAATTTATTGACTTTCCCAATCAGAAATCCCACTGCCGTGATCGCAAAGACCATAATAGCGGCACTGACGATTGTACTAACGACCATATGCATAAAAGGCACCTCCTTAAATCTTATTCCAGGTAACACACGCTACGCTTCTGCGCTTGCCTCTGCCTTTTTCCTGCCTTTCCCTTTATACAGTCCCGGTTTACCCGGCAGAACTGCGGTCAGGATGACACCAAGAACAACTGCAAAGATTAGTGATACATAGTTAACATGGAGCTGAGCGAACGCAGGATTGCCTGCTGCCAATGTGTTTTGCAATCCGAATGTAGACCAGATACATACTGCGATCCAGGTGATGACAAATGTAATGATCGTCGCCATCTCACTTCTCTTCCACCACATACCGATCACAGCCATGACAAAGACCGGTATACCAAAGGAGAATATCCAGTTAACCATCTCAACCGGTGCAGGCTGCAGATTACAGATTACGATCGAGATGACCGTGATGATCACGATGATGATACGGATCAGACGCGTCTGCTGCTTTTCTGTCGCATGCGGATTCTTAATGCCATACATGTCATGTGTGATAACCGTTGACGGCGCCAATGCCATAACTGCAAAACTGGAAAGGTCGACACCCAGGAATCCTGCTGCAAGCAGTGCCACAGCCCACGGCGGAAGCAGATCTTTTAACATTGCCGGGGTCATGTTCAGTGTACCGGCATTACGATATACGACAATGGAGAACGCTGCTACACCGATCAATGCCGGAATAATACAGAACATACCGTTTACCGGACCTGCAAACCAAAGGGATTTCTTTACCTCTTTATTGCTCTTAGCCGTCGCAACCGGCTGATAACCTGTCTGCGCCATACCATGGAATAAAGATGCACCAACAGCTGTCGGGATCGCAAATCCGATAATCAGCTGTCCATTTCCAAACATGCTGGTGTACCACGGTGTCTCACTCGCAAGAATGTTTGCTTCAACACCATCCCATCCTCCAGGAAGTGAAAAGCACAGGCAGACCAGAACGACGATCAAAGATACATACATCACAACTGCATTGATCAGGTTCAGCCATGCAATCTCTTTCATGCCGGCCAGAAGCACATACAGGCATGCGATGATACCACCAATCACTGCACATACCATATAGGACCAGCCGGTCAGGAATGCGAGGGTAACCGCGATCGTTTCGACTTCCAGTGCACACATGGAAATACCAAGTGCTGCATTGATTGAAGCCACAAGTGCTCCCGACTTCTTACCAAAAATATGTGCCAGAAACTCGCCGACCGTCTTTGCTCCAGACCGGCGGATCCATGGGCCGGTGAACTGTGTGATAACGACCATCATGACAACGCAGGCGATTGAGAACCATACTGCGATAACCCCCATTGCGCCGGCATTCTGACTGGTTCCCCAGTTGTGGGCCGATCCCAGCAATGTTAAAGCCAGCGTGACGCCCACGAGCGATGCCGGCAATCCGCTTCCCGCAAAAGCAAAGCCGCCGGCTTCTTCACTGCCTCTTTTTTTATTCTTTCGTGCGATGATCGAACTGACGATGATAATGGTCGCAAGTTCATAAATAATAACCGCTATGATTGCACCCCAATTCATAAAATATACCCCTTTCTTTCCATGGTACGCAGTGCTGCCTACTGCAAATTTCGTGCGTCGATTTCGTTTATAAAAATTCTATAAAACTATTATCTGTTTGCCAAATAAAGAAATTGCATAGGGGTATCCATCTTTACTATCGCGATTTTCTCCGCTCCTATTGCAAAGAAAAACGACTATCCGATAGAATGACAGTAGCTGATGTGAAACATAAAAGCAAAATCATCAACCGTGTTATAAGGAGGAAATGAACCATGATGACACCGAAAGAAAACTTTTTGGCAACCATCCGCGGCGAGAATCCGGATCGTTTCGTAGACCAGTATGGATATATGCAGCTGATATTTGATCCGGTGATGTGGAAGATTACCGGTATGCCTTTCACTATGAAACCGGGTGAATGTGTCGTTAACGGTTGGGGGGTTACCGTTAACTTCAGAGAAGATGCTCCGGGGCCAATGCCGGTTCATAATGATGAACTGACCGTATTAAAGGATATTACAGAATGGAAAGATGTTGTCAAAGCTCCTGAAGTCGTACTTGGCGACGAAGCTTGGGCTGACGCTGTCAAAGAAGCCGAATCCATTGACCGAGACCAGTATCTGGTCGGTTGCTTCACAGCTCCCGGTATTTTTGAAAAGATTCATTATCTGATGGGTATGGAAGAAGCCTTTTATGCGCTTTACGATGAACCGGAAGCACTGAAGGAATTAATTGATTTTATGGCAGACTGGGAAATCAAGCTGGCAGCGGAACAGATTAAATATTTAAAACCCGATGTCGTATTCCATCATGATGACTGGGGCAGTCAAATCAATTCCTTCATGGATCCGGAGATGTTTGATGAACTCCTTACGCCGGCTTATAAACGCGTGTACGGATTCTATAAAGAACACGGTCTTCTGGTTGTTCATCATTCCGATTCCTATGCAGCCAATCTGGTCCCATCCATGATTGAAATGGGAATCGATGTATGGCAGGGATGCTTGTCAACCAACAACCTGCCGGAGCTGATCAGGGAATACGGTGGACAGATTTCCTTCCAGGGCGGCATTGACAGCACGCGCATTGATCATGTTGACTGGACAAAAGAAGAAGTCCGTACTGTGGTAGAAGAAGCATGCCGCGCAAACGGAACCAAATTCTTTATCCCCAGCAATACTATGGGCGGTCCCGGCAGCATTTATCCGGGTGTCTATGAGACGATTTCGGAAGAAATCGACAGAATGAGTAAAATCATGTTTTAAATAGTTCTTTCATATCGTTCATCAGATTCACAAGAAGCATACGAGGCTCCGATTCATCGGAGCCTCTTCTATACGGTTTCTGTATAATTCCATTCCTTAACTTCTATAGTTATATGAAACCGGCTTTGTTACAATGGCATCAGTAAAAACAACTCTGCTCTTTATTCAGGAGGTCTATTATGGAAGGAATGCATCCAAAATTCTTAGAGCGCACCAAATTGTTAGATGATACTGTTGCATGCAAACATACTGATCGCATCATGACTGCTCCCTTTTATACCTATTTACCGATCCTGTTATATCAGGAAACAACTATTGCGGATACGATGCAGGACTGGCGAAATGCCATCCCTTCCTATTATCGGTATCATCGGGAATTTCAGCCGGATCTGGCTTATGGGCCCGAAGCGATCTTCCCCGGCAGCGCTTTAAAAGCATTGGACTGTAAATTTGTCCGTGTCCCGGGCGTACATTTCCCGGAAAAAAACATTGGCTTTCAGGTATTGGATCATGAGGACGGATATATGTCTCCTGATGAATACCTGGAATATGCAGAAGATCCAACCGGATTCTTAATGAAAAAAATCCTGCCACGTCATTTCGGCAAACTGGAAGGCCTTGCTTCCCTTGATTTTTCCATGGCAATCTGGCACGGTATGCTCTATACAACCCTTGGTGCACTGAACCCACAGGTCAAAACCGCTTTTGACGCGATCATGGACTGTGCGGGCATTATGGGCGAACAGGTTGCGGCAGACGGCGAATTCTATGTCACCATGATGCAGGAGGGCTTCCCTTCCGGCGCGGATCTGGTTACTTCAGCTCCTTTTGATATTTTCAATGACACCCTGCGTGGATTCATGAATATCACCATGGACCTTTACGAATGTCCGGATGAAGTTCTGGAAGCCGTCAATGCCGCTACAAAAATCCAGGTCCGTTATCTGAAAAACACGATCAAATCCAGACCGATCAAAATCATTGGCTTTATGTTACACAATGGATTTGATATGTTTATGAGCAAAGAACAATTTGAAACCTTCTACTGGCCGGGCTTAAAGGCTTGTATTGATGTTTGCGTCGAAAACAATGTCATTCCTTGGATTTATGTGGAAGACAGCTACATGAACAAGCTGGATATCATTGAGCGCGATGTTCCCGAGAAAAAAGTCATCATGACCTTCACCGGAACCAATGATATGAAAATAGTCAAAGAGCGTTTTGGCGGAAAAATCTGCTTAAAAGGCGGATTGTCCGAAAATGTTATTGAATTTGGTTCAAAAGAAGATGTTATAAAAATGGTAAAAAATGCCATTGACATCTATGCGCCGGGCGGTGGGCTGATCCTGGATGTGGATGTCACGTTAGATAATGCACCGGCTGAAAACATTCACGCTCTGTTTGATACTGCAAGAGACTATATGAAATATTAAGTTTCGGATATATTTGCATTATCACCACAGGAGACAAGATTATGACCTTTGCGCAGATTAAGTATTTTATTACAGTCGCAAAATGTTTGAGCTTTACCAAGGCTGCTGAACAATTGTTCTTAACGCAGCCTGCACTAAGTCGTCATATCAGCAGGATGGAAGAAGAGCTCAATGTACAGTTGTTTATCCGTACCGGCAGCGGCATCCGCCTTACACCGGCAGGAAGCGCGCTTTATCTTGGTATGACAGATTTGTATGAACAGTATCAGGAACAGGTCAGAAAGGCACATAAGATTCAGGAAGGCATGATCGGAAGCTTATCGATCGGATTCCTGAACAATATGAACCTGGCTGATTTTATGCCACTCGTCTACCGGGAACTAAAAGAGAAATATCCGAATGTAGACATTCTCCCCGTCAGGGCAAGCTTTGATGACCTGATCAGCGGCGTCTATTCCGGTAAATACGATCTGATCTTCACCGTTCAATTCGAAGTGGTTGATAAGGAAAGTCTGTTGTATCAATATGTGCATCATTCAAAAGATCACATTGTGATGAGCCGTTTTCATCCCCTTGCAGGCAAAGCGCATGTCACGCTGGATGATGTAAAAGATGAACTGTTTGTCATGATCTCCCCGGAAGACAATCCGGAATCATCTGAACTCATTTTTAATATCTGTAAGGAACATGGTTTTGTCCCCACTGTAAAATTTGCAAGAACCATGGAGGAACAGGCTCTCTGGATTGAATCCGGCATGGGTGTAACTATCCTGGATTCCTGCTGCACTCTTCGTATGAATCCGGACATTCTATTCTTTGAAATAGACAGCAACTGGGATCCTTCTATGGTCGTTTGCTGGAACCAGCAAAACTATAACCCCATGATTTCTGTATTTGTCAAAAAGATGAATGAAGTCTTAAATCTGACTGATGAAGAATTACATGGCATTTCATAAAAAAACTGACGCAGGCGTTTACTCCTGCGTCAGCTTTTCGATCTCTTCTTTCAGGACGGCATCCCAGATGCCGTCCTTTTCTTTTTCATTCTGCGGCAGATCCGCATACGGGATCAGAAGGTGATGGCGGCGTTTTGCATCATCACGCACCGGATCATACTTCCAGTGATTGATGTAGTGGAAACGGCACCAGCGGATGTGCTCAAGCTCCCACAAAACATGCTCATCTGTCCCACTTTCGGAAAGCCGTTTTTCAATCCAGTAATGATCAGCCCTCGCGATGTTCGATCCCTTTTTAAAGCCATCCAAAGCAACCCATTCCTTTTCCATTTCCACTTCATAGTCACCGGATACATGCCGATTACCATATCGAAGCGCATAGTCATAGTTAAACAGCTTTGCTTTCCGGTAAATCGCTTCTCTTTTGATCTGATCCTCTGTCAGGATCTCATCCAGCATTCCAAACACCACGACAGCGTTTCCGGCATAGATCCGGTCAAGCTCCATTGGCTGCGGACTCCAGCAGTGAACCTTACCGTCCGGATTCCTATAAAGGATCTCCTGCAGCAATTCAATATACGGCTCTTTTGTCAGGATCACGCGGTTCATCCCGGCGATCAGATCCAGCGATTCTCTGCAATCCTCTTCATGAACGATCACACGATCCTGATTTTCAAACTGCAGCTCTTTCAGGAATTCCTTCTGTACAATATCACAGCCCCACACATGATATTCGATCTTCTGATCCAGGCGATAAATATTGTTCAGATACGCATAGCGAAAAATCGCCTGTCCGACTTTTTCATATCCAATGATCGCAATCTGTACCGGTTCTGCGTTCTCTGTCTCCTCAAACAGATTCTGGTCCCTCCATTATTTTCTTGCCGTCAGATAAAATACATTGAAAAAATGCACATTTCCGCTTGCCTCGAGCAGAAACGGATCGATCTCATTCAATAAAATGTAAACAGGTTTCCCGGAAAATGCATCCTTCTGACCCGAATACAACCGGATGTTCTGCAGATCATCCTGATACATGATGATGTGATTTTCTGTTTTTTCTGCCTTTTTCCCCGGTGCGAAATAACCATGGCGAAGTGATTTTGCCAATCGCATTCCTTCTTCGGTATCACTATAGACTGCTGTTGAATCCTTATATCTGCGGGCAAAAAAACGATCGATTGCACCAGCCAGGCTGCTTAGGATCACGATCAGGACACTCGTTGTAACGACCACAGCCGTGATCTTCGCAAGCAAGATTATGATATTACTGTTGTCTGTGACAGGATTGACAAAATACAGGGCGCCGGATGCATAGATCGATTCCCAGAAGCCCATATGCGAAAGTCCGAAGTATCCGATCATGCCAAGCACAAAAGGTACCCAGAAAAACCGTTTGATCACCTGTTTAAAAATCTCAGCCATATCTGTTTTCTCCTGAACTTACTCCTGCAGGGTACGCTCGCTCGACGCGTCCATCAGTCTGCCGTACAGATTCTCTCTGGTCATATGTGCCATAAACGCATATCCGATCAGGATGCAGGTCATGATCATTTCCACCACGATCAGATACCGCGGGATCACCGGGTTAAACGCCCAGATCACCAGATGGAAAAAGATAAATGCAATCCCCATCAGTGCACATTTCAACCCGTAATTGCGCAGTTCCATCCGGCTCGCGCGCTGATAGGTACCATCCAGAAGAAATGCACCGAAAAATCCCATCACTGCAAGGAACGCGCCAATACACAGCATGTTATGCGGATATGCAAACATCGTGATCAGCGTTCCGAACATGATGATCACATAGGTGATCTTACAGCCCTTTTCTTTTTTGCCGCGGCAAAACCGGAACACTTTATTGTACATGCAGAAGAGGTAGATCAGGCTCATCTCGGTTCCGAACAGCGGGAACAGACTTCTGACATCGCCGTATGCATTCCAGGCGCTCAGCCCATGTGTCCAGGGATTGTATCCCAGATTGACAAATGCATACGCGATCACTGCCAGGATCGCAAACGTGATCGTCAGATTGCGGTAAAAGCCGGACTGATGCACTCTCTTAAAGAATTCCCGTTTCGCCCGGATTCCTTCCGCCTTGCTGGTATCAAGATATTCCGAAAGATAGATATCCAATGCACCTCTGACATTCCGGTCGATATTCGAACTGCTGTAGTTTAAGTATGACTGAGCGATAAAATCATGCGCGATCTCATATTCCAGATCCGAATCCTTCACGGTCTGTCTGATCAGCTGCAGATCAACAAGCTCCTCAAGGACCTTTGTCAGCTGCTTATGACCTTCTGGCGAAAGGTAGTCAGGATTCAGACCAAAAATCAGGTCTGTCTTCTTCATGACCACCTGGTGCATCCGCGCCGTCGAAAGAAGATAGAGAATCCGCGACGCGTTATAATAATCATCGGTTGACGTCAGCTGAATGTCAAAGTACTGGTTTAAAAGCTCATAGCTTTCCAGATCATACATTTCCAAAAGCATCTCATCCGTAGCATTTTTTCTTTTTCTTTCATACTCTGCCATATGATAGAAGATCTGCTGCTCGATCAAAGGCTCCGTCTTGTGCTTTTCATAATAGTGTTTACCGTCTTCGCCAAGCTGCAGCTCACACTTGCGCTCAAGCTTTGTCATGCCAAAACGATCGTCGGCATTTTCCTGCGTATGCGCATCATTCTGATTTTCACAATAAAAAATGGTATTCCCGACCTGTTCGAGTACTGCATCTTCAAATGCTGCACCGATATGTTCTAAATGAATGTGCTGGTTGGTCTTGATCAAACCACCATTCCACTCATCCGCTGCCTTCTCCTGGCTCTTATCCGACAGGATAAAATAATTCTTATCCGAATCCTTGATCGTGCTGACCAGATCATTCAGAATGCCGGATTCATTCCCATTCTGACGGTCTCTTCCGAGTGCCTTCAGGTTGTTGACATTGAATTCCTTCATGAAATCTGCCAGATACTCTTCGCGCATCGACAGGATCAGCGCAGTGTTTTTACGCGCAATGAGCATGATCAGGTCACGAACTTCCCGCTTCTTTTGTTCATCCAGAAAGAAGTAGCGTTCAAACTGGTCCAGGATAAATACGACCTTCTTATTCCTGACTTTTTCTTCCAGACTGTTTTTTACATTTTCACCAAGATGTGTTTCCAGGATCATTTTGAAATTCGGATAGTTATCGGTCATATCGTAGATCAGATAATCATCCCCGTACATCTTTCTGAAAAACGACAGAATCGTCGATTTTCCACATCCTGATGTTCCAGTCAAACAGACCGCCTGTTTAATCGTTTTCTGCGGAAAAACGAGATCCTCCAGTGTCTGCCTGATATAAGCAGCTTCTGCTTCGCGGGAAAGAATGTCGTCACTTTCAAGGTCCTTTACAACCGCGATGTTATACAAGCCCAGAAACGAAAACCCTTCCGTCCTGCGATAGGCTTCGATCCGATTCTTTGTCGCCCGACTTTTCAACAGAAGCACACCTACTACCAGGATCACAAGCACTGCCTCCGGGATCAGGCGCAGCCCCTGGGGTACAAATGGAAGCATGGTATCTAAGACAGATGCTGCCGTCACTCCGACAAGGAGTCCTGCCAGAATGTGAAAGGTTTTATCCTTCACTCCATATACATTGTATCCCGTCTTCTTTTTTGCCTGTACTTTCTTTTTTTCAATCGCCTGCATTCGCTTTGTCCTCTAAATCCCAGATCGTGTTTCTGCATCGTTCCAGAGAAACGCCGGCTTCTCTGACCCCGTGTGCAAATGCCTGCTCATAACAGACGATCGCATTTCTAAGTTCCTTTTTTTCTTCGTAGATCCATCCGAGTGCATAGGTCGCAAGCGGGATCGCATCTTCGCCATAGGCAACCTGTCTGAGCAGCTTCTCTGCCTCTTCTTCTTTATCTTCCTCAGATCTGATCAACATTGCATAATTATAGATGGCTGCAGGATACTTCTTGTCTTTTGCTCTTTTGTAATAATATTTTGCCTTTTCTCTGTCTGCTTCAATTCCGCCGAATCCGTTGTGATAAATCCAGCCAAGCGCATTCAGAGCGGGCAGATAATTCTTTTGGGCGGCTTTCTCATATTCCTGTATTGCCGCTTCATAATCTCCGTCATTTTCCCTGAGATTCCCCAGACGATACTGTGCCGGTGCCAGCTCTGCAGTTGCTGTCTTCTCATAATATTCCCGTGCCTTTGCAAGAAAAAACTGCCTGATCTCTTCCGGTTCTTTTCTGCCTTCCGTATCCAGTCCATATTCTGTGATCAAAGTCAGATCTTTTGCGCATCGCTCAAAAATGTCTCCAAGATTGTACCCTGCATGCAGATAACCGCCTTCAAATGCTTCCTGATACAAAAGATACGCTTTTGCCAGATTCTGCGGTTCGGAATACATGCCCTGCTCATAGATCAGTGCCAGTTCGTTGGTCGCCGCCTGGGAACCCTCCTGGCTTTTTCGTTCCACTTCCTCTACATAATCTCTGTCAGATGGATATTCTACCTTGCTTTGCAGCATTTGATCGGCCATTTTCGTCAGCACCGCATCAAAATACTCCATGTTTGCAGACACACCATTATACCGGGGCAGCATTGCCATGCTTTCCGGCAGATCCTCCGGAAAGACAAAATTGCGCATCAACACCGGGATGATGTTTTTCCCGCATTGCATCGCATGCTCAATCTCTCTGCGCACCCAATCTTCCGGATCCCCGATACAGCGGTCCAGTCCGTTCGGCGGCAAAACTACAAGGACATCCTCACACTTTTCGATCACACCTAAAAGCTTTTCATTGAAGTCTCCGGAGCGCAGGGATTCCACATCATAAAAGACACGGTATCCCATACGGGTAAGCCGCTCATACAAAAGTGCCGCCAGACTTTCCCCGCCTTCGCGGCGGTAACTGACAAATATCTGATAATCAAGATTGTAGTCCATATCAATCCTCTTAAAAAAATGAAAGCTCAAAAAGATGTCTTATAGCCTAGATCATATACATCCCGATCTCTGCCGCATTCTGATCCAAAACATCCTGCAATGTGATCCCTGAAAGATAGTCAATGATCAGATCCCGCAGGCCCTCCCAGATCGGCAGTGTCCTGCAATAGGACGCTCTCGGACACTGGTTCTCTTCATCCTCAAGGCAGTCGATCACATTCAGGCCGCCTTCCGCGCAGGAAACGATTTCCGCAATTGTGATCTCAGAAGGATGACGCGCAAGCTTATATCCGCCCTTTTGTCCTTTTGCAGTCCGTAAAAGATGTGCCTGGTTCAAAAGCGGTATGATCTGCTCCATATACTTCTTGGAGATTCCCTGTCTTTTTGTGATCTCTTTTAACGCAATAAATTCTTCTCCGTCATGCTCTGCGAGATCGACCATCATTCTAAGGGCATAACGTCCGCGTGTTGATATTTTCATAGCCACTCCTTTTTTATGTAAAAGCCTACTTCTTCCGTATACTTATATGTTCATTATACGTGTTTCCTGTCAAAAAACAACTCTTAGCATATCGGCATAATCACGAAAAAGCAGGTCCTGCTTTCACAGAACCTGCCCACTCATGGTAACAGAAGAAATGGTTTCATGATCAATCTAAAAACAGAGGGGTAGAGTAGTATCTGTCACCACTGTCCGGAAGCAGTGCTACAATCACTTTTCCTTTGTTCTCGGGGCGTTTTGCCAGTTCAATCGCGCCATACAGCGCTGCGCCGGAGGAAATACCTACAGAAATACCTTCTTTGGTTGCCAGAAGTCTGGCTGCTTCAAATGCATCTTCGCTTTCTGCCTTGTATACTTCATCATATACCTTTGTGTTCAACACATCCGGTACAAATCCGGCACCGATTCCCTGGATCTTATGCGCACCGGCTTTTCCTTCTGAGAGCACAGGTGAATCTGCCGGTTCCAGAGCCACTACCTTGATATCCGGATTCTGCTCTTTTAAATACTCTCCGGTGCCCGTAACCGTGCCGCCGGTGCCGACACCTGCGATAAAGATGTCGACTTTGCCGTCCGTGTCATTCCAGATCTCCGGACCGGTCGTTGCTTTATGGATCGCCGGGTTTGCCGGATTGACAAACTGTCCAGGGATAAAGCTGTCCGGAATCTCTGCAGCAAGCTCTTCTGCCTTGGCGATCGCACCTTTCATACCCTTTGCGCCTTCTGTCAGTACGATCTCCGCACCATAGGCTTTCAGGATGTTTCTTCTTTCCACGCTCATGGTCTCAGGCATTGTCAGAATGATACGGTATCCTTTTGCGGCAGAGATCGCTGCCAGGCCGATGCCGGTATTTCCTGAAGTCGGTTCGATGATCACAGAGCCTTCTTTTAAAATGCCCTTTTCTTCCGCATCGTCGATCATCGCCTTTGCGATTCTGTCTTTGACACTTCCTGCCGGATTGAAATATTCCAGTTTGACCAGGATGGTCGCTTCCAGGCCAAGTTCTTTTTCAATGTTTGTAACCTCTACCAGTGGTGTATTGCCGATGAGCCCAACCGCTCCTTTATAAATATTTGCCATTTTCACATGTCCTTTCCATTGATTTCTCTATTTCAAATGATGTTTCGATGCAATAAAACCGTTTCTATTATAAATAGTTTCGTCTGATTTCTCAACGTGCAGCTGCCGCAAATCCTTTTTCCAGATCCGCAATGATATCATCGATATGTTCTGTTCCGATGGATAACCGGATCGTATTCGGATAGATATTCTGATCTGCCAGTTCTTCCGCTGACAGCTGGGAATGTGTCGTCGATGCCGGATGGATCACCAGACTCTTCACATCCGCAACGTTTGCCAGCAGTGAGAAGATCTCCAGGCCGTCAATAAACTTCCACGCTTCTTCCTGTCCGCCTTTGATCTCAAAAGTAAAGATCGTTGCGCCGCCATTCGGGAAATAGTGCTCATACAGTGCATGGTTCGGATGATCCGGAAGTGACGGATGATTGACCTTTTCCACCTGCGGATGATCTTTTAAGAAGTCGATGACTTTCTTTGTGTTTTCCGCATGCCGCTCAAGACGAAGGGAAAGGGTTTCCACTCCCTGCAGCAGCAGGAATGCGTTAAACGGCGACAATGTCGCGCCGGTATCCCGAAGCAGGATCGCACGGATATAGGTCACGAACGCTGCCGGTCCGACTGCGTCATAGAAGGAAACGCCATGATAGCTCGGGTTCGGCGCCGCAATGTTCGGATACTTTCCGCTTGCGGACCAGTCAAATTTGCCGGCTTCCACGATCACGCCGCCAAGTGTCGTACCGTGTCCGCCGAGGAATTTGGTAGCCGAATGAACGACGATGTCTGCGCCATGCTCGATCGGTCGGATCAGATAAGGTGTACCGAAGGTGTTATCGATCACGAGCGGAAGGCCATGCTTGTGGGCAATGTCCGCGATCGTATCGATATCCGGAATATCGCTGTTCGGATTTCCAAGGGTCTCCAGATAGATCGCTCTTGTATCCTCTTCGATCGCCGCTTCTACCTCTGAAAGGTCATGTGCATCTACGAAAGTTGTACGGATACCATACTGTGGAAGAGTATGTGCCAGGAGGTTGTAGCTGCCGCCGTAGATCGTCTTCTGTGCAACGATATGCCCGCCGTTTGCTGCGAGTGCCTGGATCGTATAGGTGATCGCTGCCGCACCTGATGCAAGCGCAAGACCTGCGCTGCCGCCCTCAAGCGCTGCAACTCTGTCTTCAAACACGCCCTGTGTCGAGTTGGTCAGTCTGCCGTAGATATTTCCCGGGTCTGCCAGGCCAAACCGGTCTGCCGCATGCTGACTGTTGTGAAATACATATGATGTGGTCTGATAGATCGGTACCGCACGTGCGTCAGTGGCCGGATCTGCCTGCTCCTGTCCGACATGCAGCTGTAATGTTTCAAATCTGTATTTACTCATGATTGATCCTCCCTTTGGTTCTTAAGAATCTATGCTGATTCCCTTTTGATGGAGCCTAATATACTATATATCACCTAGTTTGTCAATAGGTATTATGAGTTTTATTTTCAAAAAATTAGAAGCTGCCAAAATGACAGCTTCTTTTCTCAAGTATGTTTCTATAAAATTATAAGGAATGACTATTCCTGATTCTCGTAGTAATTGTCCAACGCAGACTTGATGGCTTCTTCGGCCAGGACTGAACAGTGCATCTTATATCCCGGAAGTCCGTCAAGCGCCTCTGCAACCGCTTCATTCGTCAGTTTCTTTACTTCTGACAGCGGCTGACCCTTGATCAGCTCTGTTGCCATGGAGCTTGACGCGATCGCGCTGCCGCATCCGAATGTCTCGAATTTCACATCCTTTACGATATCATCTTCGATCTTCATATACATCTTCATGATATCTCCGCACTTTGCGTTCCCGACTTCACCGACTGCATTTGCATCCTCGATGATTCCGACATTTCTGGGGTTTCTGAAATGATCCATCACTTTTTCACTATATAATGCCATTTTGCTTTCCTCCGATTTAAAACAATCCTCATCTGTAAAACTTCCTGTGTCACAGGCCTTACAGAATAAACTCCTTCTTTCCATTCATGAGGTCTCTCCAGATTGGCGAGAAGCCTCTCAGATATTCGACAACTTCTTTTACGGACTGGATCAGGTACTCGACTTCTTCATCTGTCGTCGCCGCATCCATGCTCAGTCTCAAGGAGCCGTGTGCCACGTCATGTACGCGGCCGATCGCAAGCAGCACATGACTCGGATCAAGTGATCCTGATGTACATGCGCTTCCGGAAGAAGCGCTGATCCCCTTATCATCCAGCAGGAGCAACAGCGATTCTCCTTCGATGCCTTCAAAGCAGAAATTCGCATTTCCCGGCAGGCGCTTCACTGCGTCTCCATTTAAAGCCGTATGCGGGATCTCAAGGATTCCCTCAATCAGACGATTCCGGATCTCTAACTGACGCTTTGTATTGGCCTCAAGATTGGCAACAGCCTCCTTCAATGCTTCGGTCATGGCTGCGATCGCCGGGACATTTTCCGTACCCGCACGTTTCCCTCTTTCCTGTGCACCGCCTTCGATCAGATTGGTGACCGGGATTCCCTTTTTCACATACAGGAAACCGGCGCCCTTCGGGCCGTGGAATTTATGACCGGAAGCAGACAGCATATCGATGTTTTCCGCTTCCACATCGATCGGCAGATGTCCAACCGCCTGCACTGCATCCGTGTGGAAGAGTACCTGATGCGCTCTGCAGATCGCTCCGATCTCTGCGATCGGCTGTATCGTCCCAATCTCATTGTTGGCATACATGATCGTGACGAGGCAGGTATCTTCACGAATCGCTGCTTCAAGCTCCTCTGGCCGGACCAGGCCGTCCTCATGCACATCCAGAAGGGTTACTTCAAAACCATCTTTTTCGAGTCTCTGCAGGGTATGCAGGATCGCATGATGCTCAAATGCAGAAGAGATGATATGCATCTTTCCCTTCTTTTTCCCGATCTGCGCTGCTGTCAGAAGCGCCTGGTTATCCGCTTCGCTTCCGCCGGAGGTAAAATAGATCTCCCGGGGTGACGCATTGATAACCGCAGCCACATCCTCTCTTGCCAGTTCTAATGTTTCCTTTGCTTTCTGTCCAATGGTATAAAGGCTGGACGGATTTCCATAGTCTTCCTCCATGCAGCGGATCATCACCTGCACTGCGGCAGGACTCATCTTTGTGGTCGCTGCATTATCTGCATATATTTTCATCTTGTCTTCTCCTCATCTCAATCAATATCAACAATCAGTCGCTTCCATTATGATCTCATCCCCTTTATGGATGATACCGCCATGGAGTACTCTGGCAAACACACCTTCTCTTGGCATGATGCAGTCGCCCATGACCTTATAGATCTGGCAATGACTATGACACTCTTTTCCGATCTGCGTCATTTCCAGCAGCACATCCCCGATGCGGAATCTGGTCCCGATTGGAAGCTCCTTAAAATTAAATCCTTCCACGATCAGATTCTCGCCGAATGCGCCAAAATCGACTTTGGCGCCTCTCGCACGAAACTCTTCAATCTGTCCAAGGCCCAACAGACTCACCTGTCTGTGCCATTTTCCAGCATGTGCATCGTCTTTGATGCCCCACTCTTCTATCAGCTCAGCTTCCGGAACTTCATGCTTCTGCGTTCCCTTTTTTTCACTGATGCAGATTCCCTGTATGATTCCCATGATACCTCCTGCTACGTTTCAAAATATGTCACACAGAAAAACTCCCTATTTTTCTGTTTGATTCACATGTCTCCTACCTGTACGAGAATAACACCTATTTACCCATCGTGTCAATAGGTAATTAGTTTTTTACTTGATTTACCCATCTACCCTGCGGTATAATGGGTCGAAAAGGAGGCGCAACTGATATGATTTCAACCAAAGGACGCTATGCACTCCGGGTGATGATCGATCTTGCCGAGCATGAAGCAGATGGTCATATCCCGTTAAAAGACATTGCCGATCGTCAGCAGATCTCAAAAAAGTATCTGGAAAGTATTGTAAAAGAACTGGTCCGCGGAAAGCTGGTGACCGGTGTGAGCGGAAAAGGTGGCGGCTATCAGTTATGCCGTCCCGCAGAAGATTACAGCGTCGGAGAGATCCTCGAGCTCTTAGAGGGCCCGCTCTCATCCGTTGCCTGTCTGCTCGATGACGCGGCAGAATGCCCGCGGGCAGACAGCTGTCAGACACTCCCCATGTGGGCAGAATTCGACCATATGGTACATGATTTTTTCTATGGTAAAAAGCTTACGGATTTAATTGCGTAAAAACGATAACAGGTGCAAGTATACAAGGTGCCAGGCATCCCTGCCTGGCACCTTGTTACGTTAATACACTCACGATCTTCCGATCGATCTCTTCACTTTTTAATATCTCAGCATCCGGCGCATTTGGATCCGGTTCCCCGCAGACATCAACGCCAATCACGTCGAAATGGCTGACCAGATACTGCAGGCAGTTAAGCAATCCGTCTGCCGACAGTTCGCCCTGATCCCAGTTGGTATCAACCTCTTCTTTCGAAAGAACATCCTTATCCACCGAGATGTAAAGGAGCGTTTCGGCATCCAGTCCGCAAAAAGCGCTTTCCGGATCAGAGAGATCCTCCTCAGAAAGCAGCTGAATCTTCTCCTTCAATCCTTCCAGATAAGCCTCTTCTCTTGATCCTGCCAGCCACACCTTCTGCAGGCGTAGATCCTGCTCCAATGCCGTTTTGATCCAGGAGCCGCAGCTGATCAGATCATCTCCCCATGCAGAGGGCTGCATATCGGTATGATGATCAAATACAACCAGCTGATAAGGCTGATCCACTTTTTCAAGCCAGAAAAGGGTCGCATAATGGTAATTCCCGGAGTCCAGAAAATGAATGCCTTCTGCAGGAAACGGTCTCAACGTTTCTCTGATCGTATCTCTCGCTTCATCGCTTAAATACCCGTTTGTTCCCGGCAGATCAGACAGTCCGATCGTCGTCTCTGACAAGCGATCCCTTCGTTGATATACACCGGAAAAATTCATATCGATCTTGTGCATAAGCATCCTGTCCTCTGATATTCCCATGAGCAGTATCCGGGCTAAACACCTTCTTTGATCCCGCCCTGGCTGTACACTTCTATTACTTCACCAAATCTGCCATCCGTCCGCTCCACAGCATAAATACCGCAGGTGCTGATATACTTTGCCCAATAGCTGCCGTTTGATGAGGTGGAAAGGTATTCGAGTCCGCCCTTCATCGCGACCGCATGCGTCGCGATCAGGATATTCCCTTCCGTTTCTTCCAGGTCCTCTAAAAAGTCCCCCATTCTGCCAACGACAGAAGAAAGCGGTTCCATTCCATCCGGTGCCGGATTGTTTACAAAATCGCTGAAAAACGTAATGATCTCAGGGGCCGGATTGGTCAGATCCATCCCCTCATACGGACCGTAATCCATTTCCAGAAGCCGTTCGTCCGTTGTTACTTCCTGTCCCTGTGTCGCAAGCTCTGCCGTCTGCATCGCACGGATCATCGGGCTGGCATAAACACGGTCAAATGTAATGCCCTGCTTTTGCAGCCATTCGCCAGCTGCCTTTGCTTCCAAAACGCCTGTTTCATTTAAAGGAATATCACTTCTTCCCTGTAACAGTTTTGCCTGGTTTTTATCCGTCTGACCATGACGCATGATATAGATCATCATACCTGTACCCTCATCTTTCAACTACGCATCGCTTGTTCCCTGCAAAAGCGCAAGATAGGAATTCCGGATCGTATCCGACAGCGAATATCCCAGCTTCTCTAATATCTGCGAAATCTTTGCAAGCGCAGCGTCTTTTTCTCCTTCATCGGCGATTACGATCTCAAGTTCTAAGAATGCACCAAGCCCGTCGATCCGGTCGATACAGGCTGTCATATCTTCCCATGTCAGTTCCTGTCTGACCTTGATCACGGACGGAGAAACCTTGCAGAAACCGATCGCCTCAAAAATCTGCTCTGCCAGCTTCCCGTCAGAAACACCGGTTTCGAGTTCCTTTCTGCTTTTTGAGACCGTATCCATCTTTTTCCCTTTAAAGGTGATCACAGACTCCGATTCGCCGCTTTCAAGATCCGTGATGTGGCGCACACGCAGTGCTTCGCCGTTTGTTTTGATCTGCGACAGCGCATTGTCGTAATAGTGATCCTCTTCCCGGATTCTTTGCCGCATACAGAACCCGATCTTCTGAAGATGTGCTGTCGTCTCTTCTACATTCTTTAACGGTACTTTGACTTCAATCTCAAACATGTTCTGTCTCCTACGTGTTGATTCGCAAGTGTTCCTGATCCCGCCTCTTCAATGATACAACAGGGAGCCCCAAAAGGCTCCCTGCTCCATACTGTTTTTGTTTTTCCTATGCCAGGTGACCTTTCTGTTCGATCACATCGATCACAGAATCCACGTACTTCTCACAGATCTCTTCGGTATCTGCTTCTACCATGACACGGATCACCGGCTCTGTGCCGCTTTCTCTAACCAGAATTCGTCCTGTGTCGCCAAGCTCCTCAGAAACTTTTGCAACAGCTGCCTGTACATCCGGATCATTCTGTGCATCCGGTTTGCTCTTTACTCTGACATTTTTGAGAACCTGCGGATAGAATACAACCGGTGCTGCCAGTTCGCTCATTGGCTTCTCTTCAGCAAGCATCGCTTCCATCATTTTCAGACTGGTCAGGATACCGTCACCGGTCGTTGCATATTTGGTAAAGATGATATGACCGGACTGCTCACCGCCGATCCTGTGGCCATTCTGAACCATGTTCTCATACACGTATTTGTCGCCGACTTTTGTCTTCTCATACTCGATCCCTACCGCATCCAGTGCTTTGTAAAGACCGAAGTTGCTCATAACGGTCGTAACGACTTTGTTGTTCAAAAGCTTTCCGCGCTCTTTCATGTACAGACCATAGATGTAGAGGATATGATCGCCTGTAACAACGTTACCCTTCTCATCTACACAAAGGCAGCGGTCAGCATCTCCGTCATAAGCAAAACCGACATCCAGGCCATTGTCAACGACGAACTTCTGCAGATGTTCGATATGTGTACTTCCGCAGTCCGTATTGATGTTGTAGCCATCCGGCTCCGCGTTCATCACATAGGTCTTTGCGCCGAGTGCGTCAAACACACTCTTTGCGATCGACCATGCTGCGCCGTTTGCGCAGTCCAGTCCGACCTTGACATCTTTGAAGCTGTACTTTGACAGGGAGATTAGATAACCGATGTAACGGTTACGTCCTGCTACATAATCTACCGTGCGGCCGATCTTTTCCCGCTCAGCGAGCGGCACATCGATCTTGCCGTCAATGTAATCTTCAATCTTCAGCAGGGTTTCCTCATCCATCTTCTCGCCGTTGTCATTGACGATTTTAATACCGTTGTCATAAAACGGATTGTGGGAAGCAGAGATCATGATACCGCAGTCAAAATCATCTGTCCGCGCAATGTAGGAAACGGACGGTGTAGTGGTAACATGCATAATGTAAGCATCTGCGCCGGAAGCCATCAGGCCTGTGCAAAGCGCATACTCAAACATGTAGCTGGAACGTCTGGTGTCCTTTCCGATGATGACTTTTGCTTTTTTGTCTAATCTTGCACCATAATACCAGCCGATATAGCGGCCGATCTTGATCGAATGTTCAACATTCAGTACCTTATTTGCTTCCCCGCGGAAGCCGTCTGTACCAAAATATTTACCCATTGTTCTCTCCAATCAATTGTTTTTATTCGTTCCTACAGTCTTTCCTTTTTCTCGATATCGAGGAAATATTTGTAGGTATCTACTGTCAGCTCGCCACAGGCTTCTTCATCGCAGGCGATGATTGCTGCATTGTGCATCTGCAGAGCACTGCAGGTCCATTTCTGGCTTACACCGCCTTCTACGGTTGCTGCCAGTGCGCGTGCCTTATTATGACCGCTGATCAGGACAAGAACTTCCTTGGAATCTGTAACAGTACCGATTCCTACAGAAAGTGCCTGTGCCGGTACTTTTTCCGGATCATTTCCGAAGAAACGGGAGTTTACGATACGGGTGTCTGTCGTCAGATCTCTGACGCCTGTTCTGGAAGCCAGTGATGTATACGGCTCATTGAATGCAAGGTGTCCGTCAACACCGATACCGCCCATGAACAGATCGATGCCGCCATAGGAAGCGATCTTCTCTTCGTATGCTGCACACTCACCTTCCGGATCATCTGTCATACCGTTTAAGATATTGATGTTTTCCGGCTTCATGTCTACCAGATGATCAAACAGATTGTCATGCATGAAATACCAGTAGCTCTGGTCATGCTCATGCGGAAGACCAAGGTACTCATCCATATTGAATGTTACAACATTCGCAAAGGACACCTCTCCGGCCTTGTTCATTCTAACCAGCTCCTGATAAACACCGATCGGTGAAGAACCTGTCGGCAGACCCAGTACGAACGGACGGTCTTCCTTATGCCCATTGATCTTTGCAGCAATGTAATCTGCTGCCCATTTACACATTTTTTCATAGTTATCCTGAATTACAACTCTCATGCTATTCTCCTTTTTATAATATTTGAATTGCGTAATTTATCTTTTTGTCACGATCTCGCCGTCATTTTTATAAATGCTGTTTTCCGGCACAACGCCTCTGACGCAGGAAGTCGGATAAACATTGGAGTTTCTGCCAATCACGGTTCCCGGATTGCAGACTGCGTTGCATCCTACTTCAACATGATCACCGAGCATCGCACCAAACTTTTTGATGCCTGTCTCAATCTGCTCTGTTCCGTTATGAACGATAACGAGCTGCTTATCCGCTTTTACATTGGATGTGATGGAACCGGCTCCCATATGAGAGTAGTATCCAAGGATCGAATCGCCAACATAGTTATAATGTGGTGTCTGTACATGATCGAACAGGATCACATTTTTGAGTTCTACGGAATTGCCTACGACACAGTTCGCGCCGACCAGCGCGGAGCTGCGGATGAACGCACCATGACGAACTTCTGTCTCCGGTCCGATGATACACGGAGCACCAAGGTAAGCTGACGGAAATACCGTTGCTGTCTTATGTACCCAGACATGCTCCTGTACTTCTTCATAGTCATCTCCAAGTGTCGGTCCGAGAGAAAGGATCATGTCCTTGATCCCTTTTAACGCTTCCCAGGGATAGGTAAACTGTGACAGATAGTCTGCTGCCAGTGTATGATCCAGATCATATAAGTCTTTTATTGTATACATATATTCTCCTTTATGTGCAATCTGATCTGACGATGAGAGAACCTTTGTTACAGTGTTGATTCTGCTTTTTTCTTTCTCTCTGACGACCCGTCGTGACATCCTGTCTTTCCGATGCCTTTGGCCGTGGCAGCACCCGCCGAATCTTTCGATCACTGCCAACCTCGTCAACCCGTCAGGGTCCTGGCGCTAATAGCTTCCTTTTCCTCCTTAAAAACAGGAACCTATTTTAAAAAATAACCCGAATGTGTAAATTTTCACATTCGAGTTATTATAACCTACGGTCTTACTTTTTGCAAGATTTTCACTCTACGGTGACACTTTTTGCAAGATTACGCGGTTTATCAACATCAAGGCCGCGCGCAACACTTAAGTAATAGCCAAGCAGCTGCAGCGGAACGACTGCAAGTGAAGCCGCAAAATGCTCATCCGTTTTCGGAATGTAAACCGTAAAATCAGCATTGTCTTCCACGGAATAATTCCCGTAGCTGGTCACACCCAGAAGATATGCGCCACGCGAACGGCACTCGAGCATATTGGAAATCGTTTTTTCAAACAATCCGGACTGCGTCAGGATACCGATCACAAAGGTTCCTTCCTCGATCAGACTGATCGTGCCATGCTTCAACTCTCCTGCCGCATAAGCTTCGCTGTGGATATAGGAAATCTCCTTCATCTTAAGACTGCCTTCCATACTGATCGCGTAATCAATGCCTCGTCCGATAAAGAATGCATCGGAAGCATTTGCGAATTTTGCCGCGAACCACTGAATCCGCTCTTTCTCTTCCAGGATTCTTGCGATCTTGTCAGGCAGGGCAAACAGCTCCTGTGCCATTTCATCATAACACTCCTGTGTCAGTGTTCCTCTTACAAGGCCAAACTGCATCGCGATGATATAGCAGGCGATCAACTGGGACGAATATGCTTTTGTGGTTGCAACAGAGATCTCCGGACCTGCCATCGTGTAGAATACACTGCCTGCTTCTCTGGCAATACTGCTGCCGATCACGTTGACGATCGCAAGGGTTTTTACCCCCTGTGCATTCGATTCTCGTAACGCTGCAAGCGTATCGGCCGTCTCCCCGGACTGGCTGATCACGATCACAAGTGCGTTCGGGTCAAACAGCATCTTTCTGTAGCGGAACTCCGACGCCAGTTCAACGCGAACAGGAATGCCCGCGATATCCTCAATCGCATACTGCGCTGCAACTGCGACATGATAAGCGGATCCGCATGCCGTAATATAGATCTGAGAGAATCCGGAAATCTCTTCATCCGTCAGACCGATCTCCGAGAAATCAAACCGGTTCTCCTTCCAGACAGAATTCAATGTATCCCGCACAGCCTTTGGCTGCTCATGGATTTCCTTCATCAGGAAATGCTCAAAGCCGTCTTTTTCTGCCGCCTGCGCGTCCCACTTGACCTCGGTGAGCTCTTTTTCCACCACGTCACCGTTCAGATCATAAAAAGTGGCTTCGCCGCCGGCAAGTCTTGCCATCTCAAGGTTGCCGATATAATACACATTTCTGGTATATTTCAGAATGGCCGGCACATCAGAAGCGACATACGTATCTTCATCCGTAACACCGATGATCATCGGGCTGTCTTTTCTGGCCACATAGATCTCGCCCGGATAATCTTTAAACATCACTGCCAGTGCATATGAGCCGCGGACACGGACCATGGTCTTTGCGATCGCATCGATCGGGCCGACCTTGTATTTCTTATAGTAATAATCCACCAGCTTGATTACAACCTCTGTATCCGTCTGGCTGTAAAACTTATATCCATGACGAAGCAGCTTATCGGTCAGCTCCTGATAGTTTTCGATGATCCCATTATGGACACCGACGACTTCCGATTCCACTTCACCGGAACCGGATCCGGTACAGTTACCGCTCACATGCGGGTGCGCATTCACCTTGCTCGGCTCACCATGTGTTGCCCAGCGGGTATGTCCGATCCCACATGTTCCGGGCACCGCTCTGCCCTCATCCGTCATCTCAGAAAGGTTGACCAGCTTTCCGGTCGACTTGACGACTTCCGCCAGGTTTTCACCGTCTCTGACGGCAATACCTGCCGAATCGTATCCTCTGTATTCAAGTTTGGAAAGCCCTTCCAGAAGAATCGGTGCTGCCTGTTTTTTTCCTATGTATCCTACGATTCCACACATAAAAAACCTCCATGAAAACGTAATCTAAGTCACTCTGATAAAGCATCATAGTAAATATCATAATGAAAAATGGTGAAATTTCAATATACAATTTTGATATAGAATTGAGAATTCTCAAAAAATGAGATATAGTTAGAGCAGTTTGGAGGACGCATATGGAATATATCAAGCACAGCAAACTGAACGGTCAATACACAGCCTTTTTAAACGGCGGGTGTCTGAACTATCAGGATGAGAAAGGCGCCTACAAGATCCTGGTCGGAAAACGCGCCTGGTTTCATCTGCTTACGTTAGAAGAAAATGAACAGGTAACACGCAGTCTGGATATCGATCTTTTAACAGGCAACGTCTACTACTCTGTCGACAATCATACCGGCACCGGTCTGGCGTATTATTATGATATGAACACCACCAAGGTCTGGAATAACCGGATCTTAAGGCTGATCAAAAACATCCGGGATGAGGACCTGAAACCTGAACTTCCGCTCAAAAGAGCACTCCAAAAGCTTCCATGTAATGACTGGGCAGAGGTGCTTTCCATCATACCTGGCTTTGATATGGCTATGGAAAGACGCTATGACGATCTGTTCCTGCCGCACCAGGAAGTGACATTTGTCAAATTCAACGGTTCTGACGATTCCTTACCCGAACTGCCGGAAGCCATCGAACTGCATCTGCCGTCTCAAGTCACAACGAGCGCTGATCTGTCCTATACATTTCAGATCTTGATGGAAGGCGACACTTACACACTTCATTATGAAAACAATACCATCGGTGCGGAATTCTTTAATGAGGACGAAGTCTATGAACGGCTCTTAAGCCCGAAGGAGCAGGGCTGGGTCGCATCACTTGCCAAAGAAGCCGGCAAATCTGATGCGGATCATGAACAGATCCGCCAGCTTTTGATGCTGTTTTTACGAAGAGAGCTGGAGATCATTTCATAATATATCCTGTTTTCAATTTTTCAATAAAAAACGCAGACGTGTCCTTTTAGACACGCCTGCGTGATTTTTTTCAATTTCTATTCTTATTTATCCAGACTCTTCAGTGTCGGGAATGCGATGACATCCCTGATCGCCTCGGAATCCGTCAGCAGCATAACCAGCCGGTCGATACCGTAGCCGATTCCGCCGGTCGGCGGCATACCGACTTCCAGAGCATTCAGGAAGTCTTCATCAGTGTGCTGCGCTTCCTCATCGCCAGCTTCCGCATTTGCATCCTGTGCTGCAAAGCGCTCGCGCTGATCGATCGGATCGTTTAACTCAGAGTATGCGTTACACATCTCCCAGCCGTTGATGTAAAGCTCAAAACGCTCTACCTTCGTCGGGTCATCCGGCTTTTTCTTTGTCAGCGGAGAGATCTCGATCGGATGGTCCATGATGAAGACCGGCTGGATCAGCTTCTCCTCACAGTATTCATCGAAGAACAGATTGATGATGTCACCGCGCTTATGGTGCGGTTCGATCTCAATGCCTTTCTCTTTTGCGAGTGCACGCGCTTCTTCATCGGTTTTGATCTCTTCGAAATCAATCCCTGCGTATTTCTTGATGGCATCATTCATGGTCAGACGGCCAAACGGTTTGCCCAGATCGATCTCGGTTCCCTTGTAGGTGATCTTGGTATCACCGCAGACTTTCTTTGCCAGATGACGGAACATGCTCTCGGTCAGCTCCATCATGCCATAATAATCTGTGTAAGCCTGATACAGCTCCATCAGCGTAAATTCCGGATTGTGACGGGTATCGACGCCCTCGTTACGGAATACACGGCCAATCTCATAGACACGCTCTAATCCGCCAACGATCAGACGCTTTAAGTAAAGTTCCAGAGAGATACGAAGCTTTACATCCTCATCAAGCGCATTGTAGTGCGTCTCAAACGGACGTGCTGCTGCACCGCCCGCATTGGAAACGAGCATCGGTGTCTCGACTTCCATGAAATCGCGCTCGTCTAAGAAGTTCCGGATCTCTTTGATGATCTGGGAACGCTTGATGAATGTATCGCGCACTTCCTCGTTCATGATCAGATCCACGTAACGCTGACGATAACGCAGGTCCGTATCTGTCAGACCGTGGAACTTCTCCGGAAGCACCTGCAGGCTCTTTGAAAGAAGTGTTACTTCAACAGCATGAACAGAGATCTCGCCTGTCTTTGTCTTAAATACTTCTCCACGGATTCCGACGATATCGCCGATATCATACTTTTTGAAATCCTTATAGCTGTCTTCTCCGACATTGTCTCTTGCAACATATGCCTGAATGTCGCCCTGCTTATCGCGGATATGGCAAAAAGAAGCCTTACCCATCACGCGTTTGAGCATGATACGTCCGGCAACAGATACTTCCTTGCCTTCCAGCGCATCATAGTTGTCCTTGATCTCCTTACTATGATGGGTCATGTTGTACTTTGTGATCTGGAACGGGTCCTTGCCGGCTTCCTGAAGGTTTTTTAACTTTTCACGCCGGTTTTTCAAGATCTGATTCAGATCCGGCTCCTGTCCGTTGTTTGGCTTTGCCATTGATTCTTTTCCTCCGCAAATATTCTACGTCTATCCCTGAATGGCCAGTACCTTATACTGGAAAACGCCTGTCTGGGTCTCCACATCTACGGTCTCGCCTACTTTTCTGCCTAATAATGCCTGTCCGACCGGAGATTCGTTGGAAATCTTACCCCTCAGACTGTTTGCCTCTGTTGAACCCACCAGCTGATACTCCAGTTCCTCGTCAAATTCACAATCAAGGATTTTAACAGTACATCCGACACTGACTTTCTCTGTGTCGATCGCATCATTGCTGACAACCTCAGCATTCTTGAGAAGCTCTTCGATCGTTTCGATTCTGGTCTCGATCTCACGCTGCTCATCTTTCGCTGCATCATATTCCGCATTCTCAGAGAGATCACCCTGTTCTCTTGCTTCTTTGATCTTCTGTGCAATCTCTTTACGACGGACTACCTTGAGTTCATGCAGCTCATCCTGCAGTTTCTGATGACCTTCCTGGGTCAACAGTGTCTTTTTTTCCATTTCCAATTTCCTCCACAAAAAACAAAAGAAAATGTCGATCGTAAGGCATCGACACGGAGTGTATTATAACGATTTCTTCTAATAAAGTCAATCTTTTTCATACGTATCCAGAAAGCTGTGCTTTACGCCATCTTCTTTATAGGCGATGATCGTTTTCAGATTGACATTTTCGACACTGCGGAAAATATTTTTTTCAATATACGGACTCTTCTTTGCCAGTTCACGGATCAGCGCTTTCACTTCTGCGCGCTTCGATCCGCTTTCTGTCCCCCCTTCCAGAGAACAGCTGTCAGTAAACCGGCAGGCACATTGAATAAAATGCAATTTGTTGTAATCCCTCCAGTGTCTGATATCGTCTTCACGGATCAGATACATGGGGCGGATCAGCTCCATTCCTTCAAAATTCGTGCTGTGCAGCTTTGGCATCATCGTCTGGATCTGTCCGCCATAGAGCATCCCCATCAAAATGGTCTCGATGACATCGTCGAAATGATGCCCCAGAGCGATCTTGTTGCACCCCAGCTCCTTTGCTTTTGCATACAAATGGCCGCGCCGCATCCGGGCGCAAAGATAGCATGGCGAATCCTCAATATCCGTCACGATGTCAAAAATATCTGATGAGAAGACCGTGATCGGCACATGTAAAAGCTTCGCATTGTTTTTTACCGCCAGTGCGTTCTCCTCATTATATCCGGGATCCATCACCAGAAAGACCGTCTCAAAATTCTTTTTCCCATGGCGCTCCAGCTCCTGAAAGAGCTTAGCCATCAGCATGGAATCCTTGCCACCGGAAATACATACAGCGATCCGGTCTCCGTCTTTGATCAGCTCATACTCATTGATTGCTTTGGTAAACTTTCTCCAGATCTCCTTCCGGAATTTTTTCACAATGCTGCGCTCAATATCGGCACAAATCTGGTCTGCTTCCGGAAGATATGCCTTGTGTCTGCGAAGGCAGATACGAAGCCATGACAGATACCCGCCGTCAATGCTGTAAGCCTGATATCCCGCATCATTCAGCTCTTCCGCCAGTTCCCGGCTTTGCCTTCCGCTTCTGCAAAACAGATAGATCGGCGCATCATGCGGGAGCTCTGCTTTGTGCTCTGCAATAAAATCATCCGTATTTTGCCACTCCATATTGACGGCCCCCGGATAACTGTCTTTTTCAAATTCATCTGCACGGCGCATATCGATAACAAGTTTTCTGCCGATATCCGCCTCCAGCTCTTCTATAGTCTTTTGAACGATCATTTTACCTTCCACACTTTTCTGTCTTTACGTTTTTTTACACAGCCAGCAGCTGCATCATGACCTCTTCCAGTTCGTCCCTGGTCTGAACCTCATTGATCCGTCCCCTGATATGAGAAGCATTCCTTAAACCTGCCGTATACCATGCAGCATGTTTTCGCATTTCGCGGATCCCGATGTATTCTCCTTTGTTTTCCAGAATCAGGTCCGCATGCCGGAGGATCATTTCTACGACCTCCTTCGCGGGAGGTTTGGGCAGATCTTCTCCTGTTTCGATCTTATGTTTGATCTGTGCAAAGATCCAGGGATTCCCCCGTACCGCACGCCCGATCATAAAGCCGTCACATCCGGTTTCTTTTTGCATGCGTAAAACATCCTCTGCGCAGGACAGGTCTCCGTTCCCGATGACAGGAATTGAAATCGCTTCCTTTACCTGTCTGATGATCTCCCAGTCTGCCTTTCCGGAATAGTACTGCTGCCTTGTTCTTCCATGAACTGCAACCGCAGCCACCCCGCAGTCCTCCGCGATCTTTGCGATCTCCACGGCATTGACATGGTCTTCGTCAAATCCTTTGCGGATCTTTACCGTGACAGGCTTTTTGCTGGCTTTGACCAGTTTTGCAAGGATTTCCCGTACGAGCTTCGGATCTTTCATAAGCGCCGACCCCTCACCATTGTTGACGACCTTCGGGACCGGACACCCCATATTAAAATCCAGGATGTCAAACGGCTGATCCTGAATCTGTGACGCGACTTCTGCTATGATATCCGGATCTGATCCGAACAGCTGGAGGGAAACAGGATGCTCTGTTGCAGATGTTTCCATCAGCTTCTGCGTGTTCTTGTTCCGGAAATGGATCGCCTTTGCACTGACCATTTCCATACAAACAAGTCCGGCTCCCTGCTCTTTGCAGAGAAGCCGGAACGAAAGATCTGTCACACCTGCCATCGGCGCAAGGATCAGGTTATTCTCTAATGTTACATTTCCTACGTTAAGCTGCTTCACTTTTTCCCCTGTTTCTCAAACACGATCCGCAGTCCGTAAAGTGTCAGATTCGGATCATAGATGTCGATCACATCGGTCTCTTTGTTGATCAGAACACCAAGGCCGCCGGTCGCAACGACTTTAATGTTTTCCAAACCGGATTCCTTTTTCATCTGATTGACGATATATTCCGTCTGTCCGATCTGTCCGTAAACGACACCTGCCTGCATACTTGTGATGGTATCCTGTGCCAGGATGCTTTCCGGCTTTACGATCTCAAACTCCGGTAGCTTTGCCGTATTGCTCCACAGTGACTGTGCGGAGGAACGGATTCCCGGAGCAGTCACACCGGCGATAAAAGCGCCGTCCTCTGTGATCAGGTCAAATGTCGTCGCTGTGCCGTAATCGATCACGATCACAGGGCCGCCATAAAGGCCATATGCCGCAGCAGCATCCACGATACGGTCTGCGCCGACACTCTGTGGATTTTTATTGCAGACACGGATTCCTGTCCGGATCCCTGCCTGCACGATGATCGGTGTCGCATTTAAATATTTGACACATGCACTTGTCATGGAATGCATGATATTCGGCACAACAGAGGCAATGATCACATCCGAGATGTCTTCCATAGCCACATTGTTGTAACTTAAAAGATCCAGCATGATCATCGCATATTCATCTGAAGTACGGGCTGATTTTGTCGTCATGCGAAAGGTTGTAACCAACTCCTCCCCTTTAAATACACCTAGTGTGAAGTTGGTATTTCCGATATCAATCGTTAAAAGCATCTGTCATCCCCCTGTCTCCAAACAATCTGATAATACATTTCCAGACCTTCTAAAAGATCTCGTTTCTCTGTCCGCATCTGCTTAACCTTCAGCGCGCTTCCGATCTCATCATACAAAATATCTTCTTCCGCTGCATCTGTTTCGATCTGAAGGTTTCCTTCTTCGTCAAAATACAAAGATACGATACCGCCCACATCCTCCGTAAACAGTACGCACATGATCTGCAGATCCTCTTTTACGCCCTGCGGCAATCCGTCAAACTGCGGATTCAGATAATATTTTTTGTCATATGCACTGGCCGCACATAAAACGACTCGTGAATCATACATATCCATATACACCCCGCACCGACACTTCGCCGGATATGATCTCTTTTCTCATCCCGTCTTTTTCGACGATGAGTGCACCGCTTGCATTGATCCCTTCTGCAACGGCTTCATATTCTCCTGCCGGATCCAGCACACGAACCTTTTGTCCGCGGTTGATGAGTGCCGCATTATAATCCTCCAGCAGCGCAGACATGTCACCATTTTGCAGATACCGGTCAAAAAATAACTCAAACTGTTTTAAGATCTCTGCGATCAGCTCTGCCCGCCGGATCTTCTGTCCACAGATCTGCCAGATAGAAATGGCTCTGTCGCAGATTTCTTCCGGGAAAGAATCATCTGTCACGTTGATCCCGACACCGATCACGATATGATTGATCCGGTCTGGCTCTGCACTCATTTCTGTCAGGATCCCGCAGACCTTCCTGCCCTCGGAAACGATGTCATTCGGCCACTTGATCCCGCACGCCGCACCGGTCATCGTTACGATCGCTTCTCTGACTGCAAGTGCCATCACCAGTGTCAAACCGGAGGCCTGTATCGGTGCCAGTGCCGGCCGCAGCAAAAGTGACATCCAGATTCCGCTTCCGGCAGGAGAACTCCATGGGCGCCCCATTCTGCCTCTGCCTGCAGTCTGTACTTCTGACACGGCAAGCAGTCCGTGTCCGGCAGCGGCTTCTGCCCTGCGTTTTACCTCGTTATTGGTCGAATCGATCTCGTCAAAGGAAAGGATCTCCTGCCCGGCCCATTTCGTGCACAGCCTTGCAGAGATCGCTTCCGCCGTCAAAAGATCCGGTTCTGATACAAGCCGGTACCCTTTGTTGCGGACCGCTTCGATCTCATACCCCGCTTCTTCAAGCTGGCGGATCGCTTTCCAGACAGCTGTCCTTGAAACACCAAGGAGTTCTGAAAGTTCCTGGCCGGAAACAAACCCACCTCTTTCCATCAGGATCGTCCGAATCTTTTCTTTCAATCTTCACTCTCCGGTTCACCAAGTGTCGCAAGCATCACTGCCTTGATCGTATGCATGCGGTTTTCCGCTTCGTCAAATACGATCGACTGCGGGCTCTCAAACACTTCATCTGTGACTTCCATCGCATCCAGTCCGAACTTTTCATTGATCTTTTGTCCGATCCCTGTGTTCAGATCATGGAATGCCGGAAGACAATGCATAAACTTCACCTGCGGTCCTGCCGCTTCCATCAGTGCGCGGTTGACCTGATACGGCAAAAGGTCCTTGATCCGCTCTTCCCAGACTTCATCCGGCTCACCCATTGAAACCCAGACATCCGTATAGATGATATCCGCGCCCTTAACGCCTTCCATGGCATCCTCTGTCAATGTGATGCTGCCGCCTGTCTCTTTTGCGATCTCACGGCACTGCGCAACCAGTGCCTCGTCCGGAAAATACTTTTTGCTGGTGCATGCAGTAAAATGCATGCCGAGCTTTGCGCTTACGACCATCAGGGAATTCCCCATGTTGTAGCGGGCATCTCCCATATACGCAAGCTTAATGCCTTTGATCTTTCCGCAATGCTCCCTGATCGTCAACACATCCGCCAGCATCTGCGTCGGATGGAACTCATTCGTCAGGCCGTTCCAGACAGGAACGCCTGCATATTTTGCCAGTTCTTCAACGATCTCCTGACCGTATCCGCGATATTCGATGCCATCATACATCCGGCCCAGTACACGTGCCGTATCCGCGATGCTTTCTTTTTTGCCAATCTGTGAAGCAGTCGGATCAAGAAAAGTGCTGTGCATGCCCAGATCGCTGGCTGCCACTTCAAAGGAACAGCGTGTTCTGGTACTTGTCTTTTCAAAGATCAGTGCAACGTTTTTTCCGCGATGGTACGCGTGCAGCGTTCCTTCTTTTTTCTTTTTCTTTAAATCTGCTGCCAGATCGATCATGTGCAGGATCTCATCCGGTGTGAAATCCAACAGTTTCAAAAAATGTCTGCCTTTTAAACTACTCATGGTTCTCCTCTTGTGGTTCTTTTACAATTTCAACGACTGACTTAGCCAGCCCTGCAATGCCCTGGATCTCTGACGGAATGATGATCTTTGAAGATCTGCCGTCAGCTGCTTTTGCAAATGCTTCCAGACTCTTTAACCGAAGGACTGCTTCATCCGGCTGGGCTTCTCTTAAGAAACGCAGACCGTCTGCATTTGCCTGCTGGATCTTGATGATCGCCTCCGACTGTCCTTCTGCTTCTTTGATCGTTGCTTCTTTTTTCGCTTCCGCGCGTAGGATCGCAGCCTGCTTTTCTGCCTCTGCATCCAGGATCGCGGATTCTTTCTTTCCTTCCGCAACAAGGATCGTTGACTTCTTTTCACCCTCTGCGCGAAGGATCGCCTCACGGCGCTCACGCTCCGCCTTCATCTGCTTCTCCATCGCATCCTGGATCGCCTGCGGCGGTATGATGTTTTTCAGCTCAACACGGTTTACCTTGATGCCCCACGGGTCCGTCGCTTCATCCAGCGTCGCACGCATCTTCGTGTTGATCGTCTCTCTCGAAGTCAGTGTTTCATCAAGCTCAAGATCACCGATGATATTACGAAGTGTCGTCGCGGTCAGATTCTCGATCGCGGAGATCGGATTTTCTACACCATATGCATAAAGCTTCGGATCTGTGATCTGGAAAAAGACAACCGTATCGATCCGCATCGTAACGTTATCCTTCGTGATCACCGGCTGCGGTGCGAAATCCACCACCTGCTCTTTTAACAGCACACGCTTCGCCACACGGTCGATAAACGGAACCTTAAAGTGTAGCCCGACATCCCATGTCGCCTGATAAGCACCGAGCCGCTCCAGGACAAACGCATGTGCCTGTGGAACGATCTTGATACAGGATGCAAGAATAATGATAATGATAATGACAATAATGATAACAGCAACCATTGGCATTCTATTCTCCTCCTTCTTTCTTCCGAACGATAACTTTCACACCCTCTACACGATCAACGATAACCTCTTCTCCGGGCGCAATGGTTTCACCGGAATACATGCTCCGTGCAGTCCATTCCTGCCCGCCGATCTTGACCAGTCCCTGCGACTGCAGATTGTCGATCTCATTGATCACAATTCCTGTCTGCCCGAGGATACTGTCAACATTTGTTGCAACCCGTCTGTTATTGAACCTCTTTTTTGCATAAGGACGGATCAGGATCATTAATACGACCGATACGATGATAAACAGTATGATCTGCAGCCAGATACTGCCGCCGGCGATGGATGTCCCCAATGCTACAGCTGCGCCGCCGGCAAACCAAATGGTTGTCAGGCCAAGCGTAGCGATCTCCGCGATTATGCTTCCTGCGATAATAACGACCCAAATCCAGAGCATCGGATTGGATGATATATCGGAAAACAACGTTGCATCTGTCATGACAGTTCCTCCTTTACGGAAAACAAAACCTAGATCCGTTCACGAAGGGCATCTCCCATCTCTTCGTATCCCGGCTTGCCAAGTAATGCGAACATGTTTTTCTTGTAACTTTCAACGCCTGGCTGGTTGAACGGATTCACAGCGAGCAGATAGCCACTGACGCCAACAGCAAATTCAAAGAAATAGAACAGCTGGCCAAGCGATTTCTCGCACATATCCGGAATGTGAACCAGAAGGTTCGGAGTCGCGCCGTCTGTATGCGCAAGCATCGTTCCATTCATCGCACATTCATTGACAAATGCCATATCTTTTCCTGCCAGATAATTCAGTCCGTCAAGATCCTTTGCTTCTTCGCGGATCTCTACATGTCCGTCCGGGTTCTCTACGTGAAGTACGGTTTCAAACATGATCCGGCTGCCGTCCTGGATAAACTGGCCCATGGAATGCAGGTCTGTCGTCAGATCAACGGATGCCGGGAAGATACCCTTCTGATCCTTTCCTTCACTTTCTCCCATCAGCTGCTTCCACCACTCTGCCACATAATGCAGACGCGGCTCATAGTTTGCCAGAATCTCAATATTCTTTCCTTTTTTGTTCAAGATCGTACGGACAGCAGCATATTTCATCGCATCATTTTCTTCAAACGGGAGCTCCATTGCACGCTTTCTGCCCTCTGCTGCGCCTTCCATCAGTTTTGTAATATCTGCACCGCTGACAGCGATCGGTAAAAGGCCTACTGCTGTCAGAACAGAGAACCGGCCGCCGATGTCATCCGGCACAACAAAGGTCTCATAGCCTTCTTCATCAGCCAGACCTTTCAGTGCGCCCCTTGCCTTGTCTGTCGTCGCATAGATTCGCTTCGCTGCCTCTTCTTTTCCGTATTTTTCTTCGAGTTTCTCTTTAAAGATACGGAACGCGATCGCAGGTTCTGTGGTCGTACCTGATTTTGAGATCACATTAACGGAATAATCCCTGTCACCGATGACGGCAAGAAGGTTCTCCAGATAAGAACCGCTGATGTTGTTTCCTGCAAAATAGATCTCCGGTGTCTTGCGCACTTCTTTTGGAAGATTATTATAAAAATCCGGACGAAGGAACTCGATCGCTGCGCGCGCGCCAAGATAAGAACCGCCGATTCCGATCACAACAAGCACCTCAGAATCCTGTTTGATCCGCTCTGCTGCAGCAAGGATTCTGTCAAACTCTTCTTTATCATAATCAACTGGCAGGTTGATCCAGCCGATGTAATCATTACCGGCGCCCTTACCGGAAAGCAGAAGCTCCCGTGCCGCCTCCGTCTGCCCTTTGATAAAGCCCATTTCATCTTCGCTGATGAACGGTGCTGTTTTCGAATAATCAAATCTTACATTTCCCATTATTGTCCCCCTTGTCCGGGCATTTTTGCCTCTGAATCTGTTATGGCCATGTTTGTGCTTCCCAATCAGCACATATGTGTAAATAGTATAACAGAGGATTCCTTTTTTCGCAAAAAAAGAGTATAATCCCTTTAACTATTATTCAAACCACAAAAAAGGATGGATTTTCCATGAAAAAAATATTGCTTACAGGCGGTGGAACCGCCGGACATGTTACACCGAATATCGCACTGATCCCACAGTTGAAAGAAGCCGGCTATAAGATCTACTATGTCGGTTCTTATGAGGGAATTGAAAAAACACTGATCCAGGATATCGGCATCCCGTACGCCGGTATCTCTTCCGGAAAGCTGCGTCGCTATATCGATCTGAAAAACATGTCAGATCCCTTCCGGGTCTTAAAAGGATACGGACAGGCACGCCGTCTTCTGCGGAAGCTCAAACCCGACATTGTCTTTTCCAAAGGCGGCTATGTCAGCGTTCCCGTTGTGCTTGCCGCAAAGCATAAGCACATCCCCGTCATCATTCATGAGTCTGATCTGACTCCCGGGCTTGCCAATAAGATCGCCTTCCCGGCAGCTTCCTGGGTCTGCTGCAATTTCCCGGAAACGATTCCCTACCTTCCGGAAGGCCGTGCCATCTTATCCGGTTCTCCGATCCGGAAAGAGCTGTTTGAAGGAAGTCCTGCGCGCGCAAAAGAATTCACCGGACTGACAGGTAACAAGCCGACGCTGCTTGTGATCGGCGGAAGTCTGGGCTCTGCGTTCTTAAACCAGACCGTCCGCAGTCTGCTTCCCGAACTTCTGGCACATTTCCAGATCATCCACCTTTGCGGAAAAGGGCATCTGGATCCGTCTCTTGACGGCACAGAAGGCTATCGCCAGTATGAATATCTCGGCAAAGAGCTCCCCGACGTGATGGCACTTTCAGAGATTGTGATTTCCCGTGCCGGTGCCAATTCGATCTGTGAGCTTTTAGCACTCCATAAACCAAATATCCTGATCCCGCTTTCAAAGGCAGCAAGCCGCGGTGACCAGATCCTGAACGCAAGATCTTTTGAAAAACAGGGCTTTAGTGTTGTGATCGAGGAAGATGAGATGACAGACGAAAAGCTCCTGACTGCGATCCGGTCTCTCTGGGAAAACAAACAGTCCTACATCGATGCGATGTCACAGAGCGCACAGCTTGATGCCATCTCAACGATCGTAGAACTGATTGAAAAAACAATCGGCACCGGCGAAGAAAAAGACGCCGGCACCGGGAACGCATAAGAACAACTTATACTTTTTGAGAATACTAATATAGCGTCATTCTCAACCATGTTTATTTTTCAAGTCTCCTGCGCAGAGTGTTTTTGATAAGCTGTTCACATTCTCCAAAGGGTACCGCTTTATTCGACGAGTTCTTTGATAACAACTCGTCTCATCACGCTTCAGAATTTGTGTCGGATCACAAATTCTGCCCCTTTTCCGAATTTGACACCTTACCAAAACACTAACTGCTCGTCGCAAAAGAAAAACAAACATGGCTGAGAATTGACGCTTTAATTATTATCTTCAAAAAACATTATTGTCTTTGTATGAAAAAATACCACAACAGATTGCTGTATCATTGCTTTTCACGTAGCGAGAGCATTAGTGTTTCCGCAAGGTTACACGGCTTCTAAGGGGGCAATATTTATTATCCGCTATAAATATTGGACGAATAGGAGTGGTGTTTTTATCAAAAAACACCAACGACTATGAGACGTACCCCTTAGAAACCGCAGAAAACTTGTTTGGAAACACTTTGCAAACGGCAAGTGAAAACAATGTGCAGCAACTGTGTGGTATCTTATTTTAGCAATAGCAAAAAAGTATATTTTTTAATCGAGCTTCAACGCCGTCTGCACGGCGTCAAGTTCCGCATCGGAAGGCGATGTTGGATTCCATACAAAGCGATCCATATTGGCATCGCCTTTATAACGCGGGATCAGGTGCATATGAAAATGGAAGACCGTCTGCCCGGCGATCTCGCCGTTGTTCTGAACGACATTAAAACCGTCGCAGCCAAGCTTTTCTGTCATATGCGTCGCCATCTTCTTTGCCAGGATCAATGCCTTCCCGGCCGTCTCTTCAGGCAGTTCATAAAGATTTGCCGCATGATCCTTTGGAACTATGAGCGCATGCCCTTTTGTCGCCGGTGCCGCATCCAGGAAGACACGGAACGTATCGTCTTCATAGATCGAACGTGTCGGAATATCTCCGTTTGCCAGTTTACAGAAAATACAATTGTCATCTTTCATCGCTTCCATCCTCCTGTTGCTTCCTCTACAGATTACGCATCAGTTCTCTCCACATATTTCTAAAACATTTGGAACTGCTATCTGAATTATACCAAAATCTTTTACGGAAGCAAAGCGACCTGATACTCCTGATCACCAAATATAACCCTGTCTGCCTGGCGCAGCGGATATGAGGTATGGCAGGGCAATAGTTCTCCATTCACATATGTACCGTTTGTGGAATTCGCATCCTCAAGATAAAAACTACTATCTTCTTTGTAGATTTTTGCGTGTACCCTGCTTACGGTTCGTGCACGAATCAGCCCATCGGCGTTCCCTTCTTTTTTACCGATCAGGAAAGGAAACGTCTGCGGCTTCAGGTCCTGTTCATGTCCGTCGCCCCGATAGATCAAACGGATCCTGCCCGGTCCTGTCGCTTCTGAAAACAATTCTGTCGGATGATCCTCCTGAACATGTCTGATAACAGGCGGTGACTGTTTGACGGCGGGCGAAGGAGGCTTGTCCCATCTTCCGATTTCCTTCATCTGTGCAAAATCATCTTCTGTCCAGAAATCCGAATCCTCTTGTACCTCTTTTTTTCGTTTCCGTCTCCCCGTAAATGGCTTTTTTGATTTATGTGATTCCTCAGAGACAGGCCAGGCCATTTCTTCCCTGGCCTGCATGACGGGTTTCTTCACCGGATCCGTGAAGAGGTTCGGCCCGTTTTCAGCTCGTTCCGGATATATATGTCCTGTTTCCGGGATTATCGGGAGCGATGTCCTTGTCTCCTGTGATTGCAGACATTGGAGCATCTTCTCAACACCGGCTTCTCCTTCGGCACACGACTCATATAATTCATACCCCGCACGTACCACTCTCGGATCATTATGATCCAGACGTTCCAGGATGGTTTCAAGAAGAGAAAGCATTCCGTTTGTCTGCTGACCTTTCAGTCCCGGCACATAGCAAAACAGAAGCTTCTCTGTTTTTCGGTCCCGGAAGAACCGCTTACTGTCATAGATCAGATCATCCGCATCCAGAAGATATTTTTCAAGTGTCAGTTTGACATCACAAATACCGCGGATGATCATACAAAGCTGCTCCCAGCCGATCTTCCCCTTTTCCGTCAGAAAGTCCAAAGGCTGCAGCCCCGTAATGTCATACCAGTATTCCGATATGCCATTCTCCGATATCACTTTCATATCAAGCAGTCCAGGGATCTTATTGTTCAAAAGCATTTGCATTTTATAGGGTTCATATGTATATCCGGCATCCTTTAATGTCATATAACTGCAGGATGCTGTCCGTGTATATTTAAAATCCATCTGTCAGTCCTTCCATCAGTTCTTTTCCTGTAGACAATCCGCGAAATGTTTTTACAGAATCCAGTTTTTCTACACTCGTTATATTTTCCGCTGCTTCCGATACGTTCTCATACAGACCGATCGTAAGATGCAGCATAAAGATCAACAGGATAATAACCACCGGCATGATCATAGCCGCTTCTACCGTAAATGAAGCTCTCACTTTTCCCTCCACAAACTGTTTGTTTCACCACTTGGTCAAAATGGCCGTGGCTATCCCGCCAGGCTTTTCAGATGCAAAACGAATCCGGTCATATATACCAGAAAAATGCAGGGCACAAAAGGAAACGTATCCGTTTTTGCTTTCTTCCTGACGATAAGAAGGAACACCGCTGTCATCAAAGACACCAAAAATGCCCCGGCCATCAGACTGATGACCTGATCAAATGTGCAGTAAAGACCGATCGCCAGAAACACCATACCGTCTCCCTCCCCGACTTTCCCCCGTGACACTGCGGCAAACAATAAAAGTGCCGCGCCCGGAAGCAAACGGAACAACAGGTCGGGCCAGCCTGCAAAGGTCTGACTGATCAAAACGATCAGACCGGTTCCCGCTGCTGCCCCCAACAGATAGAAAGAAACCTCTTTCTTTTTCAAATCCTCCAGCGAAAGCAGACCCAGGAATGCGCCCAATATGATTTCTGCTGCCATATATCTATCCTCTATCTATACTCTGCTCAACTGTCCCGATCACTTATTTTTCATTCCCCCCGCCTGCACACTTCGGGCAGGCATGCAGACCGCCCGCATTGCCTTCTTCCACCCTGTGGATGGATCTTACAAGATGGCTGCAGGAAAGCTTGCTGTGATATTCCGTCCCATAATCTGTGACATATACTGTGCTCTCATTTCCGTTACAGCAGCCACACGCATAGTATTTTCCCCCATCCAGATTGCGGTTCTTCGATACACCTGCCGCCGAAACCGCACGGATACTCAGATCCAGATATGGACAGCTCAGATCCTTATGGTAGGCAGTCCCGTATTCTGTCACGTAAACGTATCCGTCATCAGCATCTGCTCCCGTCCCCGAACCATCTGTCTCTCCGATCCATTTTCTGGCAGACACACACTGCGTGACCGGCAAAGACCTGATCCTCCAGAACGTAATCGGCAGCTTCACCTGGTAGGAAGCGCACAGATGCACATATTCACCGGAAAGATCTGATCCCCGAAAAGAGATTCCGGCCATTCCGCCTGCGATCACATCTGACCAGCCATCGTTTTTCTGAAAATAGCGGATCGCGATCAGCCTTGCTCCCGTTAACGGTATGCCTTTTTGCAGATCCTCCGCATCCATATATGAAACCGCTGTTTTTCTTGCAGAATACTGCAGCGCCTGTGACATACAGCTCTGTACCTGGAGAGATGTAAATATCCCAAGCATCACAAGGATCGCAAACAAAAAGAGCGGGAGTACAAAAGCAGCTTCTACCGTAAAGGAGGCGCCGGGGCGTGCCTTTGTGCATTTGACACGACAGCCCGGCAAATGAGTTCTTCGTATAACACAGGGGTGGTGGAATAAAAGATCAGAATGCATGTGTCTGATAGAGAGAGCTTTTATACGATTGATTAAACAGTTGCTATGTCTTCTTTCCCGATGCTTTCTGCATTTTTTGTACAAAAGCACGCCCCGACACCTCCTTACAATATGGTTCGCCTATTCAGTTTTGCTCTCCCGGGAAAAAGGAAATCGTTCTGTCTGTCTGATTTGCGAATCCCGAAAAAGTATGATCGCCGATCGTAACAAATCGCCAGAACAGTGGCGGTGCTTCAAACAGGTAGCTGCACTTCATCCGCGAGATCATCTGATCCATCCTGATTCCCTCTCTTTGTTCGACCATATCCATTGTCCGATAGGTGACCTTATCCTTCTTTTCCGCCATCAAAAGCAGCTGCAGATACTGCGTATAAGTCAGACCCTTGCTGTTTTCCGGATTCCCTTCTTCTCCATGATATGATCCGGACAGATCAGACAAATCGGTCCGCCATTGTGCTTTTGTCTTGACCGGCCAAAGCTTTCCGCCATCCAGCAAAATTCTGACATCACTGATTGATTCTGCATATGCCCATGCCAGCAAAATGGCATGCTTTACGGGCTCTGCAAGCTCCGGCTGACCAAACGCAGAAGCGATCGCCGTTGCTAAAAGAAGGGCCTCGCCGCTTTTTTCGCTATCATGCAAAAGGTAAATATAATTGACACCCTCACGCATCAGCAGCAGGCGGTTGACGACTGATTTCAGGTTGTCAGCATCCTTTGGCTTCCCCGCAATCAGATATTCCAGTTCATAATCGAAAACGCCTCCCATGCTTTCTCTTGACGCATCCGAAAAATGCTGCTGCAGATACAACAGAAACCATAATTCATCTGCAGATCCACCTGTTTTTTCATGAATGAAATTCCCCGCCTGCAAAGTCCGTTTTTCAAGCATGTCAGGATGTTCCATTTCTTTTTCCGAGACGGGTTTGTCCTGCATGACGACTGCCAGAATTCCTTCTTTTTTCATCCGGATCATCCACTTGATCGGATTGTCCTTTTTCAATGCATGCTTCTGCTGCAGGGAAAGCGTTTCTGACGTATCTGCATCTGATGATTCCGCTTCCTCTAAATCCTCTCCTTCAGATGCTTCCGTATTTTCCGCGCCTGCTTCCAGCTTTTGGTCCAATTCCCCCGCTTCCTCTTCCATCTGTTCAATCGTTTCTTCCTGCACGGAATCCTCTTCTTTTTGTGAAAATGCATCGGACAGTTCTTTTACAGCAGTCTCTGCAAGCCCTTCTTTTGCCGCAAGCACAGCCTGTTCCCGAAACGGTTCTCCGCCTCTGTCTGTCGCGTATTCATATGCATCCACGACGATTCTGCTTGCCTCCAGTTCAAGAAACGGATATTCCAATCGCATTCGTTTTTCTTCCGTAACGGACCGGTTCTGATCCAGAAACTGTTTCTGCCGGAGTGCCGCTCCATCCGCGCCGCTTTTGGAAGCGTCCCAAAGCAGCACATCATAATCTTTCCATAGTCCCGGTTGATACTCTGACAAAAGTGAATCTGCCGCCTGCATGGTTTGCATCTGTGCGTTTGACTTTAACCCGCTGACTCTTGCAGCCTCCAAAAATCCAAAAACCACTGCGATCATCATGCCGATCAATAGTGCCAGAAACACCGTCAGGCCGGCTTTCACTTTCATTCCAGGCTTCCCGCTTTATTCGAGATCCCTTTAAACGCATTATTGACCAGCGTGGTCAGCTGCTTTTTAAAGATCACGATCAGTCCCACGAGCACCACTAAGATCAAAATGATCTCAACAACACCGATTCCTTCTTCTTCCTCGATAAACCGCATTCCCTCTTCTCTTAACATGTTTCTCCTCCTTTATTCTTACTTTAAAAGTTTTCCAGCGCCGGAAAGATCACGGCTGCCAAAATGACCAAAAACATGATCAGCATCGGTCCCAGCAGTTTCGTGCTGGCTTCCTCTCCCAGACGCAGTGCCGTATTTTTTCGCATCGTCATTGCCTGTCCGGCTTCTTCTTCGAGCAGCCGGCGGATATCCGCATTTCCCTTCGCAAGATTTCTCGTAAGGATTGCGGCAAACCGCCGGTATGGTTCCAGACCGATCCGCGTTCCAAACCGTTCATAGCACTCTCTTTCACTGCGTCCCTTTCTCATTTCATATTCCGTGAGCGTCATCTCTTCCATAAAGAGCCTGTCAGGGATCCGGTCCCGTTCTTTTTGTCTGCAGTAGGCAGACACCATCCGTTCCCAGGCCCGTCGGATCGTCATCCCGCTTCCCAGCAAAAGACAGATCTGTTCGATCATCTGCGGATATTCAAAGAGCAGCTGATCTTCTTTTTCCTTTTTTTGCTTTCTTATCTGCTCTTTTTCTCTGAAATAAACAGTCGCCAGTAATGCTGTGCCAAGCAAAAGGACCATTGCCCAGTGTCCGGTTTTTTGTTTTCCCCATTGAATCGAATGACCATCCACTGTCTTCGGGAGCAAAAGTGTCTTCTCTTCTCTCCCGGTCTCCTCAGCTTTCGATACGGCTTCTGAGATCTTTTCAGCAAGCATCTGCTCACTGCTTTCTTTCGGCCGACAGACATGTACAGATCTGACATCTGTCAGCTCATAGCTTTCATAAGAAAACACCGTCTCTAACGAGATCACCATCCCCTCTTTGGGGATATTTCCGACATCCAGTCTGCCTTCCTCATCGATCACCGTCAGCTGATCGGAGGTAGTCCTTGCCGTTACCAATCCGTCTGCCAGCTGCATGGAAAAGACAAGATCCGAATCGACCTGCTCGGCTGAAGCATTTTGTCCAAGATATGAATTCTCCCATTCTGTCCTGGCTTCTTCTAAGAGGTCCATTGCCTCGGCTTCTGAAAGGATCTGCGGAGAGACCTCCAGTGAGAGTTCCTTTTTCTCCTGTCCGTCAATCCGATACCAAAACGCCTCTGTCCGTTCTGTCCCGCCAACCGGATCCCGCTCTATACCGTTTTCGGCAACTGCCGCCGCTTCCATATGCTCAGATACCGCAGCCGCAGCAGATAATAACAGGATCACCACTATGATCCATATCACTTTTTTCTTTTCCATCTGCTATACCCGTATCGTAACGATCCTTCTTCCCCACCATGCCGCGAACAGATATCCGAGAAGACACCCTGTCATCAAAACGATCCCCGGCAGAGCGTGGTACAATGACTTTGCATACTCCGGCGAACTGACCGTTACAAACAGCAGTACCCCCGGCACCAGCAAAAGCATGAGTTTCTGCTCCATACGTTTTGCAGATACCATTGTTCTGATATTTTCGAGGATCATCTCTTTTTCGCTGACTCTGTCAACGACTGTCCTGATCATATGCGGCATGTCTGCGCCACTCCGTTTGGCATAGCGAAAAGATTCCGCAAAGCTGATGATCTCAGGCGCCTGTGTTCGATAGGCAAACTTCAAAAACACTTCTTCAAGCGGTTCGTTCATCTGCACCCGTTTGTTCACGACCGCCAAACCGCATGCAAATTCCGTGTCATTCCCATACATCCGCGCGACTTCCTTCTGTCCATCCAAAAATGCCCGCTCTATCGATGCGCCTGTCCGAAGCGAAGCAGATACTGCCTGCATCGCGTCACAAAACTGCTTTGTCAGCGTTTGCTCTCTTCTCTCCTTCCGTTCCGCTTCCCGCATCTTGTGATAAAACGGAATGATCAGTACCGCAGACGCCAGTCCGAATACCGACCGGTAACATAAAAACGCGGCACATGCTGCATATCCGACTCCCAAAACCCAGTCAAACCTTCTGCTGTAAAAGTCAAAGGATAAGTCCCTGATTTTTAAGTTTTTCTGTATTCTGAAGCGTTCCCGTCTTTTCCCAGGTTCCTTTGATAATGCCGTCCTTTTCTTCTGTTTCATGAAATGTGAATAACGCATTCAATACGATCCCTCCCTCCTTTAATCCGCATACCTCTCTGATATCCAAAACCTTTCTGCTGTGATCCCTGAGTCTTCCGAGATGAACAAACAGATCCAGGCCATGCGCGATCTGTCCGCGTATCGCCGCAAGCGGAAGATCCATTCCCATCAGAACCATCGTTTCGAGTCTCGAGAGCATATCAGGAATGCTGTTTGCATGTCCTGTGCTCATGCTGCCGTTATGTCCCGTATTGATGGCCTGCAGCATATCGAGGGCTTCTGCGCCCCTGACTTCTCCGACGATGATGCGATCCGGTCTCATTCTCAGAGAGGTCCGGATCAGATCTCTTATGGAAATTTCATGCGCACCATTATTGTTGCCCTGTCTGGTCTCGAGCCGGACCAGATTCTGAACGGAACGCATCTGCAGCTCTGCGGAATCTTCGATCGTGATCACCCGCTGATCCTGCGGAATAAATCGGGAGAGCGCATTCAGGAATGTAGTCTTTCCCGATCCTGTCCCGCCCGAAACAAAAATGTTATATCCGCTTTTCACCATGGTCTTAAGGAAATCCGCAATCTCTTCCGACAGCGCTCCCATGGAAACCAGATTCTCCATGGAAAGCGGCTGTTTCGGGAATTTGCGGATGGAAAGACACGGACCGGTCACCGCAACCGGCGCAAGTACTACATTGACACGTGATCCGTCCGGCAGGCGGGTATCTACGATCGGTTCCGATGCATTCACACTCCGGTTGGCCCGTCCGACAATGTTCTGGATCATGGTGTTTAACCGTTCTTCCGAAATAAAGGTTTTTTCCCACGGATACAGGCTGCCATGCTTTTCGTAAAAAATGTGTTTTGGACCATTGACCAGGATTTCCGTCACCTCCGGATCATCAAGAAGGTCCTGCAAGATATCCAGACCGCGAAAGGAATGGAACAATTCCAGCTCCATCTGTTCCCGTTCTGAAATAGAGCACATCCTGCTGTCCGCATCCTGCATCGCAGTTCTCCGGATCATCTCCAGCAGTTCTTCATCACTGACTTCATATGCATCATCCAGATATGTCAGGATCTGTTCCCGGAGTTTCCCATACTTTTCTTCTGCTACCGTTTCTCTCATTACAATAGTTCCTGCCTTACCTGTTCTCCGTTTTTCTGGTTTCTCCATTCAAAAAGCAGATGCTCTCCCATCTCCCTGCAGGCACAGGCCTCTTCGTGCGACAGGATCAGGTCTTTCCATCGCTCCTGTGTTCCGCCGCTGTATCGATAAAACGTTTCCAGGGACGTTCTCCTGCAGGCAGAATAGCTGCTGTCATCCTGCAGACAAACGGTCCTTCCCGCCGCCGAAAACAAATATCCGATTCCGGGCATTGGTGTTCCTGCCAGAATGACGGTTGCATCATAACCGTTGATCTGCGTTACCTGTGACAAAAACAATTTGAAATCCTCCTCCGAAAGCTCATACAGCACCGAAGGATTGCAGGCTGCCGGCAAAATATCCATATTGCCGCTCCGCACGATATATTCCGACAGATGAACCGGTTTTTTTCGCCGCAAGCTCAGGATCAGATCCGCAAAATCCTTTTCCGGTTCCGGAAGCGAAAGCAGTCCGGTCAGCGCACTGCACGGGATCATATCTACGAGCAGGACCTTCTTGGCGTCTCCTCTTTCCTGTGCATAAACCGCCCCGCAGGAGAGGAGGCTTCTTTTCATGCTGATATCAACAAACACCTCCACGCCGGCGCCCACTTCCGTCACTGTTACTGTCTGGTTTTGATACTGTTCCATGTGACGCAGGATGAAATCCAGTATGACCTCTGCCGACTGATAGGCATAGATTTCATCTGCCCGTCCCGAGACGCGTTCTGTTGAAAGCACCAGATAACAGCTTGGATCACGCATATCCTGCTTCATATCAGCAGCCTTTGATTCTCCTGCCATCATCGCATGAATGCTTTCCTTTCCGCCAAGCCACAAGCTCACGCTTCCATTCTCCGGCCCGGTCGGCAGCTCTTCCGGGACTATGTCCCATATGCCGATCTGTACCTCTTCTCCCATCTTCTTTTTCAAATAAAGCGATAGCTTCTGCAAATAAGTTTTCTCAAATCCACACAGATTTAACCGATAAGCGTCCAAAGACCTACCCCCATTAGCGAACCAAAATAACCCAAAACAATAGCAGGTGAAAAATGCATTTTCCTGACGACAGCTGCATATGACCGGTAGGAACGCAGGCGCTTTTGTGCCAACGTGTGTTCCGCATAGTAAAAAAGATCTGAGAACGCTGCAAACAGCTGTCTGTTTTTCACAAGATAGAAAAATGCATATCCGGCGGCGACCAGAATCGCGCCGATCATCGTATTGACCACAGTCTCTGTCCCGTTTAAGCATCCGACCACGGAAAACAGCTTGATATCTCCTGCGCCAAGCGCACGGATCCGAAACAGTACCCAGCAGACCATGACCGGTAAAACCATTGCTAAGATCACATCCTTCCATTCGTGTGTCTTCAGCACGCAGATCTGAAAACCGATCCCTGTCAGAAGACCGAATGCGATCAGACGGTTGCTGATCTTTTCGCAAAGCATGTCTGACCGGACTGCCGCAAGCAGGATCAGAGAGGTCAATACCATCCGCAATGTTGTTCCATTTTCATCACCTCCGTTCGACTTTGTGGCATGAATTATATGTTGTCTATAACATGTCTGCAAGCCCGAATTTTCGGGCGTTTTTTCAGCTTTCGTCATTTTTTATGAATGTTATTTTACGTAAATGCCGGATTCTTTTTTACTTTTGCAAAATGAAGATTTCGGTCATGCCGGGATTGCTGTTTTTAGATGAACAATTTGCTGAGAAGAGCATGAAAAAAGCCTTTTCCCTTCGGTACGATTCAAAGGAAAAAGGCTGTGAAATTTTGTGAAATCTGACGGCTCGTAAAAACCGCTTTATATCTGTTTTTGATATACAAAAAAGATATTCCCCTCTGCCGCAAACAGGTCAGAGGCTTCCTGTAATGACATCTCTGCTGTCGTATCATCTGACGGATGATAAATCTTAACCTTTGTACTGTCATAGCCGAACACCAGAACCGGGGTCTGGTCCGTTCCGACGGCATATGCAGGATACCCCCGGCCGATATAATACAGGATCTCATCCAGTGAGCATCCCGACAGGTTCAGTACCAGGCCGTTCCCCTGCGCTTCCTGTAAAATCTCAAACGGCTGCGCCCCGGACGCAAGCTGCGCATCCACATCCGATGCCTGTACGCCCATTGCCGCAAGCATCACATTCAGCGCCTGGGCAGTTTCGGAAGATCCGCCCGCAGGCTGCAGCTTGATCTTGTTTTGTGAAAGCATTTTCGCGCGGTTCCAGACATAACGCTGGCCGCTGTCTACTACAACGCCTGCATTTTCATCAGCAATGCGAACCGCTGTGGCTGCATTTTCTGTTCCCTGAATGACTTTTCCTTTTGCATAAATATAATAACTGCTGGCAAAAAGGTCTTCAGGCAGTTCTGTAACAACTGCATCTGCCGAAGCATATAAGGATGCCGTCACCTTCTCAGGTGCTTCCACCACCTGTCCCGTCAGGCTCAGTCCGATCTCCACCTGCTTATCCTGCGAATCCAGATACACAACACTTGTCTTACCTTCCCGCAGCAGATCGTTGTTTTTGATACTGAGCGGTTCCGATGTGATATACGCGCTTCCGTTATCTGTCACGCGTTCGAGCGTTACAGAACCCTCAGAGGAGATCTGTACCGCAGAAAAGAACATGCCGTCCCCTTCATATGTTTTGATGACTGTCTCAGGAGCAGATGCATCTGCGATCGCAACCGTATCCATCGGGAAAATATTTTGCCATGCACCTTTGTCTGCATCCTCTGCATAAGCCGTTCCGTACAAAAGGTCTGTACCCAGGAACCCGACCGGCTGGATGTATTTTCCATCTCCTGCCTGTATGTCTGTCGTCGTCTCTGTCTCCAGGTCTGTTACATGCATCACCTCTGCATTGATTCCTGCGGACAGTTCTGTCCACGCAAAAAATCTGCCCCTGTCTGAGATCTGGAGATTGGTCTTTACATTGTCAAACAACACCGTATCTTTTCCGGAATCCAGATCGATCTGATGAATCTCACTTCCGACGGAAAAATAGAACATTCCCGCATCGGAAAGATACATCAGGCTGCCGACATTTTCCTTTAACTGCTGATAAGATTCGGTTTGCGGAAGGAACAAAAGCTCACTGACCCCGTGCCCCACATTATCATAGTGGCAGACACTGATCCCGACTTCACCAGCATGCCAGCCGCTGTTCATATATCCATAGACGATAAAATCGATACTGCCGTTTTCATCCACACGGATCGTACGGATCTCATGCTCTCCATAGGTTTGCTGTGCATTCAGGATCGCATCCTGTGTCTGTATTGCCGGATCCCGGAAGCTGAACACACAGATCATCTCTCCGGATGCCGCATCAAAGCTCCATAGATCTCCTTCCTGTACAAAGCAGACCACGCTTCCCGTTTCATTCGTAGCATAATCCACCTCCGATTCCCGGATCCCGAGATTGATGCTGTCCGCACCTGCTGCAAGATCGCCGGAACCAATCCGCGAGATGGTCCGTTCGAAATCAAGGAGATAGAGCTTTTCCTTTGAATACCGGACACGGTAATACTCCCTGACGGAATAGTATTCATCGGTTTCTGCCTGATGTACAACCGGATAATCCAGAACATAGACGGAATAGGAATTGGTGATCTCCTTGATCGAGATCTTTGGCTCCTGTAATTCCTTACATGCAAAGTCCGCCCAGCAGATCTGGTCGAGTGTGCTGTTGATCGTAACCCTGGACAGACCTCCGCCGGCACCGGTACCGACAGGCTCCATTTTCCCCTGCAGTTCATTGCTCCTTGTCGCATCACGCGTGATCGCATGCAGTTCCTTTACAAACGCCATGCATTCCGTCACATGCGCATCGGAAAAGCTTGCAAGCCGGGAATAATAATACAGATCCTCACCACCCACATTCAGGCAAAGCACAAGGATATTATCCACGCCCTGCGCAAGATTGTCCGTCACCGAAATGCTCGCCTCATATCCTTCTTCCGTCTCAGATACACTGCCTTTTCCTCTGGCGACCTCTGCCGAACCGTCGAGTGTGATGATCTCATAGGAAACCGATTTTACCTCATCTTTGGTATCGATCAGAAGATGTAAGATATCGTCTGCAGGCATTTCCAGGATCGTATCGCGCATGCTGACTTCAGACATCTCTGTCCGGTATCCGTGCAGCTCATTGATCCAGGTTCCGTCCTGCTGCATATAAACAACCGGAAGCGCAGCCTGCTCCTCAAACATATCTTCTGTTTTGGTCTCTCTGTTAAACAGAAAGAAAAAAAACGCAACTGCTGCAATAAAGATGATAACAAGCAGCAGAATCCGTAATACTAATTTCATATTGATATCCTGTTCTCCTGTCAGGTTGATTATTGTCTGTTTTATACAACTGACTTGAAGTGTTTTTGTACAATCTTTCATCAGTGTTTTTCATTCTAAGTCCATTTTGAAAAAAGCTCAATAACTTTTCGAATTTTATCTGTTTTTTCAATAAGTAAAGTGCTATAATACTTTCGTACGTGCAAAAACAGCTGATTTTGCACGACCAAAATGTATTCTGAAATAATAGGAGGGACAGGAAATGGCAAGAACAAAGATTGTTTCTGCAGCAGAAGCAGCTTCTGTGATCAAAGACGGCATGACCGTTATGATCGGCGGCTTTATGACAAACGGAACAGCAGAATCGGTCATCAAGGCAGCAGTTGAAGGCGGTGCTAAGCATCTGACCGTTATCTGCAACGACGGTGGATTCCAGGGAGAAGGAACCGGTGCACTTCTGGCAAACGGCCAGATCGACGTACTGATTGCTTCTCATGTAGGTCTTAACAAGGAAGTTGCAGAGCGCATGAACAACGGCACATTAAAGTGCATCCTTCAGCCGCAGGGTACTCTGGCTGAGCAGATCCGTGCAGGCGGCGCAGGCCTCGGCGGATTCTTAACACCTACCGGTATCGGCAGCACGATCGTAGAAGAAGGCGATCCGCTCGTTAACCTCGACGGCGCTGACAAGAAACCGATCATCGAAGTTGGCGGAAAGAAATACATCCTTGAAGCTCCGCTGCATGCAGACGTAGCAATCGTTCAGGGTTATGAAGCAGATGAGACCGGTAACGTTCGTTATCTTGGTTCCACACGTAACTTCAATCAGCTGATCGCATCTGCAGCTGACACTGTCATCGTTGAAGTTGAGAAGATCGGTCCGGCTGGCTGCATCGGCCCGGACAATGTTGAGACTCCTCACATCTTCGTTGATTATCTGGTAAAGAAGGAGGACTAAATCATGGAAAGAAGCGAGATTAAACCGTTTATCGCAAAACGTGTTGCAAAAGAATTACACGACGGCGACGTTGTAAACCTTGGTATCGGTCTTCCGACCATGGTTCCGGATTTCTTAGATCCCTCTATCAGCATTACTCTGCAGTCTGAGAACGGCTTCATTGGCCTGGCAGCTGTAGATGAAGACAATCCGGAAAAAGACTATATCGTTAACGCAGGCGGACAGCCGGCAGGCATCGCAAAAGACGGTATGTTCTTTGACAGTGCTACATCCTTCCAGATTATCCGCGGCGGACATGTAGACGCTACAGTTCTTGGTTCTCTGCAGGTTGCAGAAAACGGCGACATTGCAAACTGGATCATTCCGGGCAAGATGGTTCCGGGTATGGGCGGCGCAATGGACCTCGTTGTAGGCGCTAAGAAAGTTATCGTAGCGATGGAGCATACACAGAAGGGCAATCCGAAAATCCTTAAGGAGTGCACACTTCCGCTGACAGCTCAGGGCCAGGTTAACATGATCATCACAGAGATGGGCGTTATGGAAGTAACAGACAAAGGTCTGGTACTGACAGAGTACAACCCGGAATTCACAGTAGAAGAAATCCAGGCTGCTACAGAAGCACAGCTCATCATCGCTGATGACCTCAAAGACATGACCAAATAAGAGTTACGATTTGCAGAGCAAACAGAGTTACGCTTCGCAGACGAAAATAATAAAATGCCTCTTTCCGTACTTGTACGAGAAAGAGGCATTTTTATTTTTGGATGAGATGCAGGAACCGCCCCCGACATAAGAAAATCAGCCGCGAAGCGGTGGTAGAGCTGCTTTTAAGCAGCGGGATTTTCGCATGCTCGGGTGGTTTCTGCGAAGCGTAACTCTTATTCTATGATCTCCAGATCATCATCCAGATCTTCTTCCGGCTTTGCCTTACCGCAGGTCTCACAGAACTTCCCTGTATTTCCTGCAGCACCACATTCACAGGTCCATGCGTCCGGTGCCGGCAACGCACCTGCGTCATTTTGCGGAAGCTCTGATACCACTTCTGCTTCGACATCTTCTTCAACGACTTCTACTGCCGTGATTGGATTATCAATCTCAGTTACGACACCATTTTCTTCAATGATCTTCCCGATCAGACGGAAAATCTCTTTGACTTCAGCACCTTCATCTTCTTCATAGCGCTTCTTGACAAAAACCACACTCGCGTCTTCCAGATACAATACAAGATCATAGTATTCTACAAAGGTCTCGCTGTTTGATTCCTGATTTCCCCTTGCACCATTATCTCCGTAAGTTCCGGAAACCAATGCACGTCCGAGATGGGATTTTTCCGTCGCGATCGTCCTTGTTGTCGTATCCAGGTCCGCGCCGATGATATCCTCATAACGGATAAAGCGCGCCTTTTTACCTTCATCAAACTTCAGAACACGATCCGTATTGTCAAACGCGATCTCACGGAAAGATTTTTCCGGTGTAAAGAAGATCATCTGTCCATCCAGACAGCTCTTGATGTCATGGAAAAGATGGAAGAATTTATCACTCTCTTTTTTCGAAAATGAAATGCTGCCGTCGATCTTATAGGACGCATGGATGCCACTCTTTTTGTCCTTCATATTCTGGCACCAGATCGCCAGCTCTTTCGTTGCCATCAGGCCTTCGCCACAGATATAGCTGATTGCTGTCGTATCGTCCAGCGTATACTCCTGATGCTTACGGCCGTGCTCATAGATCAGTGTATCCTCATCATACGCCACAACATACTTCATCTTTTCATCTGTAAAAATATGGTCTGCAAGTTCGTCAATGCGCTCCCACTCCAGTTCAAAATCTTCCTGCTTCTGAATCTGCCGCTCAGACGGTTCAGAGTTACGATTGAATAATCCCATTTCGTATTCCTCCTGTAAAAAACATCTATTTTAAATGATTTAAGTTTTTCTGATGCCATCATCTTACCACCAAAAAAGAGCAGGTTCAACGGCACATTTCCCGTTTTCCTGCTCCTTTTAAAAAATTCAGACTTTGGTCACATTTTCGCCTGTGTCTGTAGCTTTGCAAACAGCGGTGCCAGCAGTGAAGCAAGTACGATTCCGACCGCGCCCTGTACGATATTAAACGGAATCTCCGTGACAGAGAGTGTCACAGCTGATGCAAGTCCCGCGCCGGTAAAGGAACCGTTCGTCAAAGAGATGATCAGAATATTATACAGAAAATATCCGAAGATCATCACGATTTCACCGATGATTCCGGAAATAACCACAGACGGAATCGAAACAGCAAACTTTGTCTTTTTGACCCTTTTTTTCAAAACCCGGTACAATACTGCTGCGATCAGCGCCGTCAGGAATTTGATGAAAAAGGTGCCAGGCACCCAGATTGCGTATCCGCCAACAAGATCTGAAAGTGCAGAACCGATCCCGGCTGCCAGCGCACCGAGCCCCGGCCCCAAAAAGATTCCTGCAAGCAGCACAAACCCATCACCGACATGAATGTATCCGAATGTCGGTGTCGGAATCTTAAACACATATGTAGCCATCAGTACCAATGCCGCAAACATTGCGGTAAAGGCCAACTGTCTGGTCGTGATCTTCTGTTTTTCAGAGATCGCCTGTTTGGTTGTAACGTTTTGTTTATCCAATGAAACAGCCTTTCTTACAGAAACAGTTTTTACTTCTCCTGACAGGTTTTCCTGTTTTCTCTGCTTTCCCATATTACTAGCTCCTTCCTCCTTCGTCAATAGCACACGCCCTGCAGCTGATTCAGATATTTCTTCAGCTCCTCCAGATACACTTCGCCCACTTCACTGCGTAGGCTTTGTTTTTTTACAATATATCCGATGGTCATGTTTTCATTCAGGTATTCATCCTCTTCCCGGAATGGCACCGTGACAAAATCATCTCCATTCAATTCCTCGCAAACAATACCGGAACAAAGCGTATAGCCATTCAGGCCCACCATCAGATTGATCATCGATGCGCGGTCATTTGCCTTGATCCGCCTCGGGTATTCATAATCCGGCAGAAGCTCTTCTGAATAATAAGAAGAACTTTCCTCTCCCTGCTCAAACAAAAGGCACGGATAGGGCTCAAGCTGTGAGATAGAAATCGATTCCTCACCCGCCAGCGGATGCTCTTTCCACAGATATACATTCGCGTGACACTCTATCAGCGGATAGAAAACAAGATCCTTTTCTTTCAGGAGACGTGTGATCACCTTTGTATTATAACTGTTCTGGTACAGAATACCGATCTCGCTGCGCAGCTCGGCGACATCAAGAATCACATCTTTTGTCTTTGTTTCCTGTATGGAAAAATCAAACTGCAGCGAATCAAAACGCTTCACAGTATCTACAAATGCCTTCACCGCAAAGGAGTAATGCTGTGTGGAAACACTGAATTTTTTCTTTCGCAGGGAGCTGTCACTATAGCGGGAGATCAATAGCTCATACTGCTCATAAAGCTGCCTCGCATAAGCCAGAAATTCAGATCCTTCCGTCGTCGTCACCATGCCGCGGCTGGTGCGGTGAAAAATACTGATTTCCAGTTCATTTTCCAGTTCATGAATCGCACTGCTGAGAGATGGCTGTGTCATATATAATTGCTCTGCTGCTTTATTCAGCGATCCCGCTTCTGAAATTGTCAAAGCATATCGCAACTGCTGTAATGTCATCCCGGTTATCCTTCCCGCATACCTATAAGATAATCAGTTCCTCAATTCTTACCGTTCTGTTATCCTGTTCCCCTTCTATATGAAATGCCCGCAGAACAGGATGATCCGGTACCTCTAGTGACAGAATCAGATAACTCGCTTTTGCATCGTTTGCCAGACGTTTATCTTCTTCTGAAGGCCGTGAAGGCGTCTCCGGATGCGAATGCCAGTTGCCAAGCGGGCGCAGTCCCGCCTTTCGCATATCTTTGATTGCCTGCAGCTGCCGGATTGGGTCGATCGAAAAATGTTCATTCGTATGATCTGTGTTTTCCATCAGATAAACTTTTTGGATCTCTCTGGTTCCGTCCTCTCTGTCGGTGCCTGCAATCAGTCCGCAGGCTTCCTCCGGGCAGACACTTACCGCATGCCGGATCATTGTATCATAATCTTCTTTTCGTATGGTTATTCTCATTTTCTCTCCAGTCATTCCGATTATGCGTGATTGGCTTCGTTTCCTTATGAACGCTTCAGCTCACAGGCCGCCTGTTCATAGTCGATCAGTTCTGTAATCTCGGGCGTATCGCTGCAGACACCGCAATGCGCGTCTTTTGCAATACGGATCTTTCGAAACTCCATTTTCAATGCGTCATACGTCAGCAAAGATCCTGTCAGCAGTTCTCCCGCTCCCGTTAGGTATTTTACTGCCTCCATCGCCTGCAGACATCCGATGACGCCTGCCATCGCGCCGATTACACCCGCTTCCTTACAGGTCGGCACGGCATCCTTTGGCGGCGGATTTTTGAACACGCACCGGTAGCACGGTCCCTCACCCGGCACATACGTCATCAGCTGTCCCTGAAAACGGATGATTCCTGCATGTGAAAATGGTTTTTTTGCCATAACACATGCATCATTGATCAGAAACTTTGCAGGGAAATTATCTGTACCGTCCAGAATAAAATCATAATCTTTGATAATATCTGCAATATTATAAGATGAGATGTAATCCTGATACGTATGCACCGTTACATCCGGGTTGATCGCCTGCATGCTTTCCTTTGCTGACTCCACCTTCGGCTTGCCGATATCGGGCGTAGAGTGGATCACCTGCCGCTGCAGATTGGACAGATCCACGACATCTGCATCCGCTATGCCGATCGTACCGACGCCGGCTGCAGCCAGGTACAATGCCGCAGGTGCGCCCAGCCCGCCTGCTCCGATGATCAGCACCTTTCCGTCCAGCAATTTCTTTTGGCCTTTTACGCCAATCTCTTTTAATATGATATGTCTGGAATAACGTTCCAGCTGTTCATTTGTAAATGCCATCAGCGTCCGCCTCCCATAAAATACAGGAATTCCACCTCGTCACCATCCGCCAGTTCTCTGGAATCAAAGTCCTCACTGCGGATAAATTCATCATTGACCGATACGGTCACATAAAGCGGATTCTCGACCTGTTCCGCCTCGATCAGTTCTCTGACTGTCAGTGTCTTATCATATGTCTTCTTTTCTCCGGTTACGATCAGTTCCATGGTTTTTCTTCTCCTTATATTTCTGCCGGCAAGCAAGTTCTCTTGTCTGCCATTTTTATATCAACTATTCCCCGGCCTTTTCTACGATCAGATCATAGGTGCCGTCCTGATTGTCGATCAGCTTTTTGATCTTATGCCCTTCCTCTTTGATGCTTCTGGGCACATTCTGCACCGGTTCCCCGTCATTCATATGAACAGAAAGAATCTGGCCAACTTCCAGTTCCTCCAGCGCCACCTTCGCTTTCACAAAGGTCACCGGACAAACCACATCCGTAATGTCCACCGTTTCATCAATCCTGATTTCCTCATTTGCCGCCATCATACGCCTCCTTTACTTTTTTCTGAAGGGCATCCCATCCGGTTCTTTGAATCGTCTTTGCAAATCGTTCTCCGGCCTGCCCGTGTTCTGTAAAGAACTCTACTGCCGCATCCGTCACACGAAACAGCGTCTCCTCATCCGAAATGATCGGCAGAAGTTCCTGCCCCTTTTGAATCTCATTTCCAAATGTGCCTCCAAAAGAAAGTAGATATCCCGGCTTGCCGGTCCATGCGCCTGTTGAACAGGATCGGACACACCGTCCGCAGTGATTACACTTATCCTCCTCTACTGTGATCTCATCATCCGACATCGTAATCGCTCCGCTTCTGCATGCTTTCACACAGACGCCGCAAAAGATGCAGTCATCCTTATTCCATGTGATCGTCTCACCGCCCTTGATACCAACATCATTTTCTTCTGCCTTCAGGCAGTTATTCTGACATCCTGTAATACCGAATTTAAACTTATGCGGAAGCTCTTTTCCGAAATAGTGCGCATCCACTTTTTCCGCAAGGGAAAGTGTATCAAAGCATCCGCTTGCACATACACGGCCGCCCTGACAGGCTGTCACGGTACGTACCCTCGGCCCGCAGACACCGGTCTCCACACCTGCTTCTTCCAGCTCCTTCTTGATATCTTCAATATCTTCCAGTTTTACAAACGGGATCTCAACGCCCTGTCTCGATGTCAGGTGAACATAACCGCTCCCGTACTTATCAGCGGCCGCCTGAATAGCCTTCAGCTGCGTCGTCGTGACCGTTCCTCCGATCACCTTCAAACGCATTGAAAACATATCTTTTTGCTTCTGCCGCATGAATCCACCGGCTTTCAAAGCCTTATAATCCACTGCCATCCTGCCCCTCTCCTTTCCGGCATTTCTCCAATGCCTGTTCAAAATCATGAATCAGATCTCCGATGTCCTCAAGCCCCACACTGACCCGGATCAGATCTTCATAAACCCCTGCTGCCTTTTTTTTCGCTGCAGATGCATGTGAAAAAATCGTCGATGACGGATGTACGACCAGCGTCTTGCTGTCTCCGACATTCGACAGATTCAGCGCATACTGCAGATGATTGATCACCGAAAACGCCTTTTCCTTTGAACCTGTCCGGAATGTCAGGATTCCGCCGGCAAGCCCATTGTCAAACTGACGCTCCACCAGCTCCTTCCAGGGGCTTTTTGGCAGCCCCGGATAGTGAACGTCAAAAGCCCCCCGCATCTCCATGAGCGCCTCTGCCAGACGGCTGGCATTGTAGCAGATCTTCTTCATCCGCAGCCCCAGCGTCTCCAGCCCGGCATTGTTCAGCCATGCATGCATTGGCGCCAGACATGGACCGGTGTCACGCCAGATCGTATTTTTTAATCTTGCCGAAAAAGCACCTTTTTTATATTTTTGATATTCGCCCATCACAGCGTATTTCTCATCGCTCCAGTCAAAGCTGCCGCCGTCTATGATGACCCCGCTGATCGCGCTCCCGTTTCCGTTGATATACTTCGACGCAGAATGGATGACAATATCCGCGCCAAGGGACAGCGGTCTGATGAGAACCGGTGTCGCAGTCGTATTGTCTACGATGAACGGCAGTCCCAGCCGATGCGCACAATCCGCTATTTCCCGAATGTCAATGACATTCAGCTTTGGGTTCCCGATCGTCTCCGCAAAAACCGCCTTCGTGTGCTGCGTCACCGCCGCTTCGACATTTTCCGGTGTAAACGGATCCACATAGACAGCGTGAATCCCAAATGCTTCCAGATCCCGGAACAGATCAATCGTCCCGCCGTATAAGCCCGTAGGCAGGATGATCTCATCTCCGCTCCTGAAAATCGTCAGAACCGTGCTGGTAATCGCTGCAGATCCGGACGCAGTAGCCGTGGCAAACATACCACCCTCTGCCCGCCGGATCCGTTCCTCAAAGCTATTGACGGTCGGATTGCCGATCCTTGAATAGGCAAATCCCGCCGCCCGGTTCGCAAAGATGGCTTCCAGCTCTTCTGCTGTCCGATGGGCAAACGCGCTGTTTTGAAACAGCGGCATACAGGTCGCCCCCAGATGTCCGGCCGGATCATATGCCTCATGAAGCATCACCGTACTGATATCCGGTTGTATCTTCTTTTCTCCCATAGTCATACCACCCAGTTGTTGCTGTTAAAGATAATCCTTCGGAATGTCTCAAAAGACATCCACTTTTCAAGAACCTGCTGCTTATTCTTTGTCTGTACTTCTTCTAAAAAGAGCTGCAGATCATCCGCAGAGGAAAGCGCAATGGAAAAGCCGCTTTCGTTTACCACCGGAAGGCCTGCGTAACGATAATCCGAAAACCGCTTTAACGCCTCCACCTTTCCGTCCCTGATCTCAATCGCCACGCCGGAAGGAATGGCCAGAATATCAAAGTACGGCGGATACTTATAGCTTTCACCTGAAAGCGTGAACTGATCTCCGACATGAAATACCGGCAGCGTTGCGGAAAGATTCTCGACATTCAAACGGTCTTCATAATAAAAATATTCATCAAACAGGGAGATTCCTGCCTCCAGATCTCCGTCTGTGACACGGGCCGTCGTCTGTTCTTCACATTCCGTCACTTCATTGATCACCCCGCAGGCAGATGTCATATTGCTGATCCGGTCAATCAGGATCAGTTCTCCGAGCACCTTATGCTCACTGAACCGGTCCGCCGGAATTTCCGCGTCCAGTACGACAAAACATCTCGCGATTTCGTTTTTCGTAATGCTTTCTGCCGGAATATGTTCTCCGGTATTGATATCTGTCCGGTACAATATCTCCCGGATGCGGCCGCCGATCCGCCGGGTGCCCAGTTTGATGATAAACTCCTTTCCGGGGACCAATGCAGTGTCATCCATCCACAAAAGCGTCGTATAAAACGCCTTGACCGGTTTGATGTGTGTGCCCTTTTGCAGGACGCAGCCGCGCGAGACATCTACTTCCCGGTCCAGACGGACTGTAACCGGCCATCCTGCCCGGGCAAACGAAACGCTTTTGTCACCGTTGAGGATCTCGATAACATTCGCCTTCTCCCCGCCGGGAAGAATCGTCAGTTCATCTCCGATCTGAACGGAACCGGCCGCAATCTGTCCCTGAAATCCCCGGAAGGTGTGATCCGGACGGCAGACACGCTGTATGGGCAGATAAAAGCCTTCCTCTGATTCAGCCAAGGCAGTATCCACCTCTTCTAAAAAGGTCAGCAGCGGTTCTCCCTCATACCATGACATATTCGGCGACTTTGTTGTAATATTGTCGCCCTTTGTCGCGGAGACCGGAATCAGGTGGGTGTTTTGAAGCCTTAATTCACTCGCAAGAGCATTTACCTGGCGTTCGATTTCCAGATAGCGCGTCTGGCTGTACCCGACCAGATCCATCTTGTTAATGGCAAATACAAAATGTCGGATCCCCATCATCTCACAGATTCTCGCATGACGCCTTGTCTGTATAAGCACGCCCTTTTCGGCATCCACCAGAATGACCGCCAGTTCCGCAAAGGATGCGCCGACTGCCATATTTCTCGTATATTCTTCATGTCCCGGTGTGTCAGCCACGATAAAAGAACGTTTCTGTGTTGTAAAATAACGATATGCCACATCGATCGTAATGCCCTGCTCGCGCTCTGCCATCAATCCGTCCAGAAGCAGGGAATAATCGATCTCGCCACCTGCGGATCCCACCTTTGAGTCCAGTAAGAGCGTCTCCTCCTGATCCGCAAACAGGAGCTTCGCGTCATATAAAATATGTCCGATCAGAGTCGATTTGCCGTCATCCACACTGCCGCATGTAATAAATTTTAAGAGACTGTTCAATCTTTATTCCTCCATATACGCACTATTTACACTAAAAATAGCCTTCCCGTTTTCTTTTCTCCATGCTCGCCGAACCGCCGTCTTTGTCGATCACTCTGCTGGTCCGTTCTGATTCAACAGAAGCCAGTGTCTCCTCTATCACTTCATCTATGGTTGTCGCTGTTGATTCGACACCTCCGGACAGCGGATAACAGCCAAGCGTCCGGAACCGGACCATCTTCTCTGCGGGCGTCTCACCTGGCTCGAGACGCATCCGTTCATCATCCACAAGGATCAGGTTCCCGTCCCGTTCTACAACGGGGCGTTTTGCCGCAAAATACAGCGGAACGATCGGAATATTTTCCTGTCTGATATATTGCCAGATATCCGTTTCTGTCCAGTTGGACAGAGGAAATACCCGGATGGACTCTCCCTTATGAATTTCCGTATTGTACAGGTTCCACATCTCAGGGCGCTGGTTCTTCGGATCCCATGCCTGCTCGGTATTGCGGAAAGAAAAGATCCGCTCCTTCGCTCTGCTTTTCTCCTCATCCCGGCGTCCGCCTCCAAACGCTGCCGTAAACCCGTATTTGGCAAGCGCCTGCTTTAACGCCTGCGTCTTCATAATATCCGTATAAGCCGAACCGTGATCAAAAGGATTGATCCCCTGTCTGACGCCATCCTCATTGATGTATTCGAGCATCTCGATTCCCAGTTCCTTAGCCCGACGATCCCGGAATTCGATCATTTCCCGGAATTTCCATGTCGTATTAACATGAAGAAACGGGAAAGGCGGTTTTTCCGGATAAAATGCTTTCATGGCCAGATGCAGCATGACAGAGGAATCCTTGCCGATCGAATACAGCATGACCGGCTTTTCACATTCCGCGGCCACTTCCCGCATAATGTAGATCGCCTCTGCTTCCAGTTTTTCCAAATGTGTCTGTGTCCCCATCATTTTCTCCTCATCCTCTTGTTTAATACCGGTTTGCTTCCTCTGTGTTCACCGTAATCGTTCGCATCAGGTCGTTTTCTCTGTAAAAATCCCAGTTTAGAACACTGCCTGTTTTTCTGACTTTCATACAGACATCACCGCCGCCAAGGTCCGCACCCAGGAAAAAGTCAATGGCACCGGTGCGGCACTCCTTCACACAGGATGCGCATCCCCAGCAATCCTCCTCATACCGGATGTCCGCTTTGCCGTTTCTCATCCGGATCAGACTTCCGGGACAGACCTCTGCGCATCTTCCGCATCCGATGCAGTTTTTCTGATTGATCCGTATACTCATATGTGTCCCCGTTTCCTTTGTGTATGCACTATGCCACCGGCTCCTGTTCGTTTTTCCCTCTGCGCTTTGCAAGCGGCCGCCGGATCATGATGATTGTTCCGTTTTCATACCGCGAGTTGACATAATTCAGATAATTCGCGTCATCGCGTTCCGGATGGCTGGCATTCTCTGCAAAGCAATGCCATCGTGTCTCTTTTCTTGCGAGAAGATGCGCGATCAGAACCCGCGCAACCGTAAGCCGTTCCCGCACCTCAAAGAAATGCGTCAGTTCCTGCATATCACTGCAAAAGATTCCGGGCAGTTCCTTTTCCAGCGCGGTCAGTTCTTCATCCGCTCTTTTTAACGACTGCTCCGTATAGGCATATCCGCTCACGATGCCGCCCGCGTAACGATCCATCACATCCTGCATCCTTTTTTCCAGTATCTCGGGAGTGTCCTTCGCGCTTTCGTGCAGTGTTCCATCCAGGTGTCCGGCAATTGTTCCGGAGATTTCCAAAACCGTGGAAACCGGCAGCCCTGTCGGGTTGCTGTCAGGCTTCTCCGGAAAACCATCTGCCTGCAGATCGGACAACATCGCTTCTGCCGCCAGCTTTCCTTCCGCCAGCGCGCCGGTGACATACTTCTGCGGGCATCCGCCCGCTACATCACCGGCAGCATACAGCCCCGGGAGCGTCGTTCGTCTGCCGTTATCGACCCAGTAACCGCTGCCGGTATGTCCTCCTGTGATATAAGGTTCTGTTCCTTCAATTTCCACATTTTCTTTTGAAGGCCCTCTCCCTGCGGCAACCCACATCAGCGTCTGTGACGGCGCCATGTTCAGATAAGCATGCTCCAGATCTTCCTCCTGCAAAAGTGTAATCCCCTTTGTCCGCAGATAGCACGGACCGCGTCCGGCCTTTTGCTCTGCTACAGTTCCCCAGACCCGCTGGGATGTGGTCAGCCCGTAAAGATCTTCATAGACATCACCGCGGGCATTGATCTGTTTTGCGCCGACGCCCTGTGCCAGCGTACCGGTCGGTGCGATCGTATCCTTGCAGCGCAAGGCGATAAAACGCATTTCAAAGGTCGTCATCTCCGCGCCGGCACGGATTCCCATTGCATAACCGGCTCCCGTATTAAACGGGCAATACCACATCTTATGCCTGGAAAATCCGGGATGATTCGGCTTGTAGATGCCTGCCGCGCCGCCGGTTGCCACCAGCGTTTTCTTCGCATTGACAATCAGCAGTTTTTCTTCTTCAATGCTATTTCCGTATGCCCCTTTTATGATGCCATCCTGTTTGATCAGATCAATCACGTTCATGCGATTGATCACCTTAATCTGCGGACATGCCATAACAGCTTCTGCCAGAATCGGTTTGATATTTTCCCCGTTAATCTTTATATTCCTGGCACCGCGAGTGACATATTCTCCGTTTTCATCTTTTAATATCACCAGACCAAGCTGCTCCAGATGGCTGGTTACTTCATTCAGATGCTCTGACATGGAAAGCAGCAGGTCTTCTCTGGCAATGCCATGCGCATCCTTTACGGCATAATCTACATAATCATCCGGTGTATGCCCTTTTGTGATATATGCATTCAATGCATTCACGCCGGCTGCAAGGCATCCGCTGCGCCTGATATTCGCCTTTTCCAGAATAAGAATATGAAGTGACGGATCAAGCCCTGCCAGCGTAATGGCTGCATAGCATCCGGCTGTTCCGCCGCCTATGATCAGGATATCTGTATAGAGTTCTTCTGTTTTGATCATTTGGTTTCCTTTATCTGCAATTCATTTAACACCTATTATATCCGTAGGTTTAATATTTATTGTTCTGCCCATCTTACTTTCTTTTATAAAAAAAATCAATAGCTTTTTTCATCGGGTTTTTCTTTAGAGATCTATAGATTTTTCCTATAACCGGCTCATCTCCCAAACAGCAGAAGCCGACTGCCATACGACAGCCGGCTTCCGGCATTGAGGAGATCTATCTGTGACCAGACCGATGTTCGGATCTTATATGACAAAGTATCCGTCATCGCTGTAAAGATAAGCTTCCAAATGCTCGTTATTCACATCTTTTTTCACAAGCTCTTCATTTTCAAGCAGATACGCTTTTTCTTCATCCAGTGCATAGAGACGGTAGATAATGACGTTCATTTTTTCTCCGATCTCAACCGGCCTGCGCTCAAGCGAACGATGTGTGGTCACCTCCAGACCGTTGATATCGATTTTTAATTCCAGCCCGTTTCCACGGAACAGAATATCCGTGATCACACCATTCTCAGAGCAGTCGATCACATCCGAAAACCGGCTGTTATCACTCTTAAAGGCTTCTACAAATTCCGGGCGGATCACAGCGCTCTGATACTTCCCTTTGGCATAAGAAAATCCTTTCAGTTTTCCATAATCCGTTATGAGTGTTGACTGCCCGATAAACTCTGATACAAACGGCGTCTGGGGGTCTTTGTAAATTTCCCTGGGTGTACCGATCTGTTCGATCCGTCCTTTATTCGTAACAATGATCTCATCTGCCACCTCTACGGCCTCATCCTGATCATGCGTCACAAAGATGCTGGTAATCCCTACCTTATAGATCATTTCCCTAAGCCATGTCCGCAGTTCCAGACGCACCTTCGCGTCAATCGCAGCGAACGGTTCGTCCAGAAGCAGCAGGGAGGGTCTGGGCGCCAGGGCTCTGGCAAATGCGACCCTCTGCCGCTGCCCGCCGGAAAGCTGGTTGGGGAAACGCTTTTCCATTCCTTTCAGGCCTGTCAGCTCGATCAATTCATTGACACGTTCTTTGATCTGTGGTTTTGGTACCTTTTTTAATTCCAGACCAAATGCGATGTTATCATACACCGTCATATATCGGAATAACGCATAATTCTGAAATACAAATCCGATTCCACGCTCCGATGGTGCAATATCATTCACTCTGACATCATTGATATAGATGTCTCCGGATGTCGGTGTCTCCAGTCCCGCGATCATACGCAGGATTGTCGTCTTCCCACTGCCGGAGGGGCCGAGCAACGCCACCAGACGTCCCTTTTCGATTCCGAAATTCACATCTTTTGACGCCTGAAAATCTCCATAATTTTTATTGATATCTTTTAATGTTACATACATAAGGTCTTTCTCCTCTTACTGATGGTAAACGTTACACCTGTGCCGCTTTTGTCTTCGTCCGGTGCTCCAGAATATTTCTTAAGATCAGAACGATGATCGCGATGATCACCAGGATGGATGATACTGCAAATGCCGCGACGATCGAATCGGAGTCGCCGGACAGATACAGTGCATCGATCTCAAGCGGAAGCGTAAATGTCTCTCCTCTTGTCTTTGAGAGAGCATTGACTGCACCAAACTCTCCGAGCGCTCTGGCCGCGCAGAGTATCACACCATAGAGCAGCGCCCACCGCATCTGCGGGAATGTGATCCTGCGGAAAATCTGAAAGCCCTTTGCGCCCATCAATGCTGCCGCTTCCTCTTCGTCTTTCCCTTCTGCGTTCAGTACCGGAATGATTTCCCGGGACACAAACGGAAAGGTAACAAAGATCGTGGCCAGCAATACACCGGGGATCGCAAACACGATTTGAATGTCTGTTCCGAATGCAGCGTTGATCCTGTCAACGATCGGCGCCGCCCATCCCAGCCGCCCAAATGTCATCAGAAATGCCAGACCGGCGATGACCGGCGAGATGGAAAACGGAATATCGATCAGTGTCGCGATCAGCTGTTTCCCTTTAAAGGAAAACTTTGTCATTGTCCATGATGCAATGATTCCAAAAAAAGTGTTTACCAGTACTGCTACGATCGTTGCCAGGATCGTAACCTTCAAAGCCGATATCACATATTTTGTATTCAACGCATGGATATAAAATGCAAAGCCTTTCCTGAGCGAATTGCCCAGAACTGCCGCCAGCGGAAATACCAGCATGATCACGACAAAGGCGACCGCCAGAATGATTAATATATTGCGGGTTTTTGGGGAACCCTTTTGTGCTTCTTTCATGGCTTCCTCCTTATCTATACATTATTTGTTCTTCTTGACTGCCGTACCTGTACAATATTGATAAAGAGCAGCATTAGAAATGATATGATCAGCATGATCAGGGCTATGGCTGTCGCGCTGCTGTAATCCATGTAATTGAGCTTCTGCATGATGACATAGGATACGACCTGCGTATGCTCCTTTGCGCTGTTGCCGGAAATGTAAATGACACTTCCGTATTCGCCGATCCCTCTGGCAAATGCCAGTCCGAACCCTGTCAGGAGTGCCGGGCGAAGCTCTGCCAGGATAATCCGGAAAAATGTGGTTCGTCTGCCCGCACCGAGGATAAACGCTGCCTCTTCATACTGGTAATCCAGCTTTTCCAAAACCGGCTGGATCGCCCGGACAACGAACGGAATACCGATAAACACTAACGCTATGGTAAGTCCAATGTGTGTATAGGATATTTCAAGGCCTAGTCTGGAAAGGGGACCGCCCAGCACTCCTGTCGTGGAATACATTTTCGAAAGCGTGATGCCTGCGACCGCTGTCGGCAGTGCAAACGGCAGCTCGATCAAACCGTCCAGCAGGCGTTTGCCCGGGAACTCATATCGCACAAGAACCCATGCCAGTATGATGCCGAATACACAATTGATCAGTGCTGCGATCAGCGCTGTTACAATGCTGGTACGGAATGCATACAATACATTTGCACTGGTAACGGTGCCCCAGAATTCTGCCGGCGACATCCGGAATGCATACACAAACACGGATGCCAGCGGAATCAGGATCAGAAGGGACAGCATCGCGATCGTGATGCCCATTGTCAGGCCGAATCCCGGAATCACTCTTCCGTTCTTCTTCGGCCTCGGACGCTTACTTTCTGTTTTTTCTTTTTCTTCCGGCAGAACCCGTCTTCCGGGTTCTGCCGCAATGGAGGAATAAAGGAGTTTTGCAGTGTCTGTACTCATTTGCTTTCACCTATCTGCTTTTTACTGATTATAGATTTCATCGAAAATGGCGCCGTCATTAAAGAATTTGTCGTATGCTGCATTCCAGCCGCCGAAATCCTCGATCGTGCAAAGATCGATACTTAAGTCAAACTTGTCGCCGAACTGGTTTAAGATCGATTCCGTCGAAGGACGGTAACCGTGCTCACCGATGATCAGCTGTGCTTCATCGCTGTAGAGGTACTCCAGATAATCATGCGCCAGTTCCTGTGTGCCGTCTTTGTCCGCATTTTCATCCACGATCGCCACACTCGGCTGTGCCAGAATGCTGATGCTCGGTGTCACGATCTCGTAATCATCCGGATATTCCTCTACCGTTGACAATGCCTCATTTTCCCAGGCAATCAGGACATCTCCCTGTCCGTTCTCGACAAATGTTGTTGTCGCACCGCGTGCCCCGGAGTCCATGACGGTTACGTTTGCGTAAAGTTTGCGTTCAAAGTCTTTTATCTTCTCCTCATCCCCGCCGTACTGCAGATCTGCATAATGCCATGCCGCGAGGAAGTTCCAGCAGGCACCGCCGCTGCTCTTCGGATCAGGATTGATGATCTCCACACCGTCCTTTGTCAGGCTGTCCCAGTCTGTAATGTTTTTCGGGTTTCCTGCCCGGACCAGGAATACAATCGTCGAAGTATACGGAGAAGAATCTCTGTCGAACTCATCGATCCATCCGGGTTCGATCAGTCCGGCTTCTTCGATCAATGTGATATCATGTTCCAGTGCCAGTGTCACCACATCCGCTTCAGCCCCTTCTACGACCGATCTTGCCTGTCCGCCGGAGCCGCCATGTGACTGTACAATCTCCGGTGTCTCTCCCGTTTCTTCCTGATAATGCGCGATGAACGCTTCATTATATGCCTGATACAGTTCTCTCGTCGGATCGTAGGATACATTTGTAATCTTTAATGCGCTATCTGTGCTTTCACCTGCTGCGGATGCCCCGCTGTCTGTCCCGCCGCCGCATGCGGTCAGTCCGACCGTTAGTGCCGCCAGAAGACCAGCTGTAATCAATCGTTTTCCTGTTTTTTCCCATCTTATTTTTTTCATGACAAGTTCCCCCTGTAGAATTCATTTTCTTTACTTAGTTTTTCCGTATTTTAACTAGGTATTTGTTTTTTGTCCAATATGAGAAATTTATTGGTTATCATAAAAAAAATTGATAACAAAACGAACTGCCGCTTTTTCTATTGAAAAAACGACAGTCCTGTCTTCCTTCTTTCTATGCTTTTTCCGGATCAGATATACATTCCAAACCCGGATTCCAGCTCCGCCATAAGCATCTGGTTCTGCGTCTGCTCCGTCACATAAGTCAGTGCTTTTTTCACATAATCCTCTCCAAAGCTTTTCTGGAGATTGACCGCATATCGTCTGTCCGGATTCCGCAGTTTTTCCCGCTGGAAGCTGATCGTCTTATTCGGTCCGAGGTAATACTCCATGTCATCTAAGACGCTGTTTGCGGCCTCAAGAAGCGGCACTTCTCTTCCATCCAGCCCCATGATCATTTCTTCTTCCAACGGCATATGGCTGGCATGGATCATATTGCGGACAAAATGCTCTTGCATTTCGGTATCCGCATGGAGCACCGGCTTCCACTCAAGCCACGTCAAAAACAGTAAAAGGAACTTCAGATCCTCCAATGCGATTCCTGCTTCAAACAACGGATTCAGATCAATCATGCGAAGCTCAATATGACTGACACCGTGCTCCGCCAGTTCCGACATCCGGAACCGTCCGGGCGACTTTAACCGGATCGGGTAATACAGCTCCCGTTCCTCTTTCAACTGCCCTGTCTCTACATAGTGCATTACCGATGCCACATAGCTCTCTATGCTGCTGTAGTCAAACACCGGGATAAAATCGTTCCAGTAACCGTGCTCGCTGCAGCGAAGCGAACCGTATCCCGCGCGTCCTGCCTTTCCGATGTCGCGCACATCCCAGTAAGAACCGTCCTGCATCGGACTCGCCGCAGTCAGTGCCACGATCAGCCAGCTGTATGCCGCGCATTTTTCGGCAAGATCCAGATAGCGTCCGTTTACAAACCTGTCAAAATCCGGTTCTGTGTCCTGCTCAAATGCCTTTCTGAGATAGTAATCCGGATAGGAAAAATTGAAATGAATGCCAGACAAGAGCATTTTCTGCCGACCATATTTTTCGGCAAGATATGTCCTGTAACGTGTTTTCCATTTTTCTTCTCCGTAAAACTGCGCAATGGGAATCTCTTCTTCATCCTTCAGATAAGGCGGATTGGAAAACGGCCAAAGCAGTTCATAGTCCTCCCCATCGTTCCAGATCGTCTCCACCACCTCACGCCGGTAGCGCTTCATCGTCTCATACAGGTTTTCCGGCGTATTGCGCACAGGCGTGACGATCTCGACCTGCGCTTCACAAAAGTCTCTGTCGATCTTATTTCTCCCCTCAAACGGATGCGGGGTATCCGCAATGAACCCGTCCGGTCTGACGCGCAGACACTCTTCCTCCAGACCGATGCCGCTATTGTGATAAAAGTCCAGACGGATTCCTTTCGGGATCGGCGCTTTTGATTTGGCATACGCATGAACAAACGGTGCAAGCGGCTTGCCCGTCATCTCCTTTGCCGGATTGGTCAGCCCTCTTGCCCGGTGATAGAGCGGATCCAGAAAATGCGCTTCCTCGTACCCGCGCCGGTACAGTCCTTCTCTGGCCAGATCCAGAACAGAGATCAGAAAATCCGAAAGCTTCTTTTTATCCAGAAACGCAGGGATGCTCTGTCTGCCCAGAAGCTCGCGCAGCACATACGGTGTGAGTCCCTGGTGATAAAGTGCTGCATCTTCAAGCAATGCCGTCAGATCCGGCAGCATCTCCATCAGTCCTGTATGAAACGCAGCAGATGCAAAAGACTCCGCGATCGGCTGTGTGCAGACACTCCGAAGCTCCAGTGTCCCCCGGAAGGTCAGATCTACATATTTAAAAGACCGCAGATACCGGATGTCCTCCTCCACCGGCCGGAAGGTCAGCTGATGCGCGCCTTCCTCATCATGCCAGGTTCCCGTCACCTCCGCTGCCCGGAAATAGTCCTTTACCGTCATCGGCTTAAAATACAGATAATGCCCGTCCCGTTCCACACAATACATGCTCATCGAGGCAATATACTCTACAAGATCATCGATCGTGCGGATCTCATTCCGCAGGATCCCGACGTTATGCGGATTCAGTCCGTGCAGACTGTTTACCCAGAGCCAGTCCCTGTTGATCAGTATATCCGGATTCTCATCCCATACCGAATTTGCAAACAACAGCGCCTTCACCGGTTCCAGACGGTTAAACGTATTGATTGCCTCCAGCACATTTTCTTTTGTCACATCAAGCTGTACCTGAGATGCTGCCGAAAACATGCCGTACTCCGGGAAGCGGTGAAATGCCATCTGATTCCCATACTCCCGGTAGCTGTTCAGAAAGTGATAAAGCATCTGGTAGCGTCCCGTCGCGATCGGCTGGTAATGATTAAAGTGATATCCGGGATTGATCCCGAGACCGGTCACGATATGATTCCCCTTTTGCAGACAGGACTGCACGGTATCAATATAGGAATAAAACCTCTCAGACACCGCATGTATATCCGCTTCTCTGCAAAACGAGAATTCCAGCGTATTATAACTGCAGTCAAACGACAGTGTATCGCCGGTTTCCGGATGTTTGGCCTGATAAATGTATCCGTCATCATCCAGACTGATCTCAGAAAACCCTCGCGTCTTAACAAAGTGCTCTGTCATCTCATGCACCAGGGAGAAATCAACCGGTGCCCGGTTTAAGTTGACGATCGGCAGCTCGATCTCCACGCCGACATATCGCTCCTGCTGTTGTTTTAATGGTTGAATAAATCGTTTTAATATGATATCTTTATACATAACCTACTATCTCCGTATACATTGTAGGTTATATTATAACACGGGCTTTGGAAAACGCAAGAGAAACGATTTCTATCGTTATAACCTATTGACATCATAGGCGTTCTGTCGATACAATTAATCACAGATCAAAGCAGACGGAGAATCCCAATGTGTGAATTATTTGGAATCAGTACGAAAACAGCATATCCCGCAAATGAGCTCCTGCGTTCTTTTATCACGCACAGTGACGAACACCACAGCGGCTGGGGCATTGCCCTGTTTCACAACGGCCATGCTTCGATTGAAAAAGAACCTGTCAAAGCCAAGGACAGCCGATATTTAAAGGAACGCTTACGCTGTCTGGATCAGACCGGCGACATGCTTGCGCATATCCGTCTGGCGACGGTCGGTTATTCCGTATACGAAAACTGTCACCCGTTCACCGGATATGATGTATCCGGCAGACAATGGACACTGATCCACAACGGTACCCTCTTTGGTGCGTCTGATCTGAGCCGGTACTCTTCCGTACAGATCGGAACGACGGACAGCGAGCAGCTCCTGCTGCATATCCTGGATCTGATCAACCGGGCGATCCTGGCAGAGGAACAATCCCTCTCCTTTGATGAACGCTTCTACTTACTTGATCAGATCACCTGTCAGATTTCTGACGGAAGCAAGCTAAACTTCCTGCTGCACGACGGAGAATATCTTTATGTGCACCGCAACTTTAAAGACTCCCTCTATTACATGGAGGATCAGGATGCTGTGATCTTTTCCACACAGCCGCTGCTCATAAAAGAACGCTGGAAGCCTGTCCCGCAAAACCGGCTGCTGGCCTACCGGGACGGCACCCGCGTTGCTGTCGGCACCGATCACGGACACACCTTTACGTTTACCGAGGAGCAGCTGCAGTATCTGTACACTGCCTTTGCGACGTTGTGATATACGGAGGACTACCCTATGAAATCCCCTCTCAGATACCAGGCAACCCGTTATGACTGCGGACCGACAACCATGCTGAATGCCATCATCTACCTGTTCGACCGGGAAGAGATTCCGCCGGATCTGGTCCGTCACATCGGCATCTGCACACTCGACAGCTATAACAAGGAAGGCCACTGCGGTATGAGTGGCACGAGCGGCGCCGCAATCCGTTATTTCGGTTCCTGGTTAAATGAACTGCGCTTTGCCGGGCTCCTGCCCGCGCGCAGTGAATATCTGGAAAAAGAAAACGTCACCCTGAAAGAAGACGGAAAGATCCTTTCCGCGCTGCATCAGGGCGACGCTGTTGTTCTGCATGTCTTTCATGGCGAAGGACATTATATTCTGTTGACGGGGATCTGCGAAAAGGGCATCTGCGCCTTTGACCCCTACTATAAAGGAAACGAGGTGGATCGTCCCGGCATCGAACCCGTCATCCACCACCCGCATTCCCATAACGTCATTCTCCCGGTATCCTTACTGGAGAATACCGGGAGAGATTATTATTCCATGGGTGAACTCTGGACAAGGGAAGCTCTGATCATCGGCAGAGAACCCTTTGAGAACATGTATATTATTTAGTCTTATACTTCCAGCTGTGAGAATACCTTTCCGATCGAATCGTAGATCACAAGATCCGCGCGGGAGTCCATACCGGTCTGTGACTTGTTCACGAGAACCAGCTTATTGCCACGATAATAATCGACCAGGCCGGCCGCCGGGTATACCACAAGGCTGGTACCGCCGATGATCAGCACATCCGCGTTCTTGATCGCATTGACTGCTGCATCCATCGTATCCATATCCAGTCCTTCTTCATACAGCACCACATCCGGCTTGATCATTCCGCCGCAGGCGTCACAGGTCGGGATGCCGGGTGCTTTTTTAATGTAATCCACATCAAAAAATTTATGACATTTCATACAGTAATTGCGAAGGACACTTCCGTGCAGCTCCAGCACATTTTTACTGCCGGCATCCTGATGCAGGCCGTCAATGTTCTGTGTAACAACAGCCTTTAACTTTCCTGCCGCTTCGAGCTCTGCCAGCTTTAAGTGTGCCGCATTCGGTTTCGCGCCGTCGATGAGCATCTTATCGTGATAAAAACGGTAGAACTCATCCGGCTTTCTCATAAAAAACGTATGGCTTAAAATCTGCTCCGGCGGATAGTCATAGGTCTGATTGTAAAGGCCGTCCACACTGCGAAAGTCCGGGATCCCGCTTTCCGTGGATACGCCGGCGCCGCCGAAAAATACGATGTTATCAGATTCCTTTACCCATTGTTTTAATGTTTCAATCTTTTCCATCATGACCTCCTTTCCCGGACGGATCATTTCCGTCACTGCGCGATTTTAAATAATGCCTCATTTCTGTTATCTACATCAATGACTGCGTTATACTCCAGACACTGATACTCATTGATCAGATCTGCGTATTCTGATTCCTTATTGTAATGATAAATGTTTCCTTCTGCATCCATATAGCCAACCGTGTCGATGACCGGGAGCTTTTCATGCAGACATGCCAGATACTTCTGGTAGGGTGTCAGTTCTACACCTGCCAGCTGACAAAGGAGCGTTGACAGATAATTACAGCTCATCCGGTCGATCGTTGCCTCCGGGATATCAGAGTTTGCCCAGATGATAAACGGTGTCGAATAGCGGTCCTGTGTCTGAATATCTGAAAGCTCATCCAGATCACTGACATCATAAAGCTCCTCATAGAACTCATCTTCAATTGACGGCTGGTGATCACCGAACATACAGATGATCGTCGGCTCATCCACATTTTCAAAGTACTCTACCAGACTCTGGAATGCCTCATCGGAATCCTTGACCAAAGAAAGATATCTCTTTGCTTTCGGATAATCCTTACTCAGATTTGTCGCCCAGACATCCTCCGTAAAATTCGGATAGGACATCGCATACCCGCCGTGGTTCTGCATTGTGACATTCAGGATGAAAAACGGCTTTCCGGCTTCTCTCTCTTCAAACATATCCTCGATCATCTTGTAATCATATGCATCACTGACAAACCTGCGAAGCAGCATATCCCTGTCCGGATACCGTTCTTTCAGATTCCGTTCAAACTGAATGGCATCATTGGTATCCAGATACTCATCAATGATCTCCTGGTCAATGAAGTCTTCTATACTGATAAAATCAGAAAATCCCATATAGTTGTAAACAGCGATCCGATTCCATCCGGCTGCGTAATAGGGATGGAATGTGATATTGGAATATCCCTGCTCTGTAAGCATTGATAACAATGACGGGATCGGTGCTTTAATATAGGACTGGTATACATTGGAACCCGCTGGCAGGAATGTAATCGAATTGCCGGTCATAAACTCAAACTCGGAGTTACTGGTACCCGCGCCGAATACCGGAACTTCCAGCGTTCCCTTAACGGTATTCTCTGTCAGGCTGTCCATGAACTTCATGTTTTCCTGATTCAGTTCCAGATCTCCAAGTGTCCGCAGATCCGCCAGTGATTCGTTCATGATCGCGATCACATGCGGATGCACACCGTCTGATGCCTGATAGGTGTTTTCTCCGGTCAGCATATCGATCGATGTCGCGCCGTCCCTGGTCACACCATATTCTGCCAGCAGAGCATCCAGAACTTCATCCGTCTGGTCCGCATGATAGCCATCCGGTTTGCTCGGATGAATGTATTTTAGATTCAAACAGAAGTTAAACCAGGTCCCTGTATTATGATATCCTCTGCTCTGGTTCCAGAAGTCCGGCTTATAACCACGGTTTGCCAGGAAATCTGTAAAAAACAATGTGATCACACAGATCAGAAGCCATCCGATGATCAGAACTCTGGTCAGAATCTTGAACTTTAGCTTTCGGATCGGAATACACGGGATAAACCGCTTGTTAAACAGGTAGATCAAAAGCATACAGATCGCCGCCATGATCAGCTGCCAGCTTAAGTTATAGCTATAACCGTCTGCCACTTCCATTCCGGTCCGAAATGTCGGAATATCCATCGGAACGACCGGCGTACCGCGAAATGAATCAATAAAATAATTGATCATCCCGGCAACAAAGATACTGATGTTCACGATCAGAACTGTCATGTGGTAGCGTCTGCAGATGAGATACACCAGCAGATAGAAAAACAGATAGGTCACATAATTCAGCAGGAATGTCGGAATACTGAAGTTATAAACAAAGTTTCCGTTGTAGCATTCCATCATCTGCATCGTAAAGATCGGCATGATGAAAAAGCATACCGTTGCCGCGAACGGTCTGATCTTCGTACCGTAAACCGGAACTGACGCGATCAGAAGGCCCGCTAAGGGCGCTGCCAATAATGCAAATATGAATACGATATTACCGTAGTAAAACGTATAATCATCCAGGAATAATCCCTTATTCACCAAAAGGAAAATGAGCATAACGATCGTTGCTGCAAGACCGATCCATCTTGCGACCGGCTTTCCGAAACGCCACTGCATCAAGCCTTTGATGTGTTCATCCGGCGCCCATGCAAGCAGATAGCCATGCTTTGCATATCTGGCTTCTTCCCTTTGTTTTTTGTTTTCTTTGCTAAAATACCCCATAAAAGATAAGTCCAATCCTTACTGTCTATTTCTGATAAAACAGCGTCAGCATCTGTTCAAACAAAGCATCCTGATCCGCGCGGATCTCCTGCGATGCTTCTTCTCCTGATATCACCGGTATCGTAATTGCCTCATCATCCATATCTTCCTGTAACATCGTCACAAACATATAGATAAATTCCGGAATCTCCATATCGGAATAGGTGTCCTGACGAAGCTTCTCTAACATGTCTTTCCCGTTTGATGGAGAAAGCATACCTGTCTTTAACTTTGTCATAAAGCCCTGCAGATACTGAATCTGACGCTTTTGTAACCCTGTTTCCGCATCATATTCCGACTCTGCTGCAGCGCTTCTCTCGTTCACATAAACGGCTGCCTGCGCACCCGTAAGCACGATCTGGTCTCCTTCGATCATAGCTGCATCATATTCTGTCAGATCTTCGAATACACGCAGTGTGATCCCGCCGACCATATCATTCATATCGCTGATCTTCGTCATGTCGATCACAAGGTATCCTGAGATCGGCAGACCATAGAACAGGTTTGATACACTGGTCGCAACATTCTGATAGCGTCTTAACTCTGTTGTGCCGCCGCTTGCATAAGAAGCACCGATCTGCTGGTCATTCATATGTAAAAATTCATTGTTGTCATCATATACCGGGCAGTCTGACATCATATGACCCGGAACAGCGATCAGATTTGTCTGCTTCGTTTCCGTATCGTAAGACCAGATAAAAATACCGGTCGCCGCAAGACGCTCTGTGCCGTCCGCAGATACCTCTTCTCCCACACCAAACACAAGCATGTTGATCAGATTACTGTTATAATGCCAGGTCTCTCCGTTATAGCTTAAAGCACCACCCGATGCACCTGCTCCTTCCGGTGCTCTCTGCTCAACTGCGGAAATGTTAGAATTCAGAAGATTGTTTTTTCCTGTCATATAAAGGCCAATACCTGAAGCAACTAAAGCCGCAATGATAATAATGATCACAAGAAGAACGATCCTTCCGGGACGCCTTCTTTTTTTCGGTTTTTTCCCGGTCCGTTTTCTGCGGAGCGCTTCCCTGTGCTCGATCGCTCTGGTTTCATCCGGCGTCAGCCACTCTCTGCTATACGGATCATCATTCGCCATTTCCTCTTCAATGATACGCTTTCTGATTTCTTCACGCCTGTTCAGCTTTCGCCCTTTCACTTCTTCTTAAAAAAAGTTCATATCATCTACTGCCTCTGCAGCAGCTTCCTGGGATGCCTTTCTGGATTTCTCTTTTTCCCGTTTCTTCTGAAGACGTTTTTCTTCCTGTTTTTCACGGTGTTCGATCACCCGCTGACGCGGACGGGGCGCATTGTCATCATAAGGAAGAGAAACCTCCTCTCCCCTTCTTTTCTGTCTGCGTTCCCGGGCACGTGGTTTGTATACATCATCCCAGGGGTTGATCTCGACAAAATCATCCTCTTCCGGGACAGACTCCGGCACAGCATCCGGCTCACTGATCAGCGCATTCCTGGTCTCCACTTCGGCACGAAGACTCTTCTCCTGCTGGGCAAGTGCCTGATCGATATCATCAATCAATTTTTCTGTATCTGACATAATTCTTATTTCTCCTGTTTACCAGCAAAGAAGCTCGTATCCGTCTTCCGTAATGACAAGCTGAATCTCCCATTGCGCAGACGGCATATCGTCAGCTGTATAAACGGTCCATCCGTCATCTGCATCAACATAAATCTCATCTGTTCCCATATTGACCATCGGCTCGATCGTAAAGCAGAGTCCGGGAACCATAAGCATTTCTTCTCCACGCTTTGATACATAGCTGACATATGGATCTTCATGAAACTCCAGTCCGATCCCGTGTCCGCCGATCTCACGGACCACCTTATACCCCTGAGCCTCACAGAACTCATGGATCGCCTGTCCCATATCACCTAAAAAGCCCCATGGTCTGACTTCCTTTAAGCCGACTTCGATACTCTGTTTTACGACATCCACCAGGCGCTTTTTCTCTGCAGGTACTTCTCCGATGCAGTACATACGGGAAGAGTCAGAAAAGTATCCCTGATAGATTGTAGATACATCGACATTGATGATCTGGCCTTCTTCGAGGATCCTGTTTTCATCCGGGATGCCGTGGCATACCACTTCATCGATGGAAGTACATACACTTCTCGGGAAACCTTCATAATTCAAGGGTGCAGGAATCGCACCGCGTTTTGTAGTAATATCATAGACCCAGCGGTCGATCTCTGCCGTTGAGATACCCGGTCTGATATGCTTTCCGACATAATCAAGCACTTCCATGTTGATCGCAGCGGATGCCTTGATTCCTGCGATCTGCTCCGGTGTCTTGATCAGATCCCTGTCCGGAACATATGCTCCCTGTCTGGCATATTGTTCGATCTTCTGATCAAAATCCGCATGACATTTTTTGTATTTGACCCCGCTGCCACACCAGCACGGATCGTTTCGTCCGATATGTTTTTTCATTAACACTGTCCTTTACCTCCGCTGTGATCTATTAAAAAGATGAATTCTCTGATTCCAATAATGCACTGTAGATTTCCCGCTTCCCAACACCGCGGTCTTTCGCGACAAGCTTCATCGCTTCCTTATGTGAAACACCCTGTTCCTCATAATAGCGCATATGCTCTGTTACACTCATTTGCGCCCAGGCTTCCTGCTCATTCCGCCTGATCTCTTCAGGATCCTTTCCATCGATCACGAGAACGAATTCCCCGCGCGGTGCTTCTGCTTCAAAATGCTCTATTGCACCGGTCAGATCAGTTCTCAGAATCGTCTCGTATCGCTTGGTCAACTCCCGGCAGACCGCGATCCTTCTCTCGCCAAGTGCTTCCTTAAGCTCCGGAAGAAGGCTTTTTACATCGTGCGGTGCCGTATATATGATGATCGTACGTGTTTCTGTTGCGAGTTCCTTTAAAATACGCCGTCTTTCCTTTTTGTCTTCCGGCAGGAATGCCTCAAACGCAAATCGTCTCGTCGGCAATCCGGATACGGTCAATGCCGTGATACAGGCAGCAGCTCCGGGAAGCGATGTGACAGGAATACCTCTTTCGGCACAGATCCGTACCAGATCTTCTCCGGGATCAGATATTCCGGGTGTCCCGGCGTCCGTGATCAGCGCGATGTTCTTCCCCTTCATCAACTCATCGGCCAGCCACTCCGCCTTTTCAATCCGGTTGTACTCATGATAGCTGGTCATCGGCGTATCGATCTGAAAATGCGAAAGAAGTTTCCCGGAATCCCTGGTATCCTCCGCTGCGATCAGGTCCGCTTCTTTTAAGGTTCTGAGTACACGGAGTGTGATATCCTCCAGATTACCGATCGGCGTCGCGCACAGATACAGCGTGCCCGGCCCTGCCGTCCTGTTCTCCTGTTTGTTATGTTCCATAGTCTAAAACCCGTGTCTGATCTGCATTTCCTGTGTATAACTGCCATCCGCCTCATATATGATGAGCGGGTTTTCTACCTTCATTCCACTTTTCCCGCCACGAAGTCCTTCGATCAGGATCAGTGTCGGCTCTCTGTCAACATACGGATGCACAAACCGCATTCGTTTCGGTTCGAGACCTGCCAAACGCATCTTTGAGAGGATCTCTGCCAACCGGAACGGACGATGTACCATATAAAAACGTCCGTGATGCGGGAGGATCCTTGCGCTTTCCCGCAGGATATCTTCCAGGCTGCAGAGCACTTCATGCCGTGCGATCGTTTTGGCATCGGATTGGTTCGTTAAGCCATGTTCATGGATCATATATGGCGGATTGACTGTGATCACGGAAAAAGAAGATGCCCCGAACCGTTTCGAAGCATCACAGATATCACCGGTCACAATATCGATCTTGTCCTCCAGGTGATTCAGCGCAACACTGCGTCTTGCCATATCTGCGCTATCTTACTGACTCTCCAGTCCTGTAAAATGCGCTCCTTCTGTCTTTGCTTCCAAAAGGATCGGCAGGATACCGGTCCCTGTTCCAAGATCCAGCACCGTTTCTTTCGGCAGCACCTTTGCAAAGCCTGACAGCAAAACGGCATCGATTCCAAAGCAGAACCGGCTCGGATCCTGAATGATACGATATCCGTTCCGCATCAGATCATCGATCTTTTCTCCGCTTCGAAGCAGATCATTCATTTTTCTGTCCTTCGTTTTTTGGCTGCTGCGGTTTCTTACGATGTCTGCGCCGTTTCTTGTTCTTTGATTGTCCGTTGCCGGCATTCTTATTGCTGTTTTCTGTCTTCGTGCCGGTGTTCTCTTCCTTCGCCTTTCCGGAGGATCCTTTCTTTTCTCCTCTGTCTGACTTGTCAGTCCGCGCTTTTGCCTCTTCGTTTTTACGCTTTGTCTGTTCCGCCGGGGCATCATATGTACGGTTGCCTTCTTCTCTGCGGCGTTTTGCCTCGTTGATCTCGTCGATCGAATACTCTCTGATCTCGCGCTCGTCACCGTTTTCAACGATCACCTTGATGTGCTGGCGCAGTACACTCACGCTCTGTACACGCCCCGTTACACCTTCCGGTGTCATCACATAAGAGCCCTGTTTCGGGAGGCGGCTGTTCAGATATTCATATGTCTCGGCTTCGTTATTCAGGCAGCACATCAGTCTTCCGCAGGTACCTGAGATCTTAGTCGGATTCAGGGAGAGATTCTGCTCTTTTGCCATTTTGATCGAAACCGGCGCAAAATCTGTCAGGAATGTATGACAGCACAATTCCCTGCCGCAGATACCGATTCCTCCAAGCATCTTTGTCTCATCCCGCACGCCGATCTGACGAAGCTCGATCCTGGTCCGGAACGCGGATGCCAAGTCCTTAACAAGATTTCTGAAATCGATCCTGCCGTCTGCCGTAAAATAAAACAAAAGCTTGTTGTTATCAAATGTATATTCTGCCCGGATCAGCTTCATTTCCAGATTATGCTCCCGGATCTTTTCCTTGCAGACCGCATAAGCCTCCTGTTCTCTGGATCTGTTATAGCTTTCTCTGGCGATATCGTCCTCTGTGGCGATACGCAAAAGCGGCTTCAGGGGAGCGACGATGCTTTCATCGTCCACTTCTTTCGGTCCCATGATCACCGTTCCGAATTCTACCCCGCGCGCAGTCTCAACGATGACGTTGGTACCGCGGGTTACTTCGAATCCCTTCGGATCAAAATAATAAATTTTTCCAACTGTCCGAAACCGGACGCCTACTACTGTTGCCATGTTATCTCCATTCTCTACGCATTTCGTAAAAAAGCACTTCCAGGACCAGTTCTCTGTTCACATTCGAACGGATCCTGTCCTCTGCTGTACGAATCTGCTCTATCACCGATCCGATCCTTGCATAGGACCAGGCATCTGCCTGCCTGCGGATCTCATCTGTCTGATCTGAAAAGATCAGGTGTGCTGTATCCTTTTCTGATTTCATCAAGAGGACATCCCGATACCACAAAAGCAGAAGCTCCAGATATACGTATATGTCATCCTTCCAGTCCGAAAACTCCGCGACCCATGCGGCCGCCTCATGCGGTTTTGCGTCAGGAAGCTTTTTCACTGACTGCAGCATCCGTTCTTTTTGCTCATAAAACGTATCAGATCCCGCAAGCCGGATCGCCCGTCCGACGTTTCCCTGTGCAAAAGCGCTGCAAACATCCGCCTGATAATCCGGGATGCGGCATTGCTTCATCAAAAAGGCGCGGATCTGCTCTTCTGTGGCCGCCTGGAGTCTGAGCATCACGCAGCGCGACCGGACCGTCTGCAAAAAGCTTTCGCTGTTGGTGGTCAGCAAAAGAAATATCACATAGGAAGGCGGCTCCTCTAATGTCTTCAATAATGCATTCTGTGCCGCCGGCGTCATCTTTTGCGCATTCTCAATGATATAGATCTTATACCGGCTGCTGTACGGACGGATGTCTACCGTGTCATTGATCTGTTCTCTGACTTCCTTGACAGAAACCGTCCCGGGCTTTTCCTGCTGCAGGGTAATGATATCCGGCTGATTCCCGCTAAGTGCCTGCTTACAGGATCTGCAGACCAGACACCCTTCTCCGCTTTGTGTCTCGCATTGCAGTGCCATCGCAAATGCATCCGCAAGCATCCTTTTTCCGGCATGCTCCGGCCCGTCAAGTATATAGGCATGGGAAACATTCCCGGTCCGGATCGCCTGCTGCATATGTGCTATGATCTTCTCATGTCCGATGATATCGCGAAATCCCGGCATCTTTTATCCTCTAACCTTACCGTTCTGAATAAAAAAGGCAGCTTCTTTCACCGTATCTGCAAGCTCCTGATTCTCAATCCTGATATCGATCCCGGCCGCTTCGAGTTTTTCCTCTGAAAAATCCTGTTCGTCCGCAAGGAATCTGCGGCAAAGCTCTGCATACTTTGGTTCTGCCTGCTTCCTTTCACGCTCGAGTGCTCTTGAGAGCCGCAGTCCGTCATCTGTATAAATGTAGATTCCTGCAACACGCTCTGCCCCGAAATAGGAACGGATCTTTTCAAAGCTCTCGAGTGTTCCGATCAGCAGATAATCCGATGTATCCAGATCGATCTGTCCGTCATCAACAGTAAAATAACTCCATGGCCCATGTACTGTCTGATATGTCCGCATCTCAATCACTTTTCCCGCATCACTAAGCGCTCTGGCGTCTTCCTCTGTACAGAAATGATACGTGATCCCATCCGTCTCTCCCGAACGGATCGGACGGGTCGTATACAAAACCACTTCCCTTAAAGACAGGTCTGTTTCCGTCAATAACGCACGGTATACGGTGTCCTTTCCCGATGCACTTTTCCCCATCAGACAATATATTCTGCCCATTCTGATCTCCTTCATTGCATACGCTTCTATATTATATTACAAAATGCAGAATCTGAAAAGAAAAACTTGTTTGCAAACGTTTTCATTATTTGCCATGTTTTTCTGTCATAATTATTTTATAATACTGTTGTTTTATGGTAATTTTAGCGAAAACATGCGCTGAACACGTTTTCTTGAATGGAGGTTCCTTATGCACTCTGTAATCAACAAAAAAGCAATTGTAAAACGCTGCCTGGCCATTTCTCTCGCAGCAGTCCTGATCGGATCACTCTCTGCCTGCGGCAGTTCCTCTTCTGAGGAAAGTGCATCTTCTGAAGGCTTGACGATCACGAACGTTTCCTATGATCCGACGCGTGAGCTTTACCAGGCTTATAACGAAGCCTTTGCGGCTCACTATCAGGAAGAGACCGGCCAGACGGTCGAGATTGTTCAGTCACACGGCGGATCCGGCGGACAGGCCCGTTCTGTCGTAGAAGGTGCAGACGCAGATGTCGTAACACTTGCACTGGCACATGACATCACGCTGATCGAACAGGCCGGTCTGATCGATTCCGACTGGATCAGTGAATTTGACGGGAACTCCTCCCCATATACATCCACCATCGTATTTCTTGTCCGCGAAGGGAATCCGAAAAACATCACCGACTGGGACAGCCTGGTACAGGACGGCGTTGAGATCATCCATCCGGATCCGAAAAGCAGCGGCGCTGCATGCTGGGGCTTCCTCGCCGCATGGTACTATGCCGGACAGAGATTCAATGGGGACGAAGCGCAGATGAAGGGTTTTGTTCATGATCTGTATGCAAATGTCACCGTCATGGATTCCGGCGCGCGCGGTGCGACAACCACATTTGTTGAAAACGGTCCGGGCGATGTCCTGGTTTCCTGGGAAAACGAAGCCATTCAGACCGTGGAAGAATACCCGGATGACTACGAGATCATCACACCAAGCGTCAGCATCCTTGCACAGCCAAGTGTTGCCATCGTTGATGGCAATGCAGACAAAAACGGCACGCAGGAACTGGCACATGAATATCTTGCATATCTTTACAGCGATGAAGGGCAGACCATCATCGGCGAACATGGCTATCGTCCTTCCAATGAAGCGATCCTGAATCAGTTTGCAGACAAGTACGACTTAGATATCAATCTCTGCACGATCGATGACTTCGGCGGATGGGATGCTGCTTATGATAAGTTCTTCTATGACGGAGGCGTCTTTGATGAGATTTACGCGCAGTAAACGTGTCATTCCCGGCTTCGGACTGACGATGGGCGTTACCATTGCGATGCTTTCTTTGCTGATCCTGATTCCTCTGGCTTCGGTATTTGTATATGCATTTCGCATGAGCGCCGCAGATTTTCTGGAGACCGTAACAAACAGCGCCGTTTTGTACGCTTTTCGGACCAGTATCATCTGTGCCCTGCTCGCAGCTTTGATCAACTGTGTGTTTGGGACGATCCTGGCATGGGTACTGGTCCGGTATGATTTCCCGGGCAAACGGTTTTTAGACGGACTGATCGAGCTGCCGTTTGCGCTCCCGACTGCCGTTGCCGGAATCACGCTTTCCAAAATGTATTCCACGACAGGAATCCTCGGCAAGCCTTTGGCAGGACTCGGAATTGAGGTCTCCTATACGCATCTCGGTCTTCTGGTCGCGCTGGTTTTCATCGGTATTCCGTTTGTTGTCCGTGCGATCCAGCCGGTCCTGGAAAAACTGGATCCGCAGTATGAAGAGGCTGCTTTTATCCTGGGCGCAGGCCGCAGGAAAACCTTCTTTCGGATCATTCTCTCCGAGCTCCGTCCTGCTCTGCTGACCGGTTTTGGTCTGGCTTTTGCCAGGGGGCTCGGTGAATACGGCAGCGTCATCTATATTTCCGGAAACAGTGCAAAAGAGCATACACAGGTTGTTTCTTATGTGATCATGCAGAAGCTCAATTATATGGATTATGCAAGCGCAACCTCCATCGCACTGATCCTTTTGATCATATCGTTCCTGATGCTGTTTTTCGTCAACATGGTACAGGTGCGGCAGTCTAAGAGAACCAACAACGTTTAGGAGGGCAGCGATGAAAGAAACACAAAAAGGTTCAACCGCCACGCGTAATATCCTGATCATCATCGCTGTAGCGTTCGTTGTGATCATGCTGGTATTGCCGCTTGCAGCCGTCATCGGCAATTCCCTGAGAAAGGGATTTGAATTCTATATGCATGCGATCACTGCCAAATATGTGATCTCCGCGCTCAAAATAACGCTTCTGGCAACCGTCGTTGCCGTTGGTGTCAATACGTTTTTCGGAATGATCTCCTCCTGGGTGATCACAAAGTTTTCTTTCCGCGGAAAGCAGCTTCTGGCAACACTGATCGACATCCCGTTTTCGATTTCCCCGGTCATTGCGGGCCTTGCCTTTATCATGACCTTTGGCAGACTTGGCTGGGCCTATCCGATCTTAGAAAACATCAGCCGTATCACCGGTATGGATATCCAGATCGTATTTGCACTTCCGGGCGTTTTGCTTGCGACGATCTTTGTCACGTTCCCGTTTGTTTCGAGGGAGATCATCCCCGTACTCAATGCGGAGGGAAAAGACGAGGAGGAAGCAGCCGCGCTGATGGGCGCTAAGGGGTTTTATATCTTTCGCAAGATCACGTTCCCGCAGATGAAATGGGCACTGGTCTACGGCATTATCCTCTGTGCCGCACGCGCACTGGGTGAATTCGGTGCCGTCGCAGCGCTTTCCAAAACACGCGGGAAGACATTTACCCTGCCGCTTGAGATCGATGCATTGTATCTGTCAGGAGATTCCGATTCTTTGGTTGCCGCGTTTGCGGTTTCCTCGATCCTTGTGATCATTGCCATCGTTGTTCTGATCCTGCGCAATATCATGGAGTACCGCGCAAAGCTGCGGGCTGCAGAAAAATAATGAGATGAACTGGAGATTCCATCATGTATGTAGAATTGAAAAATATCAATAAAAACTTCGGATCTTTTCAAGCTTCCAAAGATGTCAGTTTCGGCATCGAAAAAGGACGCCTGGTCGCACTGCTCGGTCCCTCCGGCAGCGGGAAAACCACCATCCTTCGTATGATCGCAGGGCTTGAAACGCCGACCTCAGGCGATATTCTGATCGATGGTGTCAGAGTTAACGACATTTCCCCTGCGGAACGCGGCATCGGATTTGTCTTTCAGAACTATGCTCTGTTCCGGTACATGACGGTTTTTGATAATATCGCATTCGGCCTGAAGTTAAAGAAAATGCCTGCTGCACAGATCCGTGAGCGGGTCATGGAATTGTTGAAACTGACCGGCCTGGAAGGTATGGAAAAGCGGTTCCCGAACCAACTTTCCGGCGGCCAGAGACAGCGTGTCGCGTTTGCGCGCGCACTTGCACCGAACCCTTCTCTTCTGCTTTTGGACGAGCCTTTTGCCGCGATCGACGCAAAAGTCCGCCAGGAATTGAGAAGCTGGCTCCGCGAAATGATCTACAAAGTCGGGATCACCAGCATTTTTGTCACGCATGATCAGGACGAAGCCGTAGAAGTGGCCGATGAGATCATTGTCACAAATCAGGGCCGCGTTGAGCAGATCGGCACACCGCGTCAAATCTATAAAGAGCCACAGACGCCTTTTGTTTCCGAATTCATCGGCCAGTCCGTCATCATTCCTGACTACTATAAACTGCAGGGGTTTGAATCCGGCAAAGGAAAATATGCCGGCGCGATCATCCGCCCGGAATTTGTGGAAGCATTTAAAAGCGACAATCCGCATTTTGCGGATCTCCTCAGTTTTTCCGAGGAAGGAACCATCAAAGACATCCTCTTCCGCGGCAACAGCCTGGAATTAAAGATTGATGTCGGCGGAATCACGGTCTCCACCTTCCGTTCTCTTGAGCGGCGCCCGGTCGAGATCGGCGAAAAAATGAATGTTATCATCTACCGTCTGTTTGCATTTGATAAAGAAAAATCTTATCTTCTCGAAAATGAGAACCTTGCAGGCAAAAATGCCTCAGGCGAAGATATGGACGCGCTCATTTACGGTGATGCAGGGTATTTTGTGGGGTAAGTCATTTGACAAACCCCCTCTTCTTTTCATAAGATACTGTCAAACAATAAAAGGCGGTATCGTATATGTCTGATTTTGACCACTCCCTTTTTCACAAATTGAATCACTATGCGCATTCGGATTTCTATCCATTTCATATGCCGGGACACAAAAGAAATGCATTCCTTACATCCGGGACAAGCGAAGCGCAATCTGGCGCCCCCATCCCGGAAGCCATCGATATTACAGAAATCACCGGGTTTGATGATCTGCATCACCCGGATGGAGTTCTGAAAGAGGCACAGGAACGGATGGCAGAAGTTTTCGGTGCGCATAAAAGCTTCTTTTTAGTAAATGGCAGTACCAGCGGCATCCTTGCAGCGATCTGTGCCTGCACAAAAAAAGGCGGGCGCATTCTGATGGCAAGAAACTGCCATAAGTCTGTCTATCATGCTACCCTTTTACAGGAACTCTCGATCGATTACATTGATCCGCCTGTCACAGACCTGGGCATCGCCGGAAGCATTCCGGCAGACGCAATCAGGCAGATGCTATCACAAGTACAGTCTGACAAACCATATCAGGCCATCGTCATCACATCCCCGACCTATGACGGAATCGTGTCCGACATTTCTGCGATCGCAGCGCTTGCGCATGAACATCATATCCCGTTGATCGTAGATGAGGCACACGGCGCGCACTTCGGATTCTCCGATGGCTTTCCGAAAAAGGCCTTATCCTGCGGGGCTGACATCGTGATTGAAAGCCTCCACAAAACCTTGCCGGCATTCACACAGTCTGCCGCACTTCATATCGCAGACTCACCTTTTATCAGCGAGAGAAAGATCAAACAGTATCTTTCCATCTTTCAGACCAGCTCCCCATCCTACATTCTGATGGCCGGTCTGGATCAGTGTACGCAATTATTAAAAACGAATGCGACACAGCTGTTTTCAGAATTCGAACAAAAACTGGCTGCCTTTTATAAAAAAGCAGCCAGTTTCAAAAACATATCTGTATTATATACGGATTGGCATCTCCAAAATCTGAAAGACCCTTCCAAAATCCTGATCTCAGCAGATGGCATCGGCATGACGGGAAGCGAATTGTTCACCGTTCTCCGCGACAAATATCATCTTGAGTTGGAAATGGCATCGCTTCACTATGCCACAGCGCTCACAACAATCATGGATACACAGGAGGGATTCGACCGGTTGATCCGGGCGCTGGAAGATCTTGATAAGACAGAGACAGACTGTTTTGTAAAATCCAATCGCAAACCTGACACCACAGCCTCATCCATCGCGCATCTGAACATCCTCCCGAATCAGGAACTGCCGATACCTCTGTGTGAAGCCGCCCAGCTGGCACCGAAAGCAGTCACGCTTTCATCCAGTGCCGGAAAAATCTGCGCAGACTTCATCATCCCCTATCCGCCGGGCATACCGATTCTTGTACCCGGAGAGAGGATCACAGAAAAACATATCCGGCAGATGAGTCAATTCAAAAATGCCGGCATCAAACTATATGGGATATCTGAATGATATCTCATTCCAGAAATCCATGCTCACCCAGGAGCTTTTTTAAATAACCTGTATAAATCTGCAGTATCTCTTCTGCAGGCCCTTTCCGCTCTTTTTCTGACGATCGCAGGCTCTTCATCTGTACAACTCCCGTGATCAGATTACCGGTCGGTATGGCCTGTGCAATCCCTTCAAGTGCACCGGCCGGCGTATCTGCAGTGGACAGAACAATCTTATTCTCCTTCGAAAACCTGCTCTCTGCACTGCGTGGGAAGACAATCGTCATAAATCTGGGTGTCGCCGGCAGCAGAATATACTCCTCAACCGACATCTTTGTCGGCTTACCGATCGTAAATTCCCCACATTCATTCACATCCCAGTATTTCTTCATAAAATCATATAACTCCTGTAAAGTGAATGCCTTATTTGTAACTATCACCTGTCTTCCGATCATTTCAAATCACCTCCATCCATATCAAATCCCGCCAATCAAACAGAAGGCCAGTACATTCTGTCCCGGCCTTCCTGTCATAATGATTCCATTTCTAATTTTCACTTCGTCAGAACTTTCCGCCGCCTCCTCCATGCATCGTACCAGAGCCGCCAAAATGGATCGTGCTTCCGCCGCCTCCGCCACTTCTGTGATCGTCATCATGCTCAATACGTGTACGCACAACATTGCGCCGGATAAAACGGTCATCCGACACACTTAAGTGTGATGCGTCACCGTAAATATAGGCAGTCGCGCCATGCTGTCTGCGGACGCGCTTCAGATTCTTCTTCTGACGGCCTGTTGCGATCATGCCGATCCCAAATCCCAGTATCACTGACAATATCCCGGAAGCGCCAAAAATCTGACTCTTCGACCAGGACAATCCTCCTGTATACGGTTCTCCGTTTCTGGCCATCTCAGCCACTTCATCAACCGTACTGCAATACGATGTAAATGCGCCATAGTAATCACCGTCGCTTAAGTGCGATACCACACGGTCTTCGATCAGTTCGATCGCAGCGTCATTCACAGCCGTAATACCAAAACCTGTCGTCGACACATGCCAGTCTCGCTCTTCCATACTGATCAAAAGCAGTACTCCGTCATTGTCTGCGCCCTGGCCGTATCCATTATAATCATAATAATCATCCGCAAAAGCCTCCGGCGTTTTCCCACCCAGAGAATTCACCGTAACCACTGCGACATCCATCTGTTCTTTGTTGCTGACACTCGTCAGGCGTTCAAGAAGATCCGCTTCTTCCCACTCTGACAAAAGATCCGCGTCATCCACTAAAAGCGATTTCTGTCTGTCAGACGGTATCACCTGCAGGCCATGGCTTTCCATCACCTGCCCCATATACGTCAGGTAATCCGAGATCCCCTCGTCATAATAGGTGTTGTCTGTCACAAAAATATTCCAGATCTGATCGACTTCTTCTTCCGTAAAAATGTGCTCTGCACGACCGGACAGATATACATAATACTCATCCGAAGTCAGATACAGCATCACGCCGTCCTGTATCGCACAGTTTTCCTGATAAAACGCCTCTGCCCTTGTGATCGCATCCAGATCACTTGGAGAATTATCTTCGCCAAAATAAATGCCGATCCCATAATCATCATACAGTTGCTGAGCCTGTGCATCCAGCGTGGCAACCTGTGATTCATCGAGATTGTTGTCGTCAAAGATAAACCTTCCGGCGTTAGCAGTCGATACAGTATCTTCCTCATCTTCAGCAAATGCAGCATCGAGTGCATCCGAGGCGGCCTGCGCCGCGAATACCGGTTTCGTGCCTGCCATACAGGTAATAACCATTGCAATCAGCAGGAAGGGATAAATGATCTTACGGATCGTTAAATGATCGTTTCGTTCTCTCATATCGACCTCCCCCTTCCTATAGTGCAAGCAATCCCAATGTGATCAACACAAAGAGGATGATCGTCAGGATCACACATACTATCAGTCTATGTCTTGCAAATGCTTTTTTATCAAGCGGCAGATCTCCGATAAATTTTCCGGTCTGCCCGTTCATGGCGAACAGGTAATTCTTTCCGCCCCAGGAAGTGGTCAGAAGCCAGACCGGATAGAGTGCGTATGTGATCTTTGCATGCTTCCAGTCAAAGTGCTCCTGTTTACACTGCACCCGATCATAACGGCCTGTCGTTGCGCGAAGCGATTCCATCGCAGAAGTCTTCATACGACCGTTTGCCCGGTCTGTACATTCACTGTATCCGACATCATAGCGGTCTGCCAGAAAGCCTGCCAGGTAAGCAGTCTGAAACGGAACTGCCTCTTTAAAATCAAACGGTTCAATGGATTCCATCAGCTCATCAAGCATTTTTCTGGATCCGTCTACCGGCACATGACGCATCGCGATCGTGCCGCCCCGGTGCAGCTCATAGTATTCTGTTTCCACATACTCATAATTCCTGTCGGCCCACATCTTGATATTCTGCGCATCAAACCAGGCGTCTACATCCACATCTGCATCAAACAGCCAGAACGGAACATACACTCCTTTGATGTCCTCCGGGTGATCCTGTGCGGAAAACACCTTCGGAACATATTTGGCAGAGCTGATATAATTCTTAAATCCAGCTACCGCCTTTTCTTTGTCAACCTTAAACGGAATCAGGAAATCCGGTTTGAAATCGCCTGACAGCTGTCCCTCCATCACGACGACATTACCGCAATAAGGACAATGTGTCGCCGCAGTTGTGGCATCCGCGATGACCTGTGCGCCACAGTTCGGACATCCGTAAACCCGTAGATCCTCACCTTCCGCATCACCCCACTGTGTTCCGCCATCAAAGGTCAGCGTATAATCACCGGCCTGCTGTGTTCCGGTCTGCAGGATCGTCTGATTATCCGGAGCGATCTCAACATTCGGCACGGCCCCGGCAGCTGCATACGCTGCTGCTTCATCGGTCTGGCTGCCGGACGACGCCTGGCCATCCTGTGTCAGCGCGTCATCTTTTTGCTGAAACTCCTCCGGAGAAAACAGCGAATCACAATATGGACATTTCAGCTTTTGCGAAGCCGCATCAAATGCCAGTGCCCCGCCGCAATTCGGACAATGGTAATCCATTATTCCAGCCATCCGATCACCTCCCGATGAATTCTAAATGCAAAAATGTCTTCATTGTCATTATACGAAATGCAGGACATCTCCGCAAGCTACACAAACGAAAACGGCAGCCACGCTATGCGTGACTGCCGTCTGATTACTTATGCGCAAATCAACTTGGCTTTTGGCAAAACTGCTTCTAGTGTCTGCCGTGCTTTTCTGCACCGCGCAGACGTGCCATAGCTCTTGCCAGGGATGCTTTCGACTGATAGTATTCCTGAATGCTCTGCTTCTGGCGCAGTTCTTCTTCTGCCTGCTGTTTTGCCTCCTCTGCTCTGCGGATATCGATCTCTTCCGGAAGCTCAATGGTGTTCACAAATACCCGACAGGTATCCGCTGCATTGTCAAACTCCAGGAAACCGGCACTGCAGATACCGTAGATGTCTTTTCCTTTGTCATCCACGATCTTCAGCTCACCTTCACTGATCGCAGCGACACTCTCCTCATGGTCTGACAGATACTGATAATGTCCGTCAAGCGCCGGGATAATGATCGTCTGCGCTTCACCGTCATAAAAGACTTTATCGTGCGCGATGACTTTCAATTTGAATGTACTCATTCTCACGCACCTCCCTTATGCTCCGGCTTTCATTGCCTCAGCTTTCTTCTTAACATCTTCGATGGTTCCGACATTAAAGAATGCCTGCTCCGGATATTCATCCATCTCACCATCAATGATTGCCTTGAATCCGCGAATGGTCTCAGCAAGCGGTACATACAGACCGTCAAGACCTGTAAACTGCTCTGCTACATGGAACGGCTGAGACAGGAAACGCTCGATCTTACGTGCACGGTAAACAGTTGTCTTATCCTCATCGGAAAGCTCTTCCATACCAAGGATTGCGATGATATCCTGCAGCTCTTTGTAGTGCTGAAGAATCTCCTGTACACTACGTGCAACTGCATAATGCTCTTCACCAACCACATCTGCTTCCAGAATACGGGAAGTGGAATCAAGCGGATCTACCGCCGGATAGATACCCTTCTCAGCGATCTTACGTGAAAGAACGGTGGTCGCATCCAGATGTGCAAATGTGGTAGCCGGAGCCGGGTCAGTCAAGTCATCGGCCGGTACGTAAATCGCCTGTACAGATGTTACGGAACCTTCCTTTGTAGAAGCGATACGCTCCTGCAGCTCACCCAGCTCGTTTGCCAGTGTCGGCTGATAACCTACGGCTGAAGGCATACGGCCGAGCAGAGCGGAAACCTCAGAACCTGCCTGTACAAAACGGAAGATGTTATCAATGAACAGAAGCACGTCTTTGTGCTCTTTATCACGGAAATACTCAGCCATTGTCAGACCTGTCTCGGCAACACGCATACGTGCTCCCGGCGGCTCGTTCATCTGTCCGAATACCAGAGCTGTCTTAGCCAAAACGCCGGATTCCGTCATTTCTGTCCAAAGGTCATTACCTTCACGGGAACGCTCTCCAACGCCGGTGAAAATGGAATATCCGTCATGCTCTGTCGCGATATTGTAGATCAGCTCCTGGATCAGTACGGTCTTACCTACACCAGCACCACCGAACAGACCGATCTTACCACCCTTTGAGTACGGAGCCAGCAGGTCGATGACCTTGATACCGGTCTCCAGGATCTCTGTTGTCGGGCTCTGGTCTTCGAATGTCGGCGGATTACGGTGGATGCTCCACATCTCCTCAGACTCAACCGGACCTTTACGATCGATCGGCTCACCAAGAACGTTAAACAGTCTTCCCAGACATTTCTCACCTACCGGAACGGTAATGCCGCCGCCGGTTGCAGTAACATCCATGCCTCTGTGGAGACCTTCGCTGGCAGCCAGCATGATGCATCGTACGGTTGCATTTCCCAGATGCTGGGAAACTTCCATAACGCATTTCTCGCCGGCATTGTCAACCACAAGCGCATCCTTAATGGCCGGAAGATCATGATCGGAAAATTCCACGTCTACTACAGGTCCCATGACCTGTACGATTTTTCCTACATTCATACTAATTTGCCTTTCTTATCTTTTCTTATTCTTCTGCGCTTTCGCGCCGGCAACTACCTCAGTAATCTCCTGTGTGATCGCTGCCTGTCTTGCACGGTTAAAGGAAATTCCCAGCTCATGCAGAATCTCTTTTGCATTATCTGTCGCATTCTGCATCGCCATCATACGGGAATTGTGCTCGCTGGCATAGGATTCAACAAGAGCACCGTAGATGGAACCGGCTACGATATTTGGAATCAGATTATCCATAACTTCGCTGACGGAGGGATGGAAGTTTGTTACCGCGGAGTATTTCCCGGCAGACTCTTCCTCTGTAAAACCGTTCATATCCAGCGGAAGCAGACGGAACATTTCCGCATTCATACGGAACGCATTTTCCATCTTTGTGTAGACAACATAAATCTCATCCACACGGTCTTCCAGATAGTCTGTCACCAGCTGTGTTGTAATATTTCTTGCGCGATAAAGACTCGGATCCTGTACGGTATACCGGAAAGCCTCTTCCAGATTATACCCTTTGTTTTCAAAGAAATGACGTCCTGTCTCACCGATCGAATAAAACTTTACATTTTTGTACTGTTCGGCATCATCGGTCGCAAGCTTCAACACATTGTGGTTATAAGCACCGGCAAGGCCTTTGTCACCTGTGATTACAACATAACCCCGGACCTTTTCCTCTTCCGGTTTGTCCTTTCCAAAGTAAGGACCGGTGTAATCCTGGATTTCCTTCATCATTCTCGCAACAGCTGCACGCTGTTCAAAGAAGAACGGTTCAGTCTGTGCCAGTGTCTTTTTTGCCCTCGTCATCTTGGAAGAAGAGATCATATACATGGCATTGGTGATCTTCATCGTATCCTGGATACTTCCGATCCTTCCCTTAATCTCTTTAACACTTGCCATCTATTATTCTCCCCTGCTCATGAACTTTTTTGCAGACTCCAGAATCTTATTAGCCAGTTCATCAGACATTACTTTCGTATCCTCAAGCTCTTTCACGATCTCAGGACGCTCAATCTCGAAGAACTCCAGCATCTTTGTCTGTGTTGCCTTAATCTTCTCCGGCGCTACATCAAGGAATACCTTATGCGTAGCAGTCCAGAGTGTGATAACCTGCTCTGCCATCGAAAGCGGTTTTCCAAGCGGCTGCTTTAAGAGTTCCATCAGGCCTTTACCATAACGCAGCTGTTCTTTTGTTGCGTCATCCAGGTCAGATGCAAACTGTGTGAAGACTTCCATCTCACGATACTGTGCAAGGTCCACACGAAGGGAACCTGCTGCCTTCTTGGTCGCTTTTGTCTGTGCCGCACCACCAACTCGGGATACGGAAAGACCAACGTTAACGGCCGGACGCTGTCCGGAGTTGAACAGGTTACTTTCAAGGAAGATCTGTCCGTCTGTAATGGAGATAACGTTTGTCGGAATGTAAGCCGATACGTCACCATCCTGTGTCTCAATGATCGGCAGTGCGGTAATGGAACCACCGCCTGCTTCCGGGCTCAAGCGGCTGGAACGCTCCAGCAGTCTTGAATGCAGATAGAAAACGTCACCCGGATAAGCCTCACGGCCCGGAGAACGCTCCAGCAGCAGAGACAGCGCACGGTATGCTACCGCATGCTTGGACAGATCATCATAGATGATCAGAACGTCCTTGCCCTGATACATGAAATACTCTGCAAGTGCCGTACCTGCATAAGGTGCGATAAACTGAAGCGGTGCTACATCACTTGCAGTAGCTGCTACGATGGTTGTATATTCCATCGCGCCGTGTGCTTCCAGCATACCCTTTACCTTAGCGATCGTAGATGCCTTCTGGCCGATCGCTACATAGATACAGATACAGTCCTGACCCTTCTGGTTAATGATCGTGTCAGTCGCGATCGATGTCTTACCTGTCTGACGGTCACCGATGATCAACTCACGCTGTCCACGTCCGATCGGGAACATGGAGTCGATGGAGAGGATACCGGTTGCCAGCGGTACGGCAACTGACTTACGATCTACGATACTCGGTGCAGGGCTCTCTACCATACGATAGTCATCTGCTTCGATCTCACCCTGTCCGTCAATCGGTGCACCAAGTGCGTTGATAACACGGCCGATAAACTTATCACCGACCGGAATACCTGCTTTTTTCTCGGTTCTGGTTACTTTCGTTCCTTCACTGATGCCGGCGTCACTACCGAACAGGATAATACCCATTTCACTCTGGCGTACGTCCTGTACCATACCCTTAACGCCGTTCTCAAACATAACGATTTCACCGTACATAGCTTTGTCGATGCCATAAACAGTTACGATTCCATCACCAACGGAGATGACGGTACCGACTTCTTTGTCCTTGGCTTCGAACTCAAAATCGTTTATCTCTTCTTTTAAGATGGAGATAATATCGTGCGAACTAATTGCGCCCATCTTACTCACCTCCTGCTAACTTGTTACGCAAACCTGCTATTCTTCCGCGAAGACTCCAGTCGTATTCACTTCCTTCGACTTCCAGAACAAATCCGCCGATCAAAGATGCATCCTCTTCTTTTACAAGATTGACATCCTTTGTCCCATACTTATCACAAAGAAATGCTTTCATCTCTTTTTCCTGTGTTTCAGTAGGCGGCGTGACATAACGCAGTTTTGCGTCCAAAACCTGCTGATGTTCGTTCACATACTGCTGATAGCCCTCTACGATCTCCGGGAAGAACTCCATATCCGCCTGACGGCAGAGAACCTTTAACAGATTTCTGCTCTTTTCCGGAAAGATCCGGTCGATCGCAGCATACTTCTGTTCATTGTATACGGCAGGACTTTTCAGGATGCCTGCCAGACACGGTTCCGCATCGTAGATCTCCAAAGCCTCATTCATGACCTCTACAGGCATCTCCAATGCACCCAGCGCCTTTACATATTTATTCGCTGTTATTGTCATTCGCTTTTACCTGCTTTCGTCAAGAACTCGTTATAAAGCTTCTCATTTGTCTCAGCATTGCTGGCCCCGCCAATAATCTTGGCAGCTGCAAGCAGTGCAAGCTCTCTTACTTCAGCCTGTGCGTCCTTCATCGCTTTTTCGCGTTCCTGCGCAATGGTTTCATTGGCTTTCTTGATAATATTTTCAGACTCTGCCTTCGCCTCGCCTACAATACGCTCATATTCAGCGTCTGCACGGCCTCTGGCATCTTCCACGATCTGACGTGCTTCAATCTTCGCATTCGCCAGAGAGTCCTCATATTCTTTCTGAAGAGAAAGCGCTTTCTCTTTCTCTTCCTTCGCCTGTTTGAATTTGCTGTTGATAGAATTCTTTCTGTCATCCAGCGTTTTCTGCACGCGATTGTACAGGAACTTGCGATAAATCAGATACAGAACGATCAGGTTTACAATTGTCCATACAATGGTCAAATTAAAACTTATCATGTTCTGCCTCCTGTGCCCGTCTTCTTCCTATTAAGGTTGCGGGCTGCATTGCATATCTTAATGTTCTCTGTACACCCGATTATGCCATTACCAGGATCAGAATAGCTACTACCAGACCATAGATAGCGGTTGCCTCTGCAAGTGCACAACCAAGGATCATGGTGGTCATGATTCTTCCGCCTGCCTCAGGCTGTCTTGCTGTAGCTTCTACCGCACCTGCGGTTGCGTTACCGATACCAATACCTGCACCAATACATGCGAGTGCTGCAATACCTGCGCCAATAGCTGTTACTGACATAACATTTTCTCCTTTTTACTCTTTTACTTTTTTGTACAAGTTTTTTTGTTACTTTGTTTCTGACAGACCGATCCGGGTCTGCCTGTGCTTACGTGTTACTCCGCTTCAAGATCTTCTGTCGCCTCACCGATGTACAGTGAAGTCAGGAATGCAAAGATGAATGCCTGAAGCAATCCGTCAAAGATATCGAAGTACAGACCTGCAATGGCCGGTACAACGACAGGAACCGCAATATGGATCAGTTCCATGATGACAAATCCACCTAACATGTTACCGAAAAGTCGCATGCTCAGTGAGAACAGACGGATGAAGATATCCAGGATATTGAACGGTAACATCATCATTGTCGGATGCTTAAAAGACTTTAAGAATCCACCGAATCCTCTTGCGCGAATATTCGCGAACTCTACCAAAAAGATAGACATCAAAGCCATACCTACGGTAATGTTCAGGTCTTTCGTCGGCTGTGCGAACCCAAATAGCGGCAACAGGTTCATAACAGCGATGAACATAACAAGGAACATGAAATATGGTACATATCCCTTGGCGTTCGGACCAACAAGACGACCGAAAAATCCTTTGAATTTTTCATGCGCCCACTCTAATGCAAGCTGTCCTTTTCCCGGATTTTCTACACTTAGTTTTCTCGTTGCGAGAAGCATAAAGACGATGATCACTGCCATGGCGATCCACATAACTACCAGCGACTCCTGGATCTTAATACCGCCGCCGATCGGAACCGTAAACAATGTCTTCACTTCAAGACCCGCAGAGATTTCTTCTTGAATGTTTCCCGTATCCGGTCACCTCCCCCTTTTCTAGATTTTAATTAGAGCTGCTTTCCGCTATAAAGCCTACTCCCCCTTATAACTGTTAAAATAACAATCATGTTTTATTTTAGTGCAACAGAGCAAAAAGTCAATGAATTTTTAAGAAATCCGTCATGTATTTTTTATTTACCTTATTCATATAAAGGAATTATTAATTCGAATTCCGCATAACAAAAAACGGAGACCGCAATTTTGCGATCTCCGTTTATTTTTTCTTATATCATTACGCTTCCGGTTCCTGTGTGTCGTCTTCCGCCGGTTCTTCTGTCAGCAGTTCTTCCGGCTCCGATTCAGCATCCTCCGACAGGTCATCCACATCATCCAGATCGAAATCCTCCAATTCATCCATCACAGGCGCTTCATTATGCTCATCATGTTTAACCCTTGAGAGGATTTTCTTTTGTTTCCGTCTTCTGAATGCCCTTCTGATCGAAAAGATGATGATCAGAATAAGCGCAACCAGGATCGCAAGGCCTGTTAATGATTTCAGCATGCCAAGCTCTTTTGCCAAAGTCTTGACCTGATCAATGAATCCGTCAACGCCTGATGTGCCGGCAGATTCCTCAACAGCAGAACCCGTATCCGGCAGGATCTGACGTACTTCCTCTGTCGATACCAGGATCGGCGTCCGCCCCACTTCATTGCCGCCATAGGTATAGATCACTTCGCCGGTCTGGCTGCCGTCATCCGCCGTCGTATAAACCACTTCCGGGGTCGTATCGGCAATCGTGATATCATTCGGCAGCGTCAGCATCGCATCCGGGTTGATCTCGACGCTTTTGATCTGTTTTCCTTCCGGAACCGTATACCCTTCTGTCAGAGCAGTCTGGTCCAGTCTGGTCTCATTTTCTTTGATGTTGACATTGGAAAAGTTGGCAAATCCGTACTCGAACAGAGCCTCTGTCTCTGTATACTGCGCATCGCCTCTTGAGCGAAGCACGACACAGGCCAGACGGTGACCGTCTTTTTCTGCAAACGTAACCAGCGTATGCAGCGCAGCTTTTGTATATCCTGTTTTCCCTGCTGTTGCCGGTTCATACAAGTACTGGTCTGTCTTCTTTCCGCAGATCATCTTATGATGGTTATACATCAGAACTTCTTCATCCTGCATATTTGTCGCAGGAATCCGGTATTCCTCTGTTCCGGCAATCTCACGGAATTTCTCGTTCTGATAAGCCGCCCGCGCGATCTTAGCCAGATCTCTCGCTGTCGTTACATGCTCTTCATCCGGCAGACCGTTCGGATTCATAAAATGCGTATTGGTACATCCAAGCAGAGCTGCCCGGTCGTTCATCATCTGCACAAAGGCATCGTGGTCTCCGCCCGTCACATGCTCGGCCAGCGCATAGGCACACTCATTTGCCGAAGCCAGCATCAGCGCATACATACACTGCTCAACGGTCAGCTGCTCGCCTTCCATTCTCCAGATGCCGGATCCTTCGGTATTATTGACCGCATCCGCTGAGAATGTGACAACATCATCCATGGAAGCGTTTTCCAGCACCAGCATTGCCGTCATGATCTTCGTTGTGCTTGCGGGATAATCCTGTGCGTCTGCGTTTTTTTCATATAAGGCAACGCCTGTATCCAGATCGATCAGGATCGCCTTGTCTGACCAGAGGGCATCCGGTCCGACCGGCCAGCTGACCCCCTGTTCTGTCGCGCGGATCTCCAGATCATTCTGCGGGCCTTCCGGCAAAACCTCTTCTTCCGGCTCTGCCGAAGCTTCCTCCTCGCCTTCCTCTGCCGCCCATGCAGCAGTCGGCATAAACGAAATGCCTGACGAAAAAGCAAGCAGAGCTGCAAAAAGGATGATCAGGAAGCTGTATTTTCTCTTCTTTTCATTTCTAATCATATCGTTTCTCCAAATCATTCTCCCTAGTATACCTTGCTTTTCCCGATTCGTCAAAATTTATGATATATCATAAAAACCTCCGGCCAACAAATCTGTCAGCCGGAGGTTTTCTTTTGAGTAGATTAAAATGGATAGAAGGATCAGAAATCTGTAAAGTTCTTCTCTTTTCTCTTCTCAAGGAATGCTGTCATACCTTCTGTCTTATCATGTGTCGAGCAGGTGATACCAAACAGGTTCGCTTCATACTCAACCGCATTCTTGATATCCATATCGTATCCGTTGTTGATCGCTGCTTTTGCGATCGCAACAGCGTAGCTTGCATTCCGTGCGATCTTCCCGGCAAGTTTCTTTGCCTGAGCCATCAGCTCTTCAGCCGGATATACATGGTTTACAAGACCGATTCTGTATGCTTCCTGTGCATCGATATTGGTGCATGCAAAGATCATCTCTTTTGCACGTCCCATGCCGATCAGGCGAGCCAGACGCTGTGTTCCGCCAAATCCCGGGATGATGCCCAGACCTGTCTCAGGCTGTCCGAACAGTGCATTTTCAGAAGCCAAACGGATATCACATGCCATACAGATCTCACAGCCGCCGCCAAGTGCAAAGCCATTAACAGCTGCGATCGTAACCTGACGCATGTTCTGCAGTTTAAAGAACGGCTCAGCTGCGCGCATACCGAATGCACGTGCATCTGCTGCGCTGAAGTTAACCATTTCAGAGATGTCTGCACCTGCAACAAAAGATTTTTCACCTGCACCTGTCAGGATCAGAACCTTGATGTCATCATTTGCCTCAACCTCTGTCAGGCATTCGTTCAATTCTGTCAGTGTCTCACTGTTTAACGCATTCAGCGCTTTCGGACGGTTGATCGTGAGTACGGCAATCGGGCCATCCACTTCAAGAATCAGATTGTTCATGGCAATTCCTCCTTTTTCATTCCGATACTTAAATATAATCTTTGCCCATAGTATACACCTTTATGATTCATCTTAAAAGAGGTTTTGTGAAAAAAATGTCAAAGATTTTGGTTTCAGCACAATCTGCAGATTTATGAATGGATTTTCTGTCTGAACTTCCTGAGTTTTTTAACACTCAATCATCTTGTGTCTGATTCCCTTGCATGAATTCAATGACTTCTGCAAGGGTTTTTTCACTTTTAGAAAACTCTTCTAACAGTTTCTTGTTGTCCCGTTCCTGCCGTTTGGTC
>JAFUBZ010000001.1 GCA_017459945.1 Eubacterium sp.
AGTAAGAAACAGGTTATTGTAAATGCAGTTGTAGACCAAAGACAGGATTACTTAAGTATTAGAAGAGGTTTGTAGCACAGTGCCTCAAAAAAGAAACATGTCCCCAAAATGTCTACAAACTCTGTGGGTTTTCAAATGAGACTGATACAATATGTAGTTGGCTTTATCGAGATGGAGTAGACAATAAATGCTTGAAACCCGCTCTGTGAGCGGGTTTTTTATTTAGAAGCTTCCAGAATCTTCTGATAATCCTCCGGTGTATCCATATCCATATGGATCCCCGGGTCATCGATCGCAAGATAAACCGGCTCCACAGGCAAGGCGGAAAGCGCGCCGCGCAGACCGCCATCTCCGTCAAACGAAAGGATCATATCTAAAAAGGCGGCATATATGGAAACTGGATGCCCTTTTTTTATGCGATCACCCGGATAGACCAGAGGTTCTGTGCGCGCAAGAAGAGCTTTGATGGCAGAAGCCGGAATCAGAGGAATGTCTGCCGGGGTGAAGAGAACGCGGGAATATTCATCTGTCACAGAACCAATCGAAAACTGGTATAAAGATACAGGAATAATATCTTCCGAGGCAATTTATACGGCTTGCAACGGATTTGTAAAGCGAATAAAATGATGTTACTATAAAGTAGTAGTTTATGATGTGTGACAGAATTATTAAGAGGAGTGAATCGGAGGTGGTGTGTTGTGTCTCAGACATTACATGATTTGCTGAAGGAATATATTGAAAAACTAATAGATGTTTATGGAACACATCTAAAACAGATTATTTTGTTTGGTTCATATGCGAGAGGTGATTATCGTCCGGATTCAGATATTGATGTGATGATATTGTTGGACATATCAGATCTGGACGTGAAAATGTATAGTTGTCAGCTTTCTGATATGACGTATGATTTTAATATGGATCATAACACGGATATCAAGCCGATTGCAAAAAGTGATGAACATTTTCAAAAATGGGTGGTGAACTATCCATTTTATGCAAATGTAAAAAATGAAGGAGTAGTGTTATATGATGCAGCATAATGACGATATCGGAACCAAGGAAGATCTGGCTGGATATCGTTTGCAGACGGCAAAAAGCAATTTGAATGCTGCCAGAATACTGTTGGAAGCAAAAGAATATAAGAGTGCAAATAATAGGGCTTACTATGCAATCTTTCAGGCAATCAATGCAATTCATGCACTTTCCGGAAAGGCATATAAGCGACATGGTGAAGCAATTGGTAGTTTTAATAAAGATTATGTTAAAACAGAAATATTTCCTCGCGATATAGGGAGAAAGATTGCGCAGGCAGAGGAAATACGACATGCCAGTGATTATGATGATTTTTATATTGCCAGTCACGAAGAGGCACAACGACTCGTGACTAATGCAGAGGAATTTATCCAATTGACGGAAGCTTATCTTGCTGCTCAAGTGGAGAATAGTGGCAATGTGCCAAGGACCAGAGAATAATAGGTAGAGACAAGAAAAAGTGGCTACAATTTGGCTACAGGATTGTAAAAAAATGCATATAATAGGTACATCAGAACCGTTTTCGGATAATAAAATCACCAAAATACATCCATTTTGATGAAAAAATGTGCCAGAATGGACCGTGAAGGTGGACGTACAGTAGGTTCAGGCCGTGTAGCTACCATCATCGAGTAATTTGTAGTAATACATATTATTTATTGATCTTTACTCCCGGGAAACTAAGGTTTCCCGGGAGTTTTCTCTATCGTTCATAACATAGAAAGCGAGGCATATAATGATCAAATCAGTGGCAGTTCTTGGCGCAGGGACGATGGGGCACTCCATCACGAATAATATCGCAAGTCATGGAATCCAGGTGAACCTATATGAGTCTTTTAAACAGGTTCGTGAAACGGTAAAGGACCGGATCAAAGGTGAACTTGAGATTATGGTGGAAGAGGGATATTTCCCGGAAGCAAAGATTCAGGAAACACTGGAAAACATTACACTTTATAAAGATCTGGAACCTGCTGTAAAGGATGTGGATTTTGTGATCGAAGCACTGCCGGAAATATTGGAGCTCAAACAGGACCTCTTAGAACAGCTGGATCAAATATGCCGGCCAGACACGATCCTGGCAAGCAATACTTCCAGTCTGAAGCTTTGGGATATGGCGGCAAAGATCTCGGAAGAACGGAAGGCAAAGATCCTGATCGCGCATTGTTACAATCCGGCGCATCTGATCCCGATCATCGAACTCTCTTTCTTTGGGAATATGTCAGAAGAAGATTATAACGAAGTCAGAGACCTTTTTATCAGATGTGAAAAAGCACCGGTCAAGGTCTTAAAAGATGTCACAGGGATGGTAGCAAACAGACTGCTGCATGCGCAGGCCAGAGAAGCGTTTTATCTGATTGACCAAGGCATTGCGGAAGCGGAGGATGTAGACCGCGCGCTGATGTTTGGACCGTGTTTTCGGAATGCGACTACTGGCATGCTCGAATGTGCGGATATGGGCGGACTGGATATCTGGTATGCTGCTGAAAGCAATTTCTTCCCGGATCTTGCAGATAATAAAACGCCCAGCGATACGATGAGAAAGCTCGTCGAAGAAGGGCATTATGGGATCAAGACCGGAAAAGGGTTTTACGACTATCCGGAAGAAGCAAAGGAAAAAGCGACAGAAGCCTTCAACCGACGCCTGATCACACAATTGAAGGCTTGCAGAGACTATAAAAAAGCTACTTCGTCGACGCCTGAAAATCCATCAGCGCATACTTGAACGTATTCCCGAGGATCAGCGCAAAGTTTTCCTTTGTGATATCCGGGTCTTCAAAAATAAAATAGCGATAGATTCCAATGAGTGTCGAAGAGAAGATCGCGCACGCGAGCCCGGCACTCTTTGGATCGTGTTTTTCTCTTAAAAACCGATTTGCAAAACTCGATGCGATATGACGCCGCCAGCGGTTCTCAAAACTGGGGTCGCCCTTTGGCCCCATGATGGCGCGGTATTCATCCAGATGCGCCAGAATAAAATCAACCGTTTTCGATGCCTGGGGAAGAGGATTTCCTTTTAATACGGGCGTGACTTCCAGATTTTCCAGATTGTTATTCACTTCAGCCAGGGTGCTTAATAACTCGGTTTCAATCTCCTCAAGAACAGCATATTTGTCTTCAAAATACGTATAGAACGTTGACTTGACGACTCCTGCCTGCTTGCAGAGTCCGTTAATGGTTACACCATCAATCCCTTTTTCAGAATAAATCTCCAAAAAGACATTTCTGATATGACGTTGTGTTTCAGAACGATTGTAATCTTTTCGATTGCCTGCCATGGTATCCTCCTAAATCGAACTTTTTTGTCCCAAAAGTCCGATTACAAAACTTTTCCGAATGTTTCGGTCTTAATCCACCCTTAAAAAAATTGTATCTTATTACCAGATAAGAAACAAGATTCAATTGGTTTTAAGGATATGGAAAGGGGTTTCAAATGGGCAAAACAGTAAAAGTAGATGTAGCGGTCATGGGTAGCGGCGTTGCAGGAATGGGTGCAGCGTATAAGCTGGTTCAGGCAGGTGTAAAAGACATTGCGGTATTTGAGAAATATCCGGCACAGGGCGGCGCGGTTTCTAACTGCCCGATGATGTTCTGTTCCACACCCGACACACCGGAAGCACAGAAAGCAGCATACGAGGTTCTGGCAAGATTCTCCAACTATGACGGCAATATGAACCTGATCAGCAAGGTCGTAAAATACTCTTCAGAGTTCCCGCGTATCTTCCTCGAGGAGCTGGGAATCAAGTGCATGATCAAGGTTGACAGAGATCCGGCAGACTACGGAAATAAAAGAGCGTATACACAGGGCCATGCAAACGGCATCGATGTAGGAGATTATTATTTCCTGGAAGGACGCGGAAAAGGCCATGCGTTAGCACCCGCACTGCTTCGGATGCGTATCAATTTAGAAAAAGCAGGCGTACAGTTCTTCTTCCAGACTCCGATCAAAAAGATCGTAAAGACCGGAGATAAAGTAACCGGTGCGATCGCATATGAAAAAGACGGCACAGAAGTTGAGATCCAGTGCAAAGCATTGATCGTTGCTTCAGGCGGAATCAGCGGAAACATGGAGATGATGAAGGAAGAAGGCGTCATCAATGTAGATCCGAAATTCGAAGAAGTATATGAAGAAGGTAAGCAGGTTCTGATCACATTCCCGGATAGCTGCCAGGATGGTGACGGACAGAAGGCTGTATGGGAGATCGGCGGAAAGAAGACTGCAATGGTCATCAGCGCAGATCCGGAAGTTCCGAACCCGGGCGTTCGTATCGGACCGAACACACCTTGGCTGAACGCAAACCAGATCAAGGTCGTTACAGAAATGCCATGGATGCGTGTCAATGAGCAGGGTAAGCGTTTCATCAATGAAGAAATGAGCAATCAGCACACCGCGATGAGCCGCGCATATTGCAAGCAGTCCAACATGCACGGATATCAGATCTTTGATGAGGATACTGTAAAACGCATGGAAGAAGAGTTTGATGAAAACTATGTATACTTCATCTTCAAGGGTGCAAAGCTTTCCGGCCTGCGTGAACAGATGGATGCTTCGATCGCAAAAGGCAATAAGCATATGTGTCATTTCGATACGATCCATGAAGTCGCAGAATACATGGGCATCAATGAAGCAAATCTGAAAGAGACAATCGCAAAATACAACAAGGCAGCCGAAGAAGGCTATGATCCGGACTTCCATACAGATGCAAAATACCTTCATCCGATCAGAGAAGAAAGCGGACACATTTACTGCTTCCGTATCTTCGCAGGTGCATATGATACAATGGGTGGTCTGGCGATCGACGAGAATGCAAATCTTCTGGACATCAACAATCAGCCGATCGAAGGACTCTATGGCGCAGGCGATATGGTAACAGGCAGCTTCTACGGTGAGCCGACCTCCAATGCAGGCGGTACCGTATACGGCGCAATGACAACAGGTTTTCTGGCAGGTGACAGCGCAGCTGCATATGTGCGCGAAAATTTCTAACATTTTACTGATGAGTGAACAAATTCGATAATCGGGAAAGGAAATCAAGATGAAATTAGAGATTAATAATAAATATTGCATCCGTTGTGGACTTTGTGAAGATCTGTATCCGGATCTGTTTAAGAGAAACTTTGAAGAGCATTGCATCGACGTTCTTCATGAAGAGCTTCCGGCTGAACTCGAAGAGCGCGCAAAGCAGGCAGTTGCTGACTGTGCAGTTGCAATGATCAAACTGGTAAAATAAAGACAGGAGGAGAAGATGGCTTTAGTACCCGTTTCAGAAGACGCAAAAACAAAAAGATATTACAAGTATTATGAGCAGGGAGTCGCTTCCCCGACACCGGAGCAGATTGCCATGGTCGATGCAAGCAAGGGGACGGTAGAGGAGTGCCTTGAGATCGAGGACAGAAATAAGGTTCTGGAGCCGGAAACACTCTATCCGGAGAGACTTGGATTCTATCCGACGAAAGACGGCGGCCTTCTGGTCGCAGGTAATATTCCGATGCCGGATTGTACAGCAGACATGTTCTACTGGTGGTTTGCATGGCATGGTCTTGAGCCGTTCCGCTATGCTATCTGGGATCCGGAAGACCATTACGGCCTGGAGCTGAATGAAGAAGGCAGGCGCCGCGCACTGGATTCGTCTGTCCCGATGGAAGAGAAAACCTGGGGTGCAACGCATACCGTTCAGGAATCGATCGGCGGACCGCCAGATGAGATCGTGATCATGTTCCAGAACCCGGCAGATATGGGAATGGACACCAGCCTGATCGGTAAGGAAGGCTGTGAATTCATCGTCTGCGCAAATGCGCTTCTCGGACCGATGAAAATGCCGGTCGTGATGCTCGAAGTCGCAAAGAAGATCGATGGTGTAATGACATTCCAGGCAAGATTCTGGGTGGGATATCATATCGTTGACGGGAAACCGCAGTGCCTTGTTCCGGCCTGGAAGGTCATTCCGGAGCAGGAATGTGAGATGATCGCAAAAGGTCTTCTGGCGCATAACCTCAAAGAGTTTGGAAATCTGAATAAGGTTCTGCCAAAGGTTTACGCGGAAGAAAAAGACAACTGGTAAAAGAATAACAGAATCATCAAAAGGATCCCTTGTTGCCAATATGGCGGCAGGGGGTCTTTTTTTTACAGGGATCGAATCCCAGGCTTAGAGTAAAGTAACCATTTCTCCAAAAGAGTTGCTTTTGTAACGAACTCAGTTAGATTGACCATTGTTAGTTATAGATAGCCAAATTATAATAGGACCAGATAAGAAACTATGGTTGCAAAATCCAAAAACAAGGTATAATGGTTATGAGAGGACAAAACGATGATCTTTGACAGAAATGAAAACAAACAGGTGATCGCACTGCTCGGCGCAGGCAGCATGGGTGCGGCAATCGTCAGACGGATCGCACCGGGAAAGAAAATTCTGCTTGGTGATATCAGTGAAAAGAATTTAGAGAAGGTGGCACATGATTTTCAGTACAGCGGATATGATGTGGAGACGATGATCGTTAATGCACTCGAAAAAGACAGTGTCGAAGCATTTGCAAATAAAGCAGCCTCGCTGGGAGATGTGATGTATTTTATCGATACTGCAGGTGCTTCTCCAAACCAGGCAGCACCGGAGCATATCTTAAATCTTGACATGGTCGGAACCGGCTATGCGGTTGATGCATTCGGAAAAGTCATGGCAAAAGGAGGCGCAGGTCTGCTGATCTCCAGCCAGACAGGATATATGTATCCGATTCCCTATGAGGTTGAGAATGAGATCCTGAATACACCGACCGAAAAGCTGATGGACCTTCCGTTTATCAAAGAGGTTGCGATGCAGAACTCCGGCTTTGCGTATATGATCGCAAAGCGCATCAATCATCTGCAGGCAATGCGGGCGGCGGCAACGAGCTGGAAGGAGCGCAGAGCGCGGATCAATACCATCAGTCCGGGTGTCATTGTAACACCGCTGGCTTACGATGAGTTTGCGGCTGCGGGTGAAGGATATCAGCAGATGGTAGACGCTTCTGCAGCAGAGCGCTGTGGCACATCGGATGAGATCGCGGACGCCGGCGCATTTCTGCTCGGAGAGCATGCAGGATTTATCACGGGAACAGATCTTCTGATCGACGGCGGTGTGATTGCATCGATCCGCACAGGAAACTACCAGCTGCCGGTGCAATAACAGGCGGTCCGAACATTTACCGGGCACGCAAAACAGGAAAGAGGGATCAGCTATGATATTGACAGGAAACGAAGATTTGCGCGTGATCAAAACCATCGAAGGGATCAAAGGAGCTTTTGAGCGTCTGATCTGTAATAAGGATTATGAAAAGATCACCGTAAAGGAGCTTTGCGACCTGGCACGGATCAACAAGAAAACCTTTTATCATTATTATGAATCGCTGGATGATCTGCTTGCAGAAATGCAGGCAGAACTTTCTGCGTCTTACCTGGAACGAATTAAAGACTATTCCCTGCCGGAAGATCTCGACAAAGTGAACCGTGAATTTTTCATGTACTCGGCAGAACAGAGACTGGCCTATGAAAAGATCACCTGCAGCAATGCTTATCATTCGATCCGGGATAAGATGGTGGTGGAGGTGACAGATGCCGGTTGGGGCAAGTCAAAGCAATATCAGAAACTCTCTGATTTTGAAAAACGGCTGTTACTTGCCTTCGTCAACCAGTCTGTGCTGACGGCATACAGACAATGGGTCGAGGATGGAAAACAGATGCCGCTTGAAGAAGTAATCGACACCACGAACCGAATCGTACTCGGCGGCGTAAATGGATTCTTTGGATGAAATAAGATATAATAATAAAGACTAAATTTACTTGAACCTAGAGGTAACCAAAACATGAAAAAACGAGTCAGAAACCTTTGTGTGATATTGCTTGTCTTGAGTATGCTTTTTGCTCTGGCAGGATGTGGAAGTGCGGGAAGCAGCAACAACGGGGAAGACAAAGATCAGAATACTTCAGTCGGCGCATCCCAAAATGCGGATGCAGGAACGGTGGCGGAAAGCACAGAACAGCCAGAAGTACAGCCTTCTGATACAGGGACGGGTGACAGCAATACGCTGGTCGTTTACTTCTCCCGTACCGGAGAGCAATATACAGTCGGTGTGATCGATGAGGGCAATACAGCGATCGTTGCCAAAATGATCGCGGATCAGACCGGCGCAGATCTGTTTGAAGTATTGCCGGTAGATGATTATTATCCGATGACTTATGATGAGCTGACAGAGGTGGCAAAGCAGGAACAGAATGACAATGCAAGACCGGCATACGCTGGAGAAGTGCCGGATCTTTCGCAGTACGATACCATTTTCATCGGCGCACCGGTATGGTGGGGGGACTGGCCGATGATCATGTATACATTCTTTGAAAACAATGCGGATGCGTTGGCCGGAAAGACATTGATCCCGTTTTCAACGCACGAAGGTTCCGGCTTGTCAGGGTTTGATACGAAGCTCTCATCTGCATGCCCGGACAGCACGGTTCTGGATGGACTTGCGATCAGAGGAAACGATGCCCAGAACGCGCAGGATGATGTAAGAGCCGAAGTAGAGGATTGGATTTCCGGACTGGGACTGTAATGAATATAGAAGTGGACGGAGGAAAACGGTTCTGCTAAAAGAGTGGAATCGGAACGATAGCAGGATGAAAAAGCACTTCAGGATGATCTTAGACATTGCAATGGTTGTTTTGCTGCCGATGCTCATGGCATATTCATTGATCGGAGAAACCTTTCATGAGGTGATCGGATCAGTGATCTTTGTGCTGTTTATTATCCATAACATTCTGAACAGGAAATGGTATCGGTCGATATTTGCTTCAAAACATGCGAGAAACATTTTTCAGATCTGCCTGAATCTGTTCCTGTTTGTCTTTATGATCCTGCAGCCTGTGAGCGGGATTCTGATGTCAAAACATTTATATGCATTTCTTCCGACATTGCCGGTCACGGCACAGCTTAGAAGCATTCATATGATACTGGCATACTGGGGATATGTAATGCTGTGTGTCCATGCGGGAACCCATTTGGTTGCACCATTGAAAAAGCTGGTGAGAAAGAGTCAAAAAGGATTTGCGGCATTTTGTGTGATCTTTGTCTGCATCTCGGTTTATGGATTTGTGGCATGGATCAGGCGGGGATTCCCGGGATATATGTCAGGAAGGACGATGTTTGCCTTTTTTGATCTGAGTGAACCGCGGGTGTTTTTCTTCCTGGACTATATCGCCATTATGGTCCTCTTTATGATGGCGGGATGTCTGATCATGTATTTGCTGCGAAAGAAATCTGCAAAAAGAGGTAGTGTCAAATGAGCACGGAACAATTATATGATTTGCTGCAGACGAAATTCCGACAGGTTTTATCAGATCATCATCTGGAAGAGGAAGCGGTGACGATTCATTGCCGTGCATTGAGTCCGGAGGAAGCGATCGGGGTTACCAGGCGGAAAGATTTTCCGATCATTGCCGGAAAAGACATCATGGTGCAGGCTGAATACCGGGACGGAAAGGGCCAGGCGTTTACCGATGCGCCGGCAGATTTTTCGGGAACGCTTGCGGATGTGGCAGATCTGGATATCACAAGCGATGCGCATGCAAGAGGAATCTTTATCGCGTCGATGAATGCGGTGATGAATGCGCTTGGGAGATGCAAGGGGACGGTCCACTGCAGGACGGAGGGACCGGAGCTTTGTGCAAAAGAGATGGAAGCGTATTTGACAGAGCATTATGCGGATGTTAAACGGGTCGGCCTGGTTGGCTATCAGCCGGCACTATTGGAGATGCTTGCAAATAGCGAGTATGAAGTCAGAGTATTGGATCTGAATCCTGCAAACATCGGGGAAATGCGGTATGGTGTCCCGGTTGAGGATGGTGCAACCATGCAGCAGGATGTGAAAGCGTGGGCTGACCTGGTCCTTTGTACCGGCAGTACGCTCTGCAATGGGACGATTGTGGATTATCTGGGGCTGGAGAAAGAAGTGCTGTTTTTTGGGATCACGATCGCAGGTGCCGAGGAATTCCTGGGCGTGAAACGAGTCTGTTTTGCAGACCGGGTGGGTGATTAAGTGAAAACACAAAAATGGTGGGATTATTGCGGATTAGATCAACATATGGATGGAAAGGGGTAACATGATGGAAAAGATTAACAAATTTGGATTTGGACTGATGCGCCTTCCGCAAAAGGACAATGTGATCGATGTAGAGCAGGTCAAGGAGATGGTTGATCTGTTTATGGATGCAGGATTTACGTATTTTGACACAGCATGGGCGTATGCGGGATCGGAAGATGCGATCCGTCAGGCGCTGGTGGAGCGTTATCCGCGAGAGCGCTTTCAGCTGGCGACAAAGAATGCAGCATGGATCAACTGCAAGAAAAAGGAAGAGGCTTATGCGCAGTTTGATACATCTTTAAAGCAGACCGGGGCGGGATATTTTGATTTTTATCTGCTCCACAATCTTGGCGAAATGCGGACACACTATTTTGACGATTTCGATATGTGGAATTTTGTCAAAGAGAAAAAAGAACAGGGACTGATCAAACACATCGGCTTTTCCTTCCATTCAACACCGGAAGAGCTGGAGCCGATCTTACAGGCACATCCGGAAGTGGAATTTGTGCAGCTGCAGATCAATTACGGTGACTGGGAGAATCCGGCAATCCAGTCAAAAGGTGTCTATGAGATGGCCAGAAAATACAATAAGCCGGTCATCGTTATGGAGCCGGTCAAGGGTGGTATGCTGGCAAATCCGCCGCAGGTCGTTACGGACATTTTCAAGAAGGCGGAGCCGGAAATGTCACCGGCAAGCTGGGCGCTTCGATTCGCTGCTGATCTGGATGGCGTGATGGTTGTACTGTCAGGTATGAGCAATGTCGAACAGATGCAGGATAACCTTTCCTTTATGAAAGGATTTGAACATCTGACAGAAGAAGAAAGAGGCGTGATCGAAAATGCGAGAGAAGCACTTTCAAAGATTCCGGTCATTCCATGTACAACGTGTGACTACTGTGCAAAGGTATGTCCGCAGGATATCGGGATCTCGGGTTCCTTTGCTGCGATGAATGTTTGGAACCTGTACGGCAACCTGGAAGGGGCAAAGCACCAGGAAGGATGGCTGGTCGGCGGACACGGAAAGAAACGTGCCAATGAGTGCATCAAATGCGGCGCCTGTGAGGAGGCTTGCCCGCAGCATATCAAGATCCGGGATGAACTGGACAAGGTGGCAGAAAAACTGTTGTAAAAGGAGGTCGTGGAATGGAGCATCTGTTTTCTCCCGGAACAATCGGTAATATGGAGATGAAGAATCGTATCTTCAGAGCGGCGACAGGAGATGCGCATGCCATAGAGGGTCATTATACGGATGAAGATTTCAGATGGTATGAAACGGTGGCAGATTCCGGCGTGGGCGCTGTGATCACCGGGCTGGCATATGTCGCGGATTATCCGATGCGGGACGGACCGGGCATGCTGGGGATCTATGATGATTCCTTTATTCACGAATATCGCCGCCTTGCAGAGATGATGCATGAAAAAGATACCCGGCTGATTCCGCAGCTTGTGCATTGCGGTTCAAATATGTATCAAAGCAAAGAGCAGGCGATCGGGCCAAGTGCCGTAGAGAATCCGATGAGCGGTGTAACGCCTGTTGAGATGTCTGAAGATGAAATCGAGAGGATCAAAGAGGCATTTATCAGGGCGGCGGTCCGTGCGAAAGAAGCCGGCTGTGACGGAGTCGAACTGCATGGGGCGCATGGATATCTGCTCCATGAGTTTTTGTCGACATATTATAACAAACGCATAGATTCATACGGAGGCAGTCTGGAAAACAGGGCGCGGTTATTGCTGGATATCTGTACCGGGATCAGACAGGAAACAGGAGAGCAGTTTCCGATTCTTGTGAAGATCAATTGTAATGACCTGGTGCCTGGAATTACCAATGAAGATTTTCTGAGGACAGGAGAACTTTTACAGGAGGCAGGTGCGAGCGCGATCGAAGTCAGCGGAAGATGGAAAAACAATCAGAGCTGGCATCCGTATTTTCTTTCGGAAACAAAGGAGCTGGCTGAGCGGCTGCAGATCCCGGTGATCCTGACCGGCGGGATCAGAGATCCGCTGGAACTGGAGCAGATTCTGACGGATACAAAGATCGCCTTTGCGGGACTGTGCCGTCCGCTCATTGTAGAACCGGGGCTTTTGAAACGCTGGCAGGGTGGAAATACGGCCAGATCCTGGTGCCGCAACTGCAGTGCGTGCCTGACAACGAAGCTGGTTTGCCCCTATCGGTAAGATAGTGTTTTGACGGATGCGGATCCGTTTAACGGATCTTTCTTGCGGTAGGAAAAGAGCAGCACCTGTTCTTCGGAAATCGGGATACCGCTGCCGGCAGTTTTTGCCACATCGATCGAAAAGATCTCGATGTGTGTCTCGTGACGAATCTGTCTGACTGGTTCGTCAGAAAACGCAGAGAAATATTTTGTGCGGATTTCTTCGTTGTGATACAGCGAGGAGATCCGCTCTTTTTCTTTATTCTGGTCCGGTGCCCATTCCGGTCTTGTCTTAATCTTTTCGCGCAGATAAAGGTCGTAGAGCAGGATGGAGTCAAGTGCATCCGGGTTGACACCTGTGGATGCTTTCAATGCAAATGCCCGCAGCAGGTTATATTTCTGCAGGCGATTATGGGAAATACCAATGTGCCCGTTTTCTTTCATCCACTCTGCAAAGCACAAAAAGAAGTCCCACGGACGTGAGAAAAAGTGCATCAGATAGGTGAGCGTCATCTGAAATTGACCGCTGTTGTAATAGATTTCGACCATTTCCTCGATGTTTTTTAATAGCAGTAGTTCAGACGCGCTGATCCAGCGGGTCGAGATGACTTCATAAGGCGGCCAGGGGCGGTACACCAGTTCGTAGTCACCTTTCAAACGGTGCATTTTGGAGCCCTGCAGTACCTTTAAGAAGCCAAGCTGGAGCTGGTCCGGCTGCATGTCATAAACGATATCAAAGGACCGCGAAAAGCTTTCTAGGTCTTCATAGGGAAGCCCGGCGATCAGGTCCAGATGCTGATGGATGTTTCCGTTTTGGTGGATCTGTGCTGTGACACGTCTTAAATGATCGATGTCCTGCGTCCGGTCAATGGCAGAAAGTGTTTCTGGATTTGCGGACTGCACACCGATCTCAAGCTGCACGAGCCCTGGGCGAAGTGTAGCAAGCAGTGCAAGTTCTTCTTCGTTTAAGAGATTTGCCGTCACTTCAAAATGGAAACGGGTGACCCCGTTATCGTGCTCCTTTAAAAACTGCCAGATTGCTAATGTTCGCTTGTGATCACAGTTAAAGGTCCGGTCGACAAACTTGACCAGAGGGACGCGCTGGCCCAGAAATATTGAGAGTTCATCAAATACTTTGGAAAGGCTTTTAAACCGCACCCGGCGGTCGATCGAAGAGAGACAGTAGATGCAGCCAAACGGACAGCCGCGGCTGCTCTCGTAGTATAAAATGTGGTGATCCAAAATGGACTGGTCCGGATACGGAAATACAAGAAAATCCAGGTCCAGAAGAGGTGCGGGCGGATTCGTGATGGCCTGGTTGCCGGGTGTTCTGAAAACAATGCCAGGAACATGTTTATAGGGCATATTGTTGGATACATCCGGATTAGCTGTTAATGTGTTTTGCGCTATTTTAACAGCAGAAGAACAAGCAGTATGCAAGTAAGCTTGTATCAAAGAGGAAAAAACAGCTTCGCCCTCGCCTGTCATCACACCCGTGACACTCTGGTTTTCTAAAAGAAAGCTTTCTGCACAGTAAGAAACCTCAGGCCCGCCGACCCAGATGTCGGCATTTGGTATGGCGTGTTTTACGAGCAGAGAAAGCTTTTTAACATATTCAATATTCCAGATGTAGCAGGAAAACGCGATGAGACAATCCTGATCAGAAACACGGTCGCAGATATCACTTAAGATATCATCGAGCGGCTGATTAATGGTATATTCAGCCGTCTCGATGATAATATCGCTGGTGTCGGTATTAAGACCGGCCTCGGCATACGCTTTCAGACTATGGATGGCGAGGCAACTGTGTATGTACTTTGCATTGATTGCGATGAGTAAGGTTTTCATAAAGACATTGTAACCAAGCTTTTGCTTTTTTACAATAATTGCGGAAACCCGATCACGACTTTGAACAGATCGCCATCCAGGATGATATCAAAGGTGCCGCCCTGCATGATGGTCAGGTTTCGTGCAATCTCCAGGCCGAGGCCGCTGCCTTCCGTGTTGCGGGAGAGGTCTCCGCGGACAAAGCGCTCGGTCAGCTCTTCGGCAGAGATGTTTAAAGCATGCTCTGAGATGTTGCGGATCGTAAAGACAACTTTGGGATCCGCTCCGTTTGCATCGGGTTGAATGATGCCTTCCACATAAACCCTTGATCCCGGCATAGAATATTTTGCGGCGTTACTGTACAGGTTTTCAATCACTCTGCAAAGACGCGCGCCGTCTGCCTGTATCATCATCGGTTCTTCGGGAAGCGTGCAGACCAGAGAAAGGTTCCGCTCTTCGAATTTTTCCCGGAATTCCCCGTTCATCTGCTGGATCATCTGACGAAGATCAATGGAGTGCATATCCAGAGTGATGTTTCCGGAGCTGATCTTAGAGGACTCGACCAGGTCATCCACTAGTTGCTTTAACCTGGCAGATTTGCGGTCAAGGATCTCTACATAGCTGCGGACTTCATCATCCTCGATGTCGTGTCGTTTCAGAATGTCAACATAATTGATGATCGATGTCAGGGGCGTTTTGATGTCATGGGAAACGTTGGTGATCAGCTCGGCTTTCATACGTTCGCTTTTCATTTCGTTTTCCACGGCTGCTTTCAAACCGGCGCTGACCTTGTTGACGCCTTCTGCCATTTCGCGATTGTAACCGGTCGCTTCATCCAGATCGACCTTGTAATCCAGATTCCCGGCAGCGATCTCATCCATGCCTTTCCGAACGGCATCCCGGCCTGCAAAATAAGTCATCAGCTTGCGCAGGATCATGATATTGCCGAGGATTAAGATGACGAGTCCGACTATCGCCGGAATGATGCTTGATGACATCGCCATGACGATCGCACAGATGCCTGCTACGATGGCATTTCCGGCAGCGATCAGGATATAGACGATCACAAGGCGTTTTCCTTCTTGCTGCGTCCGATATGCAGAGGTCGTGACTTTTCTGATTACGATAAACAGACTTCTGAGCAGACTGTTTCCAAGCGTTCTTGCCTTGATCCGGCGGATATAGTGCTTTAAGATCCAGCAAAGCAGAATGCCAAACGCAATTGCACCGGGGATCAGACCTGCCAGGAAGTGCGTGCTGATCGTGTGATAGCAGTTGTTCAGCGCCGCGCCTTTGTCAACACCCGCGAGCAGGCTGTCCTGATAGGTATAAGCCCATCTGAGGGGCAGGGATACGGATACCAGTAAAATGACCCACAGTACGATGTCGATGATCACAAGAAGCTCGATCGGGAATTTTTCCATCGCTGTCGTATGGATGGCATTGTCTTCTTTGATGTGTCCTGTCTGTAAAATGGTCAGGATGAGCATGAATACAAACAGGGCTGCAAAAATGATCCCGGCAGGGAGTGCATTTTTCCCGAACGGTTCGTGCGCAGCATATTGCTGATAGAATGCCTGATTGACCATCGCGGTATCTTTGACCGGGTATTCCGGATTCAGGCCGATGAAAAGATTGTAGTTGCCATCGCCAAGTAGTTCGTTGGCCTGCCCCGAAACAGAACTGGTCAGACCCAGATGAGATGTGGCCTGATTCGCTGAATCGCCGTAAAGAGTCGTATGGCTATTGGTATCTTCATAAGCACAGTAGTAGCCGGAATTTGTCGTACCATCCTTGTCGGAAAACTGCCGTTGATAATCGTTTTCTACTTTTGCGAGGTCATAGGTACTCCATGAATCGACATTGGTAAAGACCTGTCCGTCTTCTGTGCGCTGCAGCCAGATCATGGCATTGGTGTTATAGTACTTGCCATAGTCGTTGAGTGTAGCAGCTTTCTCTGCAGCATAAAGCAGATTTGTATACTGGTCTAAGATAGAAACGGTATACAGGTTTTGCTGTGCGTAATCCGCGATCGTTCCGCCGGCAGCATTTTTGATAGACTGCATTTCCAACGGTCGGATGTTGTTATAAAGAACATTGTATAACTCCGGATAGTAGTTCAGCGTGATCCGGTCATTGCCATTGCGGTCGCGTGAGGTGTCGATATCAACCATGGAGAAATTGTATAATATATTGTCATACAAAATGGTTTCATGGCCTGTCGGGACAGCGGCGTCACCATAGACCGGCGCCGTATCTTGCGAGGCGTCGCCCGGCGGGATGAGTTCTCCGTTCTCTGCATCATAATAACTGTCTTCACCGTTTTCATCCATGGTCAGACCGTCACGGTTTTCCAGGATCCATGCCAGAAAGACATAATCTGATGTGTAGTAAAAATCACTCAGAGCTTGTAACGTATAGGTCAGGTCCGGATTTTTATTTGCTTTATAAATGCCGGCGTTCAGGTCGGAAATGTCCACAGTTTCATTCATGTCCAGTGCGCCGTCTTTGTAGAACTTTTGTCTGGTCGACTGGAATTCGATAAAATCATGTGTTTCCGGGATCAGATACTGGTCGATCATTTCGGCGGATTGTGCATAGGGCTGCGGATGCAGGATATTGCCGGTCATACCGGCGCCCAGGCCGGCGAGCCCCCACGACATGCTGACGGCACAGCATACGGTAGAGAGCAGCATGATCGCGATGACCAGGGTTTTTCCGAGTTTGCTGTATAAAAATTGTTTCATGATAATATGGTCTCCTTTATGCAGATAGGAGCAGGCCTTTCTTACAGATCCTCAATCTTGTATCCGACACCCCAGACCACTTTCAGATAGCGGGGTTCCTTCGGATTGATCTCAATCTTTTCCCGGATGTGACGGATATGCACTGCCACGGTGTTGTCGGCGTTGAACGCCTCCTCGTTCCAGACCGCCTGATAGATCTGGTCGATGGAGTAAACACGTCCTTTGTTACGGGTCAGAAAGAGCAGGATGTTGTATTGGATCGGGGTCAGTTTTTCGATGAGGGTTCCGTCAATGGTAACGGTTTTCCGTTCGTCATCGATCACAAGACCGCCTGTTTGAAAAACATGCTCAGAGACGGGCGCCTGCGTGCCAAGGGTTGTGTAGCGGCGCAGCTGCGACTTGACGCGTGCCACAAGCTCCATGGCATTAAATGGTTTGGTCATATAATCGTCCGCGCCTACATTCAGGCCGACGATCTTATCCGTATCTTCAGTTTTGGCGGATAAAATGATGATGGGAATGTTATACTCCTCACGGATTTTTAGCGTGGCACGGATGCCGTCCATTTTTGGCATCATGACATCAAGGATCAGAAGATCAACCTTGTTCTCATGCAGCTTCTCAAGTGCCTCGATCCCATCATAGGCTTTCAGGATTTCATAGCCTTCCGGCTTCAGATAAATCTCAATCGCATCGACGATTTCTTTTTCATCGTCACATACAAGAATCGTATACATAACAAAACCTCCTTCGCGCTCAGGTGTTTCTGATACTACTGTACCAGAAATAAATGAGGAAAGAGAGGGGGAAAATCTTAAGAAATGATGAATAAATGTAGAATATGCTGATAGAGGATTTTAGCGGCGGGAGCCAAAAGCTCCGGCTCGAGAGCGGAGATGCCGATGATACGGCTTGCTTTGGGACTGACCGGATATGTTTTGACGGCATAGGGGATGTCGTTCATGACGAGCGCGGGCATGATACAGATGCCAAAGCCTTCTGCGACCATGGAGATCGTTGACAGGTCGTCTACGACATGGTAAGCGGAATGGACATTCAGCCCGTTGCTTTTAAAGAAATTCGTGATGTCTGCATCGGTGGTCTCGCGCTGGGAGACGAAGCTCTCATTCTGCATTTCCTCAATGGTCATCACAGGGCTGTCCAGTTTTTTCTGATAGTCAGAAGGAACGACACAAAGAAGCGGGTCTTCATAAAGCGGTTCGAACGGCAGATCACCTGCGCTTGATGATGAGAGGAAACCGATCTCGACGATTCCGTTTTTGATCCAGTAGGAAACATCGGCATAGGTACCTTCGTAGATTTCAATTTGAATGCCCGGATAATCAGCCTGAAATGAATGAATGATATCAGGGATCCAGTTGGTGCAGACACTGGAAAAGCATCCGACCTTTACTGTACCCTGCTGAAGTTCATTGATGCCGTTAATGGCCTGATGGAGATGTTCTTCGCTTGTCAGAACGGCATTGATATACGGGAGCAGATATTCCCCGTAAGAAGTTAAAGTAATGCCCTTTTTGCTTCGTACAAAAAGGGCGTTTCCAAGTTCCTGTTCCATAGAGGAAACGGCATGACTGACTGCGGACGGGGTTAACGAAAGCACCTGTGCGGCTTTCTGAAAACTTCCCTGATTCACGACTGCCTGAAATACCTGATAGGATAGTAGTGTCATAATATGGCAATTTCCTCATGTTTGATATGTTGCATTTTACGCATGTGCAAAGGGGCTCTACCACCGCATTCACATAGAAAAATGCAGCCAAAGGGTTTCTATTCTTCGCATTTATACAGAAGATGCTCCCAGCGTTTGTCGACTTCTGCCTGGAACTGTTCGATCAGGTGCTCATTGCCCGGCTTGAACAGATGCTTAAACCGGCCCTGCGCACTTAAAAATTCCTCAATCGGAAGCTTTTTCTTTGGCTTATAGGTGATGCGCCACTTGCCGTTTTCGACTTCAAACATCGGCCAGTAGCAGGTCTCGACTGCGAGCTTGCAGAGCTTCATCAGATCCTGTGTCTCGTAGCGCCAGCCGCGCGGGCAGGGGGCCATGATGTTAAGGTAGGCTGCGCCGGGTGTATAGATCGCTTTTTCCGCCTTTTTATGAAGATCTGAGAAATTGTTTAAAAAGGTCGTTTGTGCAACGTATGGAACGTTGTGGTCAGCGATGATGCTGGCAATATCCTTTCTGCACTGGATCTTTCCGTCAGAAACAGAACCGACCGGCGTGGTCGTGGTATCCGCATAAAGCGGTGTTGCGGACGAACGCTGGATACCGGTGTTCATATATGCACCGTTGTCATAGCAGACGTACACCATGTCATGATTTCGTTCCATTGCGCCGGAAAGCGACTGGAAGCCGATGTCATAGGTGCCGCCGTCGCCGCCGAACGTGATGAATTTAAAGTTTGCGTCTTCCGGCAGACGGCCTCGTTTTTTCAAGGCGCGGTAAGCAGTTTCGACGCCGCTTAATGTAGCGCCGGCATTTTCGAATGCGTTGTGGATATAGCTGTCTTCCCAGGCAGTGTAGGGGTACATGAAGGTGGAAACCTCCATACAGCCTGTGGCATTGCCGATTACAGCCTGGTCGCCTTCGTGAAGCGCACGCAGTACGGCGCGTGCCGCAATCGGGCCGCCACATCCCGGACACATTCTGTGCCCCGGTGCAAGGCGTTCCGGTTTGCTCATGACTTCTTTAAAATCGTATGCTGCCATAATATATCTTAACTCCTGTATTTGTGTGATTTCTTTGGTCATAACCGGTCCGGGTATTTTGCAAGCATTGGACCGGTAACTGATGATTTAGCGGCGCAGGCCGATGTATTCGTTCTGGAGTGGCTCGTTGCCGCCATCCATCCATTGTGCCAGTTCTTCAAAAACACTTTTGGCCGAGTCGACGGTAAAGTCCCTTCCGCCAAGACCGTAGATCCGGTTTAATGTGCGGATCTGCACGCCGGCGCGGTAGAGACCTGCAGTCACTTCGCTTCCGAGCACGCCGCTGTTGCCGTTATAGCTTTCGCAGCGGTCGAGGATCGCGCAGGCTTTGCAGTTTGCAAGCGCTGCAGCCAGTTCTTTTTCCGGGAACGGACGGAAGACGCGAAGCTTGATGACTCCGGCTTTTACACCGGCTTCTCTTAATTCGTCAACGGCATCCTTTGCGGTTCCTGCGGCAGAGCCCATCAAAAGCATGATGTAGTCTGCGTCCTCTGTACGGTATTCTTCAAAAAATCCGTAGGAACGGCCGGACATGGCTGCGAATTCATCCGCGACATCCAGGATAACCTGTCTGGAACGGTTCATCGCATCGAGCTGGTTTTTCTTGGCTTCCATGACATAGTCTGTTTCAGAGTAGGGGCCAAGTGCCATCGGCTGATGCGGTTTTAACAGATACTCTTCCGGCTCATAGGTGCCGACAAATTCTTTGACGGAATCATCCGGCAGAAGATACAGATTCTGAACCGCATGGCTCGTGATAAAACCATCCTGGCAGATCATGATCGGAAGTCTGACATCTTTATGCTCCGCAATGCGGAAGGCCTGAATGTAGTTGTCATAGGCTTCCTGGTTGTTTTCTGCGTAAATCTGGATCCATCCCGTATCACGCGCTCCCATGCCGTCGGAATGGTCACAGTTAATATTGATCGGTCCGGAAAGGGTACGGTTAACAAGTGTCAGCGCGATCGGCAGACGATTGGAGGCCGCAAGCAAAAGCTCTTCCCACATCAGTGCAAGGCCGGCAGAAGAAGTGGCAGTCATCGTACGTGCACCTGCGGCTTCGGCACCGATCGCCGCGCTCATTGCGGAGTGCTCGCTTTCAACCGGGATAAACTCCGTATCCAGCTGACCGTTTGAAATATAGGTGGAAACCATCTGCGGAATCTCGGTAGATGGTGTGATCGGAAATGCCGGCATGACATCCGGATTCACCTGGCGGATCGCATATGCGACCGCTTCGTTGCCGGACATGCGCTCCGGGATCGCTTCGACAGGGGCCTTTTGCATTGTCTGGTTTGTGTTTTCTTTCATGCTCATACTTCATTCCCCGCTTTCATTTCAATCGCGTCAAACGGACAGACTTCTGCGCAGATACCGCAGCCCTTGCAATGGTCGTAATCAAATCCGGCGCGTTTTCCGTCAGTGACCGGGATGCTCGAGTCCGGGCAGCATGGTGTACACAATAAGCACTGCCTGCATTTATCAGCATGGTAAACAGGCGTATTGTTGCGCCAGTCGCCTGTGTTGAAGTGGACAGATGTTCCGCCGGCGAATACTTCCAGCGCCTCGGTCAGTCCGGTATGGGGTGTTTGTTTGTGGATGTTTGTGATATCGGTTCTCATGTGTTTTCCTTTTTATTATAGACAGGCGGTGATCAGGCAATCGCATCGAGTGTCATTTCGAGCGCTTTCATATTGCCTTCCACGACTTCCGGTTTCTTTGCAAACTTATGTGCATAGGCAGTCCGCATTTCCTTTAAGAATTCCTCTCTCGGAAGCAAACCGGTCACCGCAACGACTGCTGCAAGCATCGAAGAGTTCGGGAAGTTTTTGCCAAGTGTTTCTTCTGCGATCCTTCTTGCGTCGATCGTGACGATCTTCCCATCGAACCCCGGCAGCTGTGCGCGGATCTCATCGCTGCTTTTCGGTGTGTTGACGATCAGAGCGCCTTCCGGCTTCAGACCGGCTGTGACATCCACTGACTGGATGAGTGTCTCATCAACGACTGCAACAAAGTCCGGGTCATAAATATTAGAATGTACACGGATCGGATCGGAACTGATCCTGTTATAAGCTGTGATCGGCGCGCCCATTCGCTCCGGACCGTATTCCGGGAAGCCCTGCACGTTTTTTCCAAATTTAAAGGCAACGTCTGCTAAGAGAAGCGCAGCGGTTTTTGCACCCTGGCCGCCGCGACCGTGCCATCTGATCTCGATTTGTTGTTTCATTCCTTCGTGTCCTTTACGTTCTTATTTATAAAGTGGCTGTGAAAACAGCACTTTGCTTATTATACCTGGATTTTGAGAGAAGTAAATAGAATTGGTGAATATTTTTCAGTTTATAGATGAAAGATATTCATCGATTGACGATTTTGAATGAATGGAAAACTGCCGTACATAACTGTAGCTGCATTGAAGAAAAGCGGTGATTCTGGTACAATGTGTGAGTAGATCATATGTGCAGTTTCAATATTATAGATATGTTTCAGAATATGTTTTTTTACATGAGATTTGTGCCTTGAAAGGAGAAATCCGATGAAAAAAAGAATATTGATCTTATGCCTGGCGGGCGTATTTATTTTTTCTCTGTCTGCTTGCGGAAAATCTGCAGGTGAAGAAGTGACAGGTGCCGGGGATGCGGCAGCAGAGCAGACCGCAGAAGAGGCACAGGCAAAGCAGGATGAAGAAAAGCCTGATCAGGAAGAAAAGCAGGAAGAAGCGCAGGACGAAGACAAGGATGCTGATCAGAAAGCAGATCAGGAAAAGCAGGACGAAAACGACAGTTCGGATGAGCAGGGAGATGCAGAAGATATGGCATCATTTTGGGGATCGACAACGATCGCAACAAGTGTTTCGGACAGCTATGCGTCCATTCAGGATGCTTACCTTGATGGCAGCACATTTGTGATCAACGGAACATACGATATCACGACCGATGAAGGCGATGTTCTGGACACATCGGATGCCGGTGAGCATCAGTTCACGGTTTCGGGAAATGCATCTCTTGGTTCGATGGGCGGAGACGGCGAACCTGAAACGATGGGTGCGGAAGAGTTTAACGAAATGCTGCAGTATGATCTGGAAAATAATCCGGGACTTGGCCTGGTCTTTTATGTAGAAAATGGTAAAGTGCTGGAGATTTGGATCACATCTTAAGCATGTTGCAAGAAAAGAATCCTGAAACAAGTTGAGAATCGTTCGTATATGAGAAAACAAATACATTTCAATTACAATTGGGAATTTACAAAAGCGTTTGATACGGCATTTTTATCAGGGGAACGGGCGGCAGACGAAACAGTCTGCCTGCCCCATTCCTGTGTGGAGATGCCGTATCATTATTTTGACGAAAGCATTTACCAGATGGTATGCGGCTATCGGAAAACGATACCTATACCAAAGGAATGGGACGGGAAGTGTGTGCTCCTTCAGATCGGCGCAGCAGCTCATTACGCAGAGGTTTACTGTAACGGGGAAAAGGTTGTGGCACATGCCTGCGGATACACGGCCTTTTCTGCTGACCTGACAGAAGCTTTGCGATATGGGGAGGACAATCAGATCGTCATTTCCGTTGACAGCAGGGAAACACTGGATGTCCCGCCGTTTGGACATGTGATCGACTACATGACATATGGTGGTCTGTATCGTGAAGTCTGGCTGGAGGTGTTGGAACCTGTACATATTTCCGATGCATTCGTGATCCCGATGCTTCCAAAGGATGAGAGCCTGGCGGGGAAGACACAGACACAGGCACATCTTCGGACAGAGCTGGAGATCAGCATGGATCGGGAATGGATGCAGAACCTCACAGAGCCCGTCATGATCCGGCAGACCATGAGAGAACTGCCACGGAAAGAGCGCGGGTTACGCGATCATACAGACGAATCAGACAATAGAGACTTCGTTGCACAGGAAGTTACACTTGGCTGCATTTCCCTTTCTAAATGCATGACCAGACGCCGGGAGGACCTGGACAGAGAATTCCGCGTTTACGTGACGGACTGGGAAGTGAATGCCGTACATCTTTGGGATGTGGAAGATCCGGCCTGCTATCTGGTTCGGACAGAACTGCTCTGTGGTGATATGGTGATCGATTCCGTGGAAACAGAGACCGGATTTCGCAGGACCCATTTTGCGGCAGACGGCTTTTATCTGAATGACAGAAAGCTGCGGATCGTCGGATTAAACCGTCACCAAAGCTATCCGTATGTCGGTTATGCGATGCCGCGCTCCATGCAGGAGATGGATGCGGATATCTTAAAAAACGAGCTGGGCTTGAATGCGGTCCGGACTTCGCACTATCCGCAGTCACAGCATTTCATCAGGCGCTGCAACCGGATCGGCCTGCTTGTTTTCACGGAAATCCCGGGCTGGCAGCACATCGGCGGTGCGCTCTGGAAGGACCAGGCGGTCCGAAATGTGCAGGAGATGATCAGGCAGTATCGGAATCATCCATCCATAATTCTTTGGGGCGTTCGGATCAATGAGTCGGTGGATGATGAGGACTTTTATCTTCGGACGAATGCGATTGCAAAGCTGCTTGACGGAACACGTGCGACGGGCGGTGTCCGAGCGCATAAAAAGAGCCAGCTGTTAGAAGACGTTTATACCTACAATGATTTTGTGTATGACGGAACCAATCATGGGTGTGAAAAGAAATCGCGCGTGACGCCGGACCGGAAAAAAGCGTACCTCATCAGCGAATATAACGGGCATATGTTTCCAACCAAAATGTTTGACAGCGAAGAACACCGCACAGAGCATGCGCTCAGACATGCAAATGTGCTGGATGCGATCGCAGGTGAAGAGGACATTGCAGGCGGATTCGGCTGGTGTATGGCAGATTATAATACCCATCAGGATTTTGGGAGCGGTGACCGGATCTGTTACCACGGCGTGCTGGACATGTTCCGGAATCCGAAGCCGGCGGCGTATGTTTACAGAGCAAATGGGGCAAAAGAGCCTGTGCTTTTTGTAAGCTCCGCAATGGACATCGGCGAACATCCGACCGGAAATCCGGGACGGGTTTGGATCTTTACCAATGCGGATGCGGTCAGGATGTATAAAAATGACCGGCTGATCAAGACCTACCGGCCACAGGAGTCTGTTTACAGAAAGTTGAAGCACCCGCCGATCGAGATTGATGATTTTATCGGAGATGCAATGCTTGAAAAAGAAAAGTTTTCTACGCAGCAGGAACGCCAGGTCAGGGAACTGCTCAATTACGCGGCACGATTCGGATTTTCTGATCTGCCGGCACAGATGATGGCAAAAGGCGGTCTGCTGATGACAAGATACGGTATGCGTTTTGAGGATGCATACCGCCTGTACAGCACTTATATCGGTGACTGGGGCGGGACGGCGACATCGTATCGTTTTGAAGCGATCAAAAACGGACAGGTCGTAAAAACAGTCATTCGGGAGCCGGTAAAAGAGATTCATCCGGAGATTGCCATTGATCACACGGTGCTCTGCGAAGAGGAGACCTACGATGTAGCAGCCATACGTATCAAAATGTGTGACCAGAATGGAACGGTACTGCCGTTTTACCAGGGGGCTGTGCAGATTGAAACAGAAGGGCCGCTCCGTGTGATCGGGCCAGAAACGGTGATATTGCGCGGCGGCTGCGGCGGTACTTATGTAAAAAGTATAGGCGTATCAGGTAAAGGAGCAGTCAGATTGAAAACTGAGACAGGAGAGGTTTGTGAAATCGCGTTTTCTGTATCATGTTTCAAAGCGGATGAATCGGAAGAAACTTGAGAAAAGAGCATAAGAGTTTGTTGTATACAAACTATAGATATGGTATATTTTTGATGGTTGCAGTTACTAAACGGTAATTGGATCGTTTTTGGCAAAGGAGAAGAGAAATGGCAAAAAACGCGATGTACAGTCTGACCTATGGGCTGTTTGTATTAACGGCACAAAAGGACGGAAAACACAATGGATGTATTATAAATACGGCAGGTCAGGTGACGACGGATCCGAACCAGATCACGATCGCTGTCAATAAGGCAAATTATACGCATGATCTGGTGATGGAGACAAAGAAATTTACCGTATCGATCATCAGCCAGCAGGCCAGCTTTGAACTGTTTAAGCGATTCGGTTTTCAGACCGGCCGGGAAGTGGATAAATTCGATGGATTTGATGGCTGGAAGGAAGCACTGAATGGGACTCGCTATATTACAGAAGGGACCAATGCGTATATTTCAGCATGGGTGACACAGGCAATCGATCTTGGTACACATACTCTTTTCATCGCGAGTGTGACAGATTCGCAGGGGCTGAATGATGTGCCGTCAACGACGTATGAATATTATCTCGAGAACATTAAGCCAAAGCCGCAGGCAGTTGGCGTGACAGAGGAAGGAAAAGTGATCTGGCGCTGCAGAATCTGCGGATATGAATATGAGGGAGATCCAATCCCGGATGATTTCATCTGTCCAATCTGCAAGCATCCGGCTTCAGATTTCGAACGTGTGGAGGCATAGAGTTGACAGACAGAGCAAAAACGATCTTTGGAAACCATATTTCACAAAAGGATTATGAAAAAGCAGTGGCTTCCAAAGAAAAATACATTCGCCGGTTCGGGGATGATTCCGATCTTTCCTATCCGGTCAAATTACAGGAAAATGAAGTGATCGGGGACATTCTGGGCGTAAAGGATGTGATCCTTGGAAGACCTGCTTCCGGAAAACGGCCGCAGATCAGGCCCGCAGGGTTTGATGAAAAAAAGGGCCTGATTGTCGGAAACATTCGCATGGGATTTGGTCATTACAGGATTTCCATGGCGATCGCGTCCGCAGCCAATGCACTTGGATACAAGCCATACTGGATGGATCTGAATTCATTTTCAGAGACGACCTGTACGAAAGTGATCAGTGCACAGAACGATCTGTATTCTCTGGGTTCCCGCATTTCGCAGAAAAGCAGGGTGTTTAATAAAGTGGTCTGGGAGCCGATGAATTATGAAGGCTTCCGTAAGCTTTCATACAATGCGTCCGATCAGAAAAATGCGGAGCTGATGGCACCTGTGTTTTACAACATTCCAAAGGATATCCCTGTCATCGCGACACATGTCTGGCCGGCACAGGCAGCATTACATGCGGGCATGCAGTATGTCGTTAATGCAATCCCGGACAACTGGCCGATGGCATTGCATCTTGCAGAGGGAAGCCTGCATACGGTGCAGACGCACAGCGCTTACCTTGGATATCGTACCTTAAACGGCATGCGCGGGAAGGAAGTTCTGCATCCGATGCCGGAGGATTCCCTGCTTTACACTGGTCATTACATTGACCATGAACTCGTCAAAAACATTCAAAAAGACTGCAAGCGCCGTAAAAAGAGACAAAAGAATGGCGAACCGATGCGGTTTCTTTTGACCATCGGCGGTGCAGGGGCGCAAAAAGAGATCTTTGCTGCGATCATCAGACACCTGATGCCTGCGATCAAAGAAAAGAAGGTGGCACTGTATGTCAATGTCGGAGATTACGAACACGTCTGGCATGAACTGACCGCGGAGATCCCGGTTTTGCGAAAAGTGTCAAGGACACATTTCAATGACTGGGAGAACACCCGCAAGTTCTGTGAGAAGGCATTAGACGGTCGTGTGATCGGTGTGCATGCATTCTGTCATGACAATATTTTTGAGGCGGTCTATGTCACCAATCTGTTGATGCGAAGCTGTGACGTGCTGGTAACAAAACCGAGTGAGCTGGCATTTTATCCGGTTCCGAAGCTCTTTATCAAGCGGATCGGCGGACATGAAAAATGGGGCGCGATCCATTCGGCAGAGATCGGAGACGGCACGATTGAGTGCGAGGATATCCCGCACATTCTGCAGATGATCGATCTGTTCCGGCAGGATGCATCTCTTTTGAAAGGCATGTGTGAAAACATCTGTGAGAACAAAGAGATGGGCATCTACGATGGTGCGTACCGCGCGGTGGAGGCAGCATTTGAGATGAAGAAAGCTGCAAAGGATTGAGAGTAAAGATTGACGGAGGAAACGGTTATGGCTTTAAATTTGCGGAGTAAGCTGGCATTCGGCTTTGGCGCATTTGGAAAAGACTTGGTTTACATGCTGGTCTCCAATTACATTTTGTATTATTACAATGCAGTGCTTGGTGTCAGCAGTGTCTTTATCGGCGCGGTATTGATGGGCGCGCGTATCTTTGATGCGGTCAATGATCCGCTGATGGGTATCATTGTAGCAAAAACAAAGACAAGGTTTGGACGGTTCCGTCCCTGGATCTTAACGGGTACCGTGCTGAATGCCGTGACGATCTATGCATTGTTTTCCGCTCCGGCACAGGCGTCAGGCGGCATGCTTCGCTGGTGGCTTGCGATCATTTACATTGCATGGGGTGTGACTTATACGATGATGGATATTCCGTTCTGGTCGATGATCCCTGCGATCACGAACCCGGGTGCGGAAAGAGAGCAGCTCTCCTCATTGGCAAGATCCTGCTCCGGCATCGGCGATGCGATCCCGATGGTCTTAACGATGGTTATCGTACCGATCCTAAGCGGCAGTGCGGTGATCGCGGATTACCGGATCGGTTTCCGGTACTGGGCGCTGATCATTGCCGTGATCTTCGTGATCTCTGAAATCATTTTCGTGTTAAAGGTTCCGGAGAAAAAACCGACGGAGATGGAGTCTGTCGGTGTGGGCCAGATGTTTAAGGCGCTGTTTAAAAATGATCAGGCCATGACAGCGGTCTTAGCCGTCATTCTGGTTTACCTGGCGCTGAATATCGTTGGCAACCTGATCCTGTATTTCTTCCAGTTTGATGTCGGAAACACAGGCGCATACAGTATCTTTGTAGCGGCCTGCTTTGTGACACAGGTCATTGCGATGCTTCTGATTCCGCTGATCCGGAAAAAAGTCGATAAGATGCGATTGTTCCTGTATGCGATCCTTATCCAGATTCTCGGATTTGCAGTACTTTTGATCTTTGCATATTCGAACCTGTATCACACGGCCGGCTGGGGAATCCTGGTATTGCCGGGTGTTATGGTATATGCGGGATATGGCGTTTTGACCGTAATGCTGACCATTTTCCTGTCGGATACTGTAGATTACGGAGAACTGAAAAACGGACGCCGCGAAGAATCCGTGATCTTCTCCATGCAGACCTTCACCGTCAAGCTTGCATCCGGTATCGCGGTATTCAGTGCCGGTGTCGTCAGTAAAGTGGTGGCACTTGATCCGCAGGCTGCTTCGCAGACGATCGCAACGTTAAACGGCCTTCGTATTTTCATGACGATCCCGTCCGCGATCATCTTGGTGATCGCGCTGATCGTATTCAAGAAATTCTATCGGCTCAACGATCAGAAGATGGAAGAGATCTCAGCAGAACTTTCTGCGCATGAATAAGGAGACAGGGGACGGTTCTGTGTCTCCTCAAGGTGAAAGATATGATCAAACGAGAAGAAAATCTGTTTTCACTGCACACAACCAATACGACATATCTGTTCCAGGTGCTCGCAAGCGGGCATCTGGAGCATTTGTATTACGGCTCGGCTTTGGGCGAGGTCACTATGGAAGACGCAGATGCGTTGATGGAAAAGCGAGCGTTTGAGGCTGGCAATACGATCTGTTATGATCCTGCGCATAAAACGATCACACTGGAAGATCTGCGGCTTGAGGTGTCTGGCAGAGGAAAGGGAGATCTGCGGGAACCGTTTGTCGAACTGACTTTTGCAGACGGAAGCCGGACAACGGATTTTCTGTTTGCAGAAGCACGAATTGAGAAGCTTCCAGACGAGATGCTTCCGAATGTGGATAAACGTTCGGATACAGTCGTAAATGGACGGGCGGGGGATAAACTTGTCCTGCCACACGCATACGATGAGGCAGGGGAGGCTGAGCGTCTGACGATCGTTTTAAAAGAAGCCGTACAGCCGGTCAGGTTGGAACTCTACTATGATGTATTTGCAGATTGCGATGTCATCTGCCGAAGCGCAAAGCTGTTCAACGAAGGAAATACACCGGTCGTCATTGAAAGACTCTTGTCGACGCAGCTGGATTTTTCTGACAGCGGGTATATGATGGGCGGTTTTTTTGGCGCCTGGGCAAGAGAGATGAACAGAGTGGATCTGCCCGTTTTGGCAGGAAAGCAGGTGGTCTCTTCGGTGACCGGTTCGTCTTCAAACCGCGCCAATCCGTTTGTGATGCTGTTTGAGGAAGACGCGACAGAAAAGCAGGGGATCTGCTATGGGTTCCATCTGCTCTACAGTGGAAATCACTATGAGGCAGCAGAAGTCAATGCGTATGGTAAGACGCGTTTTTGCGCCGGCATCAATCCGGACAGTTTTTCCTGGAACCTTCAGCCGGGGGATTCCTTTGAGAGTCCGCAAAGTGCCATGACGGTCTCCGGTCAGGGATTTGCCGGTATGAGTCATCAGATGCATGCGTTCATCAGAGAGCACATCGTACGCGGAGCATGGAAAAAGAAAGTGCGTCCCGTATTGCTGAACAGCTGGGAAGCGGCTTATTTTGATATTGATGAAAAAAAACTGTTGAAACTGGCGCAAAAAGCAAGCGAGGTGGGCATCGAGCTGTTTGTCATGGATGACGGATGGTTCGGAAACCGTGATAACGATCAGTCTTCTCTGGGTGACTGGTATGTTAATAAAAAGAAACTGCCCGGCGGACTTGCCGGTATTTGTAAAAAGATCAATGACCTGGGACTGCAGTTCGGGATCTGGGTCGAGCCGGAAATGGTAAATACAGACAGTGATCTGTATCGTGCACATCCTGACTGGGCGATGGAGATCCCGGGGCGCGCCCACTCTGAGGGACGTAACCAGAGAGTACTGGATCTGGCAAATCCGGAAGTGGTTGATTATATGATCGAGAGGATGACAGAAGTCTTTTCTTCGGCAAATATCGCATATGTCAAATGGGATATGAACCGGATCTTTTCGGATGTTTACTCGCCATATCTGGCAGGCTGCGCCAATGTACGTAATGATGACAAGACTGCAGGAAAGACGGGACAAGCCGGGCAAATGCAGGCACTGCATCGGCAGGGCGAAACGGCGCACCGTTATATCTGCGGATTTTACCGGATGGCCGAAACGCTGACGAAACGTTTCCCGGATATCCTTTTTGAAGGATGCGCGGCTGGCGGCAATCGGTTTGACGCGGGAATGCTTTGCTATTTCCCACAAATTTGGGCAAGTGACAATACGGATCCGATCAGTCGTGCAAGGATTCAGGAAGGCTACAGCTACGGATATCCGCTCTCTGTGATCTCTGCACATGTGTCCGGCAGTCCGAATCATCAGACGCTGCGGACAACACCTTTGGATACCCGTTTTGCGGTTGCCATGTTTGGCAGTATGGGATATGAGTGCAATCTCGTGGATATGAGACAGCGGGATCTTGAGATCGTAAAGGAGCAGGTTGAACAATATAAAAAGTGGAGGGAAGTCATCCAGTTTGGTGATTTCTACAGAGTGAATCGTTCGTGCGGAAAGACACAGGATCACAACCGGTCACCGCTTCGCAGCTGGATCTGTGTGTCAAAAGACAAAAAAAGAGCGGTCGGCATGCTTTTACAGGAAATGGTCACTGCCAATACGCAGTATGCCAACTTCCGTGCAGAAGGACTGGATCCACAGAAAACATATCATTTTTACAACAAAAAGATTGATCAGAGTATCCTGCAGTTCGGAGATCTGATCAACACGGTTGCGCCATTCCATGTCCGCCAGGATTCCCTGACGCATCATGTGATCGCAAGATTCCAGCAGATGCCCGGAGAGCAGGAATATCACAGGGTGTCAGGCACAGTCCTGATGAATGCCGGTATCAGTCTGATGCAGGGCTTCTCCGGAACCGGGTACGATGAAAACGTACGGTACTTCCAGGATTATTCCGCACGTATCTATTATATGGAAGCGCGGTAAAGTATGCATCATCTATGGTGACAATGAATAACGAAAAGAGCAGTCATTTATGGGAGGTTTCCCGTAAACGTAAAACAGCCGTCGCATTTTGCGGCGGCTGTTTTCTTAAAACGAGATGTTTAACAGCTCAAATGAGAGCAGCAGTTTTAAACGGGTCTTCGGATCGTCAAAATCCAGACCATATTGCTCGCCGAGATTCTTAATATGATAGATCACATTGTTCCGGTGCATATCCATCTTTTTGGCAACATCGGTATAATTCCGGTCGCAGTTTAAGTATTCATAAAGGATGCGGACCTGCTGCCGGGATTTTTTTGTGTCTTTTTTGATCAGATCCAGCAGGCAGGGTTCGCAGTAATAGGATACCTGATCCCTGACCGGATTCTGATAGATCAGATCCTGCACAACATAATCTTCAAAAAAGAAAAACGGAATTTTGGAACCGGCTGCAGGAGTGGCGAACTCCCGCATGTTTGCAGCCTGTTTATAAGCCCCCGGGAAGTTGCTGATCGTAAAAAACGGCCGGCTGAAGTATACCTGCATTTTTTGATGGGAGAAACTGTTCAGCAAGGACTGCAAGAATGTTGTCAGATACTCCCGGTAGTTTGGCAGCTGTGCTGAAGGGATCTGGTGCAGGATGATCACTGCATCATGCCAGGAAAAGATCTGACTGTTGACCATATTATTTCTTAACTGCTGCAGGAAAAACTGTTCTGCGGATTTTTTGCTGACATCCGATTCGATCAGAGTCAGGACGAAGTTTCCTTCAAAAGGAAGTTCGCTGTAATAGATGCGTTCTTTGATCTGTTCCGGCGAAGTGTCCGGATTCTCCAGAAGATCCATCAGCAGATAGTCTGTGACGGAACGATCGCGCAGGAAGGTTGTATGCCTTTTTTTCAAAATACGTTCAACAGCATCACACAGGACATCAAATAATTGTTTTTCATAGATGCGCGGAAGCTTATCCGTAAACAGTAAAACACAGTATACGGCGAGCTGGTTACTGATCTTGACAGTGCGGAAATAAGCGGGGGTCTTGTCCGTATCATCTTTGCTGAAGGCAAGACCCTGATCGTTCAACGTTTCAAAATAATTCTGTTTTTCCAAAAACTTGACCGTTTCCATATTCAGATAGCCTGACCGAATCGCTTCCGGATAAAAAGGACTGTTAACATCCGGCTGAAAGACGGATTGTGCCAGCAGTTTCAATGCGGGGTCATAAAGAAGCATGGCGGAAGCTATTTTTTCTTCTGCAATGTTGATCAGTTCCTGAAAAGGCGCGTCCTGAAAAACAGCAAAATCCAGCTTCCGTTCCCAGTCTGCAAATGCAGAAAAGTGACTCTGCAGATCATTGAATCCATGTGCCAGTTCGAAAGGGGATTGTAAAACGGTCGTATTGTTCGGCGAGGGCGAATCTGCTTTTTCGGTATTGCTGCCGCCAAGACTGTTCCGGTTGGCAAAACAGACAATGGAGACGTCCTGATCGATATCAGAAAGCAAAGAAAGCTGTCCCTGGTCTGTGACATACAAATAGTCTTGATCTAAAGTGGACAGATCCTCCGGCAGAAGGCGAAGTCCGATGATCTCTTTTTCGCCGTTGGAAAAAGGTGCCTCTGCCTCCGGATGGTCTGCAAAAAAACTGGTTAAGATCATTTCTATGGTAATCGTCATCAGCGTTCCCTCCTGTGTTTCATAAGAGAAGAATAGCATGTCTTAGATAAACATAATTTGTAACATCCTACAAAAAAATAATAACAAATTTTTTAGAGGTTGGATATAGCGGAAATGAATCAAAAAGAATATTTGGATATGATTTTGCCAAGAACAAAAAAACAATGTCGTTTACGAAACTTTAGAAATGGAATCATGATAGGAGGAACACAGCATGAACAAAATCATCGTAAGCAAAGATCTGTGTGTGGGATGCCAGATCTGCTTCAAGTCCTGTTTTATCGATGTTATCAAATGGGACGCAGAGAAACGGATGCCGATCATCAAATATCCGGAAGAGTGCGTACAGTGCGGTTTTTGTGAACTGAACTGTCCGAAGCGTGCGATCAAAATGGAACCGGATTATGAGAACTATATGTTCCCGCGCGAGAACATCTTCACAATGGATTGATCGAATAAGGAGGAAAAGCTGATGGCAAATTATAAGACAGATCTCCTGGTGGTTGGCGGCTCTCTTGCGGGGCTTGCAGCAGCGATCACTGCAAAGGAGGAGAATCCGGAGGTGGAAGTACTTCTGGTAGAGAAATACACGACAGGTTATGCGGGAAAAGCAAACCGCGGTGCAGGTATCATGGATATGATCGGGGAATCCGACCCGGAAGACTATGTCAAATATCATACCCATTATATCGGGGAATACTTAAATGATCAGGACGCGCTTCGTCAGTATGCAAATACACTGGATGACGGTGTTGCACTTCTGGACAAATGGTCAAACGGAAAGATCAATAAGAACGAAGACGGATCCTTTAAAACACTGAAGTGGCTGGCACAGATCACAGGAGAAGATGAGAACGGCAAGCGTACGTTTGACGAGCCGGATCATTTCCCGTGGACACTGGTCTGCGTAGAGCTGGATTATCTGATCAATGTAAGACGTTACGCTATGAAAGCAGGCGTAAAGATCGTTGACCGTGTAGGCGTTGTTGACCTGTTGAAGGACGGCGACCGTATCAGCGGTGCTGTCGGATATCACATTGATACAGAGGAGCAGATCGTATTTGAAGCGAAGGCAGTTCTTCTGGCAACCGGTTCCCAGAACTATCGTGTTATGCCGATGTGGTCACCGGGACGTGGCGAAGGTCTTGCGGCAGCATGGCGTGCAGGCGCGCAGTTCAGAAACTGTGAGTTTGGTTCTTTCTACAACTGGACTTCTCCGGATCACTTTGAATCCAATATGGGCGTTGAGTTTGCGCTGTTCAATGATAAAGGCGTCAATGTTGGCCTTCCGCTTTGTCAGGGTGAGCACCCGGATGTAGATGCGCGTTCACTTGCAGAATGTTATAAGCAGGTGATGGCAGGTAATGGTCCGATGCATTACCGCATTCAGGACAATCCGCTGATGCCGTATCTGTCTTCCGTATTGGCAAGCGATTCCTATTTTGACCGTCCGTATGCAGATGACTTCTGGGGCAGACTGTTCTTTAATGCATTTTCACAGCAGCTTTCGGATATCTGTATCCCAGGTCTGATCGGTGAGTTCTCCGGATTGAAAGTAGATCATAATTTTGCGACAACCATTCCGGGACTCTATGCTGCAGGTGACATCTGCTACGGCGGTTCTGCCACAGCGGGTGCTGTACCGCCGCCGCCGGGACGTGTCAGAGGATCAGGTCTTGCATTTGCTCAGTATTCCGGACGTGTTGCGGGACCGAAAGCAGCAGAATACTGCAAGAACGCAGCACAGGGGGCGATCAACGATGCAGATATCAAGGCGATTGATGAACGCTTTATGGCACCGAAGAAAAACGGCGGTTCTGTCAAGGTAATGGACTTCATTCCGGAAATCCACAAGGTTATGCAGCCACTCGGCAACAGCCTGTATCGTCATGAAGATCGTATTCAGAAAGCGATTGATCGTATTGAGGAACTGAAGGTAAAAGTGAATGAAGTGGGTGCAGAGGACGCGCACAACCTGTTTGGTGCAAATGAGATCCAGTCCATGCTGATCTGTGCAGAGCTTTTCTTCAGATCATCACTCTTAAGAAAAGAGAGCAGAGGATGGTTCTTGAGAGAAGACTATCCGGATCGTGATGATTCCGTCATCAAATGGTACACGATGCAGAATGTCAATGGCGAGATGGTAAGTGGCGAAGAGATCGTACCGATTGATCAGTACACCTATAAGCCGGCGCCGATCACAGATTGATAGGAGGAAAGCAGATGAATCCACAGGATAGAAAACCAATCGGTCTGACCGATAAAGAAAAATTAAGCCCTGTTGCAAAATATTATACAGAAGAACTGGCGCCGCCGACCAATCCGGCAGCGCTGCAGGCCCTGCTTGCAGGACCGATGGATCCAAAGCTTGCAAAGGATCCGTATGAAACGGCAAAGATCATGCTTCAGCCGGGGTATGTAGAAGGCGAGAACGGATATTGCATCATGGAAGATGGCTGCGGTTATCTTTCAGTCAACAATAAATTTCCAGGCGTTACGCTTGATATGATCAAATGGTGGTTTGCATGGCATCCGCTTGACAGTCTCCGCTATAAAATCTGGAATCCATATTGTCATCCATATGCAGCGATCGCTGATGTAGACAGAGAAAAAATCCTGGATCCGAACATTCCAATCGAAGAGAAGAGTACAGATGTGGTACACTTTGTATGTGAAGACATCGGTGGCGGCGTACAGGATATCGTCATCCACTTCCGTCCGGTAGAGGAACTTGGTTTTACAAAGGAAGAGCTGGCCGAAGCGCATGCATGGGTAGCAGGCGGCTATGGTCTGGTAGAAAACCGCGTCGGCGAAAAAGGAAAAGCTCCTGTTATCATGATGCACTATTATCGTGAAACAGAGGATGGCATTGAATCCAGAACCCATTTCTGGATGGGATACCGTGTCGTTCAGGGCAAAATGGTCAGAGTACTTCCGCCGGGCGTAAAGATTCCGGAGTTCATTCCGATGGGACTGGCATTGCACAATGTAGAGGAATTCTCACATCTGGCAAGCATTCTGCCGAAGGTTTATGCTGAGTTCGGAAGCCAGCCGTTCGATGCAGGTCTGGTAGAGTATTAAAGGAGGCATCTCATGAACAGAGTATGTGAAGTGTTGGGAATTGAAAAACCGGTCATTCAGGGACCGATGGCGTGGATCTCTACAGCACCATTGGTTGCTGCAGTATCCAATGCAGGCGGCCTGGGTGTTCTGGGTGTTGGTTTTGCACCGGAACCGTTTATTATGGATCAGATCGCTAAGACCAGAGAGCTGACGGATAAGCCGTTTGGTATGAACTGTATCATGATCCCGGATAATCTGGAGCATGTGACAGGAATCATCACAGCAGCAAAACCGCCAGTTGTTTACGCAGACACCATTGACGGACTGGATCCGGCTCTCTGCAAGAAATATTTTGATATCTGGCATGAAGCAGGCTGCAAGATCATCGTAAAGGCATCTCATATTGCGGATGCAAAGGTTGCAGCAGACGCCGGATGCGACGTCATGATCGTGAAAGGCTGGGAAGGCGGCGGACATGTTACTTTTGAAGCAACCACAGTTCTCGTTCCGCAGGCAGTCGATCTTCTGGATATGCCGGTTGTAGCTTCCGGCGGACTGGCAGACGGACGCGGTATCGCAGCTGCGATTGCAATGGGCGCTGACGGATTCGAAATGGGTACTGCCTTCATGGCAGCATGCGCAAACATGGTACATCCGAATGTGAAGCAGGCAGTCATCGATGCCGGTGATATGTCAACCGTTATCACCGGATACTCTACAGATGAGCCTTGCCGTCAGATCAAAAATAAGCTGGCGAACGAGCTGATCGCGATCGAAGCGAACCACACCAAGGCAGAAGCAGCAGAACTCCTTCGCCCGGTAGCGGAAAGCTCCTTAAAGAAAGCGATGATGGAAGGTGATATGGAAGACGGTGCCGTTATGGCAGGTCAGATCACAGCGCTGATCAAAGAAGAGCGTCCTGCAGCAGTCATCATCGATGCAGCGATTGCAGAAGCAAAAGAGATCCTTGCAAAAATGCCGGCATTTGAGTTTTAAGGTGTCATAAATGATATAAAACGAACTTTATTAGATATGCCGGGCTGATGTGGATACTACATTGGCCCGGCATATTCGTGTTTGTAGATTTGACAAACACGTATTTGTCACACAATCAACCTCGTGCTAAAATACAGTTACATGTTTAAAAGGAGACCATAGTATGACACTTGCCAAAAAACCGGATCTGCTGCACGGTAGTTTATGGAAATCAATGCTGCTGTTTTCTATTCCATTGATCATCACCAACCTGCTGCAGGCAATTTACAACATAGTAGATATGATTATCGTAGGTCAGTTTGCGGGAGCGACCGGTCTGGCTGCAGTCGGAAACGGCGGCCAGGTGACGATGCTGATCTTAGCGATCGTGATGGGGTTATCAAACGGTGGTGTTGTACTGGCAGCGCAGTTGCTTGGTGCAAAAAAGTCATTCCAGATATCAAATGTGATGGGGACCATGTGCGTGGCGTTCTTTTGCGTTGCGATCGCAATCACCGTTGTCGTGTTTGCGCTGGCAAAACCATTACTGCATGTGATGGATACGCCGCCGGAAGCATATGCACAGACTGTGAATTATCTCCGGATCTGTGTGATCGGAACGGTTTTCATCTATCTGTATAATGTCATGGCGGCGCTGCTTCGGGGGATCGGAGAATCCATGATCCCGATGCTTCTGATCATTATTACCGCAGTGCTCAATATCGTGCTCGACCTGATCCTGGTCGGGGTGTGTGATATGAATGCAACGGGTGCCGCGATCGCAACATTGATCGCACAGATTGTTTGCTGTGTTCTGGTATTCCCGCTTGCCGGCAGAAAATATGATTTCCTGAATCTGAAAAATGTACGTTTGCGGGTGCAGAAAAACCTATTAAAAAGTGTGTTGAAGATCGGTCTGCCACAGGCGATTCAGTTTACACTGACCAACATTTCATTTATTCTGGTGCTTGTTCTGGTCAATCATTATGGCAATACAGCAGCAGCTGTTTCCGCTTCTGTCACAAGGCTCAGTTCTTTTGCTGTACTTGCAGGGCAGGCAGTGATGGGAGCGATCATCGCAACAAGTGGTCAGAATATCGGTGCAGGAGAATATAAACGTGCCCAAAAGGGTATGCTTGTCGGAATCGTGTATGCGCTTCCTCTGGCAGTCATCTTTTTTCTGTTATCGGAATTCATTCCGCAAACGATGCTGCATATCTTTACAACCGATCCCGCTGTCCTTGCGATGGGCGGCCCATATCTTCGGATCTTTGCCTGGAGTTTCCTGATCGAGACGGTCATGTTCTGCCTGTTCGGTCTCCTGATTGGTGCGGGCTATACGCATGTGACCCTAAGCTGTGCGATCATTAATGCCTTTGCGGTCCGTTATGCACTGGCAAGAATCCTGAGCACAGTGACACCGCTGGGATTTCTTGGGATCGCATTGGCGTATCCGTTTGCGCCGCTTTGTTCGTGTATCATCTGTGTCACGTTCATATTGACGGGACGGTGGAAGAATAGCCGGGTGAAGGTATGAGAAAACCTGGAATAATCGAGTAG
>JAFUBZ010000022.1 GCA_017459945.1 Eubacterium sp.
TATAAGTATCTGCCGGCCTGGGGACGCTATGCAGAGATCATCAAAGACAACCCGGCAGATTATTATCATGCGTTCACACAGATGATCTATGCATTGAAATACCTGCATGGGATGACAGATGTCTTTGAAAAAGATACCTATGATACTATTTTGGTTGCACCCTGGGAAGTACGGATCCATGAGATCCTAAAAAAGAGACAGCTTGATGCGAGTGCGGACTGGAAAGCATTGGGGGAGGAATTGTCCGGACAGGAGATTCCGGATTTTGACCAGGATCAGTATCAGGCAGAATATATATCTGCAGAAGCAGAGGATAAAGACGACACGGTACTGGGGTATTTTATCCTTGCGGCACTCGCGCAAAAAAGTATGGTGACGAATAAGATTTATAAATCAGGAAACCGGCTGGCAGGGATTTCCATCGATTATGAACAGCACGGATTCAAAGGGATCAAAGACTACGTTAAGCTGATCGAAGAGGCGAGAAGGAGAGAAGCAGATGAGTAGCATGCAACGCATACAGAATATCGTCATCGGTCTGATCACGATCGCGGTCAGCATCTTTATGATGAGCCTGCCGGAGCGGGGATACCAATTGGCTGCTTTGATCATCAGTATCTCCTTTACCGTTTCCGGTCTTCGAACGCTGCTCTATTATTTTACGATGTCCAGGTTCATGGTCGGCGGGAAACGGATCCTGTTTCGCGGTCTCATTTTGCTGGATCTCGGTCTGTTCACATCGACATTCATTAACAGTTCGAAATTCTACATGATTCTTTATATTGTGATCATCCATGCGATCGCAGGGGCAATCGCCACATTAAAGGGCAGGCAGGCAAAGCAAAACGGTGCACCGTCATGGAAGCTGTCGATGGTTTATGGCGTCGTGAACCTGCTGATGGCGCTTTTCTGTATCATCTTTATCCAATCGACGGATATGATCGTCTATATCTATTGTGCCGGTCTGATCTATTCTGCGGTCATGCGTTTGTACTCCGTGTTCCGGCGGACAGAGATCGTATATGTATGAAAAAACGGCGCCCGCAGATGCGGCGCCGCCTTAGACTTCTTATAGGGAAATATTTTTGGCTAATGTTTCGGGGATTTCACATGATTGCCGATGATCTCTGACACATCGGTTACAGTGATAAATGCGCTGACATCCATGCTGTGGATCAGCTTGCGGAAGTCATAGATTTCCGCTCGTGTGATGACGCAGTAGAGGATGTCTTTTTTTGTACCGCTGATCAGACCTTCCCCACGGATAAAGGTGACCGTCCGGCCAAAGTTTTCATAAATGGCATCGGCGATCTTTTCGCCGTCCTCTGTGATCACCTGAAGTGCCTTGGCCTGATCCATGCCTGTCTGGACAAGGTCAATGATGCGGGATGTGATAAAGTACATCAATACAGAATACAGTGCCTTATCTAATCCGAACAAAGCGCCTGCGATAGCGTAGATCACAATGTTGATCAAAAGGACGGTCTTGCCGACTGAGAAAGAAAACTTCCGGTTGACAAAGATGCCGACGATCTCTGTACCGTCCAGGCATCCGCCGCCCCGAAGTACCATGCCGACGCCGGCACCGAGCAATACGCCGCCAAAGACCGTGGCAAGAAGCAGATCGTCCGTGATCTCAGGAAGCGTTTTAAAGACTTCCAGCAATACGGAGAACAGAACCATGGCAAATGTTGCTTTTGCGAGGAACCGTTTTCCGATGTGAAGCATGGCATAGATCAGAAACGGGATGTTGATGATCACGGTCAAAAGGCCCAGCGGAACCGGCAGGAAATTGTGCAGGATCATGCTGACACCGACCACGCCGCCGTCAAAAATGTTATTTGGCACAAGGAATTCTTCCAGTGCGAATGCAGCCAGCAGGGAGCCGGCTGTTAATTGAAAAACAGAAAAGAACTGTTCGCGTCCGATTTTTTTCATATATTAGCTTTCTCCAAAGGTGATTGATAAAGAAATACGTAGTATATCTTACCATATATAGTGTCATTTGTAAAAAAGTGGATGTATCTTGTGGAATTACTGATGGGAAATGGAGCTCTGTACTTGACTCGCGTCTCTTTTCTTGTAGAATGATACTATGACTATGACAAAGGTAGAAAGAGAACAGAATAAAGAGCGGCTTGCAGGTGAGATCCTCGATTATGTACGGGATGATCTCGTGGTTAAGATGCCCTTTTTTAACCGTGCATTATTAAAGATGCCGGTTGTTTTTTATGAGCATTTTGACTTAGAGGAAGGTGAGATCCCGAAGGGGATCGGCACGGACGGGCATCAGATCTATTGCAATAAGGATGTGGTACTGCGCCTGTTCCGTCAGGAAAAGGGACGGCTGCAGCGGATCTGGCTGCATCAGGTCCTGCACTGTTTGTTCCGGCATCCGTTTGAATACGAAAAGCTGGAGAGCAAATATTGGGATTTCGCAGCAGATCTGGCAGTGGAGCAGACGATCCTGGAAATGGGTATGAAGGATGTTATGCTGCCGGATGATAAGAGCAGGCGGCAGACCTTAGCGCAGATCAAGGCAAAGGCAGGGCGGCTGACTGCTGAGAATCTGTACCATTACTTTTTCCTGCATCCGGAGGAAGCGGAGCGTCTCATGGACCAGGCATTCCTGTTCAAACAGGATCTGCATGGATTCTGGATCCTTGACAGCCTGCAGCAGGTGCGGAAAATGTTTCCGAAAAACCCGCATCCGGGCATGAATAAGATCAGCCAGGAGTGGAAGGAACTCGGCATCAGCGTGCAGCTCGACGTACAGGTGTTTGAGAAGAACCGCGGTATGGCGCCGGGATCAATGTCTGAGAACTTAGAGGGCGTCACAAAAGACCGGTATAACTATGAGGAGTTCCTGAAAAAGTTTGCGATCACCAGTGAGGAGATGCAGATCAATCAGGAGGAATTTGACTACATTTATTATACCTACGGCATGGATCTTTACGGAAATATGCCGCTGGTCGAACCGCTCGAATACAAGGACGAGAAAAAGATCCATGATTTTGTCATCGCGATCGACACTTCCGGCTCCTGTCAGGGCGCGACGGTGCAGGCATTTTTGGATAAGACCTATTCGATCCTGATGTCGACCAAAAGCTTTTTCCATGATGTCAACATCCACATCATTCAGTGTGACAGCAAGATCCAGACAGATGTCAAGATCACCTGCCCGGAGGAGTTTGAAGAATACCGGGACAACATCGAGATCAAGGGCTTTGGCGGAACGGATTTCAGACCGGTGTTTGCGCATGTAGAGGAGCTGATCCAGAACCGGGAGCTGACAGATTTAAAAGGCCTGATCTATTTTACGGACGGCATGGGCATTTTCCCGGAAAAGATGCCGCCATATAAGACTGCGTTTGTTTTTGTAAAGGAAGGGTTCGGTATTCCGGAGATTCCGTCCTGGGCGATCAAGCTGGTGTTAAAGGACGAGGATCTGCAGGAGACGATTATTGTATAGAAAGCAGCTGTATCATTGAGAACATCACGATTCTATAAAAGAGGATAAAACTTATGATGACAATTCAGGAAGCAAAAGAGCAAATCGAAAAATCCGTACGGATCTATCTGATGAAGGATGAGTACGGCAATTACAGGATCCCGCTTGAGAGACAGCGGCCAATCTTCCTGCTGGGAGCGCCCGGCATCGGAAAGACCGCGATCATGGAGCAGATCGCCAGGGAATTGAATATTTCGTTGGTAACGTATTCCATGACACATCACACACGTCAGAGTGCGCTTGGTCTGCCGTTTATCGTATCAAGAGAATACGGGGAAGAGAAGTTTGACGTATCCCGCTATACGATGAGCGAGATCATCGCGTCGGTTTATGAAAACATGGAAAAGAGCGGCAAGAAGGAAGGCATTCTTTTCCTCGATGAGATCAACTGCGTTTCCGAGACGCTTGGCCCGTCAATGCTGCAGTTTTTGCAGTACAAGATATTCGGGAACCACCGTGTGCCGCGCGGATGGGTCATCGTAACAGCCGGAAACCCGCCGGAGTTTAACCGCTCCGTGCGCGAGTTTGACGTGGTAACGATGGACCGCTTGAAGGTGCTTGAAGTAGAGCCGGATTATGAGGCGTGGAAGATCTATGCACAGAAAAAGGGTCTGCACCAGGCAATCCTGACATTCCTGGACATCAAAAAGGAAGATTTCTACCAGATTGAAAATACCGTCGATGGCAGAAACTATGTCACAGCCCGCGGCTGGGAGGATCTTTCCGAGGCGATCACACTTTATGAGGAAAACGGGTTTGAGGTGGACCAGACGCTTGTGGCGCAGTATTTGAGAAACAAGCGGATCACCGGTGAGTTTGCGGCGTATTATGAGCTGTACAACAAATACCGGACCGATTATAAGATCAACGAGATCCTTGAAGGCACGGCAGGACATGCAGTCAATAAACGTGCAAAGAATGCGACGTTTGATGAGCGGATCTCGATCATGGGACTTCTGCTTGAGGCGGTCCTTCCGCAGATCAGAGAAAACATCGAGCTGGAGGATGCACTAAAAGAGCTGATGCCGCATTTGAAGGAGATCAAGGCAGCGCTGCTTGGCGGCGCTTCCGGTGCGGCTGATGGGACGCAGGCCGGCGGTGGCACTTTGGGACTGACGGATGCATCCCGAGGCGGCGTGGATGCAAGAGCTTTGCTTTCTGAGAAAATCGATGAATGGAAAGCAAACATGGACCGCCTTGAGGCGGCGAGCGGCTTAAGCGGCGCAGAGCGTCGGAAGTGGCAATACATGATCCGCTTCGCGAGAGAAGCATCCCAGAAGATCAGACTGGTGGCAGCAGATACGAACGAAGCGGCATTTGCCGTGATCCAGACAGAATTTGCATCCCGCGTAGAGATCATGCGCGAAGACGCGAAGAAGATCAGCAGATACTTAGAGAACATTTTCCGGTTCGCAGAGGAGAACTTTGGCGACGGCAACGAGATGCTTGTGCTCGTTACAGAGCTTACGGTCAATTACAGCAGCGCACGTTTCATTGCAGAGCATGGGTGCGATCTGTACTATAAATATAATAAGAAGTTCCTGCTCTATGAGCGCAACCGCGCACTGATGGATGAACTCGAAAAGCTGACGCAGAATGAAGAGATCGAGGAGAGCCTTTTGATATGATATCGACACTTCATGCGGGATATGAAGGAAATAAAAAGGACGAGACGATGACAGATGCAGAGCAGGGTGCTGTGGCAGCTGATGCGAGTTTGGTTGCAGATGATTTCCAATATGAGAATACAGACGCCGGCATCCGCCTGACAAAATATGTTGGATCAGAAACAGAAGTCATTCTGCCTTCCGAGATCGACGGTCAGCCTGTACGCATTCTGGGAAGCCATGCGTTTTACGAAAACGGCATGGACATCGGGCGGATCGTTACATCTCCCACATTGCGGATCATCGAACCGTATGCCTGTGAGTTCTGCATGAGCCTGACAGATTTCGTGATCGCAGAAGGCGTCGAGGAACTCGGCAGGGAATTTCTGATCGCGACGCAGATGGAAACGCTGTATATTCCATCAACAGTTCGCCGGATCGAGGAGCCGGCAGAGCTGGGATTAACACTTGATATCGCACCGGAGAATCCATGGTATTACACCGATGAAAATGCGCTGTTTCGGAAAAACTATCCGGATGATGGCATTTCCCTTGAGACGATCCTTCCGGGAGTGGAGCTGAAAACATATGCTGTCCCTGATGGTGTTACATCAATCGCACACGATGCCTTTGAAAGCCAGGATATGCTAGAGCGGATCAGTTTGCCTGCATCGCTGGTTGATATGGATGAAGGCGTACTGTCAAATCCGAAGAGCCATTTTGCGAAAGGTCGCGGCATTTACAAGATCACGATCGCGGAAGGCAATCCGGTTTTCTTTACAGATGAAAGCGGCGTTTACAGACATTTGCCTGACGACGGCATTGAACTGATCAAATACCTGGGCAGAAAGCATGACCTGGTTTTGGGTGATAAGATCCATGTGGTCGGAAGAGGCGCTTTTATCAAGAGTAAGGTTGAGCAGATCACGATCCCAAAAACTGTAGAGAAGATTTATCCGGACGCATTTCTGGACTGCCCGATCAACGAGGTGGATTTTCAGGCGTTTGGTTTCTCGATGTATTTCCCTTCCGAGCATCCGTATGTGTTAAAGCAGGTGCTTGAAGGGTTCGGACAGAATGATAAGCTCTATGACTTTTTCTATTATGACCGCGTTTTGAAAGATGATGCGCTCAATGTGGAAAAAGTCAAGATGTGCATCTACAGACTGCATTATCCCAAGGATCTCTCAGAAGAGATGGCAGCGTATCTGCGAGGAAGAATAGCAGAAAAGCTTTCGTTATTTGTGGGACAGCTTGGTGAGCGGGAAGAGCTCATGACGCTTCAGTGGATGAGTGCGCTTGGATTCTTTGACAGAGACAACATTGATGGACTGATCGAATCGCTCAACCTGGCCGGCCACCGCGAGGCCATGGCAGTGTTGATGGATTATAAAAACAGAGAGCTCGGGAATGCGGAGTTTTCGTTTGAGCTGTGAGATAAAGAAAGAAGGACCAAAACATGTTAGAAAAAGAAATGAGAAATCTGGTAGTGATGAACGAGGAACTTCATCGCGCGGCAGCGAAGGAGCAGGCGTATTTTCTGGATCACGCTTCCTTTACCAGAGCAGGTGAGATCGTTGAAACGTCTTATCTGCCGAAGGTATATGATGCTGAGACGCTGGAGCATTTTCAGGAGATCCTGCGTGTCAGCTACGGGATCGTCGAGAAAGTGATCAGGCATTACATCGAAGATCCGGAGTATAGAAAAATCTTCGGATTTCCGAAAGAGATCGAGGAGCTGATCTGCATCCCGAACCTGTATGACAGCTATTTCCCGCAGGGAAGATTTGATATCTTCTATCACGAAGAAGACAGAAGCTTCGGATTCTGCGAGATCAATGCGGACGGGACGGGCGCAATGAACCGCCAGAACGAACTGTTCACCTCGATGGATTACAATGCGGTCTATCAGGAATTGCTCGAAAACTATGACATGACCTATTTTGATCCGCTTGAGTGCTGCGTCTGCGAGATCTTAAAGCTTTATGAGACCTATGAGAAAAAGGTGGAAAACCCGAATATCGCGATCGTGGATTTTGTCTATGACGGATCCTCTTATGCCGAGTGGAGTGAATTCGCGCGACGCTTCCGCAGAGAAGGGCATCGTGCAGTGATCTGCGACATCAGAAATCTGCAGTATCGCAACGGACATCTTTACACCCCGTCAGGTATGCAGGTCGATCTGATCCTGCGCCGTGCCGTAACGACAGATATCATCAAATATTTTGACGAGGTACAGGATTTCATCCAGGCGGTCAAAGACCAGAACGTCTGCCTGATGGGCTCCTTCTGTACACAGGTCGTGCACAATAAGATGTTCTCCGTGGCACTGCATCTGCCGGAAACAGCAAAGATCATGACCGATGAGGAAAATGCATTCATCAAAGAGCATTTCCCGTACACCGCAGTTGTCAGCGAAGACAGTTATCAGGATTTCTTAAAGGACAAAGACCGATGGATCTTAAAACCGGAAGATTCCTATTGCTGCGGCGGAATCTATACAGGACCGGATGTTCCCGAAGAGCTTTGGGAGGAGACCCTGAAAAAATGTGCCGCACAGCAGTACATCATCCAGGCGCTCTATCCGTATGAAAAAACGACCAACATCGACGTCCGCCCGTATCCGCATGAGTTTAAACTCCAGGACGGATCGGATGTGAAGCCGTTTGAAGAGGGACATGCGGAAGAGGAGACTGCAGAAGAGAAAAAGCAGGAACTTTTCGATGCAGCCCGCCCGCACAGCATGCAGGCAGATGATCTTTACGAAGGTTTCCGCGACCACATCAACATGACGGGGCTTTATGTATTTAACGGTCAGTTTGGCGGCATTTTCCACAGACAGGCAGATGGAAGCGCGATCATCAGCGAGGTAAACGAGCGCTCAATGCCGACATTGTTTATTGTTTAGGCACTGCGTACCTTGACAAATGTAGGTGGATTTTATAATATTTTAGAATGACTGTTTAAGGTTTGGACAGACTAAGAAAACCTGTCTTAACATAAGTATTAGGAGATTGACAGATGGCATTGGTAATCATGGCGGGCCTCGATCCACTGGCCCTCTTCCGTGCGCTCCCGGGTGCATTCGCACAGGGACTGCTCTGGGGAATTGTAGGTATTGGTGTATTTATTACGTTTAAAGTCCTGGACATCCCGGACTTGACCATTGACGGAACGCTTGCGACAGGCGGCGCGACAGCAGTTATGTGTATCCTGGCAGGTATGCCGGCATCGGTGGCGATGATCATCGCGACATTAGTCGGTGCGGCAGCAGGACTTTTGACAGGATTTTTCCATACGACACTGGGCATCCCGGCGATCCTTGCCGGAATCCTTTCGCAGATCGCGTTATACTCGATCAACTTAAATATCATGGGGCGGTCGAACCAGGCGGTCAGCGTAGACCAGTATCATCTGATCATTTCCCTGCGGTTTATCCCGAAAGCGATCCTGGTGGCTGTGATCTTTAACCTTGTGATCATGGCGGCGACCTATTGGTTTATGGGAACCGAATATGGTACGACACTGCGCGCGACAGGCTGTAACCAGGCCATGGCAAATGCACAGGGTATCAACACGAAGAAGGTCATCGTGGTTGGTCTGATCCTGTCCAACGCACTGGTTGGTCTTGCAGGCGGACTGATCGCACAGTATCAGGGTAACTCAGACGTTAACATGGGACGAGGCGCGATCGTTATCGGCCTTGCCGCCGTGATCATAGGACTTGTCCTTGGTGAGTCCATTTTCGGAAAACGGCTGAACTTCGTCGGGAAGATGACATTCGTTATCATCGGCGCGATCATTTACTATATCGTTATCACCGTCGTCTTGTGGCTTGGCTTCCCGTCAGACGACATGAAGCTGTTCTCAGCGATCGTCGTAGCGATCTTCCTTGCTGTGCCGTATTTGTCAGGAAAGAAGAAAGCTTCCTTCCGTAAAGCAGGAGGGAAAAGATAATGTTAAAGATTGAAAATGTTTACAAAACCTTTAATAAAGGAACCATCAATGAAAAGGTTGCATTAAAGGGCCTGAATCTGGAAATGGAAGAAGGCGACTTCATCACCGTCATCGGCGGTAACGGTGCCGGCAAATCCACGATGCTGAACATGGTGGCAGGCGTGTATCCGGTGGATGAAGGAAGGATCATCATCGATGGTCAGGATGTAACAGGCGAGCCGGATTACAAGCGCGCGAAATATCTGGGACGTGTATTCCAGGATCCGATGCTTGGTACGGCGGCAGACATGGAGCTGCAGGAAAACCTTGCGCTTGCATACAGAAGAGGTAAACGCTTTGGCTTGAAATGGGGACTTCCGGTAAAGGAAAAAGCCATTTACAGAGAAAAGCTTGCGACACTCGGCTTGGGTCTGGAAGATCGTCTGTCTACAAAGGTCGGACTTTTGTCCGGCGGACAGCGTCAGGCGATCACCCTTCTGATGGCGACCTTACAGCGCCCGAGAGTACTGCTTTTGGATGAGCATACGGCAGCGCTTGATCCGAAGACAGCCGCAAAAGTTCTGGAGCTGACCAATGAGATCGTCGGGGAGAACAATCTGACCACACTGATGGTAACCCATAACATGCGTGACGCGATCCGTATGGGCAACCGTCTGGTCATGATGAACGACGGACGGATCATTTATGACGTTCGCGGCGAAGAGAAAGAAAAACTGGAAGTATCTGATCTTCTGCAGAAGTTTACAGAGGTCAGCGGCGAGGAATTTGCAAACGACCGGATGATGCTTCAGTAAATAGACCATTGCAGATGTGCCTGTATTTTTTGACAGGCGCTTTTGCATTTTTTGACAACAGGATGAATAAAGAGGAAATCGAATGAGTGTATTTGAAAAAATGTTCGGATCACACAGTGATCATGAATTGAAGCGTATTGCGCCGATCGTGAAAAAGATCGAGGGCATGCGCGATGAGATGATGGCGCTTTCTGACGAAGAACTGCAGGCCAAAACGCCGTGGTTTAAAGAGCGTCTGGCAAACGGAGAGACGTTGGATGACATCCTTCCGGAGGCATTTGCGGTCGTCCGTGAGGCATCCAGACGTGTGCTTCATATGGAGCATTTCCCGGTTCAGCTGATGGGCGGTATCGTATTGCACCAGGGCCGTATCGCCGAGATGAAGACCGGTGAAGGTAAGACCCTTGTCGCAACCTGTCCGGCATACTTAAATGCACTTGAAGGAAAAGGTGTTCACATCGTAACGGTCAATGATTATCTGGCACAGCGTGACGCGGACGAGATGGGCCAGGTACACCGGTTCCTGGGACTGACCGTCGGCTGTATCTTGAATGATATGAAGAGCGAAGAACGTCAGGAAGCATATGGATGTGACATCACATACGTGACCAACAACGAGGACGGTTTTGATTATCTGCGTGACAACATGGTCATTTACAAAGAGCAGCTCGTACAGCGTGAGCTGCACTTTGTAATCATCGATGAGGTTGACTCGATCCTGATCGATGAGGCGCGTACGCCGCTGATCATTTCCGGACAGAGCAGCAAGTCCACGCGACTTTATGAAGCCTGTGATATCCTTGCCCGCCAGATGGTGCGCGGCGAGGCCAGCCAGGAGTTTTCCAAGATGGATGCCATCATGGGGATCGAGATCGAGGAGACCGGCGACTACATCGTCAGTGAAAAGGAAAAGACTGTCAACCTGACACAGGACGGTGTGAAAAAGGTTGAGAAGTTCTTTAGAATTGAAAACCTTGCGGATCCGGAAAACCTGGAGATCCAGCACAACATCATTTTGGCACTGCGTGCACACAGCCTGATGCATCGTGATCAGGATTATGTGGTAAACGAAGATGAGATCCTGATCGTCGATGAATTTACCGGACGTATCATGCCGGGACGCCGTTATTCAGACGGCCTGCATCAGGCAATCGAAGCAAAAGAGCATGTAAAAGTCAAACGTGAGAGCAAGACCCTTGCGACGATCACGTTCCAGAACTTTTTCAATAAATACGAGAAAAAGGCCGGCATGACCGGTACCGCTCTGACAGAGGAAAAAGAGTTCCGTGACATCTATGGCATGGACGTTATCGAGATTCCGACCAACCGTCCGATGATCCGCAAGGACCATGAGGATGTGGTTTATAAAACACAGAAGGAAAAATTCGAAGCCGTTGTCCGTGAGATCGAAGAGACACATGCAACGGGACAGCCGGTGCTGGTCGGTACGATCAACATCGACACATCCGAGCTGATCAGTAAGATGCTTGGACGCCGCGGCATTCAGCATAACGTATTGAATGCGAAGTTCCATAAGCAGGAGGCGGAGATCGTCGCACAGGCAGGCGTGCACGGCGCAGTTACGATCGCGACCAATATGGCCGGTCGTGGTACGGATATCAAGCTCGATGACGAGGCGAGAGCGGCAGGTGGTCTGAAGATCATCGGCACAGAGCGCCACGAATCCAGACGAATCGACAACCAGCTACGTGGTCGTTCCGGCCGACAGGGCGATCCGGGCGAGTCCAGATTTTACATTTCTCTGGAAGATGATCTGATGCGACTGTTTGGTTCCGATAAGCTGATGACCGTCTTCAATGCTCTGCCGGACGGTGAGGAGATCCATCATAAGCTCCTGACCAAGTCCATCGAGAATGCGCAGAAGAAGATCGAGGGCAACAACTTCGGTATCCGTAAGAACCTGCTGGATTATGATCAGGTTATGAACGACCAGCGTGAGATCATTTATGATGAGCGCCGCCGTGTTCTGAACGGGGAAGACATGCATCCGGTCATCAAAAAGATGATCGATGATTATATCGCAGCAACCGTTGCAAAATGTGAACCAGAGGATGACAGTCCATATGATGTGGATCTGAACAGACTCAGCAGACGCCTGTACCCGATCATTCCGGTACGTCCGCTGTCGGAAAAAGATCTGCAGAGCGGTGCGGACCCGACAGAGCTTCTGACAGAGCGTGCGCACAAGCTGTATGATGATCGTGCGGCAGAGATGCCGGATCCGGAACAGATCCGTGAGTTAGAGCGCGTTGTCCTTCTGAAGGTCATTGACAGAAAATGGATGGATCACATTGACAACATGGAAATCCTGCGTGAGGGCATCGGCCTGACCGCCTATGGTCAGAGAAACCCGCTTGTCGAGTACAAGATGGCAGGCTTTGATATGTTCGATGAGATGATCCAGAACATCAACGAGGACACGATCCGCCTGATGTACCATGCACAGCTGGCAGAGCCGGTGGAGAGAGAAGAGGTTGCAAAACCTGTCTCCACGAACAAGACAGACGATTCCCTGCCAAAGACCAAGACACGTTCCGAGAAGAAGATCTATCCGAACGATCCGTGTCCGTGTGGAAGTGGCAAGAAATACAAGCAGTGCTGCGGAAGAAAATAGAGTTTGAAAAGAGAGTCCGGTGGGCTCTCTTTTTTATTGCCGCGCGAACAGTAGCATTATCTGTTGCCTGATGTTATACTGTTGATTCAACGATAGGAATCGATTTTTAAAGGAGGGCACAGATGGATCAATTTGTCCTGCATTCAGATTATAAACCGACCGGTGATCAGCCGCGCGCGATCGAGGAGCTGGTGCGTGGATTCAAAGAGGGAAACCAGTTCCAGACCCTGCTTGGCGTGACGGGCTCCGGTAAGACGTTTACGATGGCAAATGTCATCGAACAGTTAAACCGCCCGACGCTGATCATTTCGCATAACAAAACACTGGCGGCGCAGCTTTACGGGGAGTTCAAGGAGTTTTTTCCGGAAAACGCGGTTGAGTATTTTGTTTCTTACTATGATTATTATCAGCCGGAAGCCTATGTGCCTTCGTCTGACACCTATATTGAAAAAGACTCTGCGATCAATGACGAGATCGACAAGCTGCGTCTGTCTGCGACAGCAGCACTTTCCGAGCGCCGTGATGTGGTGATCATCTCGAGTGTATCCTGCATTTACGGTCTGGGAAGTCCGGTGGATTATCAGAACATGTGTGTATCCGTGCGGCCGGGCATGGAACGTGATCGTGACGAGGTCATTCACAAGCTGACCGATATGCAGTATTTTCGCGATGATATGGATTTTCATCGTGGTACCTTCCGCGTGCGTGGTGATGTGCTGGAGGTCTTTCCGGCTGACCGTGGTGAGACGGCGATCCGGATCGAGTTTTTCGGGGATGAGATCGACCGCATCACAGAGATCGACGTACTGACGGGTGAGATCAAGTCCGAGTTAAAGCATGTCGCGATCTTCCCGGCATCGCATTACGTCGTGCCGCCGGACCGGATTTTAGAAGCATCTAAAACGATCGAAGCAGAGCTCGAAGAGCGTGTGAAGTTTTTTAAGAGTGAAGACCGTCTGCTCGAGGCACAGCGGATCGCGGAGCGGACGAATTTTGATATCGAGATGCTGCGTGAGACAGGTTTTTGCTCCGGAATCGAAAACTACTCCAGACATCTGGCAGGGTTTGCACCGGGAACGCCGCCGTACACGCTGATTGACTATTTCCCGGAAGATCTTTTGATCATGGTCGATGAGTCACATATCACGATCCCGCAGGTACGGGGCATGTATTTCGGAGACCGTTCCAGGAAAACAACACTCGTGGACTATGGATTCCGTCTGCCGTCGGCACTGGACAACAGACCGCTGGATTTCCAGGAGTTTGAGGGCAAGATCGATCAGATGCTGTTTGTTTCCGCAACACCGGGTGATTATGAAGAGGCACATGAACTTTTGCGGACCGAGCAGATCATTCGCCCGACCGGACTGCTGGATCCAAAGGTCGACGTACGTCCTGTTGAGGGACAGATCGACGATCTGATCGCAGAGGTCAGAAAAGAAGCAGAGGCCGGTAACAAAGTGCTCGTCACGACTCTGACCAAACGCATGGCAGAAGACCTGACGCAGTATATGCGCGAGGTCGGCATCCGGGTGAAGTATCTGCATTCCGATATCGATACATTGGAGCGGGCGCAGATCATCCGCGATATGCGCCTGGATGTGTTTGACGTGCTCGTTGGAATCAACCTGCTCCGGGAGGGCCTGGACATTCCGGAGATCTCTCTGGTTGCCATTCTGGATGCGGACAAAGAGGGGTTCCTTCGTTCCGCGACATCCCTGATCCAGACGATCGGCCGTGCAGCGCGAAACAGCGACGGACATGTCATCATGTATGCCGACACGATCACAGATTCCATGAAGACCGCAATCGACGAGACCAACAGACGCCGGAAGCTGCAGCAGGCCTACAATGAGGAGCATGGCATCACACCGCAGACGATCAGGAAGGCCGTCCGCGATCTGATCAGTATCTCCAAGAAGGCCGCCAAGGAAGACATGGTCTTTGCAAAGGATCCGGAATCCATGAGCAAGAAAGAGCTCGAGAAGCTCATCAAAGACGTCACGAAGAAGATGCAGCGCGCGGCTGCAGTACTCGATGTCGAAACCGCTGCTGTATTGCGCGATCAGATGATCGAGCTGAAAAAGATACTGTAAGAAATCGAACATTTGTTCTTGAATAGTAGAAAGAACTGTGCTAGGATATTACACATGAAAGAAAAAAAGCTAATCAAAATCCGAGGTGCAAAGGAGCACAATTTAAAAAACATCAGTATTGATATCCCGCGGGATGAGTTTGTTGTCCTGACCGGTCTTTCCGGATCGGGCAAGTCATCGCTTGCGTTTGATACGATCTATGCGGAGGGCCAGCGCCGATATATGGAATCGCTGTCTTCTTATGCACGCCAGTTCTTAGGCCAGATGGAAAAGCCGGATGTCGAAAAGATCGAAGGCCTGTCGCCTGCGATCTCCATCGATCAGAAGAGTACGAACCGGAATCCGCGTTCGACGGTCGGTACGGTGACGGAGATCTATGATTATTTCCGTCTTCTGTATGCGCGCGCAGGTATTCCGCATTGCCCGAACTGCGGAAAGGAGATCAGCCGTCAGTCTGCAGACCAGATGACAGATGTCATCATGCAGCTACCGGAGAAAACAAAGATTCAGCTTCTGGCGCCCGTTGTCCGTGGCAGAAAAGGTCGTCATGAGAAGGTGCTGGAACAGGCAAAAAAGAGCGGCTATGTGCGTGTTCGTATCGACGGGAATGCATATGAGCTGACTGAAGAGATCAAGCTTGAGAAAAACATAAAGCATAATATTGATATTGTCGTTGACCGTCTTGTCGTAAAGCCGGGGATTGAGCGCCGCCTGGCAGATTCGATTGAAAATGTATTGAAGCTCTCCGATGGTCTGCTGACCGTGGATGTGATCGGTGAAGAAGAGATGCATTTTTCGCAGAGTTTTTCCTGCCCGGACTGCAACATCAGTATTGACGAGATCGAACCGCGCAGCTTTTCGTTTAACAATCCATTCGGTGCATGTCCGGTCTGCGCCGGCATCGGCTATAAGATGGAGTTTGATGAGGATCTGATGATCCCGGACAAATCCCTGTCCTTTAAAGAGGGCTGTGTTGTGGCACCGGGATGGGCTTCCTCAAAGGATAAAGGAAGCTTTACATATGCGATCCTGGATGCACTTGCAAATGAATATGGTTTTTCCATGGACACACCATATCAGGATCTGCCGGCAGACATCCGGAAGATCTTCCTGTATGGAACAGATGGGAAGAAAGTAAAAGTTCACTATCGCGGACAGCGCGGTGTGGGTGTGTATGACATTGCGTTTGAGGGCCTGATCCGGAATGAAGAGCGCCGGTATCGAGAGTTCAGCTCAGAGCGGGTGAAACAGGAATATGAATCCTATATGCGCATCACGCCCTGCAATGCATGCGGCGGCAGACGTCTGAAACCGGAATCGCTGGCTGTGACGATCGCGGATAAAAACATTTATGAAATCACTTCGATGTCCGTGCGGGATCTGTATGATTTTCTGCAGGATCTGCCGCTGACCAAACAGCAGCAGTTGATCGGTGCGCAGGTGTTAAAAGAAATCCGTTCACGCGTCAGCTTTTTAAAAGAGGTCGGTCTGGACTATCTGACCCTGACCAGAGCGACAGGATCCCTGTCCGGCGGGGAAGCGCAGCGAATCCGTCTCGCGACACAGATCGGTTCCGGTCTGGTCGGTGTGGCATATATTTTGGATGAGCCAAGTATCGGCCTGCATCAGAGAGATAATGACAAGCTTCTGGCATCGCTTCGCAAACTGCGGGATCTGGGCAATACGCTGGTGGTCGTTGAACATGACGAAGATACGATGCGTCAGGCTGATTTTATCGTGGACATCGGACCGGGCGCGGGGGAACATGGCGGAGAAGTCGTTGCGATGGGAACCGCGGAAGACATCATGAACTGCAAGGAGTCGATCACCGGAGATTACCTGTCCGGCCGTCTCAAGATTCCGGTACCGGAAACCAGAAGAGCGCCGAAAGGCTTTGTGACGATCCATGGCGCACGGGAGAACAATCTGAAAAACATTGATGTTCACATTCCGGTAGGTGTTTTTACCTGTGTAACAGGCGTATCCGGCTCCGGTAAAAGTTCGCTGATCAATGAGATCCTGTACAAAACGCTGGAGCGTGATCTGAACCGTGCCCGCACGATCCCCGGAAAGAGCGACGGCATCACAGGACAGGAGCAGTTAGACAAGATCATCTGTATCGATCAGTCGCCGATCGGCCGCACCCCGCGCTCCAATCCTGCGACCTATACAGGCGTGTTTGACCGGATCCGTGATCTGTTTGCGACAACGGCGGAAGCAAAAGCGCGTGGCTACAAAAAAGGACGTTTCTCTTTTAATGTCAAAGGCGGCCGCTGCGAGGCATGCTCAGGAGACGGTATCATAAAGATCGAGATGCATTTCCTCCCGGATGTCTATGTGCCATGTGAAGTCTGCCATGGAAAGCGGTATAACCGCGAAACGCTGGATGTACATTACAAAGGCAAAAACATCTTTGATGTTCTGGATATGACGGTCGAAGAAGCGTTGGGATTCTTTGACAATATTCCGCTGATCAAAAAAAAGATCCAGACCCTTTACGATGTCGGTCTTTCCTATATCAAGCTTGGACAGCCTTCAACGACCCTTTCGGGCGGCGAAGCACAGCGGATCAAGCTTGCGACAGAGCTTTCCAGACAGAGCACCGGACAGACGATCTCTATTCTGGATGAGCCGACGACCGGTCTGCATTTTGCGGATGTGCATAAGCTGGTGAACATCCTGCACAGGCTGACGGAAGGCGGCAATACGGTTGTCGTGATCGAGCACAACCTCGATGTGATCAAGACCGCGGACTATATCATCGATATGGGACCGGAGGGCGGTGACGGCGGTGGAACCGTCGTTGCGACCGGTACGCCGGAAGAGGTCACAGAGTGTGAAAATTCGTACACGGGGCAGTTCCTGAAAAAATATTTAAAGTAGTTTCGGACAGGGATTTTCTAGATGTAGTAGTATGCATAAGGAGCAGACCCAAGCAGTTGTTTGGCTAGTAAAATCATTACGAAATCTTTACAAATGTTTCAAAATTACGACAGAAAAAAGGGCTTTTCAAAATTCTCCGTTCTGCTATAATATTTCTTGCTCACTCTGATTGTTAAAGGTAGAAGTGGGTTGAAAATCAGTTTTGTTTAGAATGCGTTTTGCAGAGAAAACGATTAGGTTTTCGTGTGGCA
>JAFUBZ010000023.1 GCA_017459945.1 Eubacterium sp.
AAACTTTTAAAAATAATCCAACTTTTAATACTCAGTGGAATTTACTCGTGCACTGGAATTTACTTTTTCAATTAAGCTGCCATCTTACTTGATTTCGTGTACCACTCTTTCCACATAAGATGTGTGCAGAAGCTCGTGTGCCAGATGGCTTCCAGGCTCTTTCAAGAACTCATCATAAAGGGTGATGATATCCGGGTTTTCATGAGACTTACGGATCGTGTTCGCCTCATCAATGCTGTAGAGCGCTTTTGCTCTCTCTGCAGCAAGATCAACGGTATTGCGGATGTAGCCCGGCTGTCTCGGCTGACCGCCGCCGTTTACGCATCCACCCGGGCAGCCCATGATCTCGATGAAGGTATAATCCGCTTCGCCGCGTCTGATCTTCTCCATCAGAACCTTCGCGTTCTTTGTGCCGGATGCTACCGCAACCTTGACATCCAGATCGCCTACTTTGTAAGAAGCTTCCTTGATGCCTTCCATACCACGGACATCTACAAAATCAAGCTGCTGTAAGGTTTCACCTGTGATCTTTTCTACTGCGGTACGAAGCGCTGCTTCCATAACACCGCCGGTCGCGCCGAAGATGACCGCTGCACCTGTACCGGAGCCAAGCGGATGATCAAAGCCTTCATCCGGAAGGTCTTCATAACGGATGCCTGCCATACGAATCATCTTTGCAAGCTCACGTGTTGTGATGACATAATCCACATCCGGTACGCCTGCACCGTCTTCGTCATCACGTGTGATCTCGAATTTCTTCGCTGTACACGGCATAACACTAACAACGACCATATCTTTCTTGTCTACACCGATCTTATCCGCATAGTAGGTCTTTGCGATCGCGCCGAACATCTGGTGCGGAGATTTACAGGTAGACAGATGCGGGATCAGATCCGGGAAATAATGCTCGCAGAACTTGATCCATCCCGGTGAACAGGAGGTGATCATCGGCAGAACACCGCCAGTGGTCACACGCTGGATCAGCTCGTTTGCTTCTTCCATGATTGTCAGGTCAGCTGCAAAGTTGGTATCAAATACTGCATCAAATCCAAGTCTGCGCAGGGATGCAGCCAGTTTTCCTTCTGCATTCGTGCCGATCGGATAACCGAACTCTTCGCCAAGTGCTGCACGAACTGCCGGTGACGGCTGAACAACGACATGCTTGGTCGGATCTGCGATCGCTGCGAATACGCCTGCTGTAGCGTCTTTCTCATAAAGTGCGCCGGTCGGGCAGACTGCGATACACTGACCACAGGAGATACAGGCTGTCTCGCCCAGTCCCTTTTCAAACTGAGATCCGATGAAGGTCGCGAATCCGCGGTTGTTTGCGCCGATAACACCGATACCCTGAACGTTTGCACAGGTTGCGGAGCAGCGACGGCAAAGGATACATTTGTTGTTGTCGCGGATCATATGCGGTGCGCTGTCATCGAGGTTATAAATGTTTCTCTCACCCTGGAAGTAATCATCGTCATCGATCATGTACTCACGGCAGAGTGCCTGCAGCTCGCAGTTGCCGCTGCGTACGCAGGAAAGGCATTTCTTCTCATGGATTGAGAGGATCAGCTGCAGATTCTTTCTTCTGGACTCACGTACCTGCGGCGTATTGGTGAATACTTCCATCCCCTCATTAACAGGGTATACGCAGGCGGTTACCAGTGTCTTCGCACCTTTTACTTCTACTACACACATTCTGCAGGCCGCGATCTCGTTGACATCCTTCAGATAACACAATGTCGGGATCTCAACATTTGCTTTGCGGGCTGCTTCCAGAACAGTGGTTCCTTCCGGAACTGTCACTTCTATTCCATTCACTTTTAATGTTACATCACTCATCAGGCAGCCCTCCTATTTTTTCTCAATCGCGTCAAACTTGCAGTTAGACATGCAGACACCACACTTAATACACTTCGTCTGATCAATTACATGCGGCTCTTTGACGGTTCCTGTGATTGCGCCTGCCGGACAGTTCTTCGCACAAAGTGTACATCCCTTGCACTTGTCCGGATCAATCGTATACTGCAGCAGATCTTTGCAGACACCTGCCGGGCAGCATTTGTCGACAACATGTGCCTCATACTCATCGCGGAAATGCTTGATCGTAGACAGGATCGGGTTCGGCGCTGTCTGTCCGAGTCCGCAAGCGGAGTTCTCTTTGACATAAGCCGCAAGCTCTTCGAGCTTATCGATATCCTCTAAGGTTCCCTTTCCTGCTGTGATGCGCTCTAAGATCTCCAGCATACGTTTTGTACCGACACGGCAAGGTGTACATTTTCCGCAGGACTCATCTGCGGTGAACTGCAGATAGAATTTCGCGATGTCTACCATACAGTTGTCTTCATCCATAACGATCAGACCACCTGAACCGATGATCGAACCGATTGCGCCAAGGCTCTCATAATCCATCGGAACATCCAGCAGGGATGCCGGAATACATCCGCCTGACGGGCCACCGGTCTGTGCAGCTTTGAACTTCTTGCCGTTCGGAACACCGCCGCCGATGTCTTCGATAACGGTACGAAGCGGAATACCCATCGGTACTTCCACAAGACCTGTATTGTTGATCTTTCCGCCAAGTGCGAATACCTTTGTACCTTTGGATTTCTCTGTTCCGACAGATGAATACCAGTCTGCACCCTTTAAGATGATCTGCGGGATATTTGCATAGGTCTCAACGTTGTTTAAGATGGTCGGTTTTGCAAACAGACCCTTAACAGCCGGGAATGGCGGACGCGGACGCGGCTCACCACGATTTCCTTCGATGGATGTCATCAGTGCTGTCTCTTCACCGCATACAAATGCGCCTGCGCCGAGACGAAGGGAAATGTCAAAGTCAAATCCCGTACCGAAAATATCTTTTCCGAGCAGGCCGTATTCTCTTGCCTGATTCAGCGCGATCTCCAGACGCTTAACAGCGATCGGATACTCTGCACGCACATAGATGTAACCCTGGTTGGAGCCGATCGCATAGCCTGCGATCGCCATCGCCTCAAGTACTACATGCGGATCACCTTCCAGAACGGAACGATCCATGAATGCACCCGGGTCACCCTCATCAGCATTACAGCAGACAAACTTCTGAACCTGTCCGCGGTTGCCAGATGCGAAACGCCATTTCAGTCCGGTCGGGAATCCCGCACCGCCACGGCCGCGAAGACCGGAATCGAGAACCTCCTGGATAACCTCATCCGGCTCCATCTCCGTCAGGACCTTATTCAGTGCCTGATAGCCATCGGTTGAAATGTAATCATCAATTGACTCCGGATCGATGTAACCGCAGTTACGGAGCGCGATACGACGCTGCTTCTTCTGGAATACCGTATCGTTTAAGGAATGCTTGTTATCTGCATCCGGATCCACTTTGATCTTATCAATGGATTCAAGTGTAAAGTCTTCTACAATGTTGCCGCCTTTTAAGTGCTCCTGCACAATACGGTCAACCTTATCCGGGCTCATCTGGATATAGGTTACTTTCGGTTTGCCCGGTTCATAAACCTCTAAGATCGGCTCATACTGACACATACCGACACAGCCTGTCTGTGTCACCATAACCGTCTCGAGCCCTTCTTCTTCTACTTTTTTCTGCATTTCTTCAAGCACCGGGCGCGCGCCGCTGGCGATGCCGCAGGTTGCCATGCCGACAACGATACTTGTCATGTCAGATCCTGCACATCTGGCTCCCATCTGCGCCTGTGCTTTTTCTTTCAAAGCCAGTAATTCATTTATTGATTTCATCAGATTCCTCCATATCGCGCGGTGCGCGCGACTTCACTTTTGCGCGTGATTAATACTGATCCAGAATCCGGTCAACATCATCAACCGTCAGTCTTCCGTAAACTGCCTCGTTGATCATCATAACCGGTGCCAGTCCGCATGCACCTACGCAGCGGCATGCATCAAGAGAAAATTTGCCATCCGGCGTGCATTCGCCTGTATTGATCCCAAGCTTCTCCTGAACGCGACGCAGGATGTTTCCTGAGCCCTTGACATAACAAGCGGTGCCCAGACATACCTGAATCTGATTTTCACCCTTCGGTGCCAGATTGAACTGTGAATAGAAGGTTGCAATTCCATAAATCTTTTCCATCGGAATATCCAGTTCATCTGCGATGATCTTCTGAACTTCTTCCGGAAGATATCCGTAGATATCCTGTGCCTTCTGCATGATCGGCATCAGGCAGCCCTCCATGTCTTTCATCTCATGAATGGCAGCGATGAGCTCCTGCTCCTGTTCTGCGGTTCCATGGAACGGAACGGTTTTCTTCGTTGTGCTCACAATTTACCTCCTTTGCTGCTGTAAAAAATGTGATCCTACCCCTGTTGACAAGTTACTATAATAAAAACGAATTTCGTATTGGAAAACCATTTGATATATAGACTTTGCACGCTCTGCATCGCGCTACAATTGTATTCCAATTATGTTCCGGAAGAAAAACAATTCTAAACTATTTATATCATATTATATGTGCATATTCAACAAATATGTCGGCGCTAATATCAGTTAGTCTTGTATAACTTTACCAATATCTCGTTCCTAAAAAATAATATACCAGATTCATGCTTTCGTGAAATTCAAAATATTTATCATGTCATAACCAATTGTTATCAATATTATTACCAAAAGGTGTGTTCTTATTGACATACAATGTTCCGCAACATAAAAAACTGCAGAAATCATTTCTGACTTCTGCAGCCTTTCATTTTTTTATATATTCACCAATCGCTAATATTATTTGACAACAATATTAATGATCCTGCCCGGTACATAGATTTCTTTTACGATGTTGCCGGTCAGCTTATCGCCAAGCGCCTCTTTTCCGAGCGCGATCGCCTCATCTTTAGATGCATCAACCGGAACGGATACGACACCTTTTACCTTGCCGTTGATCTGAACACCGATCTCAACCGTATCGTCCTTCATCGCCTCTTCGTCATAAGTCGGCCAGCCTGCCGTAAAGACGGACTCCGTATGACCAAGCTGCTCATAGAGCTCTTCCGCAATGTGCGGTGCGAACGGGGAAAGCAGGATCACAAATGCTTCCAGGGTCTTTTTATCTACACCGCCCTTCTTTGCCAGGTCGATCAGCTTGTTGTTGTACTCCATGAAACCGGAAACAACGGTATTTAAGCTGAAGCTCTCCAGACGCTGGGTGATATCATAGATCAGCTTGTTGCGGATCTTAAGAAGCTCCGGCGTCTCCTTCGCGTCAGCATCTTTTTGCTCCATGAACATCTTATAGAAACGGGTGATGAAACGGTAAACGCCGTCGATTCCTCTGTCATCCCACTCAGAATCAAGCTCCGGCGGTCCGACAAACAGCTCGTACAGACGCAGGGAATCACAGCCGTAATCACGCACCAGCTCATCCGGAGAAACGACGTTTCCTTTGGACTTGCTCATCTTGATGCCGTTCTTACCCGTGATCATACCCTGGTTAAACAGCTTGTGGAACGGCTCCTCAAAATCGATCACACCGATGTCATACAGGAACTTGGTATAGAAGCGGGAATACAGAAGATGCAGTACCGCATGCTCTACACCGCCGATGTACATGTCTACCGGCAGATACTGATCCGCTTTTTCTCTGGAAACCAGTTCTTTATCGTTCTTGCTGTCTACATACCGCAGGAAATACCAGGAAGATCCTGCCCACTGCGGCATGGTATTGGTCTCACGTTTTGCCGGCTTTCCGCAGCACGGACATGTCGTGTTGACCCAGGAATCGATCGCTGCAAGCGGTGACTCGCCGGTTCCTGTCGGCTCATAGGAATCCACTTCCGGCAGAAGCAGCGGAAGCTCTTCTTCCGGTACCGGTACCGGCCCGCAATCCGGGCAATGAATGATCGGAATCGGTTCGCCCCAGTAACGCTGTCTGGAGAAGACCCAGTCACGCAGCTTATAGTTCACGGTTGCTTTACCAATGCCCCGCTCCTCGATCATGTGCGGTGCTTCCTTTTTCAGGACTGCGGATTCCATGCCATTCCACTCGCCGGAATTGATCATGGTTCCCTTTGCATCCGTATAGGCTTCTTCCATATCCGGAATCTCAATTCCGTCTTTTGCGATGACCTGACGGATTGGGATATCAAATTTCTTTGCAAAAGCAAAGTCTCTGTCATCATGGGCCGGTACACACATGATCGCGCCAGTACCATAGTCTGCCAGAACATAATCGGAAAGCCAGATTGGGATCTGCTCACCGCTTAACGGATTGACCGCATAAGAACCTGTAAACACACCGGTCTTTTCCTTATCCTGCAGGCGGTCTACAGAGGATTTTACAGAAGCTTTGTAAATGTAGTCATCCACTGCATCTCTCTGTGCATCGGTTGCCAGGTCTTTTGCCAGTGCATGCTCCGGTGCAAGCACCATGAAGGTTGCACCATACAGCGTATCCGGGCGGGTTGTATAAACGGTAATCTTTTCGTCTCTGCCTGCGATCGGGAACTCGACTTCCGCGCCGTAGCTCTTGCCGATCCAGTCAGACTGCATCTTTTTAACCTTTTCCGGCCAGTCAAGCTTATCAAGATCTGCCAGCAGACGATCTGCATATTTTGTGATCTTTAACATCCACTGGTTCAGGTTTTTCTTCGTTACTTCTGCGCCACAACGCTCGCAGACGCCATTAACGACCTCTTCATTTGCCAGACCTGTCTTACAGGACGGGCACCAGTTGATCGGCATCTCTTTCTGATATGCCAGGCCTTCTTTGAACATCTTCACAAAGATCCACTGTGTCCATTTATAGAAGTTCGGATCGGTCGTGTTGACTTCCATATCCCAGTCATAGATCGCTGAGATCTCGCCAATCTGACGCTTGATGTTTGCAACATTCTCCGCAGTGGAAATTGCCGGATGGATGCCCATCTTGATGGCATAGTTCTCTGCCGGAAGTCCGAACGCATCCCAGCCCATCGGATGGATCAGGTAATATCCCTGCTGCAGTTTGTAACGGCTCCAGACATCAGAAATAACATATCCTCTCCAGTGTCCGACATGCAGGCCGTTTCCGGACGGATACGGGAACATGTCAAGACAGTAGTATTTCTTCTTGTTCGGATCCTTTGGATTCACCGGTTTTTTCAGCCACCGGTTTTTCCATTTCTGCTCGATTTCTCTATGGTTGTATCTTTCTGCCATTCTAACTCCTCTAAAACACATGACAGGGGCTGTTATTCTTTTATCCATAGCTTATCCCTGCCACACTTAAAATATAACCTTGATTTTCTTGTTTTCCTTCTGTCGCCTTTTCACTCGGGCTCTGCGGGATGACAGGTTTGCACCCGTCGCCGCCCTCGTTGCTAGACAAAATGAAAACTGGCGAAAATCTGCGAACTTATATTTTAAGTGTGGCAGGGATTAAGCTAATGCTATAAACTAATAGCCCCTATATTTTATCCGTTAATGATAAGGATTATCTTACTCAGCATCTGCTCTTGCAGCGACTTCCTTCTCCTGAACATCTGACGGTGCCTGCTCATAACGTGCGAACTCATAAGAGTAAACGCCTGCACCACCGGTCATGGAACGAAGGTCTGTGTTGTATCCGTAAAGCTCAGCGATCGGAATGTCTGCTACGATCTCCTGCTTGCCATGGTCTGTCGGATTCATACCGAGCACACGGCCGCGGCGCTTATTCAGATCGCCCATGATATCGCCGGTGAACTTATCCGGAGCAACAACCTTTAAGTTAACGATCGGCTCAAGCAGTACCGGTTTTGCTTCCATAATACCGCGCTTGAATGCCTGAACGGTAGCGGTCTTGAATGCCATTTCGGAAGAATCTACCGGATGATAGGATCCATCGTACAGGACAGCCTTGATACCAACTACCGGATATCCTGCCAGCGGGCCTGCAAGAACGGATTCCTGAATACCCTTTTCAACTGCCGGGAAGTAGTTCTTCGGAACGGTTCCGCCGACAACAGTCTGCTCAAATACATATGCGCTGTCCAGATCGCCTGACGGCTCAAATGTCATCTTAACATGACCATACTGACCGTGTCCGCCGGACTGCTTCTTGTACTTGTTATCAATATCAGCTTTACCGCGGATGGTCTCCTTGTAAGCGATACGCGGCTGCTTCAGTTCAACTTCAACTTTGTATTTTTCTTTCAGCTTGCTGACAACAACATCGAGCTGCTGATCGCCGATACCATACAGAAGTGCCTGACGGTTGCCCGGATCCTGAACGACTTTCAGGGTCAGGTCTTCCTGCATCAGACGCTGCAGGGACTGGGAGATCTTGTCTTCATCGCCCTTATTAACAGCAGCATATGCTTTATAGGTGTACGGCTGTGAGATGCTGGTGCGGATGTAGGTAACCGGTGTTGCCTTTGTGGAAAGCGTGTCGGTCGTTACAACCTTGTTCAGCTTCGCAAGTGCACCGATATCACCGGCATGCAGCTCAGCAACTTCTTCCGGCTTATTGCCGCGAAGTACATACAGCTTACCGATCTTGTCATCCATGCCGCGCTCTTCGTTATAAAGAACATCGTCCTGCTTCAGAACGCCGGATCCAACCTTGATCAGAGAATATTTTCCGATGAACGGATCCACGATCGTCTTGAAGATATATGCGGTCTTTGCTTTTGCAAAGTCATAATCTGCATCAAATACTTCGTTGGTATTGGAATTGATACCCTTCAGCTGGCGTTTGTCCGGGCTCGGCAGATATTTTACGATATCGTCCAGAAGCGGATAAATACCCTGTGCCTGTACGCCGGATGCCATGGAGATCGGAACCATGCTGCAGTCTTCTACGTTGACACGCAGTGCCTGACGGATCTCGTTCTCAGAGAACTCTTCTCCGCTGAAGTAACGATCCATGAATTCCTCGCTTGTCTCAGCAACAGACTCCATCAGGGCCTCACGAAGGATGCCGAGGTTTTCTTTGGAGTATTCCGGAACTTCCATCGGAACGGTCTGGGAATTGCGATCCCAGCGCAGTGCTTCCTGTGTAATAACATTGATAAAGCCGATCAGCTGCTCATCTTTACGGACCGGAATATGGAACGGAGCGATCTTCTTGCCATAAAGCTCCTGCATATCCAGTACAGTCTGACGGAAGCTTGCGTTATCATCATCCATACCGGTAACGCAGATCAGACGCGGCAGATTATATTTTTCACAGATGTCCCATGCCTTCTGTGTGCCGACTTCTACGCCTGCCTTACCATTGATCACGATGATCGCGCCGTCTGCTGCCGCAACAGCCTCTTCTACCTCGCCGACAAAATCGAAATATCCCGGTGTGTCGAGGATATTGATCTTTGTGTCACCCCACTCGATCGGGATGACCGATGTGCTGATTGAAAAACCACGCTTGATCTCTTCTTTATCATAATCACTAATGGTGTTTCCATCTTCTACTCTTCCCATACGGCTGGTGATGCCTGCCAGATAAGCCATCGCTTCCACGATCGTCGTTTTTCCGACTCCACCATGACCTAAGAGAACTACGTTACGGATTTTGTCAGTTGTATAAACCTTCATGCGAATCCCTCCAATATTTTTTCAAAAGTTAGCTCTATTTTACTAAATATCTCTTTTATTTACAACCTTTTTTCGTCATAACTTCCAGATGAAATTCATTGCTCCCCGCCAATTGCTTTCGCACTTTAAAGTGTTACATTTTTTGATTGACACGCCCTGTCTTTTGGGGTATCATCAAAAACACATTTTCTTTCTATAAAAATAAGGAGATTTTGAGTTATGATCATTGTAATGAAACCAAACGCAGCAGAACAGTCTGTCAACAGCGTTTTGAATACCGTAAAAGAAAACGGTCTGCGCACCCATCGTGCCTCAGGTGAAACCGTCACGATTATCGGCGTTGTCGGTGATAAGACCAAGCTTGATACGAGCACGATCCTTTCCATGAATGAAGTAGAAAAGATCGTTAACGTTACCGAGAGCTATAAGCTGGTCAACAAAAAGTTCCATCCGGCACCGACCGTCATCAAGCTTCCGTATACAACGATCGGCCCGGATTCCTTTACCGTCATGGCAGGCCCTTGCGCGATCGAGTCCCGTGAGCAGATCCATGCAGCAGCCAAGGCTGTCCGTGATGCCGGTGCGACCATGCTTCGCGGCGGCGCGTTCAAACCGCGTACCAGCCCGTACTCGTTCCAGGGTCTGGAAGAAGAAGGCCTGAAATACATTCAGGAAGCGGCCCGTGAAAATGCGATGGATACGATCTGCGAAGTTACCAGCGAATATGCCTTAGAGCTTGCTGTCAAATATGTGGATATGGTACAGATCGGCGCCAGAAACATGCAGAACTTCGAGCTGTTAAAGGAAGTCGGCCGGAGCGGTATTCCGGTCATGTTAAAGCGTGGCCTCTCTTCTACGATCGACGAGTGGCTGAATGCCGCGGAATACATCATGTCCTATGGAAATCCGAATGTTGCGCTTTGCGAGCGCGGTATCCGAACCTTTGAGACCGCAACAAGAAACACACTGGATCTTTCCGCTGTCTGTGTTCTGAAAGAAAAAACACATCTGCCGGTCATCGTAGATCCGTCTCACGCAACAGGCGTACGTGCATACGTTGAGCCGCTTTCAAAGGCTGCCCTGATCACGGGAGCAGACGGCATCATCGTTGAAGTCCATCCGAATCCGCCCTGTGCGCTTTCCGACGGTCCGCAGTCATTGTATTTTGAGCAATTCGACAAACTGATGAAAGATCTGGCTCCGATCGCGGATCTGACAGGCAGAACGCTTCACTAAACTCAGCACTTCTGCCTTTATAAGGAGGTTACCTATGCAGCCGGAAACCATCGGCTTTATCGGCCTGGGACTCATCGGCGGTTCCATCGCTAAGACCATACACAGGATTTTCCCGGAGATCAGACAGATCGCATTCGACATATCAGAGGAAACACTGAAAGAGGCAACTGTAGACGGCGTGATCGCCGAAGGCTGTACCGAACTGTCTGACGCGTTTTCTGCCTGCGATATCATCTTTTTATGCGCACCCGTGCTGGAAAACGATGACTATCTAAAACAGCTGCTGCCACTGCTTAACGATCAGATGATCGTTACCGATGTCGGCAGCGTCAAAAACCGGATTCACGAAAAGATCCGCTCTGTGCCGGAGCTTGAAAAACATTTCATCGGCGGTCATCCGATGTGCGGCACGGAATATACGGGATATGCGTATTCTAAGGATTATCTTTTGGAGAACGCATACTATGTACTGACACCGTCAGACAACGTCCCGCAGGAAAAGGTAGACCGGTTCTACCACTTCATCCAGTCCATCGGCGCGCTTCCGCTTATCATGGATCCAAAGGCACACGATCACGCGGTCGGTTCCGTCAGCCATCTGCCGCATGTCATTTCCGCAAGTCTGGTCAACCTGGTCAGAGAAACAGACGATGAAAAAGAAACGATGCGCACCATCGCGGCCGGCGGTTTTAAGGATATCACAAGGATCTCATCCTCCTCTCCTGTGATGCTGGAAAACATCTGCATCGCAAACCGGGAGGAGATCCTGCATCTGATCGACAATTATATGGCTGAAGTAGAAAAGATCCGCAACCAGATTGCAGCCGCTGACGGCGAGCAGATCCAATCCTATTTTTCTGAGGCAAAGAATTATAGAGATTCGATCAACATCAAGGGCAAGGGTTCTGTCCATCCGATCTATCAGTTCTTCTGTGACCTGATCGACGAGGCCGGCGGGATCGCCACGATCGCTACGATCCTTGCCACGAATAACATCAGCATCAAAAACATCGGCATCATTCACAACCGGGAATTTGAACAGGGTGTTATTCATCTGGAATTCTATCAGCAGGATGCCTGCGACCACGCAAAGGAACTGCTTGAAAAGTTCCACTATACCATCTACGAACGGTAATTTTTTTAAAGGGTACCTGGTACTATTACAGAATTGTTAACAGCAGCTGTTACATTTTTGTAATGGAACCAGGTATCCTGATTTAAAGGAGGCGGCAAAAATGAGCCGGATGCTGGATGTTTTACAGATCCTCAAGAAAAATGAAATCGTCCATGGGCTGACGCCAGAAAAGCTCCGCAAGATCCTTGAAGAGCTTGGACCGACGTTTATTAAGTTCGGCCAGATTCTTTCCATGCGCCCCGATGTCATTCCGGATGAGTATTGCAAGGAGTTGGCAAAGCTTCGTACCAATGTCGACCCGATGGATTTTGATGTTGTACAAAAAGAGATCAATCAGGAATGCGGCCGTCCCTGGAATGAAGTCTTCAAAAAGATCATCAAAAAGCCGCTCGGCTCTGCCTCGATCGGGCAGGTACACAAAGCGGTTCTTTTAGACGGCAGTACTGTGGTCATTAAGATCCAGCGTCCGAACATCAAGCAGATCATGGCCGATGACATCCGTTTCTGTAAAAAGGCGCTCGGCATCCTGAAAGTCGTCAGAAAGGCTGATGAAGTTGTCACGCTGCATATGGTCTTAGACGAGATGTGGGAAGCTGCGCAAAAAGAGTTTGACTTCCTGCAGGAAGGGATGAACTTAAAGCGCTTTTATGAATTAAACAAAGACGTCGCCTATGCGACCTGTCCCAAGGTCAACATGGATCTGACGACCAACCGGATGCTCGTCATGGAATATATCGACGGTACACCGGTAGACGATCTGGATGCATTGGAGGAAAAGGGATATGACCTTGACGACCTCGGAGAAAAGCTTGCGGAAAACTATGTCAAACAGGTCCTGAAAGATGCCTTCTTCCACGCCGATCCGCACGCC
>JAFUBZ010000024.1 GCA_017459945.1 Eubacterium sp.
ATCCGTATGCAATGTTCAATGCCATCAATACGACGACTGCATTGTCCTGCGTCTCGATGCGGACACCTCTTGAAAGGTTCTTCATCCCAAGTCTGCTGATGATATCTTTTGTAATATTGCCTGCCATCGATGCAACGCCGTCTACTTCCGTCGCTGACAAGCCGGCAATGATCGCGATCACTTCGTCTGTTACCTGAACATGACCGGTCTCACTTTCTCTGATTTTAAAACTGCGTCTGTCTTCCGCCATAACTTCCTCCATAGAAACGCTCATCATTTGCCCAGGGCCTAATGCCTTTGGCAGTTACCTTAGTATACCAAAAATAATGCTTAGGGACAAGTAAACAGAATAACTTTAAAAAAACGTTATAAAGTCTTTTGCAGAATCATAAAAACAGCAGCCACACACATCGTGCAGCTGCTGTCTTCTCCTGGGCCGACTGGATTCGAACCAGCGAATGCAGGAGTCAAAGTCCTGTGCCTTACCGCTTGGCGACGGCCCATTATAGTAACATAGCCTCTTAGAACCAAACGTTCCAAGGGGCTACGGAAAGGTGGATAAAGGGATTCGAACCCTTGGCCTCCAGAGCCACAATCTGGCGCGCTAACCAACTGCGCTATACCCACCATATGAACTTGCGAAAGCGCATGCAGCGTGTCCGCTGTCTGCTTCCGTAACGTGTCCGGAGGGATTCGAACCCCCGACCCACGGCTTAGAAGGCCGTTGCTCTATCCAGCTGAGCTACGGACACAAATTGATATAACGAAAGCGGGTGATGGGAATCGAACCCACGTATCCAGCTTGGAAGGCTGGTGTTCTACCATTGAACTACACCCGCACGCGACTTTATGATTTTACGGCACTTTCCATAAGTTGTCAAGAGGTTTTCTCGATTTCCTGACTTCATGGAAATGGTGTCCTGTAATAGTCGGGGTGACAGGATTCGAACCTGCGGCCTCCTGGTCCCAAACCAGGCGCTCTAGCCAAGCTGAGCCACACCCCGGGTTTTCGCGCAAACGTTATTATATGTTACAACGCAAGGCTTGTCAACTTTTCTTTTATCAATCTTAACGCATTTCCCCTGTGGCTTCTGGCGTTCTTTTCCTCCGGCGAGAGCTCTGCCGTCGAGCAGTTTTTGTCCTCTACATAGAAGATCGGATCATAGCCAAACCCGTTTTCGCCTGCCGGCTTGTCCCCGATATAGCCCTCGATCGTTCCGCGGACCACGATCGGCTCCCTGTCAGAAAACGCGGCAGCGATCGCGCAGACAAACCGTGCCGTACGCTGCTCTTTAGGCACACCATCCAACCGGTCAAGCAGCATCTGATTCTTAATATCATACGAGGTATCCTCTCCGCCGTAGCGGGAGGAATAGATCCCCGGTTCCTTGTTCAGATAATCGATCTCCAGGCCGGAGTCATCTGCCAGGACAATGGCGTCAGACCAGCCCTTCTTACCCGCATCCGCCAGATGGGCTTTGATATAAGCAGCGACAGCCTCCGCCTTGATCGTGGCATTTTCTTCAAATGTCGTCCCGGTCTCATTAATATCGATGTCGATCCCCGCCTCTTTCATAGACAGGATCTCCCAGTCAGGATCATCCAGGATCTGACGGATCTCGATCATTTTATGTGCATTGCCTGTTGCGAAAATGATTTTCTGCATTGTGATTCTTTAGCCCCTTTTGTTTTTATTCGGTTTCGGCCCCGGGAACTGATAAAAATCCGTCCGGAGCATTCCGTTATAGATCTTTCGTTTTTTCTGCGCGCTTTTCCCGATCATCCGCTCTGCCTGTTCGTAGGAAGTGATCATGTATGCAGACCAGGTCGGCATATCTGCAAGCGCCGCGCCGAAATCCCGGTATACAGACGCAAGTGCTTCTTTGGCATCTGTCTCTTTGTCCTCCGTATGCATCAGCCGCTCTCCGTAAGGCGGATTGGTCACGATAAACCCGTACTCCTCATCGCGGTGTATCTTCGCGACCGGCTTCTTTTCAAACCGGACGAGATGCCCCACACCGGCCCGTTTTGCATTTTCTTTTGCGACAGAAAGGATCTTTCCATCAATATCAGACCCTAAGATCAGACCCTTTTCGGGCTCCGCTGACGCTGCCAGCTCTCTTGCCTCATCATAGCTGTCCTTCCAGACCTCAGAAGGGATCAGATGCGTCCAGTCGCAGGAAACAAACTCACGGTTCAATCCCGGCGCAATCTCTGCAGCCATCATCGCTGCCTCGATCACAAACGTTCCGCTTCCGCAAAACGGATCCAGCAAAAATCGCCCCGGTTTCCACGGCGTCAGTAAAAGAAGCGCCGCAGCAAGTGTTTCCTCGATCGGTGCTTTTCCTGTTTTTAAGCGGTATCCCCGTCTGTGCAGGGATTCGCCTGATGTATCCAGTCCGACCGTTACCTGATCCTTATAAAGGAAAATGCGCAGCGGATAGGAATCGCCCGTTTCCGGCAGCCGTTCCAGCCCCCGTGCTTCACACATCCGTTTGGCAACGGCCTTTTTGACGATCGACTGGATGTCTCTCGTGCTGAACAGCTTGCTTTTGACAGAGGTCGCCTTTGCCACATTGCAGACTGCATCCTCCGGCAGGATCTCTTCCCACGGGATCTTTTTCGTCTCATCGAACAATTCATCGAAGGTTTCCGCATGGAATTCACCAACGTTTAAAAGGATCCTCTGCGGCGTCCGCAGGTGAATATTGGCTCTGCAGATGCTCTCCGCATCGCCTGCAAAAAACACCCTGCCGTCTTCCACACGCGTCGTATCATATCCAAGATCATAGATCTCCCGCTTCAAAACGGATTCCAGCCCGAAATGGCATGGTGCGATCAATTCAAACTGCTGCATCCTGTTATTCTCCGCAAGCCGGATCCTCTGCGAGGATCTCCTGAATCAGTACACGCTCATCCATCGGATATTTCTTTCCGCAGATCTCCTGGTAATCTTCATGGCCTTTTCCCGCCAGTACGATCACGTCACCCTCCTGCGCATGCTTCATGCAGTAGTGGATTGCTTCTTTTCTGTCTGTGATGCGGACAAACTCGCCCGGTCCTTTTTCCACTGTAGATACGATATCATCAATGATCGCTTCCGGATCTTCATTTCTCGGATTGTCCGATGTGACGACCGTCAGATCCGCAAGGCGGGAAGAAACCTCTCCCATCTCATACCGGCGTACCTTTGAACGGTTGCCGCCGCAGCCGAACATGCAGACCAGACGCTTCGGATGATATTCACGCAGTGTTGTCAGAAGGCTCTCCAGTGCCATAGCGTTGTGTGCGTAATCGATCATCAATGTATAACGGTCGGATACCGGGACCAGTTCCACACGTCCCTTTACCTTTACCTTTGCCAGCGCTTCCTGGATGATCTCAGGTGAAACGCCGAACTGATGGCAGATCGCGATCGCCGTCAGCGAATTGTACACACTGAATCGTCCCGGGATATCGATCTCCACCGGGAAATCCATCTTGCCGCAGACATGATAACGGATGCCTAAAAAGCCCGGCTTCTTTTCCAGATGCAGGTCCTTTGCGTAGTAATCTGCATCTTCCCGCATGCCAAACAGCTCCACTTCACAGGTGTGATCCTTTAAGATCTGCTCCAGATGAGAATCATCCCCGTTTAAGATGCCCACTTTGCAGCGCTGGAACAATATGCTCTTCCAGTGGATATAGTCATCCATATCCTTGTGCTCATTCGGACCGATATGATCCTTCTCAAGGTTCGTAAAGATGCCGTAATCAAACGTAAAACCTGCCACACGGTCCATCATCAGCCCCTGCGAGGAAACCTCCATAACGACACATTTTAAGCCTGCATCCACCATCTTCGCAAAGCTTTCCTGTACGATATAGGACTCCGGTGTCGTATTCCCTGCAGGCGTACATTCATCACCGATGATCGTCTCGATCGTACCGATCAGTCCTGTCGGATAGCCGGCGCTCTCTAAGATTGAACGTACCATGTAGGTCGTCGTAGTCTTTCCTTTTGTTCCTGTAATGCCGATCGTTGTCAGCTTCTCTGCCGGATGGCCAAAATATGCCGCAGACATCTCGGCAAGTGCCAGTCTTGCGTTTTTCACCAGGATCTGTGTCACATCCGGGATCGGCAGCTGTCTTTCAACGATCAGTGCAGCCGCGCCCTTTTCCACCACATCCGGCGCAAAATCATGCGCATCCCTTACTGTACCCGGAATGCATACAAAAACAGATCCCTTTTCCGCTTTTCTGGAATCATAGACAAGCGTCGTGATCTCGGTATTCACATCACCCTGCAGACAGGTGTACTCCATTCGTTCCAATAAATCGATCAGTTTCATGGTTTCCCTCGTTTTCTTTTTAAACATTGTTATCAGTAATCGGAATGCTTATGATTCCCTCAGATGTTGATCTCTCCTTCAAACACGGTCGTCGCCGGGCCTGTCATGATCATCGTATGACGTTCTCTGTCATAGCGGATCTTTAGATCACCGCCCAGAAGGTGCACCAGCACCTCATCTTCCGTGAGCTTATTTAAAATGCAGGCATACACGCAGGCACACGTTCCGGTACCGCAGGCAAGTGTTTCCCCTGAGCCGCGCTCCCAGACACGCATCGAGACCGTATTGCGGTCGATCACATGTACGAACTCCGTATTCACCCTGTCAGGGAACATCTCATGGTTCTCAAACTTCGGGCCGATCGCTGCCAGGTCAAGGCTTTCCGTATCGTCTACAAATACAACCGCATGCGGATTGCCCATCGAAACACAGGTGATCCGGTATTCTTCTCCATCCACCTGAATCGGCTCATCGATCACTGCAACCATACCTGAAGGCGATTTTACAGGGATACGCTCCGGCTCTAAGATTGGCGCGCCCATATCCACCGTCACTTCCTCTACCAGTCCATCTTTGACCTTCAGATCAAGCGTCTTGATCCCGGCCTTCGTCTCAACCGTGATCCTGGTCTGATCCGTCAGCCCGTGATCATACACAAATTTTGCCACGCAGCGAATCCCGTTTCCGCACATGCTGCCCTCTGAACCGTCCAGATTGTACATCGCCATTCTGAAATCCGCCTTGTCCGAAGGATGGATCAGGATCATTCCGTCTGAACCGATCCCGAAATGTCTGTCACTGACAAATCTGCTGACCGCGGCCGGATCATCGATCGTTTCTTCAAAGCAATTCACATATACATAATCATTTCCGCATCCGTGCATCTTTGTAAATTTCATAAGCATTCTCTTTCTTCATAAATACATCGATATAAACATACAGCTAAATATTATACTATTTTAAAAAACTGCGTCAACTCCCGTGCCAAATTCCAATCATCTGTGCTATGATTACTTATACGTTTGTCAAAGGAGTTTTACATTGCACTATATCAAAGACTGGTTTTTAGGAATCAAACATTCAGCAAAAGGCGCCATCGCGCCGACGATCGTCGCGGCACTGATCTTTTTGATCACCTACCGCTTTTTTGGCGTGGAAAACTCCATGATCGCGCCGTTTGCCACATTGTCCTATCTGCGGTTCACCCGCTTAAATCACAACTGGGACTGCATGTTAAAGCATGTCGCCATTTATATCGCCATGGCAGTTCTGGCATTTATCGCCTGTATCAATCTGCCGCTTTGCATCATCATCAATGCACTGGGGCTCTTCTGGATCGCCTATCTCCTGATCGATGAGTACCAGCCCAACAACTACTTCGCGTCCGGCATGGCACTCATGTTCTTCCAGCTCGCCCCTACCGAAGGGCTTTCGGGGCTTGGCATGCGCATCGGCGCACTCGTTGTTTCTTTCGTGATCATTTTCCTGTTTGTGACCATTCCGATGCTCCTCGGATTTGGAAAAAAGAAGGAAACACTTTCTGACATGATCGCCCGCGGGTTTGAAAACTGCAAAAAGCAGCTTGCCATGGCCGAAAGCGATCTTGCAGCCGGTCATCTGACGCCGGAAAACCTTGCCGAACGCAAACAACTTCGCAATGAGCTCGATGCGATCAACCAGCAGAGCAGCATGGAGATTTATTCCTATAACCGCTCCGCGATCCTGCCGCGCGGCAAGACCAGCTGGTACTGCCGCTTCGTTTTGGTTTTTCAGGTATTGAATTATCTCTTCATCACACAGGAAAAGGAAGGCCATGTTAAAGAAGCGCGTTCCCTTCTGGAGCAGTTTGAAGATATGTTCCAAAACGAAACACCGACGGCCGATTATAAGAAGCTTCGCGTCCGTGTCAATCGTCCGGACATCCGGAACTTCCGGCTCCGCTTCGCGCTGCGCCTTGTGCTGATCGTGACACCCTGTATCGCATTCGCCTACCAGTCCGGATTCGACAACGCATACTGGCTCGTCATTTCGGTCTTTTTCATGATGATCCCGTACTCTGACGAAACCGGCACGCGTGTCAAGCAGCGTATTACCGGCACGATCTGCGGCCTTGTTGCCTGCTTTGTTCTGTTTACTGTATTCCCGGGATTCAGCGCTCATGTTGTG
>JAFUBZ010000025.1 GCA_017459945.1 Eubacterium sp.
GATGCGGCTTTGGACGATCGCACCGGCGCACATTACGCATGGTTCAAGTGTTACGAACATCATACAGCCGTTCAGACGCCAGTCACCAAGCGTGGCAGCGGCATCGCGAATGGCTTCCATCTCCGCGTGCGCAGTAGGATCGTTTTTCTGCATACGGCGGTTATGGCCTCGGCCGATCACCTGACCGTCTTTTACGATCACGGCACCGACGGGCACTTCATTTTCCGCAAGTGCTTTCTTTGCCTCTTCCAGAGCTTCTGACATGAAAGGATCTTTCTGCATACAGGTTCCTCTTATTTATGATAGGTCTGATTATTAAGAATCGTAAATGCGCGGTAAAGCTATTCCAGAAACATCACACGAGCCAGTTGGTGAGGGAAGGTCATTTCAGACATGGAAAGTGTCTGATTCGCCCGTGCGACGACGGAAGGATCAAGCCCGTGGGAAGAACCGATCACAAAGACGATCCTTTGGGCACCTTCATCACGAAGTTTGCCGAGTTTTGCAGCAAAAGATTCACTGTTTTGTGACTTACCTTCAATACACAGCGGGATAACGGTATCCATACGCTGGATCAGAGACAGGATCTTTTCCGCTTCCTGCGCAAGGCACCTGGGGATTTCCGAATCGGAACGCGGTACGGGACCTTCGGCCAGCTGACGAACTTCAAAGTCACAGAAACGGCCGATCCTTTTTGCATATTCTTCACATGCAGGCGCAAAAAGCTTTTTATCCAGTTTTCCGATACAGATAAGCAGGATCTTCATAAAATATCACCCGATGATCGTGATCACGGCAAGGACGATCAGCATGGCTGCCGCGACCAGAATGAATAAAAGATCGATCCACTTGGGGTGATCTCTTGTCATGAGCACCGTTTCCATGCGCAGCTTCTGCGTGTCATCTGCAGTGTCGCGGATAAAGCGCATGAGAAACAGGATAAAGAGCGGAACACAGAGCCCGACAAGTGCAAAAAGAGCCAGTTCCATAATCAGAAGAGAACCTGTCGCAGCAGGGTTGTTCTGAAGATAATCAAACAGACCTTCCAAACCCTGTCCGGATGTCTCGGAAAGCCCCAGCAGCGGATAAACAAGTTTCATGTAGATCACGGAAAATGCGTTATTGATAAAATGAAGGATCATGCCCGCCGTGAGATTCTGTGTGCGGGTAACGGCCCAGCCCATGATCAGACCCAGGTAAAATGTCGGCACGAGACGTGTGATATCGTAATGAAGCAGTGCAAAAAGCGCGGCAGACATGCAGACGGCCGCAGCCGGATAGTAGGAGTAACTCTTCATGAGCATGCCGCGGAAGAAAAACTCCTCACAGATTGCAGGTGTAAGCGCGATCACAAGGATCAGCACCCACAGTGGTGTTTTGGAGATCAGTTCGATGTTCTCGAAAGCGGAAGTTTCATCTATCTGCCGGATCGAGGTCCAGATCAGAGCCCAGTTGGCGTTGAGCGGGAGGGAAAGCGCATAGCCGAAGATCCCCATACCCGCAACATAGAAGATCCGTTTGCCGCTCATAGGCGCCATAGGCAGGGAAGAACGGGAAAACAGAAGCACCAGCAGACACGGAACGAGGATCAGAACGATCTCAAAGACAGCGGAAAACCAGATAGGGGTCTCCGCTTCGATGAAATGTGTGACGGCAAGCGCGGCCGCAAGAAAAATCATGAGCAGACGACAGAGAAATGCGGGGACTTTCTTCTTCAAAATGGAGGAACGTTCCTCCGCCGGGAGTGGTTGGACTGTTTGCATGGAGACCTCCTGATCAGTCAGGGAATAGTGCAGGAGCGGCGACGGAAAGTGAAATATCACGGCCGATTTCGATCCCGCATTCGGCAAGGGCTGCTTTTGACGTGTCAAAAGCAAGCTGCGGCGTATTGTTTTTCAATGAAATATGACCCAGAATCGCTTGAGAGGTGCCGCTTTGAACCAGATGACACAGCGCTTTGGCGCAGTCTTCGTTCGCAAGATGTCCCTTTCGGGACGCAACGCGGCGTTTCAGGATTCCGGGATACGGTCCTGTCTGAAGCATGTACGGGTCATGATTTGACTCAAGAAGGATCGTGGTGGACCCCTCAAGAGAACGGATCATGCCTTTTGAAATATAACCGGTGTCTGTTGCGATACAGACCTTTTCACCTGAAGCGAAGAAAGCATATCCGACCGGTTGAGCTGCATCATGGGAAAGGGGAAAAGATTCAACGGCAAAATCGCCGATATAGAAGTTTCCCTCCGGGACGAAAAACGGCTGGAAGCGCGGGATCTCGCGGAATTTTCCGTGCATCACGCGCCAGGTCCCTTCTGTCGCATAAACAGGCACGCTGTATTTCTTGATCAGGACAGGAAGTCCTTTGATGTGATCCGCGTGCTCGTGTGTGACAAGGACGGCAGAGATATCATGGATCTCAAGCCCTGTCTTTTTGAGCGCATTGGTCACGCTTTTTGCCGATACGCCGGCATCGACAAGCAGGTTTGTGCCGCCTGCCTGAACAAGGGTACAGTTGCCGGTGGAGCCGGAAAAAAGCGGAGTGATCGAGATTTGCATCATAAGACCTTTCTGTTCAATTACTTCAAAAGAATTATAGCTTTGCCTCTGTTTTCTTGCAAGGACGCAAACAGGTAGTATAAAATGAGTCCAATAATAGATAGGAAGAAAGCATAGATTTGTGATGGAAAGGAGGCAGCGGGCAAGCCTGTTTGCAAACAGGAAACAGGTGTCTTTTTTGCCTGCGAAAAAGATGAAGATCCTTCATTGTGCAGATGTCCATCTTGGCTCGGTTCTGGAGGCGAGCCTGTCTCAGGCAAGGGCGAAAGAACGGAGAAATGAACTGATGCTGACATTCAGTGAAATGATTCGTTATGCGGAACG
>JAFUBZ010000026.1 GCA_017459945.1 Eubacterium sp.
ACATCCAAATTCTTTGCGGCCCCGGGCCTTCGCTTAGGATATGCGATCACCGGCAACAGAGATATGATCAAATACATCAATACCCATAAAAACCCGTGGATGATCAATTCCCTTGCCGCGATCGCGGGTGAGATCATCTTTTCCGACAGCAAATACATCGAAGAGACCAAGGAACTGATCGCCACAGAGCGGACCCGCATGTGTGAAGCATTGAAAAAAAGCGGGAAATACAAAGTATATCCCGCTTCCGCAAACTTTATTCTTGTAAGGATCCTTTCGGATGAGATCACCTCAGGAGAAGTCTTTGATCTGGCGATCCGTCAAAAGATGATGATCCGCGACTGCTCCACATTTCCGTTTCTTGACGACAAATACCTACGGTTTTGCGTCATGACACCCGAAATGAATACCAAACTTTTAGATTGTCTGACGTCGATCTGACGCTTCCTTAAAACTGAAACTTATCCGCGAAGTAGCTTCCAAGCTCATCGATCGGAATCCGTACCTGTTCCATGCTGTCCCGTTCACGAATGGTGACAGCATGATCTTCTTCTGAATCAAAATCATATGTGATGCAGAACGGTGTGCCGATCTCGTCCTGTCTGCGGTAACGCTTACCGATGTTACCTCTGTCATCATATTCGCAGTTGTAGACCTTTGACAGCTTCTGATAGATCTCTTCCGCCGGTCCTGCCAGCTTCTTTGAAAGCGGCAGTACGCCGATCTTAACCGGTGCAAGCGCCGGATGGAAATGCATCACGGTACGCGTGTCACCGCCTTCTAATTCTTCTTCATCATATGCGCCGCAAAGGAACGCAAGGACCACACGGTCAGCGCCAAGTGACGGCTCGATGACATACGGAATGTATTTTTCATTCTTCTGATCATCAAAATAGGTCAGATCCTGTCCGGAAACATTCTGATGCTGGGTCAGGTCATAATCCGTACGATCCGCGATACCCCAAAGCTCACCCCAGCCAAACGGGAACAGGAATTCGATATCGCTGGTCGCTTTGCTGTAGAAGGAAAGCTCTTCCTTCTCATGGTCACGGACACGCATCTCTTCTTCTTTCATTCCAAGAGACTTAAGCCAGTTGATACAGAACTCTTTCCAGTATGCAAACCATTCCAGATCCGTATCCGGCTCGCAGAAGAACTCCAGCTCCATCTGCTCAAACTCTCTCGTCCGGAATGTGAAGTTACCCGGTGTGATCTCATTACGGAAGGACTTTCCGATCTGACCGATACCGAACGGGATCTTTTTTCTTGAGGTACGCTGAACATTTTTAAAGTTGACAAAAATACCCTGTGCAGTCTCCGGGCGCAGATATACGGTATTTTTGGAATCTTCCGTTACGCCCTGGAAGGTCTTAAACATCAGGTTGAACTGACGGATATCGGTGAAATTATGCTTGCCGCAGGACGGACACGGGATCTGATGTTCATCGATAAATCCCTTCATCTCTTCCTGGCTCCATCCGTCAACGGAAGACTCCAATGTGATTCCGTTTTCCGAAGCAAAGTCTTCAATGATCTGATCCGCACGGAACCGCTCATGACATTCCCTGCAGTCCATCAGCGGATCGGAGAAGCCGCCAAGATGTCCGGATGCGATCCAGGTCTGCGGGTTCATAAGGATCGCGCAGTCAACGCCTACATTATACGGGCTTTCCTGAATAAACTTCTGCCACCAGGCTTTTTTCACATTGTTCTTTAACTCAACACCGAGATTACCGTAATCCCATGTATTCGCAAGGCCGCCGTAGATCTCAGAACCCGGATAGATAAATCCGCGTGATTTTGCAACGGCGATGATTTTTTCCATTGTTTTTTCTGTCATAATTCGATTCCCTTCGTACGTGATATTTTCATATGCTCAATATTATATCTTTTGTATCCGGATATTTCAAGGAAGAAACGCAGCACTGTTAAACGGCCGGTCCACATAGCTTTGAAAAATCCGGTCGATCATCTGATCGATCTGCGAAAAGACCTTTTCATTCAACCGAAAGGAATAAAGCTTTTCAAGCGGTGCCGACAGGATATACTGCAGGGCATAGACGGACGCGCTTTCCAGACGGATTCCTTTCCGGTCCTTCCCGCAATCTGCGCAAAAGAGGCCATGGCTGTAAAAATCGAACCGCTCGAGGTTTTCTTTCTTCCCGCATTGCACACAGGAAAACACCTCCGGATAGGTCCCGTTATAAAAAAGTGTCCGCAGCTCATAGATCCTGCGGATCAGCGGAAGCTCCATCTGCCCCTTTAACAATGCACGCAGCGTCACATACAAAAGATTCAACTGATCAGATGCTTCATCGCCCTCTGCCAGAAAGTAGTCGGCCGCTTCCAGAAAATAGGAACCGTATACCGTCAGATCGTAATCTTTTGCAATATCCAGAAAATGTTCCCTGATCTCTGCCTTCACGACCGTCCAGGCACTTTTCCCCTCATATGCCTCAAAACTGCCGAATGCAAACAAACCGGTCGCTGCCTGCAGCGAGCTTTTGGGCCGGCGAGCGCCCCGTACAAATGCCGTCACCTTACCTCTCTCCCGTGTCAGAAGAACGATACGGCGGTCATATTCCCCGGACGGTGCAGATTTTAAAACCATACCGGTCAGAGTGGTGCGTTCTGACATACCTGTCTCCTGTTACATTTCATCTTTTCCGTATCCGAAGTTTTTCATCTGGATATCGCTGTCACGCCAGTCCTTTCTGACCTTGACCCAGATCTTCAGATTCACCTTTTTATCAAGCATCTCTTCGATCTCCGGACGCGCAAGACTTCCGATCCGCTTCAGCATCGCGCCCTGTTTGCCGATGATGATGCCTTTATGCGAATCCCGCTCGCATACGATCGTTGCTTCGATATCGACGATCGGTTTGTCCTTCCGGGTTTTCATCTTTTCGATCGCCACTGCGATACCGTGTGGAACCTCATCCTTTAATGCACGCAGGGCTTTTTCCCGGATCAATTCTGCAACGATCTGCCGCTCCGGCTGGTCCGTAACGGCATCCGGATCATAATACATCGGGCCATAAGGAATATAACGGTAGATCGTATCGATAAGATCTTCGACGTTGGTTCCTTTTTTCGCGGATACCGGTATGATCTCATCAAATTCATACGCCTGTCTGTAGGTATCGATAAAGGTAAGGATCTCGGCAGGCTTTACGGTATCGATCTTATTGATGATCAGGATCACCGGAATATTGGCCTGGTCCAGTTCTTCAATGATATGCCGCTCTCCCGCACCGATAAAGGTAGACGGTTCTACCAGCCACAGGATCAGGTCCACATCTCTCATCGACTGTTCTGCGGTACGCACCATATACTGGCCAAGCTTGTTCTTTGCCTTATGAATGCCCGGCGTATCCACAAAGACGATCTGCCCGCGCTCCTCGTCCGTGTAGATCGTCGTAATGCGGTTTCTGGTCGTCTGCGGTTTGTTCGATGTGATCGCGATCTTCTGCCCGATGATATAATTCATCAATGTCGATTTCCCGACATTCGGACGACCGATCAGCGCCACAAATCCGGAACGAAACTGTTCATTCATCTTTCTATTCTCCTGACTTGTCCAAAGGGTTCAGTACATCAAACAGATCCCTCTGTCCGTTTAACTTATCCTCATTCCCAATGACACAGATTCCCGCCTGATCAAGCGCTTCTTCGATCAGATCCGCAAGGTTTCTGATATCATCGATCTCTGCATTTAAAATGGCATCCCGCTCATTTTGTACATCTTCATACGTCAGTCCGGTCAGATAGGCGCCGAGGCTCCTTCTGCCTTTATCAGCAGGCGACAGGGGCGTATCCAGATCGCTGAATGTTCCGATCACATACTTTGTCAGCTCTTTTTCATCTGCCGTAAAATCCTTAAGATATGCAGGCACATTTCTGTATACATCCAGTGTTTCTTTCAGGTTCGGATCCCTGTAAGAGGTAAAATAGACATCTCCTGTCTTTGAGAATCCTGCCATACACCCGTATGCGCCTCCCTGGACTCTGACCTGGTTCCAGAGATACTCATAGGACATGATCGCCCGGCAGATCCTGAATGCCGGCTGATACGGTGTCTTTTTGATATCATATTTTCCGGCAATGGAAACATACTGCACCTGGGAAGCATCCGTAAAGCCTTCGTTTTTCCCGCCAAAAGGCTTGATCTTTGCACCTTCCCGTTCCCCTTTTTGGGGCAGCGTCGCAGCGATCTCAGAAGCAGCCTGTATTGCGGTCGGATGCAATGCCTGCGCGCACGTGCAGCTGACCATCAGATGATCTGCGGCAAAGATATCCTGATACAACGCCTTCACATCTGATAGCAGCTTCTCTTTCCGTTCTTCAAAATGATCGACCAGATCCTCCAGGAACCTGTAATATGCGATACCGGATGTCAGATCTCCATACCGGGAAACCGGGCTCTGATAGGAAAGCGCACGCTTTACAGATGCCGAGTGCCCTGCTTCGCTAAGATCCGATCTGAGTCTCGAACGGCCTTCCGCAAGCAGCTCACAGATCCTCTTCTCATCCGTAAAACAGGTATCGCACAGAATACTGTTTACCAGCTTCACAGCTTCCGCAAGCTTTTCTTTCAGTACTTTGATCCGAAGCTCAAATCTTGGCGTATACGCATCATGATCTGTTACATCCGCATAGATCGAGATCTCCGGCCGGATCCCGCCTGTATGAAGATAAATCTCATCCGTCAGTTCCGCATAGGAATACTCCTTTGTGTCCAGCTTCCCGAGAAGCCGTCTTAAAACGCCAAGTGTCGGAAGCGATTCCTCCTTCAGATGATCGATCGTAAACTGCAGATCGATGTAAAGAATGCCGTTGGTCTCATAATCATGTATCAAAACAGGCACGTCCCCGTCCTCATAAAGGATATTGGAAAACGGTTCCGCCTCCTTTTTCATATCTGCTCTGGTCAGATGCGGGATCGTCGCAAGCTCCTCAGCTGTCGATGGCGTTGCCCCAAATGCATGGACCGCTTCCGTTTTTTTGATCAGCCCGTCAATCTCTGATTCAGATAACGCCTGCTTATAATCCGAAAGTGCTTTGGAAAGTACGGATTCCTTTTTCCGATTCAGATCCGGATCCGGTACTGCTGTCAAAAGAAGACAGTGTGTATTTTCAAGCAGATGCGTACGGATCAGATCTTCAAAATACCCGGTGTTCAGTTTCTCCCGAAGCTGTTCATAAACATCCAGTTCATGCAGATGCAAAAACGGTGCATCCTCATCATAAAGCCATCCGTCCATCACCTGAATGCCGAGCATCAGGCCTTTCGGGATGTTGCCGTAATCCGCTTCCCGGAACTTAAATTCCGAAGCATTTAATGCAGCCTCTAAGGTCCTTTTGTGCAGTCCGTTTTCCGCCTGCTCTTTTAAGACCTTTTGTATAATGGAGACAAACTGTTCTTCCTGCGCGGCATCCGCATTCTTTGTGATCACGGTGAATACCGGCTGCAGGGAGCTGCTGTCATATCCGCCGAAAATGTCGTTGCCGATCCCGGCATCCAGTAATGCCTGCTTTAACGGTGCTCCCTGGGCATTCAGCAGTGCATATTCGAGCAGATCAAACGCGACGTACTGCTCTCTGTCAAGATTCGTCCCGACAGACCAGGCTGCGGCCAGATAAGATGCATGATCCAAAGAAGCATTGCTTGCCACAGGATAAGAGATCCGCTTTTTCATAGGTGCTTCAAACGGTATCTGCAGACCAATCTCTGAATCTACGCTGATCTGATCAAAAGCTGACAGATATTCCTCATCAAGCCAGTCAAGCCGCTCTTTGATATCAAAATCCCCGTAAAGATAGATATAGCTGTTAGAGGGATGGTAATAAGTTCTGTGGAAATCCAGATAATCTTCATAGGTCAGATCCGGGATATATTCCGGATCACCGCCCGATTCATTTGCATATGGCGTATCCGGATACAGCGAACGGAAGATCTCACGCTCAAGGATCCCCTCAGGGGAAGAGAACGCACCCTTCATCTCATTGTAAACAACGCCGTTGATGGTAAGATCGTCCTCTGCTTTTTCCAGCTCATAATGCCAGCCTTCCTGACGGAAGATATTTTCATTCTTATAAATATTCGGATAGAAGACACTGTCCATATAGACATCCATCAGATTGGCAAAATCTTTATCATTACAGCTTGCCACCGGATACAATGTCTTATCCGGATAAGTCATTGCATTTAGAAAGGTGTTCATCGAACCTTTCACAAGTTCAATAAAAGGATCCTTTAACGGGAACTTGCGGCTCCCGCATAAAACAGTATGCTCAATGATATGTGCCACGCCGGTCGAATCTTTTGGCGGAGTACGGAATCCGACAAAAAAGACTTTGTTTTCATCCTGATTGGACAAAATACAAATTCTTGCACCGCTCTTTGTATGGCGGAGCAAATACCCTTCTGACTGGATATCCGGGATCTGTTCCTGTTTCAGCAATTGATAATTTGGATTTGTAATTCCTGACACGTTCAAACCTCCTGAAAAGAAAAACATCCCAGCGGAAAACCGTTGGGATGTTTGAAGAAACAAAAATATTGGTACTTACTGCAGACGTACTACATTTACTGCCTGCGGGCCTTTATCGCTTTCTTCAACGTCATATTCGACTGCTTCACCGTCTTTGAGCTCTTTAAAGCCATCCATATTGATCTTAGAGAAGTGAACAAAGATCTCGTTTCCTTCAGTATCGGTGATAAATCCCCAGCCTTTTTTTGCATTAAACCATTTTACAGTACCCTGCATTTTTTCCCTCCTGAATGTCGCATCTTTGAATGCGGATTTGTCTAGGAAGAATGCTACCATAATTATAGTTTAAAGTCAATATGTTAAAACTTGTACTTATATAAAAATATAACGTTTTGATCAGATTTCATGAATAAACAGACCGCTTCTAAGCTTTGGTTCAAACCAAGTTGATTTCGGCGGCATCAACAGCCCTGCATCTGCCACATCAAAGAGCTCACCGATCGATGTCGGATACATGGCAAACGCAACTGCGCAGTCCTCACTGCAGCGTTTTTCCAGTTCAGAAAGTCCCCGGATGCCTCCGATAAAATCAATCCTTGCATCGGTACGCGGATCCTGAATGCCAAGAAGCGGATGCAGTACCAGTTTTTGCAAGAGCGAAACATCCAGTCCTTCTACCGGATCCGGGTTCCTGTCTTCCTTGCGGAATGCACACCGGTACCATTTTCCGTCCAGGAACATGGTAAAGGTTCCTTTCTCCATAGGATGATGATCATCACCCTCAGAAACAGCAACCTCACAAACCGCAGAAATCTTTTCCAGGAATTCTGCAGCATTCATGCCGTTTAAGTCTTTTACTGCACGGTTGTAATCCATGATATGAAGCTGATCGTCCGGGAACAGTACGGACAGGAACTCATTAAAGGGTTCTGTTCCGTCATAATCCGGATGCTCTGCTCTTCTCTTGAGTCCCACCTTAACAGCAGAAGCACAGCGGTGATGGCCATCCGCGATATAGATCGCATTGATCGCGTCAAACGCAGCGCGGATCGCATCTACCGATGCCGCATCGCTGATGACCCAGACACGGTGTGTCACCTGATCCGGTGCCGTAAAGTCATATACCGGCTGTTCTGCCTTTTTTGCGTTCACGATCGCATTGATCGTGTCATTGGTACGATAAGCCAGGAAGATCGGGCCGGTCTGCGCACTGCAGGTGTCTACGTGACGGATTCTGTCCTGTTCCTTTTCCTCTCTGGTATTCTCATGCTTCTTGATCACACCGGAAACATAATCATCGATGGATGCACATGCAACGATACCTGTCTGTGTACGGCCGTCCATCGTCAGCTCATAGATGTAATAACAGGGTGCATCATCTCTGATAAAATCACCCTTCTCAACCATCTGCCAGAGGATATCATGTGCCTTCTGATAAACCTCAGGCGCATACATATCCTGTCCTACGGGGAACTGTGTCTCCGGACGGTCAATGCAAAGGAAGGAAAGCGGTTCTTTTTCTACTTCAATCCTTGCTTCCGCACTGTTGTACACGTCGTATGGCAGTGCTGCGATACGGGAAGCCTTCTCTTCTGCCGGGCGGATTGCCGCAAACGGATGAATCTTTGCCATAAAAACTCCTTTATTATTTGCGGATCACGCGGACACGGATCACACCTTCTACCTCTTTCAGCTTTTCGATGGTAGCATCGTCAATCTCATCGTCGATATCGATCAGAGAATATGCATATTCTCCACGGCTCTTATCTACCATATCAGAAATATTAATGCCATTCTCGCCAAGGATGGACGCATATTTGCCGATCGTGTTCGTGATGTTCTTATGGATGATGCAGACACGCTCTTTTGTGGTGATCGGTCCATGATCACAGGCCGGATAGTTAACGGAATTGATGATATTACCGTTCTCGATGTAATCACGCAGCTCTTCAACGGCCATGATCGCGCAGTTATCCTCTGACTCCTCTGTGGAAGCGCCAAGGTGCGGGATAACGATGCAGCCTTCTTTTCCTGCTGTGATCGCTGACGGGAAATCAACCACATATTTGCGGATCTTTCCTGCTTTTAATGCCTCAACCATAGCAGTCTCATCAACCAGGGTGTCTCTTGCAAAGTTCAGAACGATCGCTGTCTCTTTCATCATGCCGATCGCTTCTTTGCTGATCATGCCTTTTGTGCTGTCCATCAGCGGAACATGGATCGTGATAAAGTCACACTCACGATAAATATCTTCCGGGTTCTGCACATATTTTACATTTCTGGAAATGTTCCATGCAGCCTTTACGGAAAGGTACGGATCATAACCGATGACTTCCATGCCAAGATCAACTGCTGCATTTGCAACCAATACGCCGATCGCGCCAAGGCCGATGACGCCAAGCTTCTTACCTTTTACTTCGGTTCCTGCAAATGCTTTTTTCGCTTTCTCTGCAGCTTTGCCCACATTTTCATCATCACTGTTTTCTTTTACCCACTCAATTCCGCCGACGATATCACGGCAGGCGAGTAACATACCGGCGATCACAAGCTCTTTTACACCGTTTGCGTTGGCACCCGGGGAATTGAATACAACGATTCCCTGCTCTGCACATTTTACGAGCGGGATATTGTTGACACCGGCGCCTGCACGGGCAATCGCGAGCATGTTTTCCGGAAGCTCCAGATCATGCATGGCAGCACTTCTGACCAGGACCGCATCCGCTTCTGCCAGTTCTTCTGTTTTCTCATAATCATCTGTAAAAAGATCCAGACCGCAGGCAGCGATCGGATTCAGGCAAGTATATTTCATCTTTTATTACTCCTCTTTCGCGCATCATACGGACAGAGCGATCACCCTGTCCGTATGCGATACATTAGTTCAGTTGGGAAATGTTCTTCTCTTCGAAATCCTTCATGAATGCGATCAGGTCTTTTACGCCCTGAACCGGCATTGCGTTGTAGATCGATGCACGCATGCCGCCGACACTGCGGTGTCCCTTCAGATTGTCAAATCCTGCTGCTTTGGATTCTGCGATGAACTGTGCTTCCAGATCCTTGTCTCCGATCACGAACGGAATGTTCATCAGAGAACGGTCTTCTTTTACAACAGCGCCCTTGAACATCTTACTGTTGTCCAGATAATCATAGAACAGACCTGCCTTGTTCTTATTGATCTCATAGATGCCTTCCAGACCGCCAAGATTCTTCAGCCATTTAAAGGTCTTTCCGCACATATAGATCGTGTAGCACGGCGGTGTGTTGTACATGGAGCCTGCATCGGAAAATGCCTTCCAGTCAAGGATGACCGGGGTTGGCTTCGGCAGTGTATCGCGGATCAGATCTTCCCGTACGATTACGATCGCCATACCGGCAGGACCGATATTCTTCTGAACGCCGCCGTAAACGACACCGAACTTAGAAACGTCGATCGGCATGGAAAGGAAGCAGGAAGATACATCCGCTACCAGCTCTTTGCCTTTGGTATTCGGCAGATTCCAGATGGTCGTACCGTGAATGGTCTCATTCTGGCAGATATATACATAGTCCGCGTTGTCACGGATCGGCAGATCGCTAAGATCCGGCACATAGGAATATGTCTTATCTTCAGAAGTCGCAATGCACTTTGCATCTGTGAATTTCTTAGCTTCCGCAAATGCCTTCTTTGACCAGGTACCGGTCACAACATAATCAGCTGCGCCATTCTGATACAGATTCAGCGGAATCGCTGCAAACTGTGCTGTAGCGCCACCCTGCAGAAACATTACTTTATAATTGTCCGGAATTCCCATCAGGTCACGCAGATCAGCCTCTGCTTCGTCAATAATGTTCTGGAACATCGGGGAACGATGGCTCATCTCCATAACGGACATACCGTGTCCGCGATAATCCAACATCTCCTCCTGTGCCTCTTTTAACACATCTAGCGGCAGGCATGCTGGTCCTGCCGAAAAGTTATAAACTCGGTTCATGTTCTCCTCCTAAAAGCACCTTCGTTAATTTTTTAACGGTTTTTTGTTAATCTTTTAACCAGACTATCTTATACTTTTTCCTGCGATTCGTCAACAGACAGATTCGATCACATGTCAGTTTCATCAACAACGTCGGAAATCGCTTTTCCGGGCGCAACCATCGGCCATACATTATCATCGCTGTTGACAACACAGTCCATGACAAACGGAACTTTACTCTCAAGCGCCTTTGCAAACGCTTCTGTAAACTCCTCTCTCGTTGTTACACGAACGGCCTCTGCCCCCATTGCCTCTGCCAGCTTCACATAATCTACGGAATCATTCAGGATCGTGTGGGAATACCGTTTCTCATAGAACAGTCCCTGCCACTGATGTACCATGCCGAGTACGGAATTGTTAACGATGATCTCTATAAGCGGCAGCTGCTGTCTTACGGCTGTCGCCAGTTCATTCATATTCATACGGAAGCATCCGTCGCCGGCAATGTTAATGACCTGTTTGTCCGGATTGCCGATCTGGGCACCGATCGATGCGCCGAGACCGAATCCCATGGTTCCAAGACCGCCGGAAGTTAAAAATGTGCGCGGTTTTGCATACTTATAGTACTGTGCTGCCCACATCTGATGCTGTCCGACTTCCGCCAGGATGATCACGTCATCCTTTTTCTGACGATAGATCTCCTCGATCATCCACGGACCGCTCAATCCCTCATAGGAATAGAACAACGGATATTTTTCCTTCAGCTCCGCAACATGCGCAAGCCAGAGCGGATGTGAAAGCTGGGGCATCTTTTCGTTGATCTTTTTCAGGATCTCCTTTACATCTCCTATTACAGCCACATCGGTCTGGATGTTTTTGTTGATCTCAGCAGGATCCACATCAAACTGAAGAATTTTGGCATCCTTTGCAAACTGCGAGGCATTGCCAATGACACGGTCTGAGAATCTGGTGCCGATCGCGACCAAAAGATCGCACTCGCTGACACCAAGATTGGATGCTTTTGTACCATGCATGCCGAGCATGCCGGTATAGAGCGGGTCACTGCCGTCAAATGCGCCTTTTCCCATCAGGGAATCACACACAGGTGCATCCAGTTTTTTCACAAATGTCCGCAGTTCCTCTGATGCATTTGCGATTATCGCGCCGCCGCCGACAAATACATACGGATGCTTTGCGTCACAGATCAGCTGCAACGCATCTTCGATGACATCGTCTGTGATCTGATCCGTCACAGGCTCCACTTCTATGGCAGGCGTAAATGTATACTCGGCCAGCGCGCCGGTCACATCCTTCGGGATATCTACAAGCACCGGGCCCGGACGTCCTGTTTTGGCAATCCGAAATGCCCTTCGAAGGACATCTGCCAGCTGATGCACATCCTTTACGATAAAGTTGTGCTTCGTGATCGGTGTCGTAATTCCCCGGATATCGATCTCCTGAAAGCTGTCTTTTCCAAGAAGCGGCACACCAACGTTACAGGTAATGGCTACCATCGGCACTGAATCCATCAGTGCAGTAGCAATCCCTGTAACCAGATTCGTCGCGCCCGGACCTGATGTCGCCAGACAGACGCCGACTTTCCCTGTCGAACGTGCATAGCCGTCTGCTGCGTGAGAGGCGCCCTGTTCATGTGATACCAGCACATGTTTGATCTCGTCAGCATGCTTATACAGCTCATCATAGACATTTAAGATCGCGCCGCCCGGATATCCGAACACGGTATCAACGCCCTGTTCTTTCAGACATTCTATTACGATTTCTGCTCCCGTTAACTGCATTTTATCTATTAATCCTCTTTTCCCGGAACCTTCAGGATCGCGCCGGTATTTCCGGAAGTTACCATCGCCGCATAACGAGCAAGATAACCGGTTGTCACACGCGGCTCCCTCGGCTGCCATTTTTTCTTTCTTTCTGCAAGTACTTCATCCGGCACATCTACGTTTAATGTGTTCTCCGGGATATTGATCTTAATGATATCGCCTTCCTCAACCAGTGCGATCGGGCCGCCGACTGCTGCTTCCGGTGAGATATGGCCGATCGCCGCACCTCTGGATGCGCCTGAGAAACGGCCGTCTGTCAAAAGTGCTACGGTAGAGCCAAGACCCATACCAACGATCGCAGATGTAGGATTCAGCATCTCGCGCATACCCGGACCGCCCTTCGGGCCTTCGTAACGGATGACAACGACATCACCCGGATTAATCTTGCCGCCCTTGATCGCATCGATCGCGTCTTCTTCACAGTCAAATACTCTGGCCGGTCCTTCATGTACCATCATCTCCGGTGCTACTGCAGAACGTTTCACAACGCCGGAATCCGGTGCAATGTTACCCTTAAGAACTGCGATACCGCCGGTCTTACTGTACGGATTCTCTACCGGACGGATGACTTCCGGATCTCTGTTGATACGGCCTTTCATGTTTTCGCCGATTGTCTTACCTGTAACAGTCATGCAATCCGTATGAAGCAGATTCAGCTTGTTCAGCTCGTTCATGACAGCATATACGCCGCCAGCCGCATTCAGATCTTCCATATAGGTCGGGCCTGCCGGTGCCAGATGGCAGAGATTCGGTGTCCGCTCACTCATCTCATTTGCGATATCCAGATCGATCTTATGGCCTGCTTCCCATGCGATCGCCGGCAGATGCAGCATGGAGTTTGTAGAGCATCCAAGTGCCATGTCCATGGTCAGTGCATTCATAAATGCATCCCAGGTCATGATATCACGCGGTTTGATGTCTTTTTCAAGCATATCCATAACAGCCATACCTGCATGTTTTGCAAGCTTGATTCTCTCAGAGTAAACAGCCGGGATCGTACCGTTGCCCGGAAGACCCATACCAAGAGACTCTGTCAGACAGTTCATGGAGTTTGCAGTATACATACCTGAGCAGGATCCGCATGTCGGGCATGTATTCTCTTCAAATTCAAGAACGCCTGCTTCATCCAGTGTTCCTGCAGAATAAGAACCGACTGCCTCAAACATGGAAGAAAGGCTGGTCTTATGACGATTAACACGACCTGCAAGCATCGGGCCGCCGCTGACAAATACGGTCGGGATGTTCAGTCTTGCTGCTGCCATCAGCATACCCGGAACGGTCTTGTCACAGTTCGGGATCATAACAAGGCCGTCAAACTGATGTGCCATCGCCATTGCCTCAATGGAGTCTGCGATCAGATCTCTGGTTACCAGAGAATATTTCATACCGATATGGCCCATTGCGATACCATCGCATACAGCGATCGCCGGGAACTCAACCGGCATTCCGCCTGCTTCTGCCACACCAAGCTTTGCAGCCTGTGTCAGTTTGTCCAGATTCATATGACCCGGAACGATCTCATTGTATCCGTTTACGATACCGATCATCGGTTTCTGCATTTCTTCAGCGGTAAAGCCGAGTGCATTAAACAGTGATCTGTGCGGTGCCTGCTGCATTCCCTTGTTTACGTTATCACTTCTCATAATTCCCCTCCTATAACTCAAAAATGATATGTCAACAATACTGTTAAATTCTTTCACAAATCAGGTCTCCGGCTTCTTTTGTGCCGACCTGTGTCACCTTTGCCGCCTCTTCTTCGCCATGCGGCATAATATCGATGGTACGATATCCGTCCTCCAAGAACTTCTGAACGGCATTTTCGATCGCTTTTGCTTCCTCATCCAGATCAAATGAGTACCGCAGCATCAACGCTGCCGAAAGGATTGTCGCGATCGGATTGGCAATGCCTTTTCCTGCGATATCCGGTGCTGAGCCGCCGCTTGGTTCGTAAAGGCCAAACTTTGTATCATTCATGCTCGCCGATGCCAGCATACCAAGAGATCCTGTCACCATACTTGCCTCATCCGACAGAATGTCTCCGAACATATTCTCCGTCAGGATCACATCAAACTGTCCCGGATTGCGTACCAGCTGCATCGCGCAGTTGTCAACAAGCATATGCTCATAGGATACATCCGGATAGTCCGCTGCCACTTCTTCCACCATGCCTCTCCAGAGACGGGAAGAATCCAGTACGTTTGCCTTATCCACGCTTGTCACTTTTTTACGGCGCTTTCTTGCGATCTCAAATGCCTTGATCGCAATACGTCTGATCTCAGGCTCGCTATAGGTCAGCGTATCGGTAGCCAGCAGTACGCCGTCCACTTCCTCGGTAGACCGTTCTCCGAAGTACAGACCTCCTGTCAGCTCACGCATGATCACCATATCAAAGCCGTCTCCGATCACGGAGTCCCGCAAAGGACATGCTTCCCGCAGTTCATTGTACAAAAAAGCCGGACGCATATTCGCAAACAGGTTCAGGGACTTTCTCAATTTCAGCAGCCCTGCTTCCGGTCTTTTGTCGGCCGGCAGCTGATACCATGGTGATGTCTGCGTGTTTCCGCCGATCGATCCCATCAGGATCGCGTCAGAAGCCAATGCCTGGGCGATCGCATGATCTGTCAGCGGCTCCCCTGTTGCATCAATGGAGCATCCTCCCATTAAGATGTCTTCGTACTCAAATTCATGTCCGTATTTATCAGCCACCGTATCTAAGACCTTTTTTGCTTCCGCTACAACCTCCGGTCCGATCCCGTCGCCTGATATCACGCCAATATGATAGCTCAATATGATATCCTCCTGTGCTTTCTATAATTTAAAAAATCAGGACACAGGCAACCGACGCGGTCTTCCATGTCCTGATGCAAATCCCTTTATTATCTTTTAAAGAAACCCTTTTTTGCGGAATCTTCTGCCGGTGCTTCTTCTTCCTGAGCGGAAGCAACAGCATCTTCTGCATGTTCAACCTGCGCGATTGCCGCAAGCTGCATCGGGATACGGCAGTTTTTGTTGTTACCAAACTCAACGATCACAGTATCTCCGGAAATATCGATCAGCGTTCCGTAAAATCCGCTTGTCGTCAAAACAGTATCACCGACAGACATGGTCTTCATCATATCCTGTTTTTTCTGCTGTTCTCTTCTCTGCGGTCTGATCATGAACACAAACATGAATACCACAAGGATAACGATCCAGATGATAATGCCCGAAGAGCCGGCTGTACCTCCGCCGGAACCAAATAAACCGCCACTTAATAACATAATATTCCTCCTGAATAAAATAGAATTCTTTAACACATAACATGTGCATCGCTAATCATTCTACACAAAATCCATGAATTCTTCAAGCACTTTATCAACAAAGTCAGTGATTTCGTGTCAAACCAAAAGTTGTATACAATGCACACAGTTTCTTTACTGCCCCTGTTTCATCGCCGCGAGCTTTTCTTTCTTAAATGTTGCATATTCTCCACGCTCGATCGCTTCTCTGATCTCTTCCATCAGATGATTGTAAAAATAAAGGTTATGCATCACGCAAAGACGCATGCCAAGCATCTCTTTTGCCTTGAGCAGATGTCTGATATAAGCGCGGCTGTATGTTTTGCAGACCGGGCAGGCACATGCCTCATCGATTGGCTTTAAGTCCTTTTCATATTTCTGATTGAACAGGTTGCGCTTACCCTCTGAGGTATATACATGACCGTGACGGCCATTACGGCTCGGATAAACACAATCAAAAAAGTCGACACCGCGGTCTACCGCCTCAAGGATGTTTTCCGGTGTCCCGACGCCCATCAGATAGGTCGGTTTGTCTTCCGGCAGGTGCGGTACGGTCACATCCAGAATGTGATACATCTCTTCATGACTCTCGCCGACTGCAAGACCGCCGATCGCGTATCCGTCCGGATCAAACGCCTGCAGCTCTTTGGCATGGCGGATTCTGATGTCATCATAGATTGCTCCCTGGTTGATCGCAAACAGAAGCTGATGCGGGTTCACCGTCCCTTCCAGTTGATTTAAGCGATCCATCTCCTTCCTGCATCGCGCCATCCACCGCGTGGTCCGGTCAACGGACTGTTCGACATAGCTTCTTTCCGCAAGTGCCGGCGGGCATTCGTCAAACGCCATTGCGATCGTCGATCCGAGATTTGACTGGATCTGCATACTCTCTTCCGGCCCCATGAAGATCTTCCGGCCGTCCACATGGGAATGGAACCAGACACCTTCTTCTTTGATCTTTCTTAAATCAGCAAGTGAAAACACCTGAAATCCGCCGGAATCCGTAAGGATCGGTCCATCCCAGCGCATAAACTGATGCAGACCGCCAAGCTCTTTTACCAGTGCGTCTCCAGGCCTGACGTGCAGATGATAGGTATTTCCCAATACCACCTGTGTGCGGATCTTCTTCAAATCCTCCGTATCAACACCGCCCTTGATCGCACCTGCGGTTGCCACATTCATGAACACCGGGGTCTGGATCGTACCGTGAACCGTCTTCAGTTCTGCCCGTTTAGCTCTGCCGTCCTTTTTAATGATTCGATACATTTCTGTTCTGCCTTCTATGTCTTTCTGTAATCATAATCTTTACAGGTAATAATGATTCATTTTGTAACGTTTTTTATTGTACTCATTTCACAGACGGCATGCAAGAGGGTTTCTATCTATGTGCTATTTCAAATTCCTGTTTGTAGATTTGACAAATACAGAATTCATACTGTATCTGTCAAAATAATAACTCTTGATTTTCTTGTTTTTTCTCCGCCGCCTATCCACTCGGTCTTTGCGGGATGACAGGTTTGCACCCGTCTCCGACCTCGTTGCTATGCTCGAAAAAACTGCGAAAATGCTGCGAATGTTATTATTTGTGACAGTACAGTATCGAATTCCGGTGTTTGTCATGTGCTACAATCATCGGTATCAGAGAAGCTTTCATCTACTTCGCTTTTCTTTTGCGATGAGCCGTCGATATTTCTGCAAGGTATCAAGTCCGAAAAGGGGCAGAATCCGCTATCCGCTGCGGATTCTGAAGCAATAAGGAGAACTGGTTTTCATCAGAAAATCCGGTTCGACTATTGCGGTACCCTTTGCAGGACGCAGATAGCTTGTATGAAATATCCGGCGATTTAGACTTGAAAACGAAGTTGGTGAAAACTTCTCTGATACGATTGCGTAATCTACAAACAGGAATTTGTATAACAACATACAAAAGACAGGCGGAAGTCCTTAAAAGAACTTCCGCCTGCAGAAAAAAACTCGTTATATGCTGTTAATTTATACGCATGTATATCCGCCGTCTACGGCAATCGCCTGACCGGTCACGTAGGAAGATTCTTCTGCGCCTAAGAAGATCGCAACAGAATTCAGCTCTCCCGGATTACCATATCTCTTCATCGGTACTGACTGATTTGCAAATGCCTGGAAGAATTCAGAATCAAGGGTTTCCTGCGTCAGCTCTGTGTAGAAATAGCCGGGGCAGATCGCGTTACAGGTAATGCCCTGTGTTGCAAGCTCTGCAGCAGCGCCTCTTGTAAAGTTTACAACCGCGCCCTTGGTTGCATGATATGCAATGGTCGGGATCGCTGTATTTCCGACAAGTCCGTAAATGGAAGCGATGTTGATCACACGGCCATAGGTCTGCTTGCCGGCATCCATCGATCTCTTCATAAGATTCGTGAACACCTTTGTACATTCAAAGATAGAGGTCAGATCCAGGTTCAGTGTAAACTCCCAATCCTCTTTCTTGTAGTCCATCAGTGGTGTTCCGGTACCTTTTTCGCCGCCTGCGCAGTTCAGGATCACCTCGCAATGACCGAATTTCTCTTCGATCGCAGCAGCTGCTGCTTCAAGAGACTCCGTACTGGTAACATCACATTTCAAAGGAAGAATCTCGACGCCGTATTTTTCTGTCCATTCTGCCGCACTTGCCTCAAGCCGTTCGACGCGTCTTGCCATGAGTACCAGATTTGCTCCACAGGAAGCATACGCTTCTGCCATCTGTTTTCCGAGACCGGAAGAGGCACCTGAAACTGCAACAACTTTTCCCGAATAATCAAACATTTTAATTCCTCCTTCTGATTTATCATTACTTTAAGCTTAATGGTTAGCTCTTACTAATGAGGAATTATAGAAAATTTCAGTTGTATTGTAAACAAAACAAAAGTTGTACCAGACAAAACTATGAGTTGTGCCCGATACAACGATCATTCTTTATCATCTTATGTTATCCAAACGGCTTCCGAGATTTTCCATCATCAGATCCAGGATCGTAACCGCCGCCATACATTCAACAACAACAACCGCACGCGGCACGATGATCGGATCATGTCTGCCGGCAATCGATATCACGGTCTCTTTGCCGTCCTTTGTAACGGTCTTCTGCTCTTTTCCGATCGATGGCGTCGGCTTGATTGCAGCCCGGAAAACGATCGGAGATCCGTCGCTGATGCCTCCAAGGATTCCTCCTGCGTGATTGGTCGCTTTTGTGATTCCGTTGGTTTTCTTAGCCGATGCGTCCTGCATGTGCGTCCCACCGGCATTCTCCAACACAAACGCATCATTATTGCCTGACCCGTTTGCCTCTGCCACTGCGAAACCATCACCCACTTCAAAGCCCTTGACCGCACCGATGGAAAAGATCGCCTGCGCAAGCTTCGCATCAAGCTTATCAAAGACCGGTGCACCGACCCCTGCCGGGACGCCTGTGATCACACATTCAATGATCCCGCCTGCCGAATCCTGCTCCGCGCGGCATTGGTCAAGATAAGCCGCTGCCTCTTTGACCGCCTCTGCATCCGGCATACAAAGCGGATTATTTGCAATCTCACCCGGATCAAACCGGTCGGGATCGATCTTGACAGGACCGATCTGTGTCGCATAAGTCAGAAACGAAATGCCGCATTCTGCCAGTACTTTTGCGGCCACTGCACCGCCGGCCACACGTCCGATCGTCTCCCGTCCGGAAGAACGGCCACCGCCGCGATGATCTCTGATCCCAAACTTCTGATCAAACGTGTAATCCGCATGCCCCGGTCTGTAAAGATCCCGGAGTGCATCATAATCCTTTGAATGCTCATTGGTATTTGACACCATCATGGAGATCGGTGTGCCTGTCGTCTTTCCTTCAAACACGCCGGAAAGGATCTGCACACGGTCCGCTTCCTTTCGCGGTGTCGTATATGCCGATGTACCCGGTTTTCGCCTGTCAAGATACGCCTGGATGTCAGAGTCTGCCAGCGAAAGACCGGCAGGGCACCCGTCTACGACAACGCCTAATCCGGCGCCGTGCGACTCGCCCCATGTTGTGATTCTAAAATTGGTTCCGAATGTAGATCCAGCCATAGTACCTCCTGATCTCATCCTGTGTATGAAATGTCCACAACAGTATATTTCACAGCTGCAGACATAACCCATCCATTTTTATATTCATTCACTCCGCCGCCTGCCGTATGATATCCAACGGCTCTGCCGCCATACCGATATCCACATGAAGCTCCTGCTTCGAATGCGGCGCACTCTCCATCTCATTTCCATCCGCGTCGCGGATCGAGCGGACCGTCACTGCGATATTTTCACCGTCCGGTTTCATGATCTCGATCGTATCTCCGACACAGAACTTGTTTTTCTGTGTCCAGACGACTCTGCCATCCGCATCCATGCCCTGCACCGTTCCGATATAAGTATAGGTTTTAATATAGGTATTGGCATCATAGATCTGCGCCGATTCATCCGGCTTCCCGTAAAAGAAACCGGTCGTAAACTGCCGGAAGGTACCGTCAGAGATCTGATCCAGATACCACGGCATGTTTTCTTTGTATTTTTTCGGATCCTCGAAAAAGTCATCGATCGCTTTCCGATAGGTTCTAGCGACTGTCGCCACGTAAAGCGCTGTCTTCATCCGCCCTTCCACCTTCAGGCTGTCAATGCCCGCCGCGATCATATCCGGCAGATGCTCGACCATACAAAGATCCTTGGAATTGAAAATAAACGTACCGCGCTCATTTTCAAAAACCGGCATATACTCACCGGGGCGTTTTTCTTCAACGATGGAATACTGCCACCGGCACGGATGTGTGCATGCACCGCGATTCGCATCCCGTCCCGTCATATAGTTGCTCAAAAGGCATCTGCCGGAATAGGAAATGCACATCGCGCCATGTACAAATGTTTCGATCTCAAGGTCATTCGGGATATTTGCACGGATCTCTTTGATCTCAGCAAGTGAAAGCTCCCTGCCTGTCACAACACGCTTTGCGCCAAGCTTCTGCCAGAACAGAAATGTCCCGTAATTGACATTGTTTGACTGCGTACTGACATGCAGATCGATCTCCGGGCAGACCTCTGCCCAAATGCTGTACACGCCCGGATCCGAGATCAGAAGCGCATCCGGTTTGATCTCCTTTAGTTCTTTAAAATATGCTCTGACACCGTCAAGATCCTCATTGTGCGCATAAATATTGGCTGTCACATACACCTTCACATCATGTGCATGTGCAAATGCGATCCCTTCCCGCAGATCATCCATGGAAAAGTTCTTGGCATTTGCGCGAAGTCCGAACGCTTCCCCGCCGACATATACAGCATCTGCACCGTATCTGACAGCAACTTTTAATACATCAAGGCTCCCCGCCGGGATCAAAAGTTCCGGTTTTTTCATTCTTTACATCCTCTTTTTACACTGATCGCCACGCCATCGCCAACCGTCAGGATTGATGTGGAAAGGCCCGGATCGTGCGTGATCTGATATAAAAATTCACGCATCCGCTTATGAATGGTCCTGTCACGCCTTTTCACAGCGAATCTGGACTCGATCAGCTCCCCATCCTGAAAGATATTGTCAGATATCAGCATGCCGTGATCAGCCAGAAGCCTTACCGTATCCTCCAGAAAATTCAGAGACTGCCCCTTCGCTGCATCCATAAAGCTCAGGTCATAGTTTTCTGTCAAAGTCGGCAGGATCTCCTGCGCATCTCCCTTTAAAAGCCGGATCGTATCCTCTTTGCCCGCCGTCTGAAAATTCTTCTCTGCTTCCCGAATCCGTTTCTCATAGTTTTCGATCGTCGTAATCTTTACGGGAACATCGGATATTTCTTCCATAAACAATGCAGAGAAACCGACTGCCGTTCCGATCTCAAGGATTTTTGCAGGACGCTTTGAAGCAATGATCACCGACAACAGTCCCTGCATCTCACGGCGGATCACAGGCACATGATCCTTCTTTGCCTTTTCCTCAAGTGCTTCCAGAAAAGCGCTCTTTTGCGGCAGGAAGGAATTGACAAATGTTGTATATCTCTCGTCAATGATCATCGTTTACACATCCATGATGATCGGAATGATCATCGGGTTACGTCTGGTCTTCTTCCAAAGAAAGCTTCCGAGATTATCCTTGATCTCCGATTTAATCTTGCTCCAGTCGGTAATATTTCTCTCCATGATCCTGTCGACTGTATCATTCAGCACTTCCTGCGCTTCTTCCATCAGATTCTCTGATTCTCTGACATAGATAAAGCCACGGGAAACCATATCCGGTCCGGCAACGATCTGACCGGAAGCCGAATCCATCGACATGACCACGATCACAATACCGTTTTCCGCCAGATGTCTTCTGTCGTGCAGCACGATGTTTCCGACATCGCCGATACCCAGTCCGTCGACAAATACCGTGCCGGCAGGCACTTTGTCGATCACTTCTGCGCCGGTTTCGTCAATTGCCAGAACATCTCCCGATTCGAGCATCAGGATATGGTCTTTGTCGTATCCAAGCTCTTTCAGGACACCGGCCGCCGCTTTTCTGTGCTTGAACTCACCATGGATCGGGATCGCATATTTCGGATTGACCAGCGAATAGATCAGCTTGATCTCCTCCTGACATGCATGACCGGAAACATGGGTATCCTGGAAAATGACCTCCGCACTCTTTCTGTATAACTCATTAATGATATTCGAGACTGCTTTTTCATTTCCCGGGATCGGATTAGAACTGAATACGATCAGATCATTCGGTGTGATCTTGACCTTTCTGTGAATACCGGTCGCCATACGGGAAAGCGCAGCCAGCGGTTCTCCCTGGCTTCCCGTCGTGATCAGAACGGTCCGCTCATCCGGATAATCCTTTAACTGATCGATCTCTACAAGTGTATTCGCCGGAATACTCAGATACCCCAGCTCAGACGCGATCGAAATGATATTGACCATACTGCGGCCTTCTACGCAGACCTTTCTGCCAAACTGGTATGCGGTATTGATGATCTGCTGTACGCGGTCGACATTCGACGCAAACGTCGCCACAATGATCCTCTGGTTCTGATGCTCCCTGAAGATCGCCTCAAATGCTTTGCCCACGGTTTTCTCAGACATCGTACTGCCCGGACGCTCCGCATTCGTACTATCACTCATCAGTGCCAGCACGCCCTTCTTTCCGAGCTCGCCAAATCGCTGCAGATCGATCGAATCACCGTAAACCGGCGTGTAATCCACCTTAAAGTCACCGGTATGCACAACGATACCTGCAGGCGAATAGATCGCCAGTGCTGCCGCGTCCTGGATGCTGTGGTTGGTTTTGATAAACTCCACACGGAAGCAGCCAAGATTGATATGCTGTCCGTATGTAACCACCTTTCTCTTGGTTGTTTCCAGAAGTCCATGCTCTTCCAGCTTATGATCGATCAGTCCCATCGTCAGCTTCGTCGCATAGATTGGAACATTGACCTCCAAAAGAACATATGGAAGCGCGCCGATATGATCCTCATGCCCATGCGTGATAAAAAAGCCCTTGACCTTATCCAGATTCTCCTGCAGATAGGTCAGAACAGGCACACACAGATCGATGCCGTACATATCATATTCCGGGAAGGACATACCGCAGTCAACGATAATGATACTGTCATCGTATTCAAAGGCAGTGATGTTCATACCGATGAATTCGAGCCCCCCCAAAGGAACGATTTTTAGTTTCTGATTGTTTGATTCTTTCCCCATTGTCATTTACCTCACACGAAAAAACAGTGCTTTCTAAAAAGAAATGACACTGTTTCCAAAAGATGCTAATTACAATTCATCACGATAATGTGATATCCGTATCATCAATGAGCTCAGCAAAAACTTTGGCGATCGCGTTTAACTCCGTATCATCCTCAACGATCTCCAATGTAAGCTCATCATCATCCGAACAGATTTCTTTAAATATATACGCCAAAGAATCTTCCGATTCTTCTTCCGTCGCAAGATAGTAGGTAACACCACCGATGCTGGTCTCCTCGAGCAAATACAGCTCCGCCTGCTCTCCTGTGTCACCGTCCGTAAATATCAGCCTTTCCATTTACATCCGGCCTTTCTAATATCATATCGGTATATTCGATTGTTTAATTCATGATCATGACTGTCTGGCATCCAGATATTCCTGCAGGATCAAAGAAGCTGCAATCTTATCTACATATTTTTTCCGCTCTTCAAAAGGAATGCCATCCTCGATCAGGATCTGGTCTGCCTCCCATGTCGTCAGGCGCTCATCCTGAAACACGACAGAAATGCCCGTTCTCCTCTCAAGCATTTCCTGAAACGCTCTGGTCTTCTCGCAGCGTTCCCCTTCCGTATCATCCATGTTCTTCGGAAGTCCCAAAACGATCAGATCAACTTCATACTCCGCGCATAAAGCCTCTATCCGCGCAAGTGTACGGCGCAGCTTGTTCTCCTGCTGCCTGTAGATCGTCTCTAAACTTTGCGCAGTAAGTAAAAGCGGGTCGCTGATCGCGACCCCGACCGTTTTGGATCCGAAATCCAATCCCATAATCCGCACGGATCAGGAACCCCATTTATGAACCATGGCATAATACTTGAGTACTTCTTCCACGAGTTCATCACGCTCTACTTTCATAATGAGGCTGCGTGCGTTCTTATGACTGGTAATATAGGTCGGATCACCGGACATAATGTATCCAACGATCTGATTGATCGGATTATATCCTTTTTCCTGCATCGCTTTATAGACGATCTCCAAAACATCGCCTACCTTCAGAGAGGTGTCCGTTTCAACTTTAAAATATTGTGTATTCCCCAAATCCTGCATATCGTAAACCTCATTAATCAAAATTTAAATACATTCTATACCAACCTGTCAGAAAATTCAACCACCTTTATCTGATTCTTAAGTTCCTCATCGGAAGGCATGCAAACCCTTAAATATTCCGGGGTATAGCCTTCAAAGTATCGTACCCCGTCCTTTTCGGTGCTCTTTTCAAACAGAACCTCTACGTCTTTTCCCTCGTAACAGGAAAGGAATTTCTTTCTGACAGAAGCACAAACTTTTGCAAGCGCATGAGACCGCCTGGTCTTTTCTGCCTCCGTGATCTGATCCGGCATCCGGTCAGCAGGGGTTCCCGACCGTCTGGAAAACTTAAAGATATGTACATCCGCGAATCCGGCCTGTCGGACGATCTCACACGAATCCGCAAACTCCTCATCGGTTTCTCCCGGAAATCCGACAATGATATCGGTTGTCAGCGCCGGATCCTGATAATGGAACTTCAGTATCTGGCACTTTTCCAGATACTCTGCCGATGTATAATGTCTGTTCATCCGCTTTAAGACCGTATCCGATCCGCTCTGCAGGGACAGATGAAAATGCGGGCAGACCTTATGCAATGCAGCCAGACGGCTTACAAATTCTTCCGTGATGATCCCGGGTTCAAGGGATCCCAGGCGGATCCGTCTGACTCCCTCAATTCCGTGAAGCCGTTCGATCAGAGAAAGCAGATCGGTACCGATCTCTTTTCCGTAAGAACTTAAATGGATGCCGGTCAGAACGATCTCCTGAAAACCGTTCCCGGAAAGCCGTACGACCTCCTCATACACATCTTCCGGCCTGCGGCTTCTGATCCGCCCTCTCGCATACGGGATGATGCAATAGCTGCAAAACTGGTTGCACCCGTCCTGCACCTTTAAAAACGCTCTCGTATGCCCCAAAGGTGCAGACACACTAAGCTCTTCATAATCTGTATCCTTACTGATATCCACAATATGGCAGGCATTTGCCCGCTCTTTTTCAAACTGTTCGAGCAAAGGGATCAGATCCTTTTTCTGGTTGTTGCCGATCAGGATATCGATCCCTGCATCCTGCTTTGCCTCTTCCGTCGCCGTCTGGACATAACAGCCGGCAGCAACAAGGATCGCGTCCGGATTCTTGACTTTAGCCCGGTGCAGCATCTGCCTGGATTTGTGGTCCGCAACATTCGTTACCGAGCAGGTATTTACTATATAAACATCCGCCCGATCAGAAAACGGCACGATCTCATATCCGGCACTGATCAGAAGCTCGCGCATGGCATCCGACTCATAGGTATTTACTTTACAGCCAAGCGTATGGATCGCTGCTTTTTTCATTCTGAAAACCTCTCAAATTCTATGCAGAAACATTGACTTTTTCCCCTGTAAAATGTAGTATGAAATCAAGAATAATTATTTCAGATACGGGAGGAAACGATTGTGGAAAAATTCATGGTATCATTGAATTCCATCGACAAAGTACGTGATTTCGTTAACATCATCGCAAAGTTCGATTGTGACTTCGATCTGATCTCCGGACGATATGTTATCGATGCAAAATCCATCATGGGAATCTTCAGTCTGGATTTAAACAAGCCGGTTGAACTGACTGTTCATGCAACAGGCGAAAAGCTTGAAGCGATCCAGAATGAGATCAGACCTTTTATTGTCGGTTGAGTATCAATCCTAACACATGCAATCCCCGTTGTGACAACGGGGATTGTTTTTATTTGCGCGATAAGGGAAAGCTCTCCCCTATCCGTTTTTTACCAGAATGGTTTCTGCTGTATCAACCGCCGTGCGGTAGAGCTCATCAATCTTCTCAGAAAGCTTCAACTCAGACTTTCGGATCCTGTCTACTTTAGGCTTGGTCACCGGATGCTTTGCGACAAAGATCGTGCAGCAGTCTTCATATGGCAGGATCGATGTCTCATATGTATCGATGTCTTCCGATACTTTTACGATTTCCTGCTTATCAAAACCGATCAGCGGTCTGTAGACCGGCAAGGTGCAGACATCATTGGTGCAGGCAAGCGACTGCATCGTCTGACTTGCGACCTGACCGATGCTTTCTCCTGTCACCAGTCCGAGACTGCCGTCCTGTGCGGCAAATTCCTCCGCGATCCGCATCATATAGCGGCGCATGATGATCGTCAGTTCATCGTGCGGACAGGTCTCATAGATATACATCTGGATATCCGTAAAATTCACCACATGCAGCCGGATCGGTCCACAGTACCGGGAAATGATCCGCGCCAGATCTACGACTTTATTCTTTGCGCGTTCGCTTGTATATGGCGGCGCATGGAAATAAACCGCATCGATCGCGACACCGCGCTTTGCGATCATATAGCCTGCGACAGGCGAATCGATCCCGCCGGATAACAGCAGCATCGCTCTTCCGTTTGTGCCGACCGGCATGCCGCCCGGTCCCGGAATGATCTCGGAGAAGATATTGACGTGTGTGCGGATCTCCACCTGCAGCATGATCTCCGGATCGTGAACGTCAACAGAAAGATCCGGGAACGCATCCAGGATCTTTTCTCCAAGGAGCATATTGATCTCCTGGGAATTCATCGGAAATGCTTTATTTGCCCGCTTTGTATCTACCTTAAAGGTATGCTTTCCGTCCGTCAGCGTATCCTTCAGGTATTGGATCACATCTTCGCAAAGCTTTTCGATCCCGTCTTCTTCTACCTGGACCATCGGACAGATCCCGACAATACCGAACACCTTCTTTAAGGCATCCAGTGCACCGTCGTAATCAAAATCATCACTAGCGTTCACATAAACCCTGCCCTGCTCATAAGTCACGGCAAAGGTTCCCTCAACCGGCTTTAAGGCAAACCGGATCTGATCCATGAGCGCCTGCTCGAACATCCGTCTGTTTTTCCCCTTGATTCCGATTTCTCCGTATTTGATCAAAAAAGATGTATACATAATTTCCCCTATCCTGATTGCTTAACGTCTCTTAAATCGTCTAAGAACCGGAAGCAGTTCCTTTAATGCAGCGACCACTGTACCGATCTCTTCTTCCGTATTGTTCATGGAAAGAGAAAAACGGATCACGCTGTCCGTCACTTCCTTTGGATATCCCATTTCCATCAGTGTGCTTTTGTCAGACGGATGATGGGATGCGCATGCACTTCCGGATGAAACATAGATTCCCTTATCCTCCAATGCATGCAAAAGCACCTCACTGCGCACGCCTGAAAAGCAGGCGTTGACGATATGTGGTGCACAAAGCGGCTCTTCTGGTGTCAGAACCGTCACATCTTCAATCTGTGACAACTCTCCCCGCAACAGCTCCCGCATGCCGGCAAGCGTACGGATCTTCTCATCAAACTTCTGATATGCCTCCTCAGCTGCAAGTCCGGTTCCCGCAATGCCAGGCACATTCAATGTCCCGGAGCGCAGGTTCTTCTGTTGTCCGCCGCCGTAAAGTATTGGAACAACTCTGACGCCCTCTCTGATGAACAAGAATCCGGCCCCTTTGGGTCCATGGATCTTATGCGAGCTGACAGACAGCAGGTCGATTCCCATTGCATGCGGCGTAATCTTATACTTTCCGTATCCCTGAACAGCGTCAACATGAAAGATCACATCCGGATGACCGGCTTTTAACATGCTTCCGATTTCAGCGATTGGGTTTACGGATCCGATCTCATTGTTAACAAACATCACAGAAACAAGGATCGTATCCTCACAGATCGTTTCTTTTACAGATGCCACGCTGACCCTTCCATCCTGATCAGCCGGAAGCTTTGTGATCCGAAATCCCTGTGTTTCCAGAAAATCAAGCGTCTTTTTCACTGACGGGTGCTCAATCGCTGTTGAGATGATGTGACGTCCCCGTCTCTGATAGGCCAGTGCCGCACCGATCAGGGCAAGATTATTCGACTCCGTACCACCCGATGTAAAGATCAGTTCCTTTTCCTTGCATCGCAGTGTCGCAGCGATCTGTCTGGCTGCCGTTTTAACGCGTTCTTCCGCATCGATTCCTTTTAAATGCAATGCCGACGGATTCCCGTAATCTGATAAAAAGGTCTCATTCATCAGCGAAACGACCGCTTCCGACGGTCTGGTCGTCGCAGCATTGTCCATATAGATTTCAGGCATATAGATTATTCATCCTCCTGCATTTCAAGCGCCAGCATCATCGAAGCCAGTGTTGTGATCGCAGCCGTATCGGTTCGTAAGATCCGTTTCCCCAGTGAGACCTCCACAGCAATCTCTCTGACCGATTCGATCTCCTTTTCGGAAAAACCGCCCTCAGGTCCGATAAACACAGCAATGTCTGTGCCTTTTTTCAATGCGCCGAGTGTTTCCTTTAACTGCTTCATCCCATTTGCATTTTCATATGGCACGATGCAAAGGTCATAAGCTGCCGCTTCTTTTTTTGCTTCTTCAAATGTGTGTACGGATGAAACACGCGGGATCAGACTTCTCTTTGACTGTTTTGCCGCACTCTCAGAGATGGCCTGCCAGCGTTTGATCCTGGAAGCCGCCTTTTTTTCATCGAGTCTGACAACACAATACTGCATCGAGACCGGAATAATCTCATACACACCGAGTTCAACGCCCTTCTGGATCACAGACTCCATACGGTCCCCTTTGGGGATGCCCATATATAAATGAATACGGGCCGGAAGCTCCGTCTCCGCTGCCGGCCTGTCAAGAATCTCTGCCTGAACAAATTCGTCTGTCAGTTCAGAAATACTGCAATACAGATTTTGTCCGCCGGTACTGCTGATACGGATCGTTTCTCCCGGCTTCATGCGAAGCACTTTCCCGATATGCCGTACGTCACTGCCGGTTATGGTAACATATTCCCTGCCGATCTGGCAATCCTCAACAAAAAACTGATGCATCTTTTCTCCACTTATTCTTTCGTTGCGACGATCCCGACCCATTCGCCCTGGTGTCTGACAGAAAGGATCTTTAATCCTGCTGCCTCAATCGCCTCTTTGACTGCTTCTTCCTTTGTATCAATGATACCGGATGCGATCAGGATACCGCCATCCTTCATGCATGCCGGCATCTCCTTTGCCATCGGTATGATCACGTCAGCTAAAATATTGGCTGCGACGACATCATATGCACCTGTCTGGACTTTTTCCTGAAGCCACGTATCCGAGATCAGATTCCCGACAAAGAAGTCATCCTTCGAAAACGCAAGATCATTGCGCACATAGTTCTCTTCTACAGATGTGATGCAGTCCGGATCGATATCCGTCCCTCTTACAACGCCTGCGCCAAGCTTGCTTGAGACGATCGAAAGGATGCCGCTGCCGCATCCCAGATCCAGAACAGAAGCGCCCTCTTTCACATACTCACGCAGTGCACGGATGCAAAGCTGTGTCGTCTCATGCTTTCCGGTCCCGAATGAAATACCGGGATCGATCGAGATCGTAATCCCGCCTTTCTCATTTTCTTCCGCTTCCCAGGACGGATGAATGAGCATATCCTCTATGTAGAAAGAATGGAAGAATTCCTTCCAGTTATCCTGCCAGTCTGCATCATCTGTCTGCGTAACCGTGATCTCGGCTTCTCCGACATCCACGCCGTTTTCTTTCAGTGCAGCGATGCCATTTCGGATATTTGTAAGCAGTTCTTCCTCGCCTGCAGTTTCCTCCAGATAAAAGGAAAGCCATGCTTCTCCCCGATCCGGTTCTCCTTCCGGAATGATGTCGATAAACATCTGCGCCAGATCCTGTTCCGTGATTGGAATATTGTCCTCGATCAGAACGCCTTCAACGCCAAGGTCTTCGAGAAGAGACGACAGCAGATCCTCTGCTGCCGTCGTTGTTTTAATCCTGTACTGTTTCCATTTCATATCGGTTCTTACCTTTGCCTATGTGCATGAAAATGATCAGTCGTTGTCATGGTTTTTGAAAAAACCTTTTTTCTTCCCCTTCCCTTTTGTATCGCTGCTATCCGCTGTCGCCGCAAGCGAATTATCATACAGGGAATCAAACTTGCGCAATGCTTCTTTTGCTTCGTTGCTCAGTCTGTCAGGCACCTGCACGATCAGTGTAACATAATGATCGCCGCGTGTGTTCTTATTCCTGAGTGAGGGGATACCTTTTCCTTTCAGCCGGATCCTGGTGTCAGTCTGTGTACCCGGCTTTACATTATAGAGCACATCGCCGTCGATCGTACTGATCCTTACCTCGCCGCCAAGCGCTGCCTGTGCAAAGGAGATTGGCGCTGTCGAGAACAGGTTCATGCCCTCACGCTGCAGAAATGCATGCGGTCTGACGATCACTTCAACCAGAAGATCGCCGCGCGGGCCGCCATTGACACCAGGCTCGCCCTTTCCTCTGATCCTTACGCTCTGACCATTGTCAATGCCTGCAGGGATCGTTACCTTGATCCGCTTTCTGCTCGCAATATATCCTGTACCGCGGCAATCCGGACATTTTTCCTTGATGACCTTACCGGTTCCGTTACAATCCGGACAGGTCATGACATTTTGTACCATGCCAAACAGGGACTGCTGGGAGTATACGACTTTACCTTTACCGCCGCACTTGGAGCATGTTTCCGGCTGTGTTCCCGGTTTTGCGCCGGTACCGCCGCACTTGGAGCATTCATCTTTTAAGGTCAGTTCGATCTCTTTCTCACAGCCGAATGCCGCCTCCTCAAAGGTGACATGAACTGCCGCACGAAGGTTTGCACCCTTCATCGGAGCGGTCGTATCTCTTCTTCTCGAACCGCCGCCAAAGAAATCACCGAAGATATCACCAAAGATATCACCCATATCCATACCGGAGAAATCAAATCCGCCCGGTCCGCCTGCGCCGCCCTGTTCAAAGGCTGCATGTCCGAACTGATCATACTGTTTTCTCTTTTCCGGATCACTCAGGACAGCATAGGCTTCCGAAGCCTCTTTAAACTTTTGTTCAGCCTCTTTGTCTCCCGGATTCGCGTCCGGATGATATTTTTTTGCCAGCTGACGATATGCTTTTTTGATCGCCGCATCATCCGCGCCCCGGTCAACGCCAAGGATCTCATAATAATCCCGTTTCTGTTCTGCCATTTAGATGCTCTCCTTTATGACTTAAGATTTTTTCGATTCACAGACGAATAAGGGACTAGAAAAAGCCCCTTATCCGCGCTGCATTTATTTCTTGCCTGTTAATTATACTTCTTTGTAGTCTGCGTCTACGACATCATCACCGTTGTCCGGGCCTGCGGAAGCGCCGCCGAAATCCTGACCAGCGCCGGCACCCGCACCCTGTGCTGCCTGTGCCTGCTCATACATCTTAGCAAATACCTGCTGTGCGCTGTTCATCAGTTTTTCTTTTGCTGCTTTGATCTCGTCAACCTTTGCCTCTGTCAGCTGTGCGCCATCCGGATTCTCCTCAAGGAGCTTCTTCAATGCGTCAACATCTGCCTGAACGGTTGCCTTCTCATCTGCAGAGATGCCATCGCCAACTTCCTCGAGAGCCTTCTCTGTCTGGAATACGAATGCATCTGCATCGTTTCTGGTATCGATCGCTTCTTTACGTTTCTTATCCTCTGCCTCATACTGTGCAGCTTCTTTGACAGCCTTATCGATCTCATCGTCAGACATGTTAGAACCTGCTGTGATGGTGATATGCTGTTCTTTGCCTGTACCAAGGTCTTTTGCGGAAACGTTTACGATACCGTTTGCATCGATATCAAAGGTAACCTCGATCTGCGGCACACCTCTTCTTGCCGGCGGGATACCATCCAGACGGAACTGGCCGAGGGACTTGTTGTCTTTTGCAAACTGACGCTCACCCTGTACGACATTGATGTCTACTGCTGTCTGGTTATCTGCAGCCGTTGAGAAGATCTGGCTGTGCTTGGTCGGGATGGTTGTATTTCTCTCGATCAGGCGGGTTGCGATACCACCCATGGTTTCGATGGAAAGGGAAAGCGGTGTAACATCCAGAAGAAGGATATCACCTGCGCCTGCATCACCTGCAAGCTTACCACCCTGTACGGAAGCACCAAGTGCTACACACTCATCCGGGTTTAAGGATTTGCTCGGCTCTTTGCCTGTCAGTGCTTTTACTTTATCCTGTACAGCCGGGATACGTGTAGATCCGCCAACCAGCAGAACCTGTCCCAGCTCGGAAGCTGTAATACCTGCATCCTTTAATGCATTCTGTACCGGCACTGCAGTACGCTCTACCAGGTCTCTGGTCAGCTCGTCGAATTTTGCACGTGTCAGCGTCATATCCAGATGTTTCGGGCCTTCTGAAGTAGCTGTGATGAACGGCAGGTTGATGTTTGTTGTGGTTCCGGAAGAAAGCTCTTTCTTAGCTTTCTCAGCTGCCTCACGGAGTCTTTGCATTGCCATCTTGTCTGTAGAAAGGTCTACACCTTCCTGGTTCTTGAACTCAGACAGCATGTAGTCGATGATCTTCTGGTCGAAGTCATCACCGCCCAGACGGTTGTCGCCGGATGTGGAAAGTACTTCGATGACACCGTCACCGATCTCAATGATGGAAACATCAAATGTACCGCCTCCAAGGTCGTATACCATGATCTTCTGCTCTTTTTCATTGTCCAGGCCGTATGCCAGTGCAGCTGCGGTCGGCTCGTTGATGATACGCTTGACATCCAGACCTGCGATCTTGCCGGCATCCTTGGTTGCCTGACGCTGTGCATCGTTGAAGTAAGCCGGAACTGTGATAACAGCCTCTGTTACTTTCTCACCCAGATAGCTCTCTGCGTCAGCTTTTAACTTCTGCAGGATCATTGCGGAGATCTCCTGCGGAGAGTATTTCTTTCCGTCGATCTCTTTCTTATAATCTGTACCCATCTCACGCTTGATGGAAACAACGGTATTCTCAGCGTTGGTAACTGCCATACGCTTTGCCGGCTCACCGACCTTACGCTCGCCGTCCTTTGCAAAAGAAACGATCGACGGTGTCGTACGGGATCCTTCTGTATTTGTGATAACGACCGGTTTTCCACCTTCCATAACTGCTACGCAGCTGTTTGTTGTTCCTAAATCAATACCGATAATCTTGCTCATAGTCTTGTCCTCCATTTTATTCTAAGATTTCTTAATTTATGATTTCATGGCAGATACACCTGCCTGCTAATTGGCCACCTTTACCATGCTGTAGCGAAGAACGGAATCTCTGTACATGTAACCCTTCTGCAGTTCTTCTGCTACGATGTTTTCTCCGAATGCCTCATCCTCAACATGCATCACTGCATTGTGATAATCCGGATCGAATGTCTGTCCCTGTGCTTCGATCGGCTTTACGCCGCTTTCTTCAAGCATGGAGATCAGCTGCTTGTAGATCATATCCATACCGCTTGCGATGCTTGAATCTTTTTCGGATTCATCGATCGCTGCAAGGCCTCTCTCAAAGTTGTCCACGACCGGAAGGAGCTTTTCTAAAATGCTCTTCGCGCCGGTTTCGAACATCTGGGATTTTTCCTTTTCCGTCCGCTTCCTGTAGTTGTCAAACTCTGCCATCTGGCGCTGTACACGGTCGGTGAGTTCTTCTATCTTTTCATCTTTCTTGTCTTTTTTCTTTTTCTTACCAAACAGTGGCTTGTCTTCACCGTCTTCGTCTTCTGCAGACTGTTCGGTTTCAGCCGTTTTGGCTTCTTCATCCGCGTCATTGGTTTCTTGCGGATCTGCCGTGCTCTCGTCTGCTGTCTGTTCGCTTCCCGCTTCCTCGGCAGCCTGTTCTTCTGCCGCAGTTTCCTCTGTGGTCACCTCTTCAGAAGTTTCCTCTGTACCCGGCTCCTCCTGCAGATCTTTTTCTTCCTGCAAGTCCTTCTTTTCTTCCATCAGCTAGTCTCCTATGTCTTCTTCTTTTTTCTTTTTCGGATACATCGTATCCAGCTGCTTTTTCACAGTCTTGATACTGTCCATAACCTTCTCATAATCCATCCGCTTCGGGCCGACGATGCCGATCGCGCCACGCAGTCCGTCTCCCAGCTCATATGTCGCTGTTACGACACTGCAGTCTTCCATCTCTTCCACCTGGCTCTCACTGCCGATGTAGACCTTGATATCGGAATCATCGATGTCCGCCGATTTGTCTACCAGAAGGTTTTTCAGTTCGCTCTTATCTTCCAGCAATGAGATCAGCCCGCTCGCGCGCTGTGTATCCGAAAGCTCCGGATACCGGAAAATGTTCTTCGCGCCGCTCATGTAGACTTCCAGATCCTCATCCGTATTGATGGTCTCCGCGATCGCATCAAGGATGTCTCCGACGATCCCGCTGTGAATACCCGCCTGTTCCTTCAATCTCGCGATCAAATTCAGTGTGATCTGCTCTGTATCAAGGCCGTTCAGTGTGGTGTTAAGCAAAATGTTCAGCTTTAAGATCTCCTCCTGATCCAAAACCTGATCGGTCGGCAGGATCTTATTCTTTACAATGTTGCCTTCCAGAACGACTGTGCAGAGGATCTGGTCATCATCCACCGGTGAAAGCTGGATGAACTTTAAGCGGTTTCCATGGCTTTGCGGTGCAGAGATCAGTGTCGCGTAATTCGTATTTGCCGCAAGGAGCTTTGCCATTTCCTTCAGCACCTGCTCCATCCGCTCCGTATGCTCCACCACAAAGCTTCGCATATCTGAGATCTCGCGCTCTTTTTCCTTCATGATATTATCGACATAAAACCGATATCCTTTATCAGAAGGGATCCTGCCCGCAGAGGTATGCGGCTGAACGATAAATCCAAGTTCCTCCAAATCAGACATCTCATTCCGGATTGTCGCAGAACTCAGATTCAGATCCGACATCTTTGAGATTGTCCGCGAACCAACCGGCTCACCGGTCTCTAAGTATGTCTGAATGATCACCTGTAAAATCTTTGATTTTCTCTCATTCAATTCCATAACACATTCCTCATCGCTTCGGTTGTTAGCACTCAATTAACGGGAGTGCTAATATTCCTGAAACTAAATGTAGCACTCCCGTCATGGTTTGTCAACTGTATTTTGTGAATTAATTGTGACTGTTCAGGCATCTCAGGATAAAGACGATCGTATGGAAAGCTTGCTTACCAAACGATCGGCGTTATCCTGGGGAGCCTTGCAGGCGCTGCCCCTACATGAGCAAAATTATAATATCGATATCGGATTCATTGATAATTATAATTTTGCGAATGAAGGGTGGCGGATGCCTGAACAGTTACTCACTCAAAAACGCCGCGAAAACCTGATTCCCACACTGCAACCCGCGTGCAGTCAGCCGCACATCCTCCGTTGTTTCTGTCAAAAGCCCCATTGCTGTCAGCTTTCTGATCTGTCCCCCGTAGACCTGCATCAGATCCCGTCCGAACCGCTTGTAGAATTCATGCTTCCTCACGCCGCAAAGCATACGGAGCCCTAAGAACATGAATTCCTCGATCTGCATTTCTTTGGTCAACTGTATCTTCTCTCTTGGTTCAAAATCTTCCTTAATATATTCAGAAAGATCCGACGTATTCTGAAAGCGGCTGGCATCCATCATGGACGATGCGCCAAGCCCCAGGCCCAGATACTCTACGCCCGTCCAGTATCCGATGTTATGCCGGCAGACCTTCCCCTGTCTCGCATAATTGGAGATCTCATATTGCTGATATCCGTGCCGGGAAAGGATCTTGCGAAGCGCCTGCTCCATCCGCTCCTCTTCTTCTTCCGTCGGCAGGATCTTCGGCGTTTCTCCCGCATCTCTTCGTTTCGCATCTTTATGATACCAGTCATAAAACGGCGTACCTTCTTCGATGATCAGGCGATATACCGATATGTGCTCCGGCAAAACCCCACAGACTTCCTGCAGCGTCTTCGAAAACGATTCCGCTGTCTGACCGGGGAACCCATAGATCAGGTCAACATTGATATTCTGAAACCCGACTTTTCTTGCAAGTTCATAGCAGCTTAAAAAATCCGCATTCCGGTGGATTCGTCCAAGCGTCCGCAGTTCATGATCCTGTGCCGACTGCAGGCCGATGGAAAGCCGGTTGATCCCTGCTACCTTCATTGCAAACAGCTTCCCTTCTGTCACCGTGCCCGGGTTGCACTCCATTGTGATCTCTGCATCTGCTTCTATAAAAAAGGAACGCTTTACCGTCTCCATCAGCTCCATGATCTGCTTTGCGGACAGCAAAGAAGGCGTGCCGCCTCCAAAGAAAATGCTTGTCACACTTCTTTTCGGTACACACGCCGCCTTTTGTCTGATCTCTTTTTTCAATGCCCCGACATAGTCCTGAATGATATCATCTGTCGCAGGCGCCGATAAAAAATCACAATATGCACATTTTTTTACGCAAAAAGGAATATGCAGATACAGTTCCATTTACTTATCCTCATCCAGCTTTAAGACACTCATAAATGCCTTCTGCGGGATCTCTACATTTCCGATCTGGCGCATCCGCTTCTTTCCTTCTTTCTGCTTTTCAAGAAGCTTCCGCTTTCTCGTGATATCACCGCCATAGCATTTTGCCAGGACGTCTTTTCGCATCGCCTTAACAGTCTCTCTGGCGATGACCTTGCCGCCGACTGCCGCCTGGATCGGGATCTCAAACAGATGTCTCGGGATCTCTTCTTTCAGGCGCTCACACATCTTACGTCCTCTCGCATAAGCACTGTCCGCAAACACGATGAAGGAAAGTGCATCGACTTCTTCCCTGTTGATCAGGATGTCGAGTTTGACCAGCTTAGAACGCTCATAGCCTTTGAGTGTGTAGTCAAAGGATGCATATCCGCGCGAACGGGATTTCAATGCATCAAAGAAATCATAGATGATCTCATTTAATGGCAGGACATATTTTAACAACGCACGCTTTTCTTCGATGTATTCCATGCTCTGGTAAATACCGCGCCGCTCCTGGCAAAGATCCATGATGCTGCCGATGAATTCGCTCGTCACCATGATCTCCGCATCAACAACCGGCTCTTCCATATATTCGATCACTGACGGATCCGGCAGGTTTGACGGATTGGTCACCTCAAGCATCGTACCGTCTGTCTTATGCACACGGTAAACAACGCCCGGTGCCGTCGTTACCAGGTCCAGATTGTACTCGCGTTCGAGCCGCTCCTGGATGATTTCCAGATGCAGCAGCCCTAAGAAGCCGCAGCGGAATCCAAAACCAAGCGCTGCAGACGTCTCTGCTTCAAACTGAAGTGCAGCGTCATTTAACTGAAGTTTTTCAAGTGCATCCCGAAGATCCGGATACTTTGCACCGTCCGCAGGATAAATACCGCAGTAAACCATCGGGGTAACCTGCTTATATCCCGGCAGCGGTTCCGCACACGGATTGTCTCTTCCGGTGATCGTATCACCGACCTGCGTGTCACTGACATTTTTAATGCTGGCTGTAATATAACCAACCTCACCTGCGGAAAGCTCTTCACACGGGATAAACTGTCCGGCGCCGAAGTACCCTGTTTCCACAACATCCGCTGTCGCACCGGTCGCCATCATTTTGATCGGCATTCCCGGACGCACACTTCCTTCTTTGATCCGGCAGAAAACGATAACGCCCTTATAGGAATCATAAATGGAATCAAAGATCAGCGCTTTTAACGGCGCATTGGCATCTCCACTCGGTGCCGGAATATGCGATACGATCTGCTCTAAGACATCGTGAACATTTTCGCCGGTCTTTGCGGAAATCCGCGGTGCATCCTGCGCCTCGATCCCGATAACATCCTCGATCTCCTCCGCCACGCGGTCAGGGTCTGCACTCGGCAGGTCGATCTTATTGATCACCGGCATCACATCCAGGTCATGATCAAGCGCCAGATATACATTTGCAAGTGTCTGTGCTTCTACACCCTGTGCAGCATCCACGACAAGGATCGCGCCGTCACATGCCGCAAGACTTCTTGACACTTCATAATTAAAGTCGACATGTCCGGGCGTATCGATCAGGTTGAAAATATATTCTTCTCCATCATCCGCACGGTATACGGTACGAACGGTCTGCGCCTTGATCGTAATGCCGCGCTCCCGCTCAAGATCCATATTGTCAAGGACCTGCGACTGCATCTCACGGCTCGTCAAAAGCCCCGTCATCTCGATGATGCGGTCCGCAAGCGTGGATTTTCCATGGTCGATATGCGCGATGATACAAAAATTTCTGATTTTATTCTGATCTGCCAAGTTATTTTCTCCTCTAAGTCAAATTCCAGAGCAAAGTATAGCATAATCCTTTGGAATTTGTCTATTTTTTGCGAATGATAAAGAAAGCTGTAAAACCGCTCATTTTTTTATGATTTCCGGTTGACAAACGGGGTTCTGTCCACTAGAATATCAGAGTATGATTTCTTCGGCCAGTCCGTGTCAAGCCGGGGAACACACTTTTAATCCATTATATAGGAGGTGTTACGATTGGCAAATATTAAATCTGCAAAGAAAAGAATTCTTGTTACGCAGACTAAGACAGACCGTAATAAAGCGATCCGCTCTAAGGTAAAAACTTCCATCAAAAAAGTGGAAGCTGCCGTAGCGGCAAATGATAAAGAAGCGGCACAGGCTGCACTGGTAGAAGCTACTTCCACCATCGACAAAGCAGCTACAAAGGGCGTTTATCATAAGAACAACGCTTCCCGCAAGGTTGCTCGTCTGGCCAAAGCTGTTAACAGCATCGCGTAATTAAAATAAACATATAAAAAGCAGCTGATTCCGTCATGTCAGCTGCTTTTCTTATGCTTGAGATCCCGTTCTCGAACTAGTCAGCATGGCTTTCTACAATCCCGCAATAGTCGTCATCACAAGTTCCACCGCCATCCTGTCAGACAGATGTCCGGATTTTACATCCGCATCAGCCTGTACACAGGTCTCAATCGTTTCCTGAATCTGTTCATCCGTAAACTTTGCCGCCTGGGCAAGGTTTTTTTTGACCGCAAACGGCGGGATCTTTACCGCTGAAGCCATCTCTCTGTCCCCGATCCCGGTTTTCCGCATGCTTTTTAATCTGTTTAAGATATAAAACTGTCTGCCGATCAGATAGAGGATCCGCATTGGCGGTTCCCGCAACCGCAGAAGATCCAGATACAGATCCATTGCCCGCTGTCTGTTTTTCGCTGCAAGCGCGTCGATCATATCAAAAATGTGATTGCCAACAGATGGGACACAGACTGCCTTTACATCCTCTGCGCTGATCACATCCTTTTCCATCGTATAACACAGAAGCTTTTCGAGCTCCTGGCTGATCAGCTCCATATCATCTCCGGTACATTCAAGAAACGCATTCATGACCGGTTCCGTGATCTTCTTCCCTTCTTTTTTCAATTGGGAAAGGATCCACTTCTTTAAAACCGCGTCCTTCTGTCTCGTAAACTGCACCGCACGGCCGTTCTTCTCAGTCTGTTTATACATTTTGGAACGCTTGTCCACTTCCGATTCTACAAACAGGAGAATTGCCGTATCAGGAATCTCGGAAAGATACTCTGCCAGACCTTCCGGTGTCTTTTTATAAAATCCGCTTTCCTGCACCAGAATCACACGATAGTCCGCAAAAAACGGCATCGTCTGTGCCTGTGACATGATCTCCTTCGGATCTGCGTTTTTTCCTTCAAAAACAGACAGATTCATCCCGGCGTTTTCCCCAAGCACCGCTTCAACCAGACGGTTCTGGTACTGCCGGATCAAGTATTTCTCTTCACCGTAAAAAAGATAGACGCGCTTAAAGTCTTTATTTTTGATTTCAGCTGTAAGCTTTTCCATTTCGTTTCTTTCTATTTCCGACTCGTAAGTTTAATGCACCGGATCGTACTTCCCTGTTGCTTCCTTCCGAATACGTAGTTCTTTACAAATCTTTTCGTAAAACGGAAGACTGACGCCGTACGCTTTTGCCAGACGTTCCACATTAAAAACCAGCCCGTCAATCTCTGTCTGCTTTCCTGCCTTTAAATCCCGCTGCATCGATGTCATCATATCCGGCGCTAACGTATCAATGATCGCCAGATTCTTTTTCGCAGGATCCTCTGTCAGCCGGATCCCCATCGCTTCTGCAAGTATCTTGATCTCCGTGTTCAGTCCCGCAAAGCAGTCTCTGCACTCTCCCGGCTCCTGCATCCCGCCTGCAGGCACATCATAATAAACGCCGCACGCATTCTGTGCCGAGATATAGGAATACTTCATCATTGCATCCCGTCTGATATCTTCAGAAAGCACTACCGTCGCACCGCCGCTTTGCAGATCATCCCGGATTCTTTCCAATATAGGCCGATACTCCTCCGGATCCCGTACGCCGAAAACAATCCGCAGAATGTTCCCGCTTAACACAATCTGTCCGGGTGCACTGACATGCGCCGCAACGTAGATGCAGCCGTCTGTCACCAGAAAGCCCGGAAGCTCTATTTGCATCACTTCTCCGGTTCCGTAGATGTTCAGAATCGGAATTACAACGGTATCCTGATTGGCGATTCGTTTGATGAACGGGATCGTCTCATCCAAAGAGTAACCCTTCACACAGACAAAGATCACATCCGGCGTTCCCTGATAAGCATCCATCGTACACGCCTGCACCGGGCAAAACGAAAGCGTCTCATCCGGTGTCTGGATCTGCAGACCGTTTTCCTGCAGTGCGTCTAAATGCGCGCCCCTTGCAATAAAGGTCACATCTTTTCCTGCTTTTAAAAGCGCCATGCCGATTGCGGAACCTGTGCCGCCGGCGCCGATGATCAGATAGTTTAATCCATGATTTGACATAACACTCACCTCGCAGATTACATTGTATCATAAAAAGATTTTAAAAACATCTCCCCATCCTTCTCAAAGAACGTGATTTGCCCATCCTCCATCGTCGTCTCAATCCGCGCACCGGTATCATTAAGTCTCTTTAACGCATCTTTTCCCGGATGGTGATACCGATTATTCTCCCCTACGGAGATGACTGCGTATTCCGGGCTTAGTTCTTCCAGGAACTTTTCTGAGCTGGAATAGTTGGAGCCATGATGACCAACCTTAAGGACATCTATATCCTCCAATTGATCTCGTTCCAATAACAGTTCCTCTCCTTCTTCTCCGAGATCGCCGGTAAACAGAAACCGCCAGCCGTCGTGCTCCAGCAGCCAGACCTGTGAAAGCTCATTCTTATCAGTGATGTTTTCTTTGGATTCCGGGTACAGACAGGTCATCTGTATATCTTCATCGCGAATGACCGCTCCTTCGGACACGGTCTGGATCGCGGTGTGGTTCTGTTTTGCCGCTTTGCGCAGGCGCAGCATCATTTCATCCTCTGTCTCATTTTTCACAGACACTTCAGATAAAACCAGATTTGACACAGGATACCCGCTTTCCAAAAGCTCCAGTAGTCCACTGACATGATCCTCATCTGTATGCGTGACGATCCAGTAGTCGACACGCCGGATCTTATGGTATTGCAAAAACGGCTGGATCCGGTATTTCCCCACCTGATCCTCTGAGGTGCTTCCGCCATCGATCATCACCGTGCTGCCATCCCCCGTTTCGATGCAGATCCCGTCTCCCTGTCCCACGTCAAGGAAATTCACACGAAATGTTTTTTGCATTGGATTTACAAGGATCACAACCAGCAGAACAACCGGGAGCAGATACAGATAACGGTATCGTTTGACAAGCGCTCGCCGCTTTTTCTCAAGCCACTTCCCCGGCGGATATTTCTTCCGCAGACTGTTGTGTTTCTTTTGTAAAAGCACACAGCACGAAACCAGCACACCATAATAAACGGCCAGTTCCCAGATGCGGATATGACCGGTCAAAAGCTGGTGTGCAGGCAGGCGCTCTACACCATGCATCTGCATGGAAAACATCTTTAAGATGAAGTGATCCGGCAGGATCAGGATTCTGGAAAGCGCAGGCTGGAAAATGCCAAACAAACCGCCGATCAGCCCGTCTGCCAAAAGCAGCGTGGCACAGGGCACGACGATCAGATTCAATAGAACGGAATACGGAGAAATGTAATAAAACATCGATGCACTAAGCGGTGCCAGCCCAAGCCAGACAGATAGTGAAAGCTGTGCCGACTGAAAAAATGACTCGCCGTGTGGAATACGCCTGATCCAATCAGGCACCGGCAGCAGATCTCTGACCACAGGCAAAAGAATAGAAATGGAAAACACAGCTCCGTAAGAGAGCTGAAATCCTGTCTGCAAAATAGCAAGCGGATTGCATAACAATAGAATCACTGCAGAATAAAGCAATGCGGTCAGCGTATCATAAAATCTGCCGCTCACCTGTGCGCCCAGATAGAAGAAAAACATGATCATTGCCCGCGTGGCGCTGACCGACATCCCGCTCATCAGGACAAACAGGAATACGACCACACCGCTGATCGCGGGACTTAGGAAATAGCGCAGGCCAAGCCTTCGTTTTAAAAAGCCAAATACCGTAGCCCCTATTAAAGAAATGTGCAGCCCTGAGATCACGAGGATATGTGAGATACCGTTTCGCTGGTAAAGCCTCCTCATATCTTCATCCATAAGACTGCGGTCGCCAAGCAGCATCGCACAAAGAATCCCGGCGTCCTCTTCTCCTGCTGCCGCCTCGATTCCTGTACGCATCCTGCTCCGGATCCGGTACAGCCATTCACGGATTGATAAGACCGGCTCCCGGGTCACGGTAAGCTGATCTGCATATTGACTAAACACGATTTCTTGCGATTTGTAATAACGGGCAAAATCAAAATTGCCCTCATTTCTGCCGGATGAAAAGCCCTGAACCGGGCCGAGCGAACGGACCCTGCTGCCAATCATGATCTGATCATCTTCTGCATACAGGATCGCTTTTTTTGCGCGTTCCACACCGGAAGTAGTATGAAAAGAAACATCGCGCAAAAGATACATCATCGTCTGTTCTTTTTCCTCTTTGGTAATGACGGTTCCACTGATGATCTGGCGCTGCTCCTTTAAGCGAAGCACCTGCTGATCATACTGGCGGAAGGAAATGCCAAAAAGGATCAGAAGCAGCAGGAAGGAAATCGCAAAAAATCCTCCTCTGATGCGATTGATCTTACGTCACTCCTTTCGATTGAAAAGATCATTATTCAGAATAATACTCCAACGGGATCCTTACCGTAAAAGTCGTCCCCTCTTCCTCTACGCTGTGCACGCGGATCGCGCCATGATGCAGTCCGACGATGCTGTGTGTGATCGCAAGGCCAAGCCCTGTTCCGCCGATCTTTCGTGAGTGCGACTTGTCCACACGGTAAAAGCGCTCAAAGATATGTTCCTGCGCTTCTTCGGGGATACCGATTCCGTTGTCGATCACATTGATAAAAAAGTTTTCATGATCCGCATTCAGCGTCACATGTACATAGCCTTCCGGGCGGTTGTACTTGATCGCATTCTCGATCAGGTTGGAGATCGCCAGCGTCAGCTTCACCTCATCCACTTCTGCCGTAACGGGCCGGAAGCTCTCCAAAAGAAGCTCTACCTGTTTTTGTTCTGCGATCGGACGAAGGCGCTTCATCAGCAAATCAAGCATGTCGTTGATGCTGACTTCCTGAATGTTCAGCTCTCCGCTTTCTCTGTTCAGGGTAACAAGAGACAAAAGGTCATTGATGATCGAATTTTCCCGGTCGATCTCACCGGCGATATCCTGCATAAAATCTCTGTAGATCTCATTCGGCACATTTTCCTGGCTCAAAAGAGAATCCGACAATACCTTCATTGAAGTCAGCGGTGTCTTCAGCTCATGCGACACATTCGAAACAAACTCCTCCCGGCTGTCATCCAATCGTTTCAGTCTGCCAAGCATATCGCTGCAGGCCTCGGAAAGCTGCGTTGTTTCCGTAAAAGTCTCAACCGGTTCAAAATGAGACTGATAACCCTCCTGCACATCCTGGATCGACCTTGTCAGGCGTTTAAACGGGCGTGTAAGTTTTCCTGACAGAATAAAACCGATCAGGATCACCGCGACCGCAACAACGATCTGAAACAGTGTGATCATCCTCTTCAGCCGCCAGAGACCGCCCCTGACAAAATCTGCCGGTGCCGAAAACAGGATGATCCCCAGTGTATCATCCTCTTCATCATTCCAGACAGGCACCGCGATCGTAAAGACATCTGCCTTTACATCTGTTTCCGTGACATTCTCACCCATAAAGGCTCGAATCGTCTCATCATCCGGAATATATTCTGTTTCCGTTGTCTCGTAGGAAGCTTTTAAGATTTGATAATCAGAATCAACCAATACGATCTGCGCGCCATAACCTGCGCCGATCTCCTCCATTTCATCTGATATCATTTCATCCAAAGAATCGATCTCCGGAAAAAGGCCATCCTGTGTCAGACGCGCAGAAAAAACCTCCATCTGCCTGATCACTGCATCTGAACGCTGCAGAATGGCAGCATGCTCATAAGATGTGATCACGCATACACGCAGGATAAATCCCGGGACGATACCAAAAATGATCAATAACAGAAATAACAAAAACTTCTGACTTTTCAGATATTTTTTGAAAGATGCTCCCTTCATCGGTCACGCACCCTTATGCAGAATGGAAATAGTAACCGCTGCCCCATTTGGTATGAACGTAACGCGGCTCACTCGGCACCGGCTCGATCTTTGCACGGAGTCTTCTGACATGGACATCCACGGTTCTGACGTCACCCGGATAGTCCGCGCCCCATACCATGTTCAAAAGCTGCTCTCGGCTGAACACCTTCTCCGCGTTCCGCACAAGAAGCTCCAGAAGGTCAAATTCTTTTGCGGTCAGGAAGATCTCCTTATCCGAGATCATCAGTCTGCGGCTCTCCGTATCGAGATGGAACTGGCCGTATTTGATCAAAGGACCGTCCGTAATGACTTCCTGCTCTGTGGAAACACGGCGCAGGACCGCCTTGATGCGCGCTTTGACTTCCAGAATGTTAAACGGTTTTGTAATATAATCATCCGTGCCGTATTCAAATCCCAGGATCTTATCCATATCCTCGCCCTTGGCGCTTAGCATGATGATCGGTACTTTTGAAAACTCACGGATCTGACGACATACCTCAAACCCATCCATTTTAGGCAGCATGATATCAAGGAGCACCACATCATAGCGGTTCTCCTTTACTTTTTGCAGTCCTTCTTCTCCATCATATGCACAGTCTACTTCCATCCCGTCCTGAACAAGACTGAAGTGGATCCCTTTTACGATCAGCTCTTCGTCATCTACAACCAGTACTTTTACAGCCATAATAAACCTCTTATATCGTTATCTTATCCTTGATCTTGCTAAATGTGCCCTGGCCGATCCCATCCACCTGCATCAGATCTTCGAGCGAATCAAACGGACCGTTCTGTTCCCGATAGGACAAAATACTGTCCGCCTTCGTTTCCCCGATCCCGTTTAATGACATCAGAAGCTCCTTTGATGCCGTGTTGATGTTGACTTTATCACCGTCTGTTCCGGTTTCTGTACCGGCTGCTGATGTATCCTGCATTTCTCCCTCGGCAGGGATATTGATCATCTGCCCATCAGAAAGCTCCTGTGCGAGATTCACACTCTCAGGTGCCGCCGACTCGGTCAGGCCGCCCGCCGCTTCCACAAGCTCATAGATCCGGCTTCCCGGCGGCAGCGGATACACGCCCGGTTCCACGACCTCTCCACAGACGTAAACATACATCAATTCATCGGATAAAGCGGCCTCCTCATTGATCTCGGACGCCGCTTCGTTTTGAACCTGTACCGATTCCGTATCCTGTGATAAAAGGATACCATCCTCTCCACATCCGGTTAAAAGCAAAACTAGAATCGCCATAAACAGGCTGACTATTTTTTTCATTATAAGCCTCCTTGTATCCTAAGATCCAAAAAGGCCCTTCATGCAGTTTCCATTGTAGCCGAAACCGCACAAATCATCAAGCAATTTTCAAAGAGAAATCAGGCCGGAGCATTTCCCTCCTCGAATTCTTTCAGAACA
>JAFUBZ010000027.1 GCA_017459945.1 Eubacterium sp.
ACAAACCTCTTATAATACTTAAGTAATCCTGTCTTTGGTCTACAACTGCATTTACAATAACCTGTTTCTTACTATCATCAACCTTATAAAACACAAGATCTTTTTCCAAAATAAGAACCAGGTATCCTTGACGCCTTAGCACATTATATTTTGGTTCAACGCCAATGTAAGGATTATCCCCCAGATTCAAAATAGCTTCTTCAAGATAATCCAGTTTTTCCAGTGCCACATCTGTGCCAAAATTTTCTGCAACATAAAGAACTATTTTTCGAATTAAGGAATCCGCTGTGTCCGTTCGCATAACTTCGTACTTCAAGCCTTTTCCTCCTTAAGAAGACTCCTTAAGTCATCAAACGTATCCTTTATAGGTGCAACTCTTCCATACTTAACATCTTCATCAGCTTCTGCAAGAATCTCTAAAAGTTCAATCCTTGCTTTCATTCTCTTATATTCCTCATAAGCGAGAGAAACCGTATCTCCTCTTCCATTTACCGTAATAATAACTGCTTCATTATTCTCACGACACTGTCTGGAGATCTCATTGTAGTGATTTCGTAAATCCGCAGATGGTCTGATAACTTCCTGCTGTACAAACATAATTATCACCTCCGTTTTTGTATAGGCATATTATATCATCATTTGTCTATCTCAGCAATGCTTTTATAGCCTTAGGACAGTTCTGTGTCTCCCCACCCTGTCTCCTTAAACGGTGCATCTCACGATGTACATTCCATCCTGATAAGTGTCTACGTAGATATATCCTCTGTCATCCACCAGGATATCCTCTGTAATGGCCACCTGCGGTCCGGGAAGCAGATCTCCCTCTTCGGTATCGAACCAGTTCGGGCCTTCCGGATCCGGCGGCAGGAAGTATGCGATTTCTTTCGGCACGAACGGATCGGACACATCGTAGATCCGCAGGCCTGCATGGAAGTAGCAGTTGTATACGCGGTCGTCGCGTTTTTCATAGCAGTCCTGTCCGAATGCGTCAAACATATTGTGCGGGCCGAAGACCGCGCGTGTGCCGTCTACAATATTGAAGTTTTCTCCGTGTGTGTAGCCTTCCGGCATTTCCGGATACGGGAAGATCGCGATCAGGCTCGGATTCTGTGGGTCTACCGTCTCAACCATACCGATAAAGTTCATCGGCTGTGTTGTGATCTTGTGGAACATGCCTTCCGTGCGATTATCATCAAAATAGCGTACCCGCTCGCCTTCGGTTGTAACGATGGCATACGGTCTGTCGCCGAGCGGCATTGCCGAATGCACTGCCGCGCCGCCCTGGCCGCGCCCAAACGGCGGATTTAATGGGAGCTTCCCGATCAGATGCGGTCTGCTCTTATCATGTACATCGATCAGGCAGAAGCCGACATTCGGATAGGCCGCATACAGGATATCATCCTTTACGGTAATCGCATGCATACTGGGCAGTTTCATGAATTCTTCCGTACCGATCTCCGGTATTTCATCTGCCTTTTTATTCCCCAGGAACTGGGCGTCATCCCAATAGCTGCCGACTTCCTTAGGATTGGTCGGATCGGAAATGTCCACAATGCGGATGATGTATCCCATATAATTCCGTTTGCTTCCGACCACATAGACATAATCGCCGCCATTGTAAAAGCTTCTGTGCGCGCCCGGGCCGTCTTCACATTCAAACTGTCCCAGGAACTTCGGATTCATTGGATCCGTTGCGATGTCATAGATTTTAATACCACCCCAGAACGGCATCTCATGTGTCCCGTGCAGCACGCGCATCGTGCCGCCGTACATACAGATCAGCTTCCCGTCACCGGTCTGGATCTTTGCAAGGTTCTGTCCGTCATGCACTTCGCCGATCCAGTCTCCCTCCACCCATTTGGATGTCGGGTTCTTCGGATCTGTCACATCTACAATGTTGAATCCGTTGTCTCTGAAGCATGCCGTGTAGATGTAATATCTGCCCTCCGGGCTTTTGTACATCGCCATCTGGAATCCCGGCTTTTTGTTTAAGTCGGTATATCCGATGAATTCTGTGTTTTTGAAAAGCATCTCTTTTCTCTGACTCATTGTGTTCTCCTTTTACCAGCCGTTTCTTATGCCTGTTCTGCCGGTGTCTCAAGTTTATAGGTTGTGATATACAGGACAGCAAGTACTGCGAAAAGAATCAGCGGAACGATCATGTATGCCACATAAATGGAGTTTACGGCACGTGCTGACTGAACTGCTGCGCCCTCTGCATAGCCGCCGATGCTCATGATCATGCCAAGAAGTCCGGTTGCGATCGCTGTTCCGATCTTGATACCGATGTTTACGACAGATGAGATCACGCCTTCCGCATGTACGCCGGTTTTCTTAAAGCTGTAATCCGATACTGCAGCTGCCATCGGGCCTGCCTGTGTCATCAGGAACATCTGTCCGAATACCTGTGAAAGCGGCAGGCAGATCAGAAGCATAACGAGGTTCTGTCTTCCCGCAAAGATCATGGCAAGGTAGCAAATAACCGATAAGATACATCCAAGTGAGAACATCTTCTTGGTTCCGAGCTTCTTTACTAAGAACGGGCATACGATCAGGGCAACGACTGCGCAGACAACGGTAATGGTCATCATCTGGGAGAATCCGTTGATGTCGCCATACACATGCTGGAAATAATAGGTACCGCCTGCTGTAATGGAACCGCCCGCCATCTGCTGAAGCAGAATGTAGATCAGAAGAAGCAGTGCGTATTTGTTGGTAAACAGTGTCTTGAAGAATACTTTGATCGTGGTGGCCTGTTCTTTTTTCTCCTCGTCAAGCGCCTCGCTCAGTTCATCCGTGCGCTCTCTTGTCAGCGCGTAGCAGATGATTGCTGAGATTGCTGCGATTGCTGCAAACAGTACAAATGTCATGGTCCAGCCGACTGCTGCGACGATCTGCAGTGCTACTGCCATGCCGACGCCGATGCATACACACGCTACACCATCCCCAAGCACGCCAAGAATTCCGCGCTCTTTTTTATTATCTGTCATTCTGGAGATCAGTGCAAGTCTTGCCACACCGATCAGCGTACCGAATACGGAAACCGTTAATGCATAGAATACAGCCAGCATCAGCATTTTTGCTGTCGGGCCAAGCGTTGTCGGAACCGAAAACATCAATATCATGCAGATCGCATACGGGATCGCTGCACGAAGCATCCACGGACGTGCCTTTCCTTTGCTTGTATTGGTCTTGTCAATGATCAGACCAGCCACGATATCCGACACACCGTCAAGCACTTTGACAAGCATCATCATCAGACTGACTGCGCCGACACTTAAAAGCAGATTCTCTGTTGCAAAATAAATCAGAAACGTCGGGATCAGCTGGCAGAAGCAAAATGAAATGCCGCTGAACGCATACCCGAATTTGGATTTGGCGGGAACCTTTCCTGTTACATCAACTTTCCCTGCCACATCAACAACTGCACTATTACCCATTTCTTAGTACCTCCCTTTTCTTAATGAGCCTTTAGTAGCGAATCATAAAACCCTGCATATTCTTTGCGAGTTGATGATCATGAATATACTTACCGATTGACAGATGCTGTTCAGACTGGAAAATAACCGGAAAATCCGACTCTTCTCTGAATGAGATCACTGCAGCCACATCATAATCCGCAACGATCACATCATCCACGATGTCAGACGGTGTGCCGACCACCAGGTCTTCCACTTCTTTTACCTCTTCAAGCCTCTGCAGCCCCGTCTTAACGACTTCCGTATATTCCGGACTGTTTAACCAGTACAGCAGAACAAATTTCAATCCGTGGCGCATTTAAAATCCTCCTTCTTACCTGCCTGAACTTTCTTTTTCTATATATAGGATAATCGTTCTTCTTGTATTTAGGAAATGCTTTAAAATGCGTTTTTGTATGCAGGATTTGCATACATCTGGCAGCATAAAAGGAGCTGCACACCATGTGTGAGCTCCCCCTCTTTTCATCCTGCAGCGCTTTTATTCCGGCTTCTGAATAAACTCGATCAGGACACCGTTGCAGTCGTGAATAAACATTACTGCATCCTGCCCCATCCTGGCTTCATGAACGATTTCCACACCGCCTTCCTCAAAGCCTTTCTTTAACGCATCCATATCGTCTGTCGCAAATGCAACATGTTTAGTACCGACCGTCTGCAGATCCGAATTCGGAAACAGCCGGTCCTCCGGTAATTTTTTCGGGTTTTCATATTCAAACAGTTCCAGCTGATATCCGTCTTTTTCAAGAAATGCGATCTTTGCTTTCAGCGGCGGAATAAATCCCACATTTTCCACCAGCTCAAAGCCCAGGTGTTTATGATACCAGCCAACCGATTCCTCCATATCGTACACACTGATCCCCGTATGCAGTACGCGTTTTACATTTGATACCATTTGTGATTCCTCCATTACTGCCCCATCACTTTTTTAATATTGCTTTATCTTTTGCTTCAGTGTTGCTCTACTACAGCCTTCGTGTAATCGATCAGATCATGCAGTCTGCTGTTTACGATTTCTTTCTTCCAGATCATCCAATGCGACAAAGGCTTACTCCCTTTGACCGGAACAAACACAACATTGTCTTCCGTCAGATACCGCAGGGAATCTGTCAGGATCGTGCAGCCGAGATTGCAGGCCACACCCGAGAGGGCACCGGCCACCGAATCTGCCTTCATCACGATATCAGGGGAAAATCCGTTGGCCAGACATTGTGTCATGGCACTGTTGTATCCCATTTCTGACTTGTTTTCCCGAAGCATGATAAACTGCTCATTTTTCAGATCCGCAATGCGCACCTCGGGCAATTCTGCCATGGGATGGCTTTTGTGAAAGATCACACATTCCCTGCTGGTCTCTGTCACGATCCCTTCCGTGTTTTTTTTGAAGACTTCCGGAAAATGAACCAGAAAAGCCACATCGATCCATCCCATTTCCAATGCATGAAAAATCTCGACCTCTGAAAACTCACGCAGGATGATCTCTACATCAGGATACTGCTCCTGAAATCCGACCAGCAGGTTTCTGCTTTTTACCGTCAGTCCGTTGTCAAGTATGCCGATCCGGATGCTGCCGAGCCTGTCCATTTTGGCAAGCTTTGCAATGCCCATGATATCCTCGTATTCTCTTTGCAGTACCGTCATATGCTGATAGATCCGCTCCCCCGCCGGTGTCAGCTTGGGGTCTGTCTTGCTTCGGATAAAAAGCTGACACCCCAGTTCATCCTCAAGCATGGAGATCATCCGGCTGAATGCCGGCTGGGACAGATACAGCAAATCCGCTGCTTTGGAAAAATTCAGTGTCTGGGCAAGATAGCAAAAACCATCGATCTGCTTAAAATTCATAGGCTCACCTGCTTTCTGATTTGTTTAGGATCCACGTCCTGTTATGGTCTGTATCACAGTAACCTTTTCGTTTTCCTTTTGCTGTTATCTTACCAAATTCTTCAAAAAAATGTTAAAAAAACGGATGACTTCCTGCCTATATGGCAGAAAAGACCGGGATACACACACCCCGGCCTTTTCTGGAAGGTTGTTCCTGTTTAAGAATGTTTCTGATATTGTACCCGGTACAGTAATTACTCCTCTTTCGGTGTCATGTTGATGCATCCGAACAGAACTGCTGCGATCAGTGCGCCAACCATGAATACCAGATAAGCGATGGTAAAGTTTCCGCCGGTCGCACCAAGGATCGCGCCAAGGATAACCGCTGCGCCTGCACGGAAGATGCAGCTTACCGGGAATACGAAGTTGAATGCCCGCTGGAAGTTCTTTCGTCCGAACAGGGATGCGCACATCGAGGTCGAGAAGTTTGTGTTTCCGCCAAGTGCACAGCCAAGCATTACTGTGTAGATGATGAAGGTTGCATGTCCCGGCAGAATGTTCAGAATAATAGCGATTGCAAAGAAGATTGCCAGGATGATCGATGCCACTTTTGTACCCATCTTGGTGTCCAGCACGCCCCAGAGATAGCTGGCTACGATACCGATTACGGCTGCGATGGAAAGCATACCTACTGCAGCGTTCTGCTCAAAGCCGACACCTACCGCACGTGCTACGAACTGTGAAACCAGACCTACGGTACACATGAACAGCAGACCATAACCCAGACCGGCGCACCAGATGTCCTTGTCTTTCAGAATACGTCCAACCGTCCACGGGCTCTTGTAGTTTGCCATTTCTTCTTCGAGTGCTTTTACCTTCTCAACAGATGCAGGATCGTTGTCCGGCAGCAGGCCGCATTCTTCCGGCTTGTTCTTTACGATCACAACACCCAGGATGAACATGATTACCATGAAGATGAAATATCCGTAGAACGGCATGTTCACACTTGCGCCAAGAAGAATTGAGAAGATTGGGATAAATACTGCGGATGCCATGTTATTACCCATGGTAGCCCATCCCATTGCCATTCCCTTTTTGGTCGGGAACCAGCTTGCGATCAGCGCGGAGCCGCCGCAGAAGCTCATACCATTTGCGAAAACGTTGATTAAGATGATACATACTGCCCATCCTGCCATTCCTTTGATGAATGACAGAGAAAGGAATGAAACCGCAACGATTGCCAGTGAGATCAGGATGACCTTTTTCGGGCCGATCTTCTGAACCAGACCGGACAGAACAAATGCGCCTACTACTGCGATCCAGCCGCCGATACCATTCAGGCTTAACATCGCATTCGGATCTGTTCCGATTTTGCCTGCCAGCGTCGGAAGGATAATGTTCATACCGTCTGCTGTCAGAGAAGAGTTTAAGAAGAGCATGATGCCGAAAAAGATAATGATCAGCCATCCTCTTACGCCGAAATTATTACTTACTTTTTGTTTTTCCTGTGCCATAACGCACCTCCCTTGTAATGAGGAGACAGAGAACCGTCCCCTGTCTCCTAGATGCTCTCGATTTCACCATCGATGCAGCGTGCAACGTTGCATCCGCAGTTGAGTGCCGACTCATAGGAACCTGTGTACATGTAATCTCCTGAGAAGTAGAAGCCTTCGATATCTTTATAATGGTTGTCACGCATCTCCTTGATCGCAGACGGGCAGCCGTTTCGCATCGTGAAGTTTGCCATCGGTGCTTTTACCACGTGTCCGCCGATGTAGTGATCCGGCAGCTCGGAGAAGTACTTTTTCACAACGCTGAAGGTATGCTCTAAGATTTCTTCTTCAGACAGATCCCAATACTTCGGCAGCTGGTCTTCTCCAAAGTAGAACACGCTCATGGCATCGGAATGATCATCCGGAAGTGCAACCGGGTTTCTGGAAGACTGGAACAGGCAGGTGCAGAACGGCTCTCCCAGTTCTCTCGGCAGGAGTCCGCCCACCGGCTTCTTGCCGTCTGTCAGCTTCTCATCAAAGAACAGCGTGGAATGGATGGTTCTGCAAAGCGTCACGCGCTCTACCGGCTTTCTCATATAATCCGGCAGACCCGGTGTGATCTTTAATGCCGCCGGTGCTGTGGTCGCACAAACCACGGTGTCACATTCGATATATTCACCGGACTCCAGTTTGATGCCCTTCGTCTTTTTATCTTCAATAACGATCTCTGCAACCGGCGCGCCAAGATGAACATGCTCCGGTCCGATGATGTTGACGATCTCATTTGCCAGACGTCCGAGGCCGCCCTTTAATACAGCAGCGCCGCCGACCAGAACGGTCCATACAATCTGCAGACCGAATGCCGTACCACACTTTTCCGGATATTCCAGGCCAAGAGAAGCCACAACCGGCTGTACGAAATACTCCAGCACACGCTCGCCAAAGTTATTCTTTACAAATTCACCGAAGTTGCTGCCGTCATCCTGATCACAGTCCATCATCCAGTCGGTAGAACCTTCGTAGAACTTTCCGTCACAGTATTTTGCGCAATAGGCGACAAATGCGTTGAAATTATCCTCGCCCATATACTCCATCCACTCTTTGTTAGCAGCAACAGCTTCCGCATCTGACGGATCCGGGAACGCTGCAACCCAGTGGTTGTTGAACCATACGTTCATGCCGCCGCCCAGGTCGAATGGCTGCAGGTCATCGATGATGCCCATCTCTGTCAGCATCTCTTTTGCTTTCTTATAGCTCGGATGTACAAACTGCGCATACTCATCGATCAGGTATCCGTTCTCTTCATAGATGCCCATACGGCCGCCGAAACGCTCCTGCGCTTCATACACCTCGACACCGTATCCTTTTTTGTGCAAATGGTACGCAGCGCTTAATCCTGCGCATCCGCCGCCGACGACAATTACATTTTTCTTTTCTGCCATGATTCTCTCCTCTCTTATACGAAGGTCATTGCTCCCAGGTTATCCGGATCCACCGACTGCTTGATCCGCTGGATATGACTGTAATATTTGTAAACCTTATCGTTAAACATCATGATCTGATCCGGTCCGCCGAATGCCGCGAATCCGATGCCGCCAAGCGCCTTATCATACAGTACCTTTGCGGTCTCCATCGAATACTTCATCATTGCCTTTGCGGATCTTTCATCATCCATGTCGATCAGCATGACCGCCTCGTTGTGTCCGATCGGCTGCTGTCCGCAGATCGCGACATAGGAGCCGTCGCCAAGGTCATCAACGGTCTCGCCGTTTGCAATCATCTCTTCTTTGATCTCCTGTGCGTACTGCGCCTGCTTGAATACGACATCCAGTGCTTCGTCAGCGCCCATTGCCACGTGGAAGGAGCCCGGACCGTTAAACAGGGATGCATATCCGTCTGCTCTGCAGAGAGAGCAAAGATGTACTTTGGCATAAGGTGTTTCGGCATGACCGCCGATCAGAATGCCGTTTTCTTCTTCGGCGATTTTTTTCAGGCAATCCACTTTATACTGCAGATCACGCTCGCTGTTGCCGATCACGACCATAACGGTTCTGTGCCGTCCCATCTTGAGCGCCTCTCTTAAGTGCGGGCGCTTCACTGCTTCTTCCATAAACTCCGGCATGTAGCCGCGGCCCGTGATGCCAATGGAGAATTTGTTCATGTAGTAGCAGATCTCACATTCCGCAATCTTGTAATAGGCATTTGTGGTGCTCTCGTAATCCTTTGTGATCAGGGTGTAGAAATGCATGTTCTCTGGCACCTGCACATCTGCTTCATAAAGGTTGCCGTCGTTTGCGATGGTATAATCGTCCGGTCCTGCCCAGTGATACAGCTTGACTGCTGCCTTAGTGAAGATGCCGAGTGCGCCATCATAACCGTTGAATCCGCGGATAAAAGCTTTTGCGGAAGGGCCGGGGCCGTCTGCGGAAAACCAGCCTGCGTCGCTGTCTGCAGAACCCATTTTGATGATGTCGCCGTTTGGCGCAACCCATTCGCATGCCAGCATGTTCCGTCCGTTGTATCCCATGGAAACGCTTGCGCAGGAGCCGCCCAGATGTGCTGCCACACTTGCCAGTACAGAGGACTGCGGGCCGGCTGTTGTGATGCAGACATTTAAGCCCCTCTTCCAGGCTTCTGCCTGGATCGCGCCGCCGACTGCATAAGGCTCAATGACCGCTACCATGTTCTTCTCGTCGATCTCAACGATCTTGTTCATCCGGCGAAGATCAACCAGAACCATATCCGGAGAGGTTGCGCCGTTGTGCGCGCCGTATCCTGTGGAATGCGCTTTGTATTTGATCTGATATTTGTTGCAGACCTTTACGAATGCGGATACTTCTTCGGTTGATCCCGGCAGGACGATTGCGTCCGGACGGCACCACCAGATTTCCGGATCCGGTCTGTGGAAGTTAAACTGAGAATAGGTATCACAAATCTGCGGATCTGCCGTGATATTCTCAGGACCTACTATTGCTTCGATTTCTTTATAAGCCTGTTCATTCATTAACATGACAAATCCTCCCTATTTCATATATTCAAGAACAAGATCGATGATGTCTGTCACCTTCATATCGGATGCCTTGCCAAGTGCATATTCGCACATCGGGCAGGCGGTAACCATTACATCCGCTCCGGTCTTCTTTGCTTCTGCCATACGCTCTTTGCCGGTTGCATCCAGAAGCTCCGGATTGACTTCAGCCACACCTGCGCCGTTGCCGCAGCAGTATGCCCAGCCTTTGATGCGGTTCATCTCGATCAGCTCCACGCCCGGGATCGCTGCCAGGATGTCGCGCGGTGCCTGATACTCGCCAAGATCGCCTGTGCGGACCAGTTCCATCGGACGGCGCCGTTTGTTCTGTCCGTAATAATTGTCTTTAAACGGCTCGCTCCGGCGGCCTAAGTTGCACGGATCCTGATAGGTAACCTTTAAGTCCGCCTCTTTGCATGCTGTCAGCAGTCCGTCTTTGATAAGCTGCGCCAAAAGCTGTGTGATATGCATGACCTTTACGCCAAGGTCAACACCGTTTCTCGGATAATGGAAGTTAAATGCCATATATGCGTGTGCATCCAGCGTCACCAGCGTAGACGCACCCGATTTTTTCACTTCCTCTGCCAGCTTCTTCGCCGCTTTTGTTCCAACTGCGGTAAAACCAAGATCAAATGCCTTGTCTGCCGCAGTCGGTTCATTTGCGCCGGATACGATGAGATCCAGATTTTTAGAGGTCAGAAGGCTGACTAATTGTTTTGTTCTCTCTGCCAGAGTTTTGCTGTATCCGCTGACATCACCGGCGTAAAGGTAGATGCTGCCGGTCTCATCTTTGCCCGTGCGCTTGACATCCAGTCCCTCTGCCCAGTCAATTCTATTTGCAGCCGGCTGTGTGAGCTGATTGTTCTCATTTTCAATGGAATCAGCAATTGCCTGGTGCTCCGGATAAATGAGGCCTGCATTGACACACTCTTTTCTGAGTTCTTCAATATTCTCTGAAACATCGATGTCCTTGCGGAAAACCTTGCAGTGATAATCGCATGCGCCGCAAAGGGTACATTTATAAGCAACATTCTGCGTGGTCTCGCAAAGTTCGGAATGTCCGTCATTGATCGAATAGCCGATCTCTAATTTGCCGCTTCCACTGTATGCGTGAAAATTATATTTTGTCATTGCCGGACAGATGTTGATCGTATCAGGGCTTCCAGCCTGAATCCGGTAAGACGGGATGAATTTGCAGTTGCTGCAGCGGTTGCAGTAAAACTGATCCTTTTTATAATCCATTAATGCCATCTTGAAATCCTCCTGTTTTGATATAGCGGCATCTGCCGCTTCATGTCTTCCCTCACTTAATAAACAAGCTTGCCCGGATTCATGATCCTGTTTTCATCAAAGAAGTTTTTGATATGAACCATGAACGGTGTCTGTGTCGTGCTCTTTGCATAAATCTTCTCTGTCATCGGTCCGTATGGGCGGCTGAAGAATGCTTTGTTATCCAGCATGCAGATTCCCATCATCATTTCCAGTTCGGCAGCCTGATCTGCTTTTACCGGAATCAGGAACTCGATATGGCAGTTGCGGCCCATCATACAGGGCTGCACATAAATGCTGATTTCTTCTGCTGCCAGACCGCATTTTTCTGCTGCCTTTTCCGCGATCGTGCTGTAAATGGATACGCGGTCTAATGTTGAAAGGAAGAACTGATCCACTCTGTCTGTTCCCCTGCGGTCTTTCCAATAGTCATCCGAAGCTGCAATTTCATCGATGCAGGCCTGAACGGTCTTGTTGCAGACACCCGGGATTTCTTTTACCAGTTCAAGGCCGGCATCCTTTGCCAGACTTGACATATCGTAAATCTGATCTTCTACATATCTTTCCGGGAAGTAACGGTTGCCTCTGACATCTGTTACCATGATCCACTTCTTTATGTCTGCATCGATTCCCGTGATCTGCGTAAATGCTGTCTTGTTTACGATAAAGGTGTTCTCTCCCAGTCTGCGGCGTACCACCTGTTCTTCATAAGCTGCCAGGGCGTCAATGTCATCGCTCTGTGCGTAAACCAGTTCGCAGACGCTTCCGATCGGTCGGATCTTTACGGAGCACCAGGTTGCGATTCCAAGTGTTCCCTGCGCACCGCTCATCACGCGGACCAGATCCAAGGTGTAAGGACCCTGTGGCTGGTTGATCGCGCAGCCCGCTTCGAGCATTTCTTCGAGTGTTCCCGGGCCTGCTGCGGAACCGGTACGGAAGACGGAACCGTTTCCCATATAAAGCTCGATGCAGGCAAGCGGATCCGGCACGTCCCAGCAGTGCTTCGGTGTCATCACCGGCTCTCTGTCAAGAAGGCTTGCCAGAACCGATTTCTCTGCTCTTACCTGGAGCGGATGCTCTACGTAGCATCCCTTCTCTTTTAATGCTTCGTTTAACTGTTTGTAAGTTACGCCTGCTTCGATGATCGCGGTTCCGTTCTTTGTGTCAATGTGCATGATCTTTGTCATCTTTGATAAGTTGACTGCGACTGCATCCACACCTTCTGCCGGAACGGAGGAACCGTTGTATGTTGTGTTTCCCTGAGAGGAACGGACAACAAGCGGCGTCCTGTTTTCGTTTGCCAGTTCTACGATTCTTTCTACCTGCTCTGCCGTCGTCGGATAAACGATCGCTTTTGGCGCAGCCGCCGGAATGCGGCTGTAGTTTTTATTGACATATGCTTTGCAGGCATCCTGATCGGTGACGATCTCTAATGCTGCATCTGCATCGGATAATGCTTTGATATATGTATCAATATTGCTCATTTCGCAATGCTCCTTTCATTTCTACTGTGCTTTATAGTTTTCCAGTGCCGCGTCTGTTGCCAGATATCCGATGCACTGTCCCATCGTGTACAGGATCTGATCCAGGACATCCACGCCGATTTTGTGTACCAGAATATCCTGATAGTATTCGAAGAATTTATCTCCGCTGCCCGGAAGCTTCAATGTCTTCTCACGCTTCACCTCGAAAACGCCCATCGTCTGAAGATTCTTCACTGCCTGGAAGAATTCCTCTGCTGTGAATTCTGCCGGCTCCCAGTGTTCCTGCTCTGCCATGAACGCGATCGCTGGAGCAAGATTGTAAAGCACCAGATCCAGCTGATCGATGTCATATTTGTCCAGAAGATCTCTCTGCAGCGATTCAAAAAACCGCTCGCCCGGCCCCATCTTTGCCTGCAACCCCGGAAACAGCTCAAGCATTCCCGCATCCTGCGCATTTTTCACAACCTGAAAAATGTTTTCTGCAGTCAGTTCCGTCATCTGCTTTTCCTCCTCTCTTTCATGCACCCGTTTTGTTCTGAATCCAACATAGCACAGCTTCCATACAAAGCGTGTTTCCCATACGGAAACGTGTAGTTCCGTTTTGGAAAGAGGAGACAGGGCGGCGGCTCTGTCTCCCCAAACCGCCGCCCTGTCTCCTCTCGACAAACCGCAACTTCTATGGCATTATGATTTTTAAAGGGGGACATCCATGAATATTGAAATCTTAAAAGAATTTGCCGATCTGGCATATACGTTGAATTATCAGAAAACCGCAGACCGTATGTACATCAGTCCGTCTACGCTTTCCAAGCACATCATGGCGCTCGAAAAAGAACTGGGTGGTGTAGAATTGTTTCACCGCAGTAAACATGCAGTTTCTCTGACAGAGCTCGGAAAGGCATTTTTGCCGAAAATACAAAAAATGCTGGCCGATTACGACAGTGCGATTGCCGTAATCAGACAGCATAATAAACTTGTATCCGGATCATTAACGATCGGGTTTCTGGATGCGGCCGTCAGAGATTTTCTGCCCTCTGTACTTGAAAAATACAGAAATCAGTATCCGGATATGGATGTCAAACTATCCAGCGGACAGGTCGGTGATCTTTTGACTGCATATCATAATCATAGGATTGATATTGCATTGACATTAATCTTCCCAAATGTGGTACCACCTTCAACCGCAGAGATTCGGACAATCTATAAGGACAGCGTGAGCGTTATTTTTCCGAAAGGTCATCCGCTTGAAAACAAAGATAAGATTTTCCTTGATGATCTGCTGAAATACCCCCTTGTCCTGCCCAGTCATGAGCAATACTCAGATTACGCAAAACTTATTGAAGAATATATTGAGAACGGTCCCATGCCACCGAATATCATCTGTGACTATACGCATGTTGACACTGCTTTGATCATGGCAGAATCAAATATGGGTATCTCAATTCTCCCGACAAATATCTCCAGAAATGCCGGTTCAGTTATCTTTCGGGAATTAAATGATTTTCATCCCGAACTCAGACTTGTCATTGTCTGGAACAAACATCGGATGAAACCGGGGATGAATGAATTCATTGAATTGCTCTGCAACGACTTGGACAAAGGCAATCTTCTGACAGAACATGAGGTGACGTAAATTTCTACTGTGATAATGATGCCCCATGATATTATTGTTTAACATTATCAACCTTTACGCTCCAACACAATAAGGTAAGCAAAAGTTAATACCAATCCCAACACTGTCCACCAAAAGAGAAAAGATTCCAAATAAGTCGGAGCAAAGAAAGGCCTCCACAGAACCACATCAGCAAAGATATATGCTACGAACAAAGCAATCACACACAAGCAGAAGAACATATTCCTCCTGGCCTTTTCTTCGCTTGCTTTTGCATTTGCTTTCTCTTCCCGAGCCTGATCTAATGCTACCCTCTCCCGGTATAAATATGCCTGACGGTCTTGTTTGATCTGTCTTTCTGTCTCCTCCCGCAAACGCATTCTTAGATTTGCCATATCCCGACGGCATTGCTCACCTAGAGATTCCATGTTCTTTTCTAACTTGTTTTTCTGGAGCATCAGCTCCACGTTTTCTTGTTTGAGTTTCATATTCTGATTTTGATATATTTCGATCCGATCCTGCATCTGTTCCAAATCGGTCAGAAGCCGATCGACGCTTAAGGAGTCTCTCATATCGTTCATTCCGTTCCACCTCTTTTCTCTTTATTCGTTCTGCAAGTG
>JAFUBZ010000028.1 GCA_017459945.1 Eubacterium sp.
CTCAAAATGATGATGTTGTTATAGTATTTTGTCAGAGAAACCGATGAACGGAGCTTGATGTCTACCTCAAATTCCATGTAGGTCTCATCGACCATCACAAAGATGTTGTAGCGTTTGCACGCATCGAGGATCTTTCTCATGTCGCTTGCCGGGATCACGGTCGAGGTCGGATTGTTCGGATTGCAGATGATCAGAAGGTCGATGCTTTCGTTTAGGTTTCCGATCAGGTCTGAGACATTGAGGACAAAATCATCCTCTTCTTTGAGCGGATAGTAGTAGGAAGATCCGCCGTCGATCTCGACGGAACGCTCATATTCTGAATAGGTCGGGCCGACGATCATCGCTTTCCCCGGATGCCGGATCTGGATCAAAAGAGAGATCAGTTCACTGGTTCCGTTTCCGACAATGACATTTTCCATATCGGTGCCGGCATAGTCTGCGATGCTTTTCCGCAGGGATTTGTATTCCCGGTCCGGATACGTGCTGATGGAATCGATGTGTTCCGACAGGGTTTTCTTTAATAACGGGGAGATCCCCAAAGGATTGACATTCGCGGAAAAAGACGTGATCTCTTCCTTTTTGATCCCGTAAATAGCTTCGATCTGTTCTAAATCACTTCCGTGAAAATGGTCTTTGTGTTCTATCTGCATTCTTAAGCCTCCAAGTTGCAAGAATGTTCTAAATCGTTTATAATTTTTTTCAGGTTTCAATCAATAAACTACCTCATATGAGGAAAAAAAGCAACCAGAGAACAGGACAGGACGCAAATGCGAAAAAAGATACAGGATATCATCCGCGGTAAGGTCGAAACACCGGCACCGGCGATCGTTTTGCCGGAGAAGGATCTTCAGATCGCGGTAATCGAACATGATGTATGTCAGGGCAGTTTTTCTTTCTATTCGGGAACAGGGAATCCTGTCAGAGGATTGGTCACCTGCCCGGATGATAATCTGATCTGTATGACGCCGAAGTTTGACGGAAAGCGGGTACAGGTTTTATTTGAATACCATGGGAAGAACATGGAAGAGGGCGATGAGAAAGACGGTTATTTTGTCATCACCTCCAATGCGGGAGAATATATCTATCCGTATCATGTACGTACAACGCGCAACTATGCACACACATCGATCGGATGGATCAAATCTCTGGATGATTTCACAAATCTGGCAAAGCTAAACTGGCAGGAAGCATTGAACCTGTTCCGTTCCGCTAAATTCACACAGATCTTCCGTAAGGGAGAAGAAAAAGAGAAAGAGCTGTATTATGCGATCACTTCACGCGGGATCAATTCGGCCTGCATGGAGGAGTTTCTGGTCGGCTGCGGCTGTAAAGAACGTTTGAGCTTTTCCGTGAAAGAAGACAAGCAGACTTTTGTGATCAGCAGGGAACCGATCCGCGAAAGCATCCGGATCGAAAAAAATGAATGGGGATATCTGCCGGTTACGGTCAGCTGCGATGCACCGTTTGTCAGGATCGCACCGGATGCCGTTCCGGAGAGCGGGTTCTCATCAAAATACATGGAGGTCGCATATACGATCCTGCCGAATCTGATGCATGGCGGGAGAAACTTCGCGCGCATTGTCATTGAAGATATCACAAAGCGTGCGGAGATGGAAATCGTCGTTGTATCCGATCAGTTCAGGATCAAAAAACGGGAAGAGACCATCGTTTCCTTACAGGCACATCTGGCAGAAGAATATCTTGCGTATCTTGACGGGAATACGTCGCTCATCGAATGGAAGGATTCTTCACTCAGGCAGATTTCTTCTGCGATCCGCAGATTCCCGGAGAACAACTGGCTTCCGCTTTATGAAGCTTATATTTATCTTTCTACCGGGGATCAGACCAGAGGCGGACGGATCCTGGAAGCGTTTTCGGAAAAGGTGAACTTAAAGCGTACTCCTGTGGAAGGTTTTTATCAGTATCTGACCACCTTCCGGAATCCGGATCCGGAGTATCATAAAGAGGTCATTTATTATATCAGGGAATTGTTTAAGCGTCATTCCGGTCATCCGGTGCTTGCATGGATCCTGCTTTCGGCGGATGAGGCGCTTTTGCGCAATGATGAACGCCGGTATCATTTCTTAAGACAGTTTATGGCAGAGTATTCTGCACATCCGATCCTTTACCGGGAAGGTGCGCAGATCATTCAGATGAATCCTGAGTATCTGCGGGCCGGCGGAACGTTTGAGCAGCGTCTGGTACGCTGGATGCAGAAAAAGAAGATCCCGCTGCCGCAGATCCCGGAGCGGTTCTGGGCACAGCTTTCTGAAGGCAGTGTATTTCGCGCGCATACCTTCCGGATCATGACGGATTATTATGCTGAAAATCCGTCCGACGAGATGTTAAAGGCGATCTGTTCGTATCTGATCAAAACAAACAGTTACCGGCCGGAATATGCATACTGGTTCCGCAGCGGCATTGATAAGGACAGTAAGGTGGCTGGCCTTTATGAGGCGTTCTTAAGAACCTGGAACAGACAGGATGAGATCCCTGCAAAAGTCCGGAAATACTTTATGCTGCAAAGAGACCTTCCGTGGAAGTGGCGGGCAAAGCTGTATGCATATGTTTTGGATGCAGGAGATCAGATTGGTGACGATATGGCAGCTTATGAGGAGCTGATCCTCGAATTTGCCAAAGACTGCATCAGAAAACGGTATATGAATAAAGATCTGATCCGGATCTATCGCTTTTTAAAGGAATCCATTCCGCAAAAGGAATGGGATGAGATCAGCAATCAGAATGACCGGACGGTCTGCTTTACGGTGGAAAATGAAAAGATCCGTCATCTGTGCATTTCTGATGGCGGACAGCGCGAGATGCTTACGGTTGCGCTGCATGACAAAACAGCGTTTGTGCGGCTGCCGGAGAAGATGCCCGTTATTCTGCTTTCCGATCACCTGGGTGCACTTTATGTGCCGAATGACCTGATGCAGATGACACCGCTTGTCGCACAGGCCCAGGTCCCGCTGCTGACTAAAGAAGAGGCGGCTGAGGACGCATTGACACGGATGAAGCCGATCCGGGAGGAAGAGATCTCTGCCCGGCTGCAGGCATTTGACGATACACTTACCCGCATGGATGATATGATCAAAATGGGTAAGCGGCTGGGACTTGTCACGATCTCACATGAAGAACAGCTTCTGGCAAGAATGCTGTTTACCGGAATCTTTACTGATTCCCATGAGACACTTTTTGAGGATATCGTAAAGAGTCATGAGAACCCGATGCTGTGTGATGCATATGTATGCCATTTCGCAAAAGCATTTTTAATGGAGCGGGAACAGATCCCGCAGACTGCGGTTTACTATATCCTTTATGCGATGCAGAATGAGCGGCCGTTGAATGATGACTGTCTCGTTGCGCTGTTAAAATACCAGTATACGACACTTGCGGAACGTCCGCTTTTGCCGCGGACAGCAGAAAAGATGCTGCGGAACCTGTTTTTGAAGGGGTGGCAATTCGGTTTTTACAGCCAGCTTCCGGAATCGATCAAGCGAAGCTACCTGCTGACAGGGATTCTGTTCATTCAATACGCAGGAGAAGCAGGCGAAGTACTTGAATTAAAGACGGTGATGTCTGATCCGTCCTGTCAGGTGGAACGCGCCTACAGGCTGCCGGAAGTGCTCTCGGGAATCTATTGTGTCGGCATTCCGGTCCTGCCGGGTTACAGGCTGCATTATACGATCACCACACCGGACGGGACGGTACGGGAAGACCGCACATTGCGGATCGATCCGGACTTTATGTTTGGCGGAGAGGAGTCCCTGTACGGGGAGACAGCGAAGATCTTTGCCGGCAGAAGTATCGATGAGGCGCAGCTGATGCGGACCGCCCGACTGACGGATCTGACAGAAGCGGCATTTCAAATGTTAGAGGAATAAGTAAATGGAAGGCAATATGGACCGGCAATTATATATCGGAATTGATCTGAATGCAGCGCGTGCCGTGATCAGCTTTTATCGCAGTGATCTTTCGGAACCAAAGGAAGCGGCATCTGTAGCGGACAGCAGCAGGCAGGAGTTCCCGCTTGCGGTGCTGCGGATGAACAACGGAAAGTATTACTATGGTGAAGAGGCGCTTCATTTCCGGCCGGAGACGGAAGGAGAGGCGACCTTCCGGGATAACCTGTTTGCGATCGCGCTCTTAGATCCGCAGGCGCCGGAAAAAGAGGATCTGTTCCGTTTGATCAGACGGCTGCTTTATTTTCGGAAACACTATGAGAAGGACCGCACGATCCCCTATGATCTGACGATCACGGTTCCGGCGGTTTCTGTTGAGGTGGTATCGCTGATGGAGGAACTGCGGCAGGATCTCGAGATCAAACGGGAGCATTTCAGGATCACTGATTACAGGGAAAGCTTTTTTGACTACATCAGTATGCAGGACCGTTCCATCTGGAAACAGGACACCTGTCTGTTCGTGCTTGCAAAAGACGATCTGACTACAATGCGCGCACACAGAAGTGTTTCTGGTGCTGACCGGATCATGGAGGTCGAACAGGCTAGGATCCCGTTTGCGCCTGATGTGTATGATGATGACAAAGCGCTGGATCAGTTTGTGGCAGAACAGATCAAATCGGCTTTGAAAGGGAATACGGTTTCCGGTGTGTATCTGATCGGAGAACGCTTTGAGGGAGACTGGCGTCATGCCGTTATGGAGGCGATCGGCACAAACAAGCGTATCTTTATCGGAAATCATATTTTTTCCCGTGGCGCATGCTATGGTGCATGCCGGATGCGTACGGTAGCGCGTCCGCAGGTACGTTATGAATGCGAATACCGGATCCGGTCAAAGCGGTTTTTGCGTGTGCTGGATCACCAGAAAACGAATTATATTCCGCTTGTGATTCCTCACGCGAACTGGTTTGAGAGCTTTGTTTCCTACCGGTTGCTTTATAACGGAACGCAGCATTTTGAGATCTGGGATGATGAAAGCAACAATACACAGGAGCCATGTGACATACTGGATCTTTCGGATTTTCCAAAGCGCCCTGAGAAGGGGATGTATCTGGATGTGACGGCTTATCCGATGTCGGAAAAGCGCCTTTGCATCGAAATCTCTGACGGTGGATTTGGTGCATTTTACGAGTCAAGCATGAAAACATGGCATTTTGAGATAGATCTGTAAAAAGGAGCAGCTGTGAAAGATTTTATTCTTTGTCAAAACAAGCAGGCAGATATTCCGTTTTCTCCGGTCCCCGGTCTGGATCCGGTGTTTTCTCTGGAAGAACTCTGTTTTTTTATGCACGGGCATTTGTTTTTGCTCGAAGAAGCCTTCTTTTCGGATGATCTGATCATCTGGATCCAGGATCAGTTAAAGCTTACAGGGCTTGCATCTTCTCTGCGTGATATGAAGGCTGCAGGGAAAGCACCGTCAGAGCTTACGGAAAAGATCTTTTCCTATTCCGGGATCTATGACAGGGAAGAGCTGAATGAACTGCATCATATGATCATCTCTCTGCAGGATAAGTCTGCGGTAGAGCGTCAGATCATCTATGCGGATTATCTGCTTTCGCAGAAAAACTACAGAGAGGCACTGTCTGTCTCTCTGGACCTCAGAAAAGACGGTCGGTTCATGCAGATGACAGAGGATCTGCAGAAGCGGACAATCTATCATACGGGTGTGATCTATGCAAGATTTCTACTCCTTTCGGAAGCAAAAGACCAGTTCCTTGAACTGTATCAGAAGTATGAGGATGAGAGAGGGCTGCAGGCTTATCTGATGCTGAGGGCGATCGCTGATAAGGAGCAGATCGCATTTGCGGAGGATGAAAGTATTGTTCCTGAAGAAGAGGAGCTGGAGGCGCTCTCTGACAGACTCGATACGATGGCAAAAGATCCGGCATTTCAGACGGCACGGGACAATGCAAAAGAGGTGCTCGCATCCCGCATTTCCAAGGATGCCTGGATCGGAATGCTGCTAAAAAAATATACGCTTGTCGATTCCCTCTAGGAATGCTATAATGAATCGACTTTGGATGGTATTCGGATGAAACCATACCGCTTACAGCTGTTCTTGTGCACATATCGGAACCATATGAACACGCAGGATCAACTGTCCCGCCTACAGAATGGAGGGATGCACATGAAAATTGGATTTATCGGCGCAGGGAAAGCGGGATTTTCCTTGGGAAAATACCTAACCGAGCGCGGTATTGAGATTACGGGATATTATAATCATCATCCCGAATCTGCAAAAGAAGCAGCACTTTTCACCGGCACACGTGCTTATGATTCAAAAGATCAGCTAGTGGCAGACAGTGATATGCTGTTCCTTACGGTTCCGGACCGGGCGATCCTTCCTGTCTGGGAAGAGATCAAATCTCTCGGGATACAAAACAAGATCATCTGTCATATCAGCGGGGCGCACAGCTCGGAATTGTTTTCCGGCATTAAAGAGCTGGGGGCCTTCGGATATTCCATCCATCCGCTCTTTGCGTTTCATGACCGTTACACGGCATACAAAGGGCTTTCGGGAACCTTTTTCACGATTGAAGGAGATCCGGCCAGGCTGGATCAGATCAAACAACTGTTAGACTGCATGGGCAACCGGTATGCTGTCATCAAAACAGACAGTAAGACCAAATATCATGCGGCCGCTGCGATCGTCAGCAACCTGTATGTCGGGCTTTCGGCATTCGGACTCGGCCTGCTTGAAGAATGTGGCTTTTCGGCTGAAGAAGCACAGGAAGCGTTGGCTCCTTTGATCAGAAACAATGCAGAGAATATTGCATCTGCAGGACCTGTCAGCGCATTGACCGGTCCGATCGAACGAAATGATACGGAGACTGTCATGGCGCATCTGTCGTGTATGTCAGAAGCACAGGCAGAGGTATACCGGATCCTTTCAAAAGAGGTCGTAAAAGTAGCAAAGGCAAAAAATCCTGACAGGGATTACACAATGATGGAGGATATTTTAAAATGAAAAACACGATTTTAACAATACAGAAACAGAAAGCAGAAAATGACAAGATCACGATGCTGACCTGCTATGATTATTCCATGGCACGTCTGATGGACCAGGCAGGAGTCAACATCCTTCTGGTCGGAGATTCCCTGGGACAGGTTATGCTGGGATACGATTCCACGATCCCGGTAACGATGGAAGATATGATCCATCATACGGCAGCAGTAAGCCGTGGCGCGGGAGATGCATTTGTGCTCGGCGATATGCCGTTCCTTTCCTATCAGACCTCTGTGTATGACGCAGTCCTGAATGCCGGCCGCCTGTTAAAGGAAGGCCATGCAAATGCCGTTAAGCTCGAAGGCGGTGCAACAGTCTGCCCGCAGATCAGAGCGATCGTTGACGCGCAGATCCCTGTTTGCGCACACATCGGTCTGACACCGCAGTCTGTCAATGCGTTCGGCGGATTTAAAGTACAGGGCAAGTCGGTAGAAGCTGCACAGAAGATCCTTGACGATGCAAAGCGTGTTGAGGAAGCAGGTGCATCCATGGTTGTTCTGGAAGGGATTCCGGCAAAGCTGGCGGATGTGATCACACAGACCGTTTCCATCCCGACGATCGGCATCGGTGCGAGTGCCGGCTGTGACGGACAGGTTCTGGTATATCAGGATATGCTGGCGATGTTCTCAGACTTTGTTCCGAAGTTTGTAAAACATTTTGCAAATGCAGGCGATGTTATGAAGCAGGGCTTTGCGGATTATATCGCAGAAGTAAAAGCAGGTACATTCCCGGCAGAAGAAAACACGTACTCGATCTCAGATGAGATCATCGATCAGCTGGTTAGATAAGGAGAAGCAAAAGATGAAAGTAGTATCAACGATCGCAGAGTTAAAAGGGATCATTCGCGGCTGGAAAAAAGAAGGCCAAAGCATCGGCCTGGTTCCGACGATGGGTTATCTGCATGAGGGACACGGCAGCCTTGTGACTGCCGCACGCAAAGAGAATGACAAGGTGGTTGTCAGCATCTTTGTCAACCCGATCCAGTTTGCGCCCAATGAGGACCTGGCAACTTATCCAAGAGATCTGGAAAAGGACAGTGCATACTGTGAGTCCCTTGGTGCGGATGTAATCTTCCATCCGGAACCGGAGGAGATGTATCATAAGAACTTTACCACCTTTGTCGACATGACACTTTTGACAGAAGAGCTTTGCGGTCTGACACGTCCGACCCACTTCCGCGGGGTTTGTACCGTGTTAAGCAAGCTGTTCCACATCACAGAACCGGACCGGGCTTATTTTGGTCAGAAGGATGCGCAGCAGCTGGCAGTTGTCCGTCATATGGTGGAAGATCTGAATATGAATCTGGAGATCGTCGGATGTCCGATCGTCAGAGAGGAAGACGGTCTGGCAAAGAGCTCCCGGAACACATATCTCTCAGAAGAAGAGAGAAAAGCGGCACTGGTTCTTTCCCGTGCGGTATTCCGCGGACAGCAGATGGTCGCAGACGGCGAGACAGATGCAGCGGTTGTGCTTGGTGAGATGAAGCAGATGATCGAAGCGGAACCGCTTGCAAAGATCGATTATGTAAAAGCGGTTGACGGGCTGACGATGCAGCAGATTGAAACGATCAAAGCACCGGCACTTGTGGCAATGGCTGTTTATATCGGTAAGACACGACTGATTGATAATTTTATCGTATAAAAGAGAGGAACGTTTTATGACCCTTCAGATGTTGAAAGCCAAGATCCATCGTGCGACAGTCGTTCAGGCCGAGCTGAATTATGTTGGCAGTATTACAGTCGACCCGCTCCTTTTAGAGGCAGCAGGAATTTTAGAGTATGAAAAGGTGCAGATCGTAAACTGCAGCAACGGGAGCCGCCTTGAGACATATACGATCGCAGGAGAAGCTGGCAGCGGTATGATCTGTTTGAACGGTGCTGCGGCCAGACATGCGTCTGCAGGCGATACGATCATCATCATGGCGTATTGCGATCTGACACCGGAAGAGGCAAAAGAGCATCATCCGACAGTTGTTTTTGTGGATGATAACAATCAGATCTCGCGTGTGACGAATTATGAAAAACACGGGGAACTCTTTGATGTAGTAAAAGATGCGGAGGCGTAAACATGTTAACGAATAAGACGGTCATTCTGGGTGTAACAGGAAGCATCGCCGCCTACAAAGCGGCAAGTCTTGCGAGCATGCTCATAAAGCTCCATGCGGATGTTCATGTGATCATGACGCAAAACGCGACAAATTTTATCCATCCGACTGCGTTTGAGACCATCACAAACAACAAGTGTCTGGTGGACACCTTCGACCGCAATTTCCAGTTCCATGTCGCACATGTCAGCCTGGCGCAGAAGGCGGATCTGTTTATGGTTGCACCGGCCAGCGCAAATGTGATCGGCAAGCTTGCGAACGGGATCGCGGACGATATGCTCACAACGACCGCGCTCGCATGTAAAGCGCCGATGTACATTGCACCGGCCATGAATACGAACATGTTCGAGAATCCGATCGTACAGGAGAATCTCGAAAAGCTGAAATCGTTCGGAATGCATATCATTGAGCCGGCAGAAGGGATGCTTGCCTGCAGGGATACCGGGAAGGGCAAACTTCCGGAACCGGAGGTTTTACGGGAATACATCATAAACGAGATCGCTTTTGAAAAAGATCTGAAAGGGAAACGCATCCTGATCACGGCAGGTCCGACGCAGGAAGCGATCGATCCTGTCCGGTATATCACGAATCATTCGACCGGAAAGATGGGTTATGCGATCGCAAGAGACGCGATCAGACGCGGTGCAGAGGTGACGCTTATCAGCGGCCGGTGCGCGATCGAACCGCCGATGTTTGCAAACGTTGTGCCTGTGGTATCTGCACAGGATATGTATGACGCCGTATTTGCGAACAAGGATACGGCAGACATCGTGATCATGACGGCAGCCGTAGCCGATTACCGTCCGGTCAATGTATCTGATGAAAAGATCAAAAAGAGTGATGACGATCTGAGCATTCCGCTTGCAAGAACGAAGGACATTCTGGGCGGACTTGGCGCATGTAAACGGGAAGGCCAGTTCCTTTGCGGCTTTTCCATGGAGACCCAGAATATGCTGGAGAACTCCAGGAAAAAGCTCGATAAGAAAAACCTGGACCTGATCGTTGCTAACAATGTCAAGGTGGCAGGCGCAGGCTTTGCACATGATACCAATGTTGTTACGCTGATCAGCAAGGATGAGAATATCGAGCTTCCGCTGATGAGCAAAGATGATGTTGCACATGAATTGTTATCTGAAATCAGGAGAATGTTATCATAATCATCGATTCCATTCAAAAAACAGCAATCTCTCATAAAGACGGCCCGATGCTAGTAGTCGCAGGGCCGGGGTCGGGTAAGACAACTGTCATTACCCACCGTATTTTAAATCTGATCCGGCAGGAGCACATCCTGCCGGGTAATATTTTGGTGATCACGTTCACCAAAGCAGCGGCAAATGAAATGAAAAGTCGCTTTCTTTCTCTTTCCGACGAGTCTGTTACACAGGTGACGTTCGGAACATTCCATGCAATCTTTTATAAAATCCTGGGATATTCCTATCGTTTTGAATCAGTGAATATTATCGGAGAAGGTATGCAGATGAAGCTCATCATGGAACTCTGCAGGAGATTGGGTATGCAGTTTCCGTATAGAGATCCGGTTTATCTGCAGATCATTTCTTCCATCAGCCGGGTGAAAAACGGGCTGGCAGATCCGGATACGATCGTGGTCGAAGGATGCAGCAGAGAAAATTTTGACGCGATTTTCAAGGCATATCAGAATTATCTGAATGAGAACCGGTATCTGGATTTTGATGATCTGCAGATCCATGTAAGAAACCTCTTTTTGAAAAGGCCGGATGTGCTTGCCGCGTGGCAGAAGAAATACCAATATATCCTGGTGGATGAATTCCAGGATTGCGCGCCGATGCAGTATGAGATCATCCGGATGCTTGCCGCACCGCAAAACAACCTGTTTCTGGTAGGCGATGATGACCAGTCGATCTATTCGTTCCGTGGTGCAACCCCTGCACTGATGCAGCAGTTTTTAAAGGATTACACGGATGCTAAACAGGTGACACTTGGCACCAATTACAGATCGAATCAGGAAATCATTAAAAAATCATATCAGCTGATCACGTGCAACCGGGATCGGATCTCAAAAAAACAGGCGGTTGCGTTTGGAAGCTTTGATCAAACAGATGAAGCGGTCGTTTACAGGCATTTTCAGGATCAGAGAAGTGAGCTTGTTTTTTTGCGGGATCAGATCCGCAAGTCCATAAAAGAAGGCTTATCCTGGAATGATCTTGCGATCCTTACAAGGACGAATGCGCAGCTGTCCGTATTTTATGATTTCCTCGACGCCGCCCAGATCCCATGTGTTTACAAAGAAGCGGTTCCGAATCTGTATGCGCACTGGGTGGCGGAAGATCTGTTGTCCTATTTAAAAGCGGCAGTCGGACGCGGGGACAAAGAAGCTTTGATCCGCATCATGAACCGGCCAAACCGCTTTCTTTCCAGAAAACGGTTTCCTGCAGAGCCTTTTTCATTTGCTGCATGGAAAGACAATTATACGGATCAGGAATGGATGCAGAAACGGATCACCAAGCTGGCAGATGATCTTTCTGTGATCGGCAGAATGCGTCCGTTTTCTGCGGTGAATTATATATTAAAGGCAGTCGGCTATGAAGAGTGGATGTATGAATTTGCCGGGGAGCGGAATCTGAACAGGGATGCACTTGCAGACACGATCGAGGAGATGAAGGAGCGTGCAAAGGAGTACACCGGTATCGATGCATGGCTTGATGGGGCTGAGGAATCCTTAAAAAAGACAGCCGAGATGCAAAGAAAACGCTGGGATCCGGATGCAGACGGCGTTCATCTGATGACGTATCATGCGGCAAAGGGACTGGAATATACCTGTGTGTTTCTGCCGGATCTGTGCGACGGGATCGTCCCCTATCACAGAGCGGTGTTTGAAGATGAGACAGAAGAAGAGAGGCGGATGCTTTATGTGGCGATGACGCGCGCAAAAGAAAAACTCTTTTTCATGACTGCGGATGAGATCCGGAATCACAAAAAAGAGCCGTCTCCGTTTCTGGAAGAAATCTTTGATGCGGGTGACCTATAAGCCTTCTTTATCCAATTCAGAGAAGAAGAACTGCTCGACTGTCTGATATTCTTCGTCTGATTCGATGTATTCGATACTGCCGTTTTCTTCGTCGTCTTCATAATAACGATACAGCATGGCAGGCGTATCTGCTGCGAGCTGGTCTTTTTCATCAAAAGGCAGGAGCGCAATGTAATCCTGTCCGTTAACGGTAAAGATGCTTAAGATGCCGCATTCCAGCACGGTTCCGTCTTCAAGTTCCAATGTGACGGCAATGTCATCGGGATCTTCGATGTCCGGGTCCTGCGGGATCTGGTTTTTATATTCAGCCATGTTTTTTCCTCCGTGTTTTTTTGAAAGCTATGTCTTTATTGTAAGGAATTAAGAAGTTATCTGCAAGCATAAATAAAAATGTCAAATTTCCTAAAAACGTGGTATACTGATTTCATGTGTCTGAACTAGCGCTGACAAAAGGACAGGTGATGTCCGGCATAGGGGTGAAGGATTTTGCAGGCGTGGAAGCATTTTCGGACAATTACACATCATAAAATGCTGGTCATGCGCGGATGTTTTCGCGTAGGGCTTTACTGGCAGGGCCTGGTGCATGATCTGTCCAAATATTCGCCGGTGGAATTCTTTGTCGGGGCACGGTATTATCAGGGGAATATGAGCCCGAATAATGCGGAACGATTAGACAGAGGCTATTCGCAGTCATGGCTGCATCACAAAGGGCGCAACAAGCATCACCTGGAGTATTGGATGGATTACGGTCTGCCGCCGGAGGGCGGGATCGTCGGGATGCGGATGCCGGATAAATATATCGTGGAGATGTTTATTGACCGGGTTTCAGCGTCAAAAAACTATCAGAAAGATGCCTATACAGATGAAAGCGCCTGGAAGTATTACGAGAGAGGAAAGGATCATCTGATCCTTCATCCGGAGGTCAGAGAGCTTCTGGAAAGTCTGCTTTTGATGCTCGCAAACGAGGGCGAAGAAAAGACATATGACTATATTCGAAGGGAAGTCCTTAAGAATAAATAATTGGTATTGACTGGAGGAAACAAACAATGATCGGTGACACAAAGGTATTATTCAGCGGCATGCAGGCGACAGGAAATCTGACGCTTGGCAATTATCTTGGCGCATTGAAAAACTGGGTAAATCTAAGCGATGAATATCTGTGCTTTTACTCTGTTGTAGACATGCATTCCATCACGGTCCGTCAGGACCCGGCTGAGCTTCGTAAAAGAGCCAGAAATCTGCTGCATTTATATATTGCTGCAGGCCTGGATCCGGAAAAAGCAGTGATCTATTTCCAGTCTCATGTATCCGGCCACGCAGAGCTTGCATGGATCTTAAACTGCTTTACCTATATGGGTGAGTTAAACCGTATGACACAGTTTAAGGACAAAGCGGCAAAGCATGCGGATAATATCAATGCCGGTCTTTATACCTATCCGGTACTGATGGCTGCCGATATCCTGCTGTATCAGGCAGATGTTGTTCCGGTCGGAGCTGATCAGATGCAGCATTTAGAGATCACCAGGGACATCGCACAGCGGTTTAACAAGATTTACGGGGATGTCTTTACCATTCCGGAGCCGTTTGTCGGCAAAGCGGGTGCAAGGGTCATGAGTTTGCAGAATCCGGAAAAGAAGATGTCAAAATCAGATGAGAACCCGAATGCAAGCATCTATCTGACAGATGATCCGGATACGATCGTACGGAAATTCAAACGTGCGGTTACGGATTCTGAAGGCATGATCGCTTACAGAGAAGAGCAGCCGGGTGTCCGGAACCTTCTTGATATCTACTGTGCGTGCACGGATCATACACCGGAGGAAGCAGTAAACGAGTTTGCAGGTCAGGGCTATGGGACGCTTAAGAATGCGGTTGCGGAAAGTGTTGTTTCCGTGCTGCGTCCAATCCAGGAACGCGTAAAAGAGCTTGAAAAGGATAAGGCATACATTGACCGGATCATCAAGGAAAACGCTGAAAAAGCGGAATACTACGCGAATAAGACCCTGCGGAAAGTGAAGCGTAAGATCGGATATCCGGACCGCATCCGTTAAACAGAAGCTTTACAAATTGGTCTACAAGTGATATAACATATACATTCCTGTAATTTCAATTCCGTACATTCTATGTACAGTTATATCTATACAGCAGTGATCTTGGGCATTGAACCGATTCCGGTACGTGTGGAGGCAGACGTTTCGGAAGGAATGCCTCAGTTTGACATGGTCGGATACCTGTCCGGAGAAGTCAAGGAAGCCAGAGAGCGGGTCCGGACAGCTTTGAACAATTCCGGATATCGCCTGCCACCCAAAAAGATCACGATCAATCTTACCCCGGCAAATATTAAAAAATCAGGAAACGGCTGTGACCTTCCGGTTGCAGCCGCGATTCTTTCTGCGCTTGGGATCATCAGCCAGGAGATCATATCCCGGTATCTGATCATTGGAGAAGTAGGGCTTGACGGCAGCATACTGCCGGTCAGAGGCGCATTGCCTGCTGCGATCATGGCATCCCAAAAAGAAATGCATGGCATGGTACTGCCGCGTGCAAATGCAAAGGAAGCAGCAGTCTTTCCCGGGATCCCGATCTACCCTGTTGATTCTATCTCTGAGTTTATCGATTTGTGCTGGCAGGAGTTCCCGAAGGAGAAGGCCTGTCCGGTCACACATGGGAGCTCCCGTGCCGTTTATCCTGTTGATTTTTCGGAAATACAGGGTCAGCCGCTGGCAAGGCTTGCTGCTGAGATCGCAGCATCCGGGATGCATAATCTTTTGCTGATCGGACCGCCCGGATCCGGTAAAAGCATGATTGCTAAAAGAATGCCGACCATTCTGCCGGAGCTCACGTTGGAGGAGAAACTCGAGGTATCAAAAATATACAGTGTGTACGGTGCCTGGGAGGAGGAGACGTATCTGCGAAATGAACGGCCGTTCCGGGCGCCCCATCATACGATCACCGGCCGTGCCATGGCAGGCGGCGGGAGCATTCCGCGGCCGGGCGAGATCAGTCTGGCACATCACGGTGTGCTGTTTCTCGATGAACTGACAGAATATGACAGCCATGTTCTTGAAATATTGCGGGAACCGCTCGAAGAGAAACGGATCAATATCTCAAGAGTAGAGACAGCCATTTCCTATCCGGCTGATTTCTTGCTTCTGGCAGCCATGAATCCATGTAAATGCGGCTATTATCCGGATATGAACCGCTGCACCTGTACCGCGTCGTCGCTGCGGAAATATATCAACCGGATTTCCAGGCCGCTCCTTGACAGGATCGATCTGTGTGTGCAGATGTCTGCGCTTTCCTGTCAGGATCTCTGGTCGGAAAAGACAGCAGAGGATTCTGAAACGATCCGAAAAAGAGTGGAAGAAGTACAAAAGATCCAGGCGGAGCGCTTCCGCGGGCTGGATTATCTGTTTAACAGTCAGATCCCGTCCGGAGACATTTCAAAATTCTGCGTTCTGGAATCAGATGCCTCCGCGCTTGCCTGGGAGCAATATGAAAAACTGAATATGACGGCAAGAGGGTTTTATAAGCTGCTGCGTGTTAGCAGGACCATAGCGGATATGGAGCAGAGTGAGCGCATAAAGATCACGCATTTTCAAAAGGCACTTCTGTTTCGCGGGCTGGATCAAAGCTATTGGAAGCTTGGATAAAGGAGGGCATGATGAGAGAAGAACAATTGGCCAAAATCTGGTATGCATCACTGTATGAAGTCAGCAGAAAGCGCAGGATGGCTTATGTGCGGGACGGGCATTCTGTTTTGGATGTGTATTACGAAAAAGCAGGATCCGATCTTTTGCATCAGTATTTTACAAGGGAAGAGCAGAGAAAGCTATTAAAAGAAGACCGGGACGAGCTCACAGAAAATATGGCAGCCTTAATGGAGGAAAAGAAGATCCGGTTTTGTGCATTTGACAGTCCGGATTATCCTGCGTCATTGAGAAACATTCCGGATCCGCCATACGGATTGTTTTATCTTGGCGGTCTTCCGGAAAATGACCGCTTTTGCGTCGGGATCGTGGGAGCGAGAATGTGTACGGAATACGGCAGAAAGATCGCGACGGAACTTGGAAAGCGGCTTGGAGCTGCAGGGATCTGTGTGATCAGCGGAATGGCGGCCGGTGTGGATTCCGCTTCGCATGCAGGTGCGCTGATGGCAAATGCAAAAACGTATGCGGTACTTGGATGCGGATGTGACATCTGCTACCCGTCTTCTTCGAGGAATCTCTATCGGCAGATTCCAAATGCAGGAGGTGTGATCTCTGAATATATGCCGCAGACGAGACCACTGCCCATTTTCTTCCCTGAGCGTAACCGTATCATCAGCGGGTTATCGGATGTTCTGGTCGTTGTAGAAGCCCGGGAAAAGAGCGGAAGCCTGATCACGGTAGATTGTGCGCTGGACCAGGGCAGGGATATTTATGCGGTGCCCGGAAGACTTGGGGATCAGACCAGCAGAGGATGCCACAGACTGATCGAACAGGGCGCGTCGATCCTGTATGATCCGGACCGTTTCGTAGCAGAGATGAGACAAAAAGCGGACATGAAAAACAAGTGGACTGCCGGGACGTCTGTGACCGGGAAGAGGAAGCCCCAAAAGAAGGCTCTTGAAAAAGAAGAACAGTTGGTGTATAGTTGTCTCGATTTGCACCCTAAAAACGTTTTTATATTATTAGAAGAAACAGGTCTGACGATCGAGGCGCTTTTGTCTGTTCTGTCTAAGCTTACGAGCCGGGGACTGGCAGAGGAAGCACAGCGGAATGCATATGTCAGGACATTTGTTGATCCATAGAAGAGACCATACATCTATTGCACCTGTTTTTGGAGTCACTGAGGAATACTATGGCAAAATATCTGGTAATCGTAGAGTCACCCGCCAAGGTGAAAACAATCAAAAAATTCCTGGGAAAAAACTATGAAGTGGCAGCATCGAACGGTCACGTCAGAGATCTCCCGAAGAGTCAGATGGGAATCGATGTAGAGAACGATTTCGAACCGAAATATATCACGATCCGCGGTAAAGGAGACATTCTTGCCGCATTGCGGAAAGAAGTCAAGAAAGCAGATGTCGTTTATCTGGCAACTGACCCTGACCGTGAAGGAGAGGCGATCTCATGGCATCTGACGCATGCATTAAATCTTGCAGAGTCAGATTATAAGCGTATTACATTTAATGAGATCACCAAGACCGCTGTCAAGAATTCACTTAAGAATTCCAGAAAGATCGACATGAACCTGATCGATGCACAGCAGGCAAGGCGTGTGCTTGACCGGCTGGTGGGATATGAGATCAGTCCGATCCTCTGGGCAAAGGTTAAGCGCGGGTTATCTGCGGGAAGGGTACAGTCCGCAGCACTTCGGATCATCTGTGACAGAGAAGATGAGATCAATGCATTCATTCCGAAGGAATACTGGTCGTTAGATGCCATTCTGCAGATGAAAGGCGCCAAAAAGCCGGTGACGGCCAAGTTTTTCGGAGACGCAAACGGAAAGATCGAGATCAATACTGAAGAGGAAGTGAAAAAGATCCTTTCCGATCTCGAAGGCGCTGATTTTGTGATCAAGGAGATCAAGCGCGGAAAGCGTACCAAAAAGGCGCCGCTCCCGTTTACTACCAGTACGCTGCAGCAGGAAGCAAGCCGCCATCTGAATTTTTCAACGCAGAAAACGATGCGGATCGCACAGCAGTTGTATGAAGGTGTGCAGGTAAAGGGACACGGTTCGATCGGTCTGATTACATACCTGCGTACAGATTCCACAAGAATCTCACAGGAAGCGGACGAAGCAGCAAGAGCTTATATTGCGGAGCAGTTCGGGGAAGAATATCTGCCGAAAACAGAACGAAAAGGGAATAACGGCAGCCGGATCCAGGATGCGCATGAAGCGATCCGCCCGACCAACATCAGTCTGACACCGGTGCAGGTAAAGGAATCGCTTTCCAGAGATCAGTTCCGTTTATACCAGCTGATCTGGAATCGTTTTGCTGCAAGCCGTATGAGCGCAGCAGTTTACGAAACGGTTGCGATCGAGATCGGGGCAGACCGCTATATCTTCCATGTGAATGAATCCAGGATCGGCTTCAGAGGATTCCTGTCCGTTTATGCACTGGATGAGGAAAAGCAGGTGCAGACCATTCCGGCTTCCCTGACAGAGGAAACAGAACTGACAGTAAGTGAGTTGAAGGAAGAGCAGCATTTCACACAGCCGCCGGCACACTTTACAGAGGCAAGTCTCGTAAAGGCAATGGAGGATCTCGGGATCGGAAGACCGAGTACCTATGCGCCGACCATTACGACACTTTTATCCAGACACTATATTGTAAAAGAAAAGAAGAATCTGTTCGTATCAGAACTTGGCGAAGTGGTCAATGAAATGATCGTAGAGGCATTTCCGGAGATTGTCGACCAGCACTTTACCGCCAATATGGAGTCGCTCCTCGATGGTGTGGAAGAGGGATCTGTTCCGTGGAAGACGATCATCAGGAATTTCTATCCGGATTTAGAAAAAGAGGTCGTCGCTGCACAGAAAGAGCTTGAGCATGTCAAGGTGCAGGATGAGGTCAGCGACGTCATCTGCGATAAATGTGGAAGAAACATGGTCATCAAATACGGACCGCATGGAAAGTTCCTTGCATGTCCGGGATTCCCGGATTGCCGTAACACGATGCCGTTTTTGGAAAAGATCGGAATCCCGTGTCCGAAATGCGGAAAAGAGGTAGTCATCAGACGGACCAAGAAGGGACGTCGGTTCTACGGATGTGAAGATTACCCGAACTGTGATTTTACTTCCTGGAAAAAACCGGAAGCGGAGGCAAAATAATGAGTGGTGTACAATTGCTTGATAAAACAAGAAAGATCGGAAATCTTCTGCACAACAATAATGCACCAAAGGTTGTGTTCAACGATATCTGTGCTGTTGTGACAGAAGTCCTGCGTTCCAATGTTCTGGTGATCAGTAAAAAAGGGAAGGTGCTTGGCGCAAGCGCACACGCTTCCACGCCGGAGCTGACAGAACTGGTATCGGGTCAGGTTGGCGTACACATTGATGAGACATTAAATACAAGACTTCTGGGTATCCTTTCCACAAAAGAGAATGCCAGACTGACCACACTGGGCTTTGAAAATGATGAGATGTCATCCTATGCGGCAACCATCATCCCGATCTATATTGCAGGTGAGAGACTGGGTACCCTGTTTGTTTACAGGGCCGGAAGCGAGTATGATATTGACGATATCATACTTTGCGAGTATGCCGTAACCGTTGTCGGCCTTGAGATGCTCCGGTCGGTGAACGAGGAGTATGAAGAGGAAAACAGGAAGGCGGAAGTCGTCCGGTCGGCGATCCATACGCTTTCCATGTCAGAGATGGATGCTGCCCGTCATATATTTGCAGAGCTTGATGGAAGAGAAGGGCTTCTTGTTGCAAGCCGCATCGCAGACCGCTACGGGATCACGAGGTCTGTGATCGTCAATGCACTGCGCAAGTTTGAAAGCGCAGGTGTGATCGAGTCGCATTCGTCGGGTATGAAAGGCACATTTATCCGGATCAAAAACGATGCGGTATTCGAAGCGCTCGATGAAGCCGGGAACGGGAAAAAAGAACGCGTATAATATATTGAAAAATTCTTGCATTCCACTATCGTGGTGTGCTATAATCTTTCGGTCTGAAAATATACACATATGCTGATCTTTGTGATGGTGCCGGAAGGTGGGACAGAGAATAGAGGCATATGGAAGAACAACCATGGAGGTAGAAAAATGAGTGTTGTATCAATGAAACAGTTATTGGAAGCAGGTGTTCATTTTGGACATCAGACAAGAAGATGGAACCCGAAAATGGATCCGTACATCTTCACAAGCCGTAACGGAATCCATATTATCGATCTGCAGAAGACAGTCGGCATGATCGATGATGCTTACAATGCAGTTGTTGACATTGTAGCAAATGGCGGAACCGTTCTTTTCGTAGGTACCAAAAAGCAGGCACAGGATACCGTTCGTATGGAAGCTGAGCGCTGCGGTATGTACTATGTTAATGAGAGATGGCTCGGCGGTATGCTGACAAACTTCAGCACCATGCGCAGCCGTGTTGAGCGTCTCAAAGCAATCGAAAAGATGTCTGAAGACGGAACATTTGATGTCCTTCCGAAGAAAGAAGTTATCCAGCTTAAGAAAGAGTGGGAGAAGCTTGAGCGCAACCTTGGCGGTATCAAGGAAATGGAGCGCATCCCGGATGTGATCTTCGTAGTAGATCCGAAGAAAGAGCGTATCTGTGTTCATGAAGCAGAGACACTGGGCATCCCGCTGATCGGTATTGCTGATACCAACAGCGATCCGGAAGAACTTGATTATGTAATCCCGGGCAACGATGATGCGATCCGTGCCGTAAAACTGATCACATCTACGATGGCAGATGCAGTCATCGAAGCACTTCAGGGCGATGCACAGGAAGTGATCGTTGAGGACGAGATGCTGGCAGAAGAAGCTGCAGCAGAGGAAGAGGCATAAAAAGAATACAGATATATTGCAATAAGGAGGAATCATTATGAACATTACCGCTGCAATGGTAAAAGAGTTACGTGAGATCACAGGCTCCGGCATGATGGATTGCAAAAAGGCACTTGCCGAGACTGATGGAGATATGGAAGCTGCAGTTGAGTTCCTGCGCAAGAACGGCCAGATGAAGGCTGAGAAGAAGGCAAGCCGCATCGCTGCAGAAGGTCTTGTATGTGTTGCCACAGAAGGCGATACAAAAGCTGCAATCGTAGAAGTAAACTCCGAGACAGACTTCGTTGCAAAGAACGCGACATTCCAGGAGTATGTACAGGCAGTTGCACAGCAGGCTGTTAAATCAGACGCTGCAGATTTGGATGCATTCCTTGCTGAGAAATGGATCCAGGACGAGAGCAAGACTGTCAGCGAAGCACTGGTTGAGAAGATCGCTGTC
>JAFUBZ010000029.1 GCA_017459945.1 Eubacterium sp.
TCCAGAAAGAAGAGCAGGCAGACGGCTGCATCGTTTCCTACATTCACGGCGGCGGCCGCATCGGTGTTCTGGTTAAGGCACAGACAGCAGTTGTTAACGATGCTGTAAAAGAAGCTCTGAAGAACGTTGCTATGCAGGTAGCAGCAATGTATCCGAAATATGTATCTCAGGCTGATGTCAGTGAAGAGTACAAAGAGCATGAGAAAGCAATCCTGTTAGAGCAGGCGAAGACAGAGAATCCGGAAAAACCGGACAACATCATCGAGAAGATGATCATTGGCCGTCTGAACAAGCAGCTCAAGGAAGTATGTCTGTTAGAGCAGGTATATGTAAAGGCAGAAGATGGCAAGCAGTCTGTCGGAAAATACCTGGAGCAGGTATCAAAGGAAGCTGGCACAGCAATTACTCTGACCGGATTTGTCCGTTATGAGACCGGTGAGGGTATGGAGAAAAAAGAAGAGAACTTTGCTGAGGAAGTAGCAAAGCAGATGGCATAAGCCGTTTCATCAGAATGATAAAAGTGTCAGACTCACCGTATTGTGTCTCTGACACTTTTTCCTTTCAGATCAAAATATCAGATTCTGAAAGATATTATTTAACTTACAGAGGGGGATTTAATAATGGAGAGAAATGTAATCGTTGGACAGTCAGGCGGCCCGACCGCTGCGATCAACTCAAGTCTTGCAGGCGTTTATCGTACCGCTAAGGACAGAGGAGCAAAGAAGGTATATGGTATGCTGCACGGCATTCAGGGCCTGCTGCAGGAAAGCTATATCGATCTTTCTGATCATATCAAGACAAAGCTGGACGAGGAGCTTTTAAAGCGTACACCGGCTGCGTTCCTGGGTTCCTGCCGCTACAAGCTGCCGGCCATTCATGAGAATAAAGATGTATATGAGAAGATTTTTGCGATCCTTGACAAGCTCGATATCGAAGCATTTATCTATATCGGCGGCAATGACTCCATGGATACGATCAAAAAGCTTTCCGATTATGCGATCATCACCGGCCATCCGTGCCGTTTCATTGGTACACCGAAGACCATTGACAATGACCTGCCGCTGACAGATCACACACCGGGATTCGGCAGTGCCGCAAAATACATCGGCACATCCATGAAGGAGATCATCCGTGACGGCTTCTGCCTGGATTATGGCCATGGCCTGGTTACGATCGTAGAGGTCATGGGCAGAAATGCCGGATGGCTGACAGGTGCAACCGCGCTTTCTAAGGGTGAAGACTGTGAAGGCCCGGACCTGATCTATCTTCCGGAGATCGCTTTTGATCTTAAGAAGTTCATGAAGAAGGTGAAAAAGCTTCTGGAGATCAAGACATCCATCATGGTCGTTGTTTCAGAAGGTATCAAAACGACAGATGGTACCTATGTATGCGAGCTGGCAAAGCCGATCGATTTTGTCGATGGATTCGGTCATAAGCAGCTGACAGGGACAGCATCCTATCTGGCAACTTATGTTGCAAACGAGCTTGGCTGCAAAACAAGAGCGATCGAGCTTTCTACATTACAGCGTTCCGCTTCCCATCTGGCATCTCGTGTGGATATCCTGGAAGCAACACAGGCCGGCGGCGCAGCTGTCATGGCAGCAGATGAAGGTGATTCCGGTAAGATGGTCGTTTTAGAGCGTATCTCTGATGATCCGTATCAGTGCGGCACATCCATCCGTGACGTACACAAGATCGCAAATGGAGAGAAGCTGGTTCCGCGTGAGTGGATCAATAAAGAAGGTGACTATGTCACAGATGAGTTCATCGCACACGTTCTGCCGCTGATCCAGGGTGATGTTTCCCCGATCATGGTTGACGGTATTCCGCGTCATCTGCTGACACCGAAAGAGCTGAGTCACCGCAGCTAATCAGTTTTTGAATGAATATTACGATTTACTGTGTCGGCAAGGTGAAAGAGCGGTTTTATAGAGAAGCGATCGCCGAGTTTGAAAAAAGACTTGGCCGGTATTGCTCTCTAAAGATCGTTGAAGTGGCCGACGAAAAGACCCCGCAGGATGCGGGAGAAGCAATCGAACAGAAGATTCTGGAAAAGGAAGGGAAGCGCTTGCTCTCTTCCTTTCCGGAACATACCTATCTGATCGCGCTGGATCTGCGTGGAAAGAGCCGTTCTTCTGAACAGTTTGCTTCACATATGAGTAAGCTTTTCCTAAGAGGGAATTCCTCCGTCGGGTTTGTCATCGGCGGTTCACTCGGGCTTTCGGATGAAGTGCTTGCCCGCGCAGATGAACGGATCTCCTTTTCGGAAATGACCTTTCCGCATCAGCTGATGCGGGTGATCCTGCTTGAACAGATCTACCGGTCTTTCAGGATCAATCACGGAGAGCCTTATCACAAGTAACCTGATGCGTTCGTTTTGCTGTTTTACGGAGACTATATGGGAACAGTTCAGATCAATATGAATATTCCGGCCAATCATATGTCTAATATTTTCGGAAGCTATGACGCATTCCGGAAAAAAATAGAAGACGCCCTGTCTGTATCTATTTTGCAGCGAAACGGCGAGACAAAGATCGAAGGCGATGAAAAAGACTGCACTGCAGCAAAACAGGTGCTTTCAGAGCTGCTGGCGTTATCTGTCAAAGGAACGGATATCACGGAACAGCAGGTGAACTACGCACTTGATACACTCGAGATCGCAAAGGCAGATGACATCATCCGGTTAAACGATGATATTATTTGTCATACGGTTTCCGGAAAGCCGGTCCAGCCTAAGACGCTTGGTCAAAAGAATTATGTGGATCAGATCCGCAATAAAATGATCGTATTCGGAAACGGTCCTGCCGGAACAGGTAAGACCTATCTTGCGATGGCGATGGCGATCACGGCATTCAAACGTGAGGAAGTCGGACGGATCATTCTGACGCGCCCGGCGATCGAAGCGGGAGAGAAGCTGGGCTTTCTGCCGGGAGATCTGCAGAGTAAGATCGATCCGTATTTAAGGCCGCTTTATGATGCACTTTATGCGATCATGGGCGCGGACAGTTTCGTCCAGAACCAGGAGAAGGGCCTGATCGAAGTGGCGCCGCTTGCCTATATGCGCGGAAGGACACTCGACAATGCGTTCATTATCCTGGATGAAGCACAGAACACAACGCCGGCACAGATGAAGATGTTCCTTACCAGAATTGGGTTCGGATCTAAGGTTGTCATCACAGGAGACCCGACACAAAAGGACCTGGCAGGAGATGTAAAATCCGGGCTGGATGTGGCGTTACATGTATTGAAAAACGTAGACGATATCGGTTTTTGCAATCTGACCAGCAAGGATGTTGTCAGACATCCGCTGGTGCAGAAGATCGTACGTGCTTATGAGAAATACGAGCAAAGAGAGAACAGCCGGTCGTCTTCACGAAACAAAGGAGGCAGAAAGTAAGATGGGCCTTCTGATCTTAACGGAATGTAAACCGGCGTTTTCATTCCATTACAAAAAGCTTGCCGAACGCGTCGTTTCTCATGTTCTGACAGAAGAAAAGTTTCCGTGGGATGCTGACGTGTCGCTTGTCTTGACGGATGATGAGCATATCCATAAGCTGAATCTTGAAATGCGCGGGATTGACCGCACGACAGATGTATTATCATTTCCGATGCTTCAATATGAGGCACCGGCTGATTTTTTGTTTTCTCAAAACTACATCGATGCCTGCAAGGACCCTGAAACCGGTGCTGTCATGCTGGGTGATATCGTGATCTCCGTCGATCATGTCAGGGCACAGGCAAAAGAGTACGGACATAGTGAAAAAAGAGAGTATGCGTTTCTGATCGTACACAGCATGCTGCATCTTCTGGGATATGACCACATGGAAGAGGAAGAGCGGGTACAGATGGAAGCGCGGCAGAAAGAGCTGCTTTTGCAAATGGAGATAAAACGTTGAGCAGGAATAGCGAATCAAGTTTTCTGGTGCAGGGTTCGATCCTTGCGATTGCGTCAATTGTCAGCAGGATCATCGGGATGCTTTACAGGATCCCGCTTTATTATATTATCGGTGATCACGGAAATGACTATTATGGCACAGCGTTTGAGATCTATACACTGCTTTTGTTTATTTCATCCTACAGCCTGCCGATGGCTGTTTCAAAGATGGTCTCGGCACGCATGGCGAAGCGACAGGTACGAAATGCCTATCGTGTATTTCGCGGTGCCCTGCTTTTCTCGCTTTGTACCGGTCTGATCGGTGCTTTGGTCATATTCTTTTTTGCGGGACCGCTGTGTGCTCTGTTTCGGACACCGATGGCGATCTTCGCACTTCGTGTGCTGGCGCCTACGTTACTGATCGTTGCGCTGATGGGCGTATTCAGAGGCTTTTTCCAGGGTCTGGGGACGACGGTGCCAAGTGCATTCTCACAGGTGATCGAGCAGATCATCAATGCCATCGTCAGTATCGCGGCAGCGTTTGTACTGTTCCGTTATGCGGCTAAGACGTTCACGGAGCAGACGGATCTGTATTCGGCTGCATATGGTGCGGCCGGAGGAACACTCGGTACCGGTGCAGGTGCGCTGATCGGGTTTGTGTTCCTTTTGCTGATCTTCTTTGCATTCCGCCCGCATTTCCTAAAGCTTGCAGAAAGAACAGAACGCAGACAGAAGAACACATATACAGAAAGCTATCGCACGATCATGCGGGTTCTAATCATGACAGTAGTACCGATCCTTTTGAGTACAACGGTTTATAACCTTGTTTCCGTAGCGGATCAGATCCTGTTTAAAAATATCGCGAATCTTCAGAACTATGCTGCAAATGACATCTCCATCTGGTGGGGTGTTTATACCGGAAAGTACCGGGTGCTGACCAATGTTCCGATTTCGATCGCATCAGCCATCGGTGCTTCGGCAGTTCCTGTTATCACATCTGCATTTACCATGAAGGATCATGAAAAGGTCCGCGGCAGGATCGATCTGGCGATCCGGTTTGAGATGATCGTTGCATTCCCGTGTACTGCAGGCCTGATCGTTCTTGCTTCCCCGATCCAGCAGCTGCTATTCAGTGACGCCACAAGACTTGCGGCAGGTCTTCTGATCGCAGGCAGCATCAGTGTGATCTTTTATTCGATCTCGACGCTTTCAAATGCGACATTACAGGCAATCGACCGGATGCATGTTCCGGTCAAAAATGCGGTGATCTCCCTGGTGATACAGGCGGTTGCACTGATTCTTTGCATGTTCGTGTTCCATATGGGAATCTACAGTGTGATCGCTGCAAACATTGTGTTCTCCTTTGTGATGTGCATTTTAAACGGGCGTGCGGTCAAACGCTATTCCGGTTTTTCGCCGAATATTACAAAAACATTTGTAAAGCCCGGGATCGCTGCAGTGATCATGGGCGTTGCGGTTCTTTTGATCTATCGTCTGATTATGCTGGTGACAGGGATCAATGCGATTGGTACGGTCATCGGAATCCTTGCAGGGATCATCATTTACTTTATCGTTCTGCTGCTGATTAAAGGCATTACGGAGTCGGAGCTTCTGGATTTCCCGAAGGGATCCATGATCATCCGGATCGCCAAGAAAGCACATCTTCTCTAGACCGGTCAGCGAACGAATCTAAAAGGGTATGATATATGAGCAATCATCATTTTGATATCATCATAGTCGGCGCCGGCGCATCCGGCCTGATGGCGGCAGTGCGGGCATCGGACCAGAATCTTGACGTTCTGATTCTTGAGCATCAGCCAAAGGCCGGCATCAAGATCTTAAGCACCGGAAACGGCCGGTGCAATCTGACCAATTCCGATCTGTCATCTGCACATTTCAGATGCGAGGACCCTTTGTTTTTCCGGCCGGCGTTAGAGGCATTTTCCTGGCAGGATACGATCCGGTTTTTCGAAGAACAGCTGCATCTTTTTTGTAAAGAGAAAAACGGATACTGGTATCCCAGGAGCAATCAGGCGACAGCCGTCAGAGAGGCACTGCTTGCAGGATGTCGTGAAAACGAGGTTAAGATCCGCCGGAATGAGGAAATACGGGAAATCCGGAAAAAGGATCAAAGATTTCATATCCGAACGGATCAGGATACGTATTCCGCGGCCGTATGTATCTTATGCTGCGGCGGAAAGGCGTTCCCGAAATCAGGCAGTGACGGATCCGGATACCGCCTGGCAAAGGCGTTCGGACATTCGATCGTCAAACCACTGCCTGCTTTAATGGCGTTGTATTCAGACAGGTCAGAATTGTTTGTCCTTGCCGGTGTCAGAGCCTGGGGCAAGGTGTCTCTGTTTGTAAACGGCACACATGTGATCACAGATGAAGGAGAGCTGCAGTTTACAGATTACGGGATTTCAGGTATCCCTGTCTTTCAGATCAGCCGTTATGCTGCGATCGCTCTGCATAAAAAAGAGCAGGTTTTAGCCGTCATCGATCTGATTCCCGAAATGACAAAAGAAGAACTGGAAGCATATCTGACAGCCGGCTGTATGGAACAGAAAACGCAGGCGAAAGAGCAGCTGTCCGGATTATTAAACGGTTTATTGCCGAAAAAGGTTACAGAGTATCTGATCGGACAGGCAAAAGGAACGCTTAAAGATCAGATCAGGCAGATCAGCTCGGAGATCAAGGAGATGCCAGTACCCATTGTAAAAACAGCTTCATTCGGACAGGCGCAGACGACGACCGGAGGCGTGCGTGTCACAGAGATCGATCCTGATACGATGGGCTCCCGGCTGGAGGAAGGACTCTATTTTGCGGGGGAGATGATCGACATAGACGGTGCATGCGGCGGATATAATCTGCAGTGGGCATGGTCGAGCGGTGCATTGGCAGTAGACAGTGCAGCTGCCTATATCAGAGAAAGGAACTGATATGAAGACGAAACGGATTCAGGTTTCACAGATTCATATGCCGGTATCTCACAACACAAAAGAGGTGCTGTATAAAGCGGCAAAGGTGGCAGGTGTACCATACGATTCCGTTATGTCCTCCCGTATTGTGCGCAGATCGATCGATGCAAGAAAGAAGAATCAGGTTCATTATACCTACAGGGTAGAACTGACGATACCGGCCAATCAGCGCTATGCCAGATCGCGCAATATCAGTCTCTCGGAGGAAGTGCGTTTTGATTCCGTCATTCACCATACAGGATCCTTCACGCATCCCCCTGTGATCGCAGGGATGGGACCTGCAGGGCTTTTTGCAGGATATCTTCTGGCATTAAACGGCTGTTCTCCAATTTTACTGGAACGTGGGAAACCGGTTGAAGAGCGGATCATGGATGTCAGACATTTCTGGGAAACGGGACAGCTCGATCCACATTCCAATGTGCAGTTTGGTGAAGGCGGTGCCGGTACATTTTCCGACGGGAAGCTTAATACCGGTGTAAAGGACCGGTTCGGAAGAAACCGGTTTGTACTGGAAACATTTGTACGATTCGGTGCGCCGGAGGACATTCTTTACGATGCGAAGCCGCATATCGGGACCGATATCCTGATCCGTGTGATCGCCAATATGCGTGAAGAGATGAAGTCTTTAGGCGCGCAGATTCTTTATGAGTCCACGCTGACAGATCTTGTTGTTCAGGATTCCACATTAAAGGGCGTTGTTGTCAATCATGACACAGAACTCGAAACGGACGCTTGTATCCTGTCTGTCGGCCACAGTGCGCGAGATACCTTTCATATGCTTGCAGGACGGAATATCCCGATGGAGGCAAAGCCGTTTGCAGTCGGTCTTCGGATCGAGCATCCGCAGGAGCTTCTTGATGCACGCCAATATGGCGAGGGGCATTCCGACCTTCTGCCGCGGGCTTCCTATAAGCTGACAGGACGCACGGAAACCGGCAGAAGCGTTTATACGTTTTGCATGTGTCCGGGCGGGTATGTGGTCAACGCTTCTTCTGACGCCGGGCAGACCGTAGTCAATGGCATGAGTGACCGTGCACAGGACAGCCCGAACGCAAACAGTGCAGTGGTGCTCAGCATACCGGCTTCAGAATTTCAGGATGCCACAGATCCGCTGGCAGGGATCGCCTTTCAGGAGGCACTCGAGCATAAGGCCTGGGCGCTTGGGGGCGGAAAGATCCCGCAGCAGCTGTTTGGAGATTTTGAAAACAATACGGTTTCTGTATCCTACGGGGCATATTCGTCCTGTACAAAGGGAGAAACAGTTTTTGCGGATTTAAGAAAACTGTTTTCAGAAGAGATGAACAGGGATCTGACTGAGGCGGTTCACCTGTTCGGAAAGAAAATAAAGGGATTTGACCGGCCCGACGCGATCTTATCCGGTGTGGAAAGCCGGACCTCATCTCCGGTCAGGATCTTGCGGGATGAGACTTGTCAGAGTGATCTGAAAGGGCTTTTCCCGTGCGGAGAAGGCGCCGGCTATGCGGGTGGGATCACATCTGCGGCGATGGATGGTCTTCGGTGTGCGGAAGCATTGCTGAAAGGCAGATAGAAAGCTTTCGCAAGGAGGAATTATGTCAGAACTGACACCAATGATGAAAAATTATCTGGCGACGAAAGAAGAGTATCCGGATTGTATTCTTTTTTACAGGCTCGGAGATTTTTATGAGATGTTTTTTGATGATGCAAAACTGGTCTCAAAAGAGCTTGAGCTGACGCTGACAGGAAAAGCATGCGGCTTAGAGGAGCGTGCGCCGATGTGCGGTGTTCCCTATCATGCTGCGGAAGGATATCTGAACAGACTCGTATCCAGAGGCTATAAGGTTGCGATCTGTGAGCAGGTAGAAGATCCAAAGCTTGCCAAGGGCCTTGTGAAGCGGGAAGTCGTACGCATCGTAACACCGGGAACCAATCTGGATCCCGGCGGTCTAGATGAGACAAGAAACAACTATATCATGTCGGTGTTTTATGCCGACGGCGCTTACGGCATTTCTCTGGCTGATGTCACGACTGCAGATTTTTTTGTGACCGAGGTAAACGAGGAACGGGCATTCTTAGATGAATTAAGCAAGTTCTCGCCATCGGAAATGATCTGTAATGACGCCTTTTTTATGAGCGGGATCAGCCGGGAAGAATTAGAGGAACGGTATCATATCCGTGTCTCGGCACTGGATTCCTGGTATTTTACAAACGATACGGCTGTCGCTACACTGACAGAGCATTTTCATGTGTCCTCACCTGCAGGACTTGGCCTGTCTGATTATGAGAGCGGTGTGATCGCTGCAGGATCTCTTCTTCGGTATCTCTATGATACGCAGAAAAACTCGCTTGCGCATATGTCCAAGATCGAACCGTATTCGACAGGAAAATACATGATCCTGGATTCGTTTACAAGAAGGAATCTGGAACTGACAGAAACACTGCGGGAAAAAGAAAAACGTGGCTCACTGTTATGGGTTCTGGATAAGACAAAAACCGCGATGGGCGCGCGTCTTCTGCGTTCCTGGCTGGAGCAGCCGCTCCTGTCTAAGGCAGAGATCAACGAGAGACTGGATGCTGTCGCTGAATTATACCAGAACATGATCACGCGTGAGGAGCTGCGTGAATACTTAAATCCTGTTTATGATCTGGAACGCCTGATCAGCAGAATCGTATATCAGACGGCAAATCCGAGAGATCTGATCGCCTTCAGACAGTCGGTTTCTATGCTGGTACCGATCCGCGCCTTATTAAAAGAACTGAATTCCCCGCTCCTTGGGGAAGTATATGAAATGATCGATCCCTTAGAGGATATCGCATCCCTGATCGAGGCTTCGATCACGGAAGAGCCGCCGATCACGGTACGTGAGGCAGGGATCATCAAAACCGGCTACCATGAAGAGGTTGACAGACTCAGAAAGGCCGGCACAAAAGGAAAAGAATGGCTTGCGACGATCGAAGAAGAGGAGCGCGAGAAAACCGGCATCAAAAACTTAAGGATCAAATACAATAAGGTGTTCGGATACTATCTGGAAGTGACCAATTCCTACAAGGATCTGGTTCCGGATTATTTCATCAGAAAGCAGACGCTGACCAATGCGGAACGCTATATCACACCGGAATTAAAGACCATGGAGGATGAGATCCTCGGGGCTTCGGACAGGCTGAATACACTTGAGTATGATCTCTTCTGCGAGATCCGCAACCGGATCGGCGCGGAGGTTGTCAGGATCCAGCAGACTGCCAAGGCAGTTGCCATCCTCGATGTGATCGCGTCTCTTGCGTATGTGGCGGAGCGCAACGGATATGTCAGACCGACGATCAATGAGAGCGGTTCGATCCGGATCACGGAAGGCCGGCATCCCGTTGTCGAAAAGATGATGAAAAACGATCTCTTTATCCCGAATGACACGATGCTGGATCAGAAGAAAAACAGAATCGCGATCATCACCGGACCGAATATGGCAGGTAAGTCCACATATATGCGTCAGAATGCACTGATCGTATTGATGGCGCAGATCGGCAGCTTTGTGCCTGCCAAAAAGGCTTCGATCGGTATTACGGACCGGATCTTTACCAGGGTCGGTGCATCCGATGACCTTGCTTCCGGCCAGAGTACGTTTATGGTGGAAATGACGGAGGTTGCGAATATTTTAAGGAACGCGACGCCGAAAAGCCTTTTGATCTTAGATGAAATCGGCCGCGGGACCAGTACAATTGACGGCCTTTCAATCGCATGGGCAGTCGTAGAGTACATCAGCGACCCGAAGATCCTGGGTGCAAAGACACTATTTGCAACCCATTACCATGAGCTGACCGAACTCGAGGGAAAGCTTGATAATGTCAACAACTACTGCATTGCGGTCAAGGAGCGCGGTGATGATATCGTCTTTTTAAGAAAGATCGTTCCGGGCGGCGCGGATAAGAGCTTTGGTATCCAGGTGGCAAAGATCGCCGGTGTGCCGGACGCTGTGATCAAACGTGCAAAAGAGATCAGCGACGAGCTGGCAAACAGCGAATCCGGATTCTATTCCGGAAACTATACGATCCCGGAAAAGAAGGATCACGCAAAGATGAAGCAGCCCGTTGAGATGGAGCAGTTTTCGCTGTTTGATACCGTCAAGGACGATACGATCATCGAAGAACTGCGCTCGGTCAATATTTCAACGATGACGCCGCTTGAGGCGTTGAACAAATTGCACGAGCTGCACAATAAAGTAAAGAACAGATGGTAGGAGATTTGTTATGCCGCAGATTGAACTGTTAGACCAGCAGACAATTGATCAGATCGCTGCAGGCGAGGTCGTAGAGCGTCCGGCTTCTGTCGTAAAGGAGCTGGTGGAGAATGCGATCGATGCCGGTGCGGATACCATTACGGTAGAGATCCGTGACGGTGGGACATCCCTGATCCGTGTGACCGATAACGGATGCGGCATCGATCAGGATCAGATCCCGCGGGCATTTTTACGGCACAGTACCAGCAAGATCAAAACGGCAGAAGACCTGACCGGGGTCCGTTCACTGGGGTTTCGCGGGGAGGCACTTTCGAGTATTTCCGCCGTTTCCCAGACAGAACTGATCACAAAGCCGAAGGATAAGATGCTGGGGTGCCGTTACCGGATCGAAGGCGGTGTGGAGATCGGCCTTGAAGAGATCGGTGCGCCTAACGGTACGACGATCCTTGTGAAAAATCTTTTTTATAATACGCCGGTTAGAAAGAAGTTTTTAAAAACGGCCCAGACGGAAGCGGGATATGTGGCAACGCTTGTTGATCATCTTGCCCTGTCAAGACCGGACATCTCATTCCGCCTGATCATCCAGGGGACGATGAAGCGCAATACATCCGGCAATGGCAGTTTAAAGGATGTGATCTACAGCATCTATGGCCGTGAAGCGACCAGCAATCTGACGGAGCTTAACGAAACGACGGACGTGATCTCCGTATCCGGGTTTATCGGAAATCCGGCGCTCTCACGGGGCAACCGGACTTATGAGGTCTTCTTTGTGAACGGGCGTGCGATCGAAAGCAAAGTGCTCTCATCTGCTGTTGAGGAAGGTTATAAGGGCTTTTTGATGCAGCATCGCTTCCCGTTTGCGATCTTAAACATTTCCCTTGACGGGAAAAAGGTGGATGTCAATGTGCATCCGAGAAAGCAGGAACTTCGGTTTTCCGATCCGATGGCGGTACACGCCGCATTGACACAGATCATACAAGATGCATTAAACAGTCAGCGGCTGATCCAGAGGGTAGAACCGGGGATGCCCGAAAAAAAGACGGCTTCAGATACTGTGGCAGCAGGCCAGGTTGAAGCGGCGAAAAAAGTGCGCGCACCGGAGCCTTTTGAAGAAAACAGACTTGCAAAGATCCGGGAATCTGTCAGAAAAGACAGTCCATATGAGAAAAAATATCCGGAACGGATGCATACGCAGGTTGTGAGAGAAGAATCTTTTGTACAGCAATATCAGGAACGCAGCCGCAACAATCATAAAGATACGCAGCTGACGCTGGATACGATCTTCAGCGCGCCTGCAAAGAAACAGTACCGGATCATCGGTCAGCTGTTTGATACCTACTGGCTGATCGAATATCAGGATGAACTGTATATGATCGACCAGCATGCGGCACATGAAAAAGTCCTGTTTGAAAAGACCATGCACTCATTTCGGGAGCGGTCGTTCCATGCACAGCAGATCAATCCGCCCATCATTCTGCAGCTGTCCGTACAGGAGTATGAACGCTTCTGGCGCTGCCATGACGCATTTGAAAAGCTTGGGTTTGAAGCAGAAGCGTGTGGAGACCAGACGATCGCGATCCGGGCGCGTCCTTCTGACCTGTAGGGCTTAAACGGAAAAGAGGTCTTTCTTTCACTGATCGATGATCTCAGGGAAATCTCAGAAAAAGATACGCCGGAAAGTGTTCTGGAAAAAGTGGCTTCCATGTCCTGCAAAGCAGCAGTAAAGGGTAATTCCAGACTCTCGGATCGTGAGATCAGACATCTCCTGGATGAATTGATGGAGATTGAAAATCCGTTTTTCTGTCCGCATGGAAGACCGGTGATCATTGCCATGACTCATGCGGAAATCGATAAAAAGTTTAAAAGGATCCTATGATATGAAGAAACCGCCATTGCTGATTTTAACCGGCCCGACGGCAGCCGGAAAAACAGAGTTATCCTTAAAGCTCGCAAAACGATATCATGGCGCGATCATTTCAGCGGATTCCATGCAGGTTTACCGACGTATGGATATCGGGACGGCAAAGCTGCCGGAGGAAAAGCGGGAGCAGATCCCGCATTATCTGATCGATATCAGAGAGCCGGAAGAAGGATTTCATATCGTTGATTTTCAAAAAGAGTCTCTGGACGCGATCCAAAAGATCCAAAGCATGGGGCAGCTGCCGATCTTAACAGGCGGAACAGGGTTTTATATTCAATCGGTCCTTTATCCAATCGATTTCAATGATGATTCAGATGACCCGATGCTGCGCAAAAAGCTCGAAGAGATGCTTGACGAAAAAGGGGCAGATTACCTGCACAGGATATTGACAAGAGTAGATCCGCTTTCTGCTGAAAGGATTCATCCGAATAACGCAAGAAGAACGATCCGCGCACTGGAATTCTATTTCAGGACGAAAACGTCGATTGCGGAGCACAACGACAGAGAAGCCAGGAAGGAATCCGGCTTCTCGTTTTGCTACTTTGTTCTGACAATGGAGCGTGAAACATTATACCGGCGGATCGATGAGAGAGTAGATCAAATGATCCGGGACGGTCTGGTAGAGGAAGTGCAGGCACTCCTTGACGAAGGAATCCCGCGGGAAGCGACATCGATGCAGGGACTCGGTTATAAAGAGATCGCCTCTTATCTTGCAGGAGAGATCCCGTTAGAGGAAGCCATACGGATCCTCAAAAGAGATACCAGACATTTTGCAAAACGTCAGCTGACCTGGTTCAGACGGGAACGGGATGTGATCTGGATCAAAAAAGAAGACTTTGATCAAGATGAAGACAGGATACTTGCCTTTATGGAAGAAAAAATCCGTGAAAGGATGGGATTATAATGTCAGGAAAACTGATGATGGAACAGTATCAGAAAGCCGGAATTTCTCCGGAAGTCATTGCATTCGGCGCGGGGATTGAGGAAAAGCTTTGCAGCCGGTTTCAGGCAATCGATGAGATGGCTGAATATAACCAGATGAAGGTCATTTTGGCGATGCAGAAAAACAAGGTCAGTGCGGAATGCATGCAGACGAGTACCGGATACGGTTACAATGACATCGGCCGCGATACCTTGGAAGAGGTATATGCAGATATTTTTTGCGCACAGGCAGCCTTGGTAAGACCACAGATCACATGCGGAACACACGCGCTCGCACTTGCGCTGATGTCTAATTTAAGGCCGGGAGATGAGCTCCTTTCTGCTTCGGGTAGACCGTATGATACCCTGGAGGAAGTGATCGGTATCCGTCCGTCAAGAGGCTCCCTGGCTGAATACGGGATCACTTACAGACAGGCGGATCTTACGGCTGACGGCCGCTTTGATTTCGAAGCGATCCGCGACGCCATCCGCCCGAATACACGCATGGTAACGATCCAGAGATCCAGAGGGTATCTGACCAGACCATCCTTTGGGGTAGATGAGATTGAAGAAGTAATCTCTTTTATCCGCAGCATCAGAAGTGATGTATGCATCATGGTTGACAACTGCTACGGGGAATTTGTGGAAGAAAGAGAACCCGTTGAAGCAGGTGCGGATCTGGTGGTCGGTTCGCTGATTAAAAATCCCGGAGGCGGACTTGCGCCGGCCGGCGGATATCTTGTGGGCACGGAAGAATGCATTGAAAATGCAGCGGTGCGGTTGACATCGCCCGGACTCGGAAAAGAGGTTGGTGCATCTTTGGGTGTGAACCCGAGTTTTTATCAGGGGCTTTTCCTTTCACCGGTTGTTGTTAGCGGGGCATTAAAAGGAGCGATCTTTGCTGCCAATTGTTATGAGTCTCTCGGATTCAATGTATTTCCGAATGGCAGTGAACCGAGACATGACATCATCCAGGCGGTTACACTTGGTTCCAAAGAAGGCGTGATCGCATTTTGCGAAGGGATCCAGGCAGCGGCGCCTGTTGACAGCCATGTACATCCGATCCCCTGGGACATGCCGGGCTATGACAGCCAGGTGATCATGGCCGCGGGAGCCTTTGTGCAGGGCTCCTCGATCGAACTGAGTGCTGACGGTCCGATCAGGGAACCGTATAATGTTTATTTTCAGGGAGGACTGACCTGGTATCATGCCAAACTCGGCATCCTTTCCTCGCTTCAGAAAATGCTGGAAGCCGGACTGATCAGCCTGTCTTAGGGAAAGCTTTTTCGGTCAAACGGACGGAAATAAATCTATACTTTAAAACATGATTGTGCTATGATACATGATACAACGCATTTTGCATTTTTCTGCATGGAGAGAGCGGAAATGGAGTGAAAATGCGAAACAACTTAACCATGAAAGAACTGCCTGATTCGGAACGTCCATATGAAAAATGTATGGAAAAGGGTCCGCAGGCACTTTCCGACGCGGAATTGATATCCGTTATCATCCGGACAGGATCCGGCGGGGAATCTGCCCTGGTCCTGGCACAGAGGATCTTAAAGCTTGACAATAACGGCATTCTGAATCTGGCTGGCCTGTCAGTCAACGATCTTTTGAAGATACCGGGGATCGGGCCGGTAAAAGCCATTCAGTTAAAATGTGTCGTTGAACTGTCCAAGCGGATCTCCATGGCGCGCCGGATCGAGCAGATGATCCTTTCGGATGCGTCCAGTATCGCGGAATACTACATGGAGCAGATGCGGCATGAGACCAGAGAGATCCTGATCGCCGCGATGTTTAATATCCGCAATGCGTTCCTTGGCGACGTCCTGATCTCTGTCGGGACAGCACATGCATCGCTGATCTCGCCCGCAGAGATCTTTCGCAGGGCATTGATCAGAGGCGCAGCATCCATTGTTTTGCTGCATAATCATCCAAGCGGGGTTCCGACGCCGAGCCAGGATGATATGAAAGTGACAAAGAGAGTGGCGGCATGTGGTGAAATGCTGGGGATCCCTTTGATGGACCACATCATTATCGGTGATAACAGATATTACAGCTTTTCTGAAATGGATCATATCAGAACAATTGATGAATCATACGAGTGAAATTGTATGACACAGGGGTGAAAAATGGCGAATTATATTGGATTTGATCTTGGAACCATGAATCTGAAGATGTTTAACAGGAATTCAGATGAGATCATTAAGATCAAAAACACAGTGGCGATCATAAAGAAAAATGTTTTATATGCATATGGTGATGACGCCTATGACATGTTTGAAAAAGCGCCGGAGAACATTACTGTCTCATTTCCGATCGTAAACGGTGTGATCGCTGATTACGGAAATATGCAGAATATGATCATTAAGTTCCTTGATACACAGTCCAGGGGCAGGATCAAAGGGACGGATTATATCGTTGCAGTCCCGACAGATATCACGGAAGTAGAGAAGAAAGCATTTTTTGATCTTTTGTACAAAAGCAAACTGAAGCCCAAAAAAGTACTGCTTTGTGACAAGCCGATCGCGAATGCAATGGGGCTTGGTCTGGATGCGAATGAGCCGACCGGTGTGATGATCGTTGATATCGGATCAGATACGACAGAGATCTCAGTCGTATCACTGGGCGGCCTGGTGATCACTGAACTTCTGCATTTCGGCGGCAGCAGACTGGACGAATCGATCATCAGTTATATCAGAAGAAACGACAATCTTATCATCGGACAGAAGACGGCCATGCAGTTGAAGGAACATATCGGAAATGCGTTTCCGGAAGATGAGGTTACATCCTATAAGGTGGTCGGAATGAACGTTGTCAGTGGTCTTCCGGTGGAAGCGGAGATCACTTCTGACAAGATCTATAATGCGACGAAGGACAACCTTTCATCGATCTGCAGCTCCGTCCGGATGGTGCTTGAAAAGACGCCACCGGAGATCGCAAGGGATATCGTAAAATCCGGTATCTATATTACCGGCGGTTCGTCACAGTACCGGAATCTGGACAAGCTGTTTGAACAGATTTCGGGAATCAAGGTCAATACCTGCGAACATCCGGAGGAAACCGTTGTCAGAGGCCTGGCGGCGATCGTTTCTGATCCGAAGTATAAGAACCTTGCTTATACCATGAAAACCAAAGTATTCAAATAATGAGGGATCATTTATAATATGATTTTTACACAGCGTCAGCGCAAAAAAAGGAAGGAACTTCCTCCGCGTTATTTACTGCTGATCATGACGATCGTGTGCGTTGTTTTTATCGTGTTCGGACGAACTGCGGTCTCCGGCGGGGCCGGACCGCTGTCGTACGTAGCCGGTTATGTGATTGTGCCTATGCAAAACGGGATCAATAAGATCGGTTCCGGTTTGTCCGGGCTTTCTTTGCGTTTTGTCTCCAAGCAGGAGCTCGAAGCAAAGAATCAGGCATTGGAAGAAGAAATCGACGAGCTGCGCGCACAGCTGAATCAGGTTGAGACCAATCAGCATGAATATGAAGAATTAAAACAGTTATATGATACCCAGCAGGCATTTTCTTCGTTTGAGACCATGGATGCAGAGGTCGTGGCAAAGGATTCCGGCAACTGGTTTTCCACGTTTTTGATCGATCAGGGATCAAAAGACGGCATCAGGACCGGGATGAATGTCATAGCCCAGGGCGGTCTGGTCGGAATCGTTGTGGATGTCGGCCCCAATTATGCAAAGGTGCGCTCAATCATAGACGATGCGTCTAGCATCAGCGCGATGGATGCTGCGACATCGGATCTTTTCATCGTCAATGGTAATCTGCAGACAATGGGACAGAGCCAGATGATCGAGTTTTCCAATCTCCGGATCCCGGAAGATGGGGAATCAAAGGTGGCCGAGGGGGATAAGGTTGTCACCTCACAGATCAGTGATCGTTATCTGAAGGGAATCCCAATCGGATATATCGCAACCGTCAGTGACGATGAAGGAAACCTTACCCGGTCCGGTACGATCCTTCCGATCGTTGATTTTACACACCTCGAACATGTCCTTGTCATTATGGAAACAAAGGATTATGCCGATATCGGTATGGGGCAGGGGAACTGATATGAGAAGAAAAATCACACTTGCCATATTGATCGTCGCCTGTTTTTTGCTGCAGACGACGATTTTTCAGACATTGTCCATCGCATCGATCTCGCCGAATCTTCTGATCGTTCTGACTTCCTGCATCGGATTCATGCGCGGGAAGACGGAAGGAATGATCACCGGCTTTGCGTCAGGACTTCTTTTAGACATCCTGTCGGGCTCGACGCTTGGCTGTTATGCCCTGATCTATATGCTATGCGGGTATGTTAACGGCATTTTCGTAAAACGGTTTTATCCGGAAAACTTAAAGCTTCCGATCCTTTCCATTCTGCTGTCGGATCTGTATGTCAGCATCGTCACATGGCTGATCATGTTTGCGATGCGCGGCAGGAGCGGATTCTTCTGGTACGCGGGACATATCATCATCCCCGAGATGGTTTATACGGCGATCGTAGCGGTTGCCCTGTATCTGATCCTGCTTGGTCTGGATCGTCATTTGGAAAACATAGAAAAAAGGAGTGCAGCAAAATTTGTTTGATAAGGGCAAAGAACTGCTGACAAAACTGGCAAAGAACAGAGCTGTCATCCTGATGCTGATCTTTGTTGTGCTGTTTGTGATCCTTCTGGGTCGCCTGTTCGGCATGCAGATCATCAAGGGTGAATCTTATCAGAATACATTTACAGCCAGCATAAAGAAAACGATCACCGTTGACGGCATTCGCGGAAACATCTATGACCGTAACGGTGTTCTTTTAGCGTACAATAAACTCGCCTATAAGCTGACGATCGCGGATACCGGTGTCTATTCATCGACAGAGGAAAAGGATGCTGCTCTCAATCATGAGATGGATACGATCCTTACCCTGCTTCACAAAAACGGAGATGAGATCGACAACCAGTTTCATATTGCGATGGATCCTGTGACATATGCACTGTCGTATGATGTTTCCGGAACGGCGCTTTTGCGGTTTAAGGCAGATGTCTTCGGGTATGCAAGGACAAATGAACTGTCTTATAACAGAAAACTGAAGTTGAATGAAAAAGAAGCGTCAGAACAGCAGATTTATGACTACCTTCAGGATCGGTACGGGATTGATCCGGCGGATTATGAGGATCCGTACCGGGCATATGAGATCACCGTACTTCGTTATGAGCTTGGTATGAACAGCTATCAAAAGTATCTCTCCACGACGATCGCGAGAGATATTTCAGATGAGTCTGTTGCGGACATGCATGAGTTTTCAGACATTCTGACAGGCGTTTCTGTCGAAAATGATACCAAGCGTGTCTATCTGTATCCGGAATATTTTTCCGGCATCATCGGATATACGGGGACGATCTCAACAGAAGAATATGAGCAGTACAGCGCAGAGGATGACTCGTATTCCCTTTCTGATGTTGTCGGTAAGTCCGGCATTGAGCAGATGATGGAATCACAGCTGCGGGGCAGTAAGGGGTCACAGGAAGTATATGTTAATAATGTCGGCAAAGTCCTGAAGGTGATCGGTGAGACACCTTCTACGACAGGAAATGATGTCTACCTTTCTCTGGATGCCGAAATGCAGAAAACGATCTATGAGCTTCTTGAAAAAGAGATCGCCGGTATCCTGTATTCGAGTATCCGGAATGAACATCACTATGAAGAGGATGAGGGGCATGAATATACCGCTGTTTATGATGTATATCAGGCTATCCTGACCAATAATATCCTGGATACGGATGCATTTGCATCTGCCGCAGAGGACTCGGCACAGACAAGGATCTACGACACGTTTGTTTCCCGCAGAGAGGCGGTCCTGTCAGCTCTGACCGATACGCTGAATGGTTCGGAGAATTACGAAGACCTATCAGAAGAAATGCAGGATTATGTCATGCATACGGTTGAGATGCTGCAGAACAGGGAAGTGTTTGATAAGGAAGCAGTGGATTCTTCTGATGATGTCTATCAGGAGTGGAAGAGTGGTGCATCATCTGTCAGCACATACTTAAAGCA
>JAFUBZ010000030.1 GCA_017459945.1 Eubacterium sp.
CTGCTCAGGTGGATACCTGGTATGCTAATCAGCACCCTAGTATAAGAAGCGTAGATAAAAAGGAGATAACATGAAAGACTTAAAACATTTTGTAGTCTGCGGCGGCGGTATGATGGGATGTGCGATCGCACAGGTTTTCTGCAGAATTGAAGATGCAGAGGTTACCATCTGGAATCATCGTCAGAAAGACATCGGAAGCATGATGCGCCAGAACATGAAAGAGCTGGTTGCACATGGTGTTATGACAGAAGCTGAAGTTGATGCGATCGTTGAAAGAGTTGTTCTTGTAACAGACTTAAACGATGAGCGCATCCAGAGAGCAGACCTCGTGATCGAGTGTGTTCCGGAAGTTATGGAGACAAAGCAGAACCTGTTCCGTGACCTGGAAGCAATCACATCTGACGACTGCATCTACTGCACAAACACTTCTGTTATGAGCCCGACAGAGATCGCTGAGAAGTGCGAGCACAAAGAAAGAGTTGTTGGTACACACTTCTGGAATCCGGGTCATCTGATCCCGCTCGTAGAGGTTGTTAAGACAAAAGATACTTCTGAAGAAGTAATGCAGGCCACCATGGACATCCTTGCAAAGGCTGACAAGAAGCCGATCTACTGCAAGAAGGACGTTCCGGGCTTCGTAGCAAACCGTATGCAGCATGCTCTGTGGCGTGAAGCGATCGATATCGTTAACCAGGGAATCGCTGATCCGGAGACAGTAGATGACGCTGTTAAATACAGCTTCGGTCTGCGTCTGCCGCAGCTTGGCCCGATCGAGAACTCCGACATGGTCAGCACAACTCTGACATACAACATTCACAGCTATGTACTGAAGTATCTGGCTGACAACCATGAGCCGTCACCGATCATCGTTAAGATGAAAGAAGAAGGCAAAGAGGGCTTCAAATCAGGCGAAGGCTTCATGAAATGGGATGATGAGAAAATCCAGGCTTCCAAAGACGGCCTGAATGAGTATCTTATCAAGATGATCTACGGCAAATAAGTCGTAAGCAAAGGTACCTATTACCGGTTGGCAGTGGGGAGCTGCCATCCGGTAATAACAATAAAAAACATTAACAAAATGGAGGACATGGTATTATGGGAAAAATGGTTTATGTTGATCTGACACATCCGTTCGGCGCAGAGATTCCGCGTTGGCCGTACTTCGACAAACCGGTTATCGACAGCAAGCATTCTATGGCTAAGGGCGGCGTTCTTACACAGTATGTTGGCTGCACAATGCACACAGGTACACACTGCGATGCTCCGCGTCACGTAATGGAAGTTGAGTTCGACGGAAGAAGAGCACGTTATACACATGAAATGCCGATCGACGCTTACACAGGCGAAGCTGTAGCTCTGGATATCCAGTGCGGTCGCTGGGAGCTGATCACAGGCGAGCATCTGGATGATGCATGCCGTCGTATGGGCATTGATCCGGATCCGGCTAAGGGCGAACTGGAAGGCAAAGTTGTATGTCTGGTAACAGGTATGCACAGACTGTTCGATGATACAAAAGAGTATTATCATTACAGCTGCGGTACAGGCCGTGAAGCTGGTGAGTGGTTCGTAGATCACAAAGTTAAATGCGTAGCTATGGATATGCAGGCTCTGGATCATCCGCTTCACACCGCTATGGGTAACAACGGTATGACAAGAATGAACCTTCTTGGTGCTTCCGGAAACCCGATCACCGAAGAGTACAAGGCTCTGTTCGGCGAAGAATCTTATGCAAGATTTGACAAGTGGGAGTTTGTAAAACATTTCGGACAGGAAGCATATGACAAAATGTATGGTTCACTGGAAGAGATCGGCTGCTGGGGAACATGGGAGCCGTGCCACAAGACAATGCTTGGTCATGGTATCGTAGGTGTTGAGAACCTCGGTGGTGACGTTGACAAAGTTCTTGGCAAGAAGTTCATGTTCTATTGCTTCCCGCTTCGTTGGTACATGGGTGATGGTTCCATGGCTCGCTGCGTAGCATACATCGATGAAGATGATCTGAACGATGTTCCGGAGAGAACATACAAGTATGCAGGAACTGGCGTAGAGTCCAGAGAGACATTCCTGAAGCACAAATATACTTGTGACAGAAAACTGGAAGAGCCGTCCAGAATGGTAACACAGCTTTGCGAAGAGCTGGTTAACGGCAAATAAAAATCACGGGTTGAATTAATTGCCGTACTGCTTTATAATGTGCGATGAGAGGGCCGCTGCAGGTATGGCCTGCAGCGGCTTTCCGTGTGATAATACACCGTATTTCTACGGGGTAAGAGACAGAATGATTGAAAGAAAGAGGTAATGGTAAATGGCAAAGAAAAAAACTATCATCACAGCTGCTGTAACCGGTGCATGGCCGAAAAAGTAGAATAACCCGAACGTACCGATGACTCCGGAAGAAATCTGCGAAGATGTTTATGATTGCTGGCAGGCAGGTGCTGCGATCGCTCATCTTCATATGAGAGATGATGACGGTAACGGCATCATGGATCCGGTTCGTTTTAAGAAAACATGGGATCTTCTGAAAGAAAGACATCCGGATTGCGACATCATCATCAACATGACTACCTCTGGCGATATTCACGCTGACGATGAGATCCGTGTAGCTCATGTAAAAGAGCTGAAACCGGAAATGGCTTCCTATGACTGTGGTTCCATGAACTGGCTGAACAGCGGTCTGTTCATCAACAGCCCGAAATTCCTTGAGGATTGCGGATATCTGTTCCAGGAGCTTGGTGTTAAGCCGGAGATCGAGGCATTTGATCCGGGTATGATCGGAAACGCTGCTTACTATCTGAAGAAGGGTGTCCTGGTTGGACCGCAGCACTTCCAGTTCTGCATGGGTTGTGCAAATGGTATCGCTGGTACCATGAAGAACCTGGTATTCATGAAAGAGACAATGGAATCTCTTTGCGGCAAAGACAACACATGGTCATGCTTCGGCGTAGGCCACAGCGCTATGGAAATGATGTACGGCGCAGTTGCTCTTGGCGGCGGTATCCGTGTAGGTATGGAAGACAACGTTATGTACGGAAGAGGCCAGCTTGCTGACAGCAACCGTCAGTTCGTTGAGCGTGCAGTACGTGTTATCCGTGAGTATGGCAATGAGCCGGCTACACCGGACGAAGCACGTGAAATGCTTGGCCTGAAGAAATAATTCTCATCAGGACTATTATGATCGCTCCCAATAGACCCCGTCTTTGGGAGCGATTTTTTTCAAAGAGGAGGATATGACATGACCTGGGGACCTCAGATGATGTATTATCATTGCCCGGAATGCGGACTGAAGTTCGAATATGCGGCAGATCTGATGACAGAATTCGGACCGGAGTTCGGTTTCTGCCCGAAATGCAAAGTCATGGGTGTGTTTGAAAAGGACGGCCCGCGTATGGTAGATGATGCAGATTATTTAGAAGTTGAGTAATTTTTACGAAAGTTTTACGACAATTTGACAGAAGTCTTAAGCATCGGCATCTTTTTCTTGAAAAGAGATATTGATTATGCCATAATATCCATAATGTTGTATTTTCAAAATGCGGCATTATGGATTTTTTTTGAAATTATCTTAATAGGAGAAAAAACATGCCCGTAATCAAGAGGATGTCCCTTGTTGATCAGGTTTATGACAAACTTCGTGAGAGGATCGTTACATTAAAAATACCGTTTGGCAGTAAACTGAATGTCAGCAAGCTGCAGGAAGAGTATGGTGTCAGCTCTACACCGGTAAGAGAAGCTTTAAATCGCCTTCTGAACGAAGGTCTGATTGAATTTGAGAACAATGTCGGTGCAAGAGTCATTGATATTACAGAAGAAGATGTCAGACAGATTCAGGAGATTTCCCAGGGGTATCAGATGCTGGCAGCAAGAAATGCGCTTCGCAATGCAGACCATAAGGAAATGGCAGACGAGATTGAAACCTACATTGATGAATATCGTGTTTCCGACAATGTGGTGGAAAGTTGCCGCTGTATCAAGAGCATTATGGATGTGTTTTATAAGCATGCTAATAATGAGATTCTGATCTCAAAGATCACTTCGATGTCAGGCATGGATGAGATCCTGCATGAGCTGTTTGCGATCCCACGCGAAAAGGGCGGAAGCGGCGGACAGTATCATTCCGGCATTCAGTATTTTGAATTGATCCATGAAGCAGTATTGGAAAAAGATTTTGCAAAGATCTGCGACGGATTAGAGCAGCATCAGCTGTGGTCGCGTGAATATATATTGAAGAATTTAGAGACAGTAAAAAAACGCGCAGGTGCATAACGCACCTGCGGTAGTATCATTCGGGATTTGATTCCTTTGCCCGGTTCATGTAAGTATCCATGATCTCCTTTAGCTGATCTTCATACTTTAATTCCGTATGAACCTTAAAGGCATCGGGATCGATCGGAAGATTGAGCTCTGCCAGTCTGCGGACACTCCAGATATAGAGGATGTCTAAAGCAGGGATCAGGTCCTCACCGGTCTTGGTCAGAACATATTCGACTTTTAAGGGAATCGTATTATACTGAATCCGCTCTACCAGTCCGTCTTTGGTCAGTTCCTTAAGCTGCTGGCTAAGCACCTTTTCGCTGACGCCAAGCGTCTTCTTGGTCTCGTTAAAGCGGATCTTTCCGTAATGATGAATGTGATGAAGCAAAGTCATCTTCCACTTGCCGGATATACAATTTGTCGCAAAATGATAAGGATTATAGGTATCCATTCAAGTTCCTCCGATGTGCACTGTATGGGCACACCACATAAAAGTAATTAGGTTGCCAAATGGTAACTGCAGATTCAGTTTAACAGCAATTAAAGCGAAATTCAATATGAAAAATATGGAAATGTACAAAAAACTGCAAAAATGTGTGGATGTGATCCGCAAAAAAACGGATTTTGTCCCGCAGATCGCACTGGTTCTGGGATCAGGCCTTGGCAATTATGCAGACAGCATTCGTGTGGAAGCAACGGTTTCATACTCTGAAATTCCGGATTTTCCGCATTCTACGGTGCAGGGACATGCAGGCCGTTTTGTGTTTGGCTATGTGAATGAGATTCCGGTTGTGATCATGCAGGGGCGTGTTCATTACTATGAAGGATATGATATCAGGGATGTCGTTTTACCGATCCGTGTCATGGGATGTCTGGGAGCAAAGGTATTGTTTTTGACCAATGCCGCTGGCGGCATTATGGATGGCATGCAGGCAGGAGACCTGATGGTGATCAGAGACCAGATCGCATGTCTGGTTCCGTCTCCGCTGGCAGGCCCGAATATCGATGAGCTTGGCACACGGTTCCCGGATATGAGTGAGATCTATACCGCATCACTCAGGGAGGCAATCCACGAAGCGGCCGGGGATGAGCACATCGCCGTCAAGGAAGGCGTTTATATTCAGACGGCCGGACCACAGTATGAGACACCTGCAGAGATCAGGGCTTTTAAAGCGATCGGCGCGGATGCCGTCGGTATGAGTACGGGGTGTGAAGCGATCGCTGCGCGGCATATGGGGATGCAGGTGTGCGGAATTTCCTGTATTTCAAATCTGGCTGCAGGGATTTCTGATAAGCCGCTTTCCCATAAAGAGGTACAGGAAGCAGCAGATAAAGTAGCAGCTGATTTTTCGCGGCTTGTAACCCGTTCGATCGAAAAGATTGCAGACATGACAGAATAAAATGACGTTGACTTGACGCCATGATTGGAGAATCAATGATGAATACGCGTTTTACAAACGCAAAAATATTATGTACAAACAGCGACCAGTCATTTGACATCATCAAAGGAGAACTTTGGGTGGAGAATGACCGGATCGCATATATCGGAGATGGAACAGACGCACCGCAAAAAGAAGGGATGAACTGGGATCGGACGATCGATGTAAACGGAGATCTTCTGATGCCGGGATTTAAGAATGCACATGCGCATACGTACATGACATTTCTTCGATCCTATGCGGATGATCTGCCGTTGCAGGAGTGGCTTTACAATCTGTGCTTTCCGATGGAAGACAAGCTTGATACGGAAAACATCAGACCGTTTGAAGTGCTGGGGATCATGGAATATCTGACCAGCGGTATTACCACAAGCTTTGACATGTGTTACTTCCCGCCTGTCTATGCGCAGGTTGCAACAGAATGCGGTTTCCGTGCAGTACAGGTATCGGGTGTCAACAGCTTTGGCGGTCTGGCGTCCGTTGTGGAAGAAAACTACCATAAAGTAAATGAGACCAGTGATCTGACATCTTTCATGATCGGCTTTCATGCGGAGTATACGACAAAACCGGAGCTGATGAAAGAGATCGCTGATCTGGCGCATAAATATAAGACGCCGCTTTACATGCATAATTCCGAGACAAGACGCGAAGTGGACGAGTGCCTGGAGCGCTATGGCAAGACGCCGACGCAGCTGACGGATGAGCTGGACATGTATGCGTATGGCGGAGGCGGGTATCACTGCATCTGGTTTGATGAAAGGGATTTTGAGATCTTCGCAAAGCGTGATCTGACGGCAGTGACCTGTCCGGCTTCCAACTTAAAGCTGGCAAGCGGCATTGCGCCGTTGAAGGAATTTACAGACAGAGGCATCAATGTCGCGATCGGGACAGATGGCGCAGCGAGCAACAATGCACTTGATATGTTCCGCGAGATGTATCTTGCAGCAACCCTTGCAAAGGTACGTGAAGAGGATGCAGCCTGCATCCCGGCAGAAAAGATCCTGTATATGGCGACAGCAGGTGGTGCGAAGGCAATGGCCCTTCCGGATTGCGATCGTCTGGCAGTCGGCAAAAAGGCGGATCTTATCCGGATCGATCTGACACAGCCGAACATGCAGCCTGAGAACAATCTGGTGACCAATCTGGTTTATGCAGGCGGAAAGCAGAATGTCGTCATGACGATGGTCGACGGAAAGATCCTTTATGAGAACGGAAAGTTTTCGATCGGCATGGAACCGGAGGATGTGTACCGGGATGTCAATGCGATCATCCGGTCCATGAAAGACTAAGGGGAAAGATGACACAGGTTACGATATATACAGACGGCGCGGCCCGTGGAAACCCGGAAGGACCGGGGGGATACGGCACAGTGCTGCAGTACACAGACCGAAACGGAAAGCTGCACGAGCGAGAGCTTTCTGCAGGATATAAAAAAACGACAAATAACAGAATGGAGCTGATGGCAGCGATCGTAGGACTGGAGGCTTTAAATAAGCCCTGTAAAGTAGAGCTTTATTCTGACTCGAAATATCTGACAGATGCTTTTAACCAGAACTGGATCTCCGGCTGGCTTCGCCGGGGGTGGAAAAAAGCAGATAAGAAACCAGTCAAGAATGTAGATCTCTGGACGCGCCTCTTAAAAGCGATGGAGGGACATGATGTGACGTATATCTGGGTAAAAGGCCATGACGGTCATCCGGAAAACGAACGCTGTGACCGCCTGGCTACGAGCGCTGCGGATGGAGAGGATCTATTGGAGGATACCATTCAGACATGAATCAGCATTTGGATAACGGCCTGCTCTTTATGGAGTTTGCGGCCGTAGTAGGAGCAGTCATCGCGGGTGTGATCTGGCTGTATCTGAAAATTGCAAATGTAGGCGTTACGCTGATCTGGCACGTGATCCCGGCACATTTGCATGTGCCTGGCTATACGATCATTGTATGTCTCATCGGCGGTCTTGTCGTCGGACTGTTCCATCAGATCTATGGCCCGTATCCGCAGAGCATGCAGGATGCGGTATCCGAGGTCAGAAGAAGACGGCGTTTTTCCTATGCCAATATGCCTTTGATCCTTGTTGGTTCTTTGCTGCCGCTTTTGTTTGGCGGAGCAGTCGGACCGGAGGCAGGACTTGTCAGCCTGCTTTTGGGCTTCTGTTTCTGGACAAAGGATCAGTTTGCGATGCAGAGGCTGTTAATGCTGCGCCTGATCGACGAAGATCCGGACGTCTCCAGAGGATATGTGTTCGGAGAGATGGTGAAGGGATTGCTGCTTCCGGCATCGAAGATCTATTTTCCGAAAAATGTACTGCCCTGGAAAAAGACAGAGGCGGTCGCAGCCGGTGTTGCGGCCGGTGTTTCGGCACTGATCGTATATGAAGTGCTGAATAAAGTGTTCGGGAGAGGGCTGTCGATCCCGCATCTTGAGGTGACGCATGTATCGGCTGCAGGACATTTTGCTGCGATCCTTCTGATCGCGGTAGGCTTTGGCGCCGGTTATCTGTATCTGATCGGACATAAGATCACAAAGTTCGTGTTCTCGTTTCTGGTTGACCGGAATCTGGATATCATCAATGCGATCCTCGGCGGCTTGATCTTAGGGCTGATCGGTACTGCCGTTCCGATGAGTATGTTCTCCGGTGGCAATATGATTCAGAGCATGCAGTATGAATATCTGAAACTCACGCCGTTTTTGTTAATACTGATCGGTGTGTTAAAACTCTTTTTGACAAATGTCTGTATTGAATCCGGATGGCGCGGCGGACAATTGTTCCCGATGCTGTTTTCCGGTCTTTCCATCGGATACGGATTTGCGCAGCTTCTGTCAATCAGTGAACTCTATGCAGTTGTTCTGGTGACGACAGCTTTGATCGCGACTGTATTTCAGCAGCCATTGGGGGCCATTGTGCTGTCTGCGATCATCCTGCCGACGGAATATGTCGGGTGGATGATTGTGGCCGGATTTGTGGCCGGTTGTATTCCGCAGCCGGAATCGATCCGCCTGAATCCGGAAAATACCGGATTTGTTGACCGAATTGCGACTTATGCCCGCAGTATTCGCGGGATTGAACAAAAAAGATGACATTAGGGGAGGTTTCTTGTGAAAGCATACGGAGTAAATGAACTTAGAAGAATGTTTCTTGACTTCTTCGAATCAAAAGATCACCTGGTAAAGAGCAGCTATTCGCTGATCCCGCACAACGATAAGAGCTTACTTTTGATCAATGCGGGTATGGCACCGTTAAAGCCATATTTTACAGGACAGGAGGAGCCTCCGCGGCATCGTATGGCGACATGCCAGAAATGTATTCGTACCGGCGACATTGAAAACGTCGGAAAGACTGCCAGACATCTGACATTTTTTGAGATGCTTGGAAATTTCTCGTTCGGAGATTATTTTAAGAAGGAAGCCCTGCAGTGGTCCTGGGAATTCCTGACAAAGGTGATCGGTCTGGAAGAAGAACGTCTTTATCCGTCCATTTACGGCGAGGATGAAGAGGCATTTGAGATCTGGACAAAGGTGATCGGTGTGCCGGCAGAAAAGATTACGAGATTCTATCGTGATGAGAACGGCGAGTGCGATAACTTCTGGGAACATGGCGCAGGCCCGTGCGGACCGTGTTCCGAGATCTATTATGACCGTGGAGAAAAATACGGCTGCGGCAGCCCGGACTGTAAGGTCGGCTGTGACTGTGACCGTTACATGGAAGTCTGGAACGATGTGTTCACACAGTTTGAAGGTGATGGTCATGGAAACTATACAGAACTTGAAAACAAGAACATCGATACCGGTATGGGCTTAGAGCGTCTTGCTGTTGTCGTACAGGACGTAGATTCTGTCTTTGATATTGATACGATGAAAGCGATCCGCGATAAGGTGTGTGCGCTTTCAGGGCAGACTTATCATAAAGATGCGCTGCATGATGTTTCAATCCGTCTCATCACAGATCATATCCGTTCAGCGGTATTTATGATCGGTGACGGTATCAGCCCGTCAAATGAAGGACGTGGCTACGTTTTACGCCGTCTGATCCGCCGTGCAGCACGTCACGGAAGACTGCTTGGCATCAAAGGAACTTTCCTTGCAGAGTTGGCGCTGACAGTTATCTCAGAATGTGAAGACGGATATCCGGAGCTTCGTGAGCGTCAGGAACTGATCACACGTGTGCTCACACAGGAAGAGGAGAACTTCAACCGCACGATCGATCAGGGCCTGTCCCTGCTTGGCGGTATCCGTGACCGGATGAAGAAAATGCAGGAAAAGGTGCTTGCCGGAGCAGAGGTCTTTAAGCTTTATGATACCTATGGATTCCCGGTTGACCTGACAGAAGAGATCCTGCAGGAGTCAGGCCTTCGGATCGATATGGAAGGTTTCAAAAAGGCGATGGAACGCCAGCGAGAGATGGCAAGAAATGCCCGTAAAGAAACCAACTACATGGGCGCTGATGCGACCGTTCTTGGAGAACTGGATCCGTCTGTCAAGACAGAGTTTGTCGGCTATACGGCTTTGACATTCGACTCCGTGATCACAGCAATGAGCCGTCCGGCGGAAGCCGTAGAAGCGCAGACGGAAGAAAATGCATCTTCTCCTGTTGATGAGCTTGTGGAAGAGTTAAAGGAAGGCGAAAAGGGAACCATCCTGACAGAGCAGACGCCGTTTTATGCAACCAAGGGTGGACAGAATGCGGATACCGGTATCATTAAGGGCGCGGAAGGTCTGTTTGTTGTAACAGATACCGTAACGCTGCCGGGCGAAAAGACCGGTCATGTCGGATATGTTAAGACGGGCGTGATCAAAAACGGTGAGCAGGTTACGCTTGATGTGGATGCCGCAAAACGTGCGCGTACAGCGAAAAACCACAGCGCAACCCATCTTCTGCAGAAGGCATTGCAGATAGTTCTGGGCGATCATGTCCATCAGGCAGGTTCGGATGTCAATGAAGACCGTCTCCGTTTTGACTTCTCCCATTTCTCTGCAATGACAGATGAAGAGATCCGCCAGGTAGAAGAGCTGGTTAACGCACAGATCGCAGCTTCCCTGCCGGTTGTAACAGATGTTATGGGACTTGAAGAGGCGAAAAAGAGCGGTGCAATGGCTCTGTTTGGCGAGAAGTACGGTGAAAGCGTCCGCGTAGTACGGATGGGCGACTTCTCAACCGAATTATGCGGTGGTACACATGTAGATAATACGGCAAAGATCGCCGGATTCAAGATTATTTCCGAGGGCGGTGTATCTGCAGGTGTAAGACGAATCGAAGCACTGACTTCTGATGCACTCTTTGCATATTATGATGAAACTGAAAAGCAGCTGAAAGAGGCAGCAGGTCTTCTGAAGACGACACCGGGCGGTGTGGCAGAGCGGATCGCGCATCTGCAGGCGGAAGTCAAGGCATTGCATGCGGAGCTTGAGGCGATCAAGAGCAAAGAAGCACGTGCGGCACTCGGCGATGTCACAGACCAGGTCGAGGAAGTCGGCGGAGTGAAGATGATCGCGACAGAAGTGGCAGATGTTGATATGAACGGTCTGCGCGAGCTTGGCGATCAGCTGAAGGAAAAGCTTGGTGAAGGCGTTGTCGTACTGGCTTCCGCGAAAGACGGTAAGGTCAGCCTCGTTGCGATGGCTACCGATGGCGCAGTCAAGGCAGGCGCGCATGCCGGGAACCTGATCAAAGCCATTGCAGGAAAAGTCGGCGGTGGCGGCGGCGGACGTCCGAACATGGCCCAGGCAGGCGGTAAGAATCCGGCCGGAATCGCAGATGCGATCGGAGCAGTTAAGGAAGTTCTTGCCGGACAGGTCGGTGCATAATAGTCTGTTTTGGCGTGTTTTTTGTGGATAACATTCAAAAAACAAAAGCCTTGACTATAGAATAGTTTTTGATATATAATGAGCAAGTGCAAATAGACCAAGACAGTTGAATACGCACAATACGCAACTGGAGGGAGGTTAGGTCTTTTTCATGTCAAATGTAATCGTAAAAGAAAACGAAAGCTTAGACAGCGCGCTTCGCAGATTTAAGAGAAATTGCGCAAAAGCAGGCATTCAGCAGGAAATCCGTAAAAGAGAGCACTATGAAAAGCCGAGCGTAAGACGCAAGAAAAAATCTGAAGCGGCCAGAAAACGCAAATACAACTAAGAAAAAAGCAGCCCTTTGGCTGCTTTTTCTGCGTGTAAAAACAATGAAATGTACGCATACGCAGGAGGAAAAATGAAATGAAACGAGTATTCCTGATCGTACTGGACAGTTTTGGGATTGGTGAAATGCCGGACGCAGACCGGTTCGGAGATGCAGGCAGCAATACGCTTGGGACCTGCAGAAAAAGCGAGAAGCTTCATGTGCCGAACATGGCTTCGCTGGGACTATTTAAAATCGATGGTGTAGAGCCGGAAGGATCCGGCTTGAAAGAACCGGATGATGGACGAAATATTGCGCAGGCAGCTATGAGCGATGGACGGGACGTCGTTTTGACAACCTCGGATGGCACTGCGTTAAAGCATGCATTTGCGCGTCTTGCGGAGCGCTCGGATGGAAAAGATACCACGACCGGGCACTGGGAGATCGCAGGTCTCGTTTCAGAAAAACCGATGCCGACATTCCCGGACGGTTTTCCGGAAGACTTTATGGAGCGGTATTCTGCGGCTGTCGGCAGAAATCTTTTGTGCAACAAGCCCTATTCCGGGACGCAGGTCATCGAAGATTACGGGAAAGAGCATTTAGAGACAGGCGCACTGATCGTCTATACATCCGCGGATTCCGTGTTCCAGATCGCGGCGCATGAAGAAATCGTTCCGGTACCGGAGCTCTACCGCTATTGTGAGATCGCGCGAGAAATGCTGCAGGGCGAGCTTGGGGTCGGCCGCGTGATCGCGCGTCCGTTTATCGGAACGCCGGGCAATTTCACCCGGACGTCCAATCGTCACGACTATTCCCTTCAACCACCGGCCGTAACGATGCTTGACCAGATCAAAGATGCCGGAAAAGATGTGCTGGCAGTCGGAAAGATCAATGATATTTTCGCCGGAAAGGGTATCACGGAGTTTGTCAGAACAAAGGACAATGCGGACGGAATCGAGCGTACGATCGAGTGGATGGACCGGGATTTTGAGGGCATCTGCTTTGTCAACCTCGTCGATTTTGACATGCTCTACGGACACCGGAATGATGTGGACGGGTATGCTGCGGCGCTGACCTATTTTGATGCGCAGCTTCCGCGGATTCTGGAAAAGCTCGGCCAGGAGGATCTTCTGCTGATCACGGCAGACCACGGCTGCGATCCGGGAACGCCCTCGACAGATCATTCCCGTGAATACATTCCACTTCTGATCGCAGGGGCAAACCTGCCGGTTGAAAACGGGACAAATTTCGGTACGCGGGAGACATTTGCAGACATCGGGCAGACTGTGTTATCATGGCTTGCGATCGAACCGGAGATTTCCGGAGAACCGTTATTTTAGAACGGCTGACAAACAGTAAGAATGCATGTCTGACTGCCTTATGCAGGCAACTGACAGCGCGACGAAGGAGATAATACGTGGCAGACTATAGAAATGAAATCGAAAGACGCCGTACCTTTGCGATCATCTCGCATCCGGATGCCGGTAAAACGACATTGACAGAAAAGTTTCTGTTGTATGGAGGTGCGATCAATCAGGCCGGATCCGTTAAGGGAAAAGCGACGGCAAAGCATGCAGTATCAGACTGGATGGAGATTGAAAAGCAGAGAGGTATTTCCGTTACCTCATCCGTGCTTCAGTTTGAATATGAGGGAAAGTGCATCAACATTCTGGATACACCGGGTCATCAGGACTTCTCGGAGGACACCTACAGAACACTGATGGCTGCAGACTCCGCCGTAATGGTGATCGATGGTTCCAAAGGTGTTGAGGCACAGACAAGAAAGCTTTTTAAGGTCTGTGTTATGCGGCATATCCCGATCTTTACATTTATTAATAAGATGGACCGCGATGCCAAAGACACGTTTGATCTGATGGATGAGATCGAAAAAGAGCTTGGGATCGCGACCTGCCCGATCAATTGGCCGATCGGATCCGGAAAGGAATTCCGCGGAGTGTATGACCGGGGAACCGGAAATGTAAAGCTGTTTTCCGACACTCAGAAGGGAACAAAAGAAGGAAAAGAAGAAGAATATCCGCTGGATGCGCCGGAACTTGACGGTATCATCGGCGCGGATGAGAGAGAACTTCTGGCGGAAGAGATTGAACTTTTAGATGGTGCGAGCGCCGAGTTTGACCAGGAGCTGGTGTCCAGGGGAGAGCTGTCTCCTGTTTTCTTCGGCTCCGCGCTGACGAATTTCGGTGTTGAGACATTCCTGGAGCATTTCCTGAAAATGACGACATCGCCGCTTCCGAGAACTTCTGATCAGGGCGTGGTCGATCCGTTTGACGATACATTTTCCGCATTTGTCTTTAAGATCCAGGCGAATATGAACAAGGCGCATCGCGACAGGATCGCATTCATGCGTATCTGCTCCGGAAAATATGAGCCGGGCATGGAGGTCTTTCATGTGCAGGGTGGCAAGCAGATCAAGCTTGCGCAGTCCCAGCAGCTGATGGCACAGGAGCGCCATCTGTTGGAAGAAGCCTATGCAGGCGATATCATAGGTGTGTTTGATCCGGGTATTTTCTCAATCGGCGATACGCTTACGACCGCCAAAGAACGCTTTGCATTTGAAGGAATCCCGACTTTTGCACCGGAGCATTTTGCAAAGGTTCGTCTGATCGATTCCATGAAGCGGAAACAGTTTGTAAAGGGAATTACACAGATCGCGCAGGAGGGTGCGATCCAGATCTTCCAGGACATCAATGCCGGCATGGAAGAGATCATCGTCGGTGTGGTCGGCGTACTGCAGTTTGATGTCTTAAAGTTCCGCCTCGAGAGTGAATATAATGTTGATATCCGGCTTGAAAATCTGCCGTATGAGTACATCCGATGGATCGAAGAGATGGAGGGTGACCTTGACCATCTGACCGGAACATCCGATATGAAAAAAGTACAGAACCTGAAAGGACAGCCATTGCTTCTGTTCGTGAATGAGTGGAGCGTCGGAATGACGCTTGAAAGAAATGACGGGCTGGTGCTTTCGGAGTTTGGCAGAAACTGATACATTAGGATCTTCCACCCTGTTTTGGGGCAGAGGATCCTTTTTTTTGCGCGCTATTCCGTCATTTTTTCAGATGGCATTTACAGCCTGAAAAGTTGTGCTATACTGAGAAAAATCTTTGAAAATGCAGTTGACTTTTGCGGGAAAGTATACTATCATGAAAAAAGCTAAAACGAACAGGTGTTCGGAACAGGAGAAGAATATGGCAAATAAAGAAGATAAATTAAAAGCACTTGATGCGGCGATCTCTCAGATCGAGAAACAGTACGGTAAGGGATCCGTGATGAAGCTTGGGGATCCGGATTTGCATATGCATGTGGAGACGGTGCCGACAGGATCCATCAGTCTGGATCTTGCACTTGGTCAGGGTGGTGTGCCGAGAGGCCGTGTGGTAGAGATCTACGGGCCTGAGTCGAGTGGTAAGACGACCGTAGCACTGCATATGGTCGCAGAAGTACAGAAGGCAGGCGGCATCGCAGGATTCATTGATGCAGAGCATGCGCTCGATCCGGTTTATGCGGCGAACATCGGTGTTGATATTGATAATCTTTATATTTCACAGCCGGACAGCGGTGAGCAGGCGCTTGAGATCACAGAGACGATGGTTCGTTCCGGTGCAGTTGATATCGTGATCGTAGATTCTGTTGCGGCACTGGTGCCGAAGGCAGAGATTGATGGTGAGATTGGTGATGCACATGTTGGCCTGCAGGCACGTCTGATGTCACAGGCACTGCGCAAACTCACTTCTGTGATCAGCAAGTCGAACTGTATCGTGATCTTTATCAACCAGCTCAGAGAAAAGGTCGGCATCATGTTTGGTAATCCGGAGACGACCACAGGCGGACGTGCGCTGAAGTTCTATTCCTCTGTCCGTATGGACGTTCGCAGGATCGAAGCGATCAAGCAGAACGGAGAAGTCGTCGGAAACCGTACACGTGTTAAGATCGTAAAGAATAAGATCGCACCGCCGTTCCGCGAGGCTGAATTTGACATTATGTTCGGTCAGGGTATTTCCAGAGAGGGTGACGTGCTTGATCTGGCGGCCAAGTGTGATGTGGTCAATAAATCAGGTGCATGGTATTCCTATAACGGTGACAGGATCGGCCAGGGACGTGAGAATGCTAAGAGCTTCCTGCGTGAGAATCCGGATGTGTTTGATGAGATCTATGGAAAGGTCCGCGCATATTACAACATGGACGGTGAAGCAGAGGCAGAAGCTGAAGCGGCGCCGGAAGAAGATATGGATTTTTGAGAACGGACGGCTTGAAGTACGATGGAAGTGATCCGTATTGATTCCTGTAAGAACGGGAAGAAGAATATCATATTTGACACAGGAGAATCCTGTATGCTTTATCCGAAGGAAGTTTCGCAGGCGGGCATCAGGGAACATGCTGTGATTACAGAGGATGCCTGGCAGTTGATCTGCCAGGATATTCTTTTACCCAGAGCAAAGAAGCGCGTGTTATATCTCCTTGAGCGCATGGAACGGACGGAGTACCAGCTGCGGGACAAGCTCAAAAGCGATGGTCATCCTGCGGATGTGATCGATGAGGCAATCGCATATGTAAAAGAGTATCATTACATTGATGATCTGCGCTATGCCTGTGCGTATATCCGTGCACATGAGCATGCAAAGAGCAGATATCAGATGCAGCAGGCGCTGATGCAAAAAGGCGTAAAGCGCGATGTGATCGATGAAGCTCTGGCAGAGGCTTATGAGGCAGATATAGATGCTTTGATTCGCCGGCTGCTTGAAAAGAAACATTACGATCCCGGTTGTATGGACCGTAAAGAGACCGGTAAGATCTACCAGTCATTGATGCGCAAGGGTTTTCGCGCAGAAGAGATCCGCCGTGTGATGCGGACTTTTGACACAGATGCGGACCCGTTTGACGGGGGCGATATTTCTTGACAGTCAAACGAAAAAAGTATAATATTTAAATGTTGCAGATATGACTGAATGAAATCTATATAAATTCGTTATATTACCGTACATTTAAAATTAAATAAGGAGGTGCTCCTGTGTTGTTACAAATTATCATACCTGTGGTAATTGCAGCCATAGTATGTTTTTTCCTGGGCAACCGCATCTCAAAAGCAAACTTTGAGAAGCAGGCGCGGGAAAAAGTCGGAAGCGCAGAAGACAGAGCCAGAACGATTATAGATGATGCTGTAAAGGCGGCGGAAGCTAAGAAACGTGAGGCGATGTTGGAAGTCAAGGAAGAGTCCATTAAAGCGAAGAATGAACTTGACCGGGAGATCAAAGATCGTCGGGCAGAGGTTCAGAGAAGCGAGCGAAGGATCGAGCAGAAGGAAGCCAATGTTGACAAGAAACTCGACAATATCGAGCGTCGGGAAAAGGAATTCTCAGCAAGAGAAGAGAAGATCAAGCGTCAGCAGGAGGAAGTTGACAAGCTGAATGAGCAGCGTTTACAGGAACTGGAACGTATTTCCGGGTTAACCTCCGAACAGGCAAAAGA
>JAFUBZ010000031.1 GCA_017459945.1 Eubacterium sp.
ACATTATAGCCTCATCGCATGGTCCTCGTCAATGCTCAATCTTTTACGGGATCATAAATTGTTGTAATTCAAATATAATGTATTGTAATTTTTACTTGGTTGCGTTCATCCAGCCGGCGATAACCATTCTCTGAACTTCGGATGTACCTTCGTAGATCTCTGTGATCTTCGCATCACGCATATGACGCTCGAACGGATAATCACGGGTGTATCCATATCCACCTACCAGCTGTACGCAGCGACGTGTGATATCGGAAGCTGCTTCTGATGCTTCCAGCTTGCCCATAGCTGCCAGATGTGAGTACGGCTCGCCATCCTGCTTAGCCTGTGCTGCACGATAAACCAGAAGACGTGCGCCGTCCAGTCTTGCCTGCATGCTAGCCAGCTCGAACTGTGTATTCTGGAACTTCCAGATCGGCTTACCAAACTGGATACGCTCTTTGGTGTAAGCAACTGTCTCATCGATCGCTGCCTGTGCGATACCAAGTGCCTGAGCGCCGATACCGATACGGCCGCCGTCCAGTGTCATCATAGCAACTTTGAAGCCCTTGTTCAGCTCGCCGAGCAGGTTCTCTTTCGGTACGATGCAGTCATCAAATACCAGCTCGCTGGTGGATGAACCACGGATACCCATCTTCTTCTCGTGTGCGCCTACGGAGAATCCCGGGAAGCCACGCTCTACGATAAATGCGGAGATACCCTTTGTACCAAGCTCTCTGTCTGTGATCGCAAATACAATAAAGGTATCTGCAAAACCGGCATTGGTAATGAATACTTTATTTCCATTCAGGACATAATGATCGCCCTTGTCAACAGCTGTTGTCTTCTGCATCGCTGCATCTGTACCAGCACCCGGCTCAGTCAGTGCGAAGGCGCCCAGTTTTTCACCGCTTGCAAGCGGTACCAGGTATTTCTGCTTCTGCTCTTCTGTACCGAACGCATAAATCGGCCAGCTGCAAAGAGAAGTATGTGCAGATACTACTACAGATGTTGTAGCGCAGTAATATGCAAGCTTCTCGCAAACACCGATGTAGGTCAGATAGGACAGGCCTGCTCCGCCATATTCCTCTTCGAACGGAACACCCATAAAGCCCATCTCAGCGAGCTGATGCCATGCATCCTCCGGGAATTTTTCCTCTTCATCGATCTCAGCTGCCATCGGACCAACTTCGTTCTTTGCAAAGTCGTCAAGCATGTCCAGAATTTCCTGCTCTTCTTCTTTAAATTTGAAATCCATACCTTTACCTCCTGGTTCTATTCACGTTTTCCTGTGAGATAGTTAAAACTTTCACTAACTATTATAGTTGTTTCAGGAGTTACTTGCAAGTAATTTATAAATGATAGATACACAGATGTTTGATAAAAATTTGTCAATTTTTGTGCACTATTCCCATATTCTTTAAAAACATGTATGAATCACATGATTTTTTCCCTGATCTGACGTCCGATAAAGACCCATCCGCGGTCGTGATACATCCTTCCGGAATATGCGTCATGCGGGTCGTCGATGAATATGATCTCATCCTTTACGACCCGTCTGTAAACCGGATCGCCAATGACGACAGAACCGCTATTTAAGAATGCTTCGATCGCTTCCTCACCTGTCGCATGAGCATCGCTTTTGCGAAGGATCCCGCCATCCTCTTCCATCGGACAAAGGATCTTTACATCGGCGGCGCCAAGCTCATTTTCCAGATAATAGCGGAATGAAGCGCAGTGCACCGGTTCACCGACCAGGCGGTAATAATCTTTTTTCTTTGTACTGTACGCTTTTTCACGTTCGTGATCTATTTCACATTTCTCGACGGACTCTTCCGGACCGGCAGCGTCAAATATGCTTCCACATGTCTTCGTTTGGAATGCATGAAGGATCTTCTCACGCATTGCCCTGATTGCTTTTTCTCCGCACGGCAGACCAATCACATACGGGATCCCGAATGCTTCATAAAAATATTCTGCCACAGGCAGACCTGTCACCGACACGACCAGGTTCACATCTGCCTCAGGTGCTTTTTTCAGATCTTCCAGTGTGCAGCCCATCGCCCAGTTGCTTTGGATGGCAAAGCCCATTTCCTTTACGGTCTGCTCGAGTGCTTCGACATTTCCGTTTACGGAAAAATCAAGCGGGGTGACACCAAGAAGATTAACGGAGATGGCATCCTGCTGCGCTCCTGTTTTTTTCGCCTCGATGGTTTTCTCATCCGGATGACCGGATTGCCTGCTTTCCCCAGCCGGACAAAACCGCTCTGCGATCGCGCGAAAGGCCATGCCGGCGCCCCGGACATAGGTATCCATGCCGTTGGTGGCAAATCCGAAAGAAGGGATTCCGGTCCGCTTTTCGACCAGTCTCATAATTCCTTTCACATCGGTTCCCATATACGCAGGCAGCACGGATAACGATAAGACGATGAACTTCGGATGCTCTTTCTCTGCAACCGCGCAGATATCATCAATGATGCGCTGGTCATTTCCGAGGATCGCATCCTTTTCATTTAAGCCCGACACATAAACCATGCTGTCCATCGTATACCAGCGCGGTTCATCATGGGTATTATAGGTAGAATTGCATCCGGACGCGTCATGCATGACGATCAGACCGCCGAGCTCATAGAGGGCGGAGTTGATGCCAAACAGGTCGGCAGAATAGGTGCATAGGTTGTGGTAAACCTGTCTCATAGTCTCTCCTTATCGCAAACGGCCGGATGCTTTGATCCGGCTCGTTTTTCTTAGCTTCGCTGATTTATCCCCAGACCTTTACCTTGCTTTTAATTACAGTGGCAGCCCAAGGCCTTTACCTGGATCAGTGCCGGGACATCGCTTTCTGTGTTATATGCTTCGATCATTGCGTCTGCGAGCTCGCAGACTGCATGAAATCCCCAGTTGCCGTCATTTTCGATCCAGTTGACAAAATGATTCGTTCCGGTAAAGTACGCTGCCTTCTGACCAATTGCCAGGATCTTTTGTCCGTTCTTTTTCGCCTCATTGGCCTGGCTGCGGTCTGCCATCCGGCAAGCATAATTGGTCGTTGCACAGAATTCAATGTCGGGGGCATTCTCCTGCAGCCACTTAAGATCCTCTTCTTCCTCCGGCAGAATGACATCGGCGTAGATCTCTTTTATATTGAAGCCATGCTCCGCCAGCATTCTTGCAAGGGAGCAATATCTGGGGAGCACCTCGTGATCGATCGCGATCGGTGTATCGCCGATCACTTCTTTGGCGCGTCTCAAGGCATCCCAGGCTTCTTTCTCCATTTGATAAATAATCTTATCAACCTCAAAACAGATCTCTATTTCTTTGTCAGACAGCTCATCAAATATGGTCTTTGGATCACAAGACTTTTCCCGATGTTTTTCACTCAGTAAAAAGGAGGTCGTCAGCTTCCGTAAAGATCCGGAAATGTCTGAAAAGTGATAGGTCAGAGGCAAATATACCCCCCGCTGTCCCAGTCTGCGCTCCAGTTTTTTTGCAGAACGATGCGCAACCGGAAAAGTATACAGATTTGCCGAACTCTTTGACATGTCTTTATATTCATCATATGTCTTCATTTTTGGCAGATCACGAAACGTATATCCTGCTGCCCCCAACAGGCGGTAGTAATCATTGTTCTCATTCGCAGGCAGGTTGCTGCCGATGATGTTAATGGTTTTTTCCTCTTGCAGGGCAGGTACTTCCAGCGCGTCATAAAGCGTGACATGCATCAGCTCTTCCGGTGTGATGTGTCCCTTTCTGATCGTCGGAATCATATAGCACGGGACAAAATCAATATCCGGATAGCGCTCCCGCAGTGTTTTGTAAATGTATCTCGAATCACAGGCAATGAAATGATGGATACAGCTTGTAAAAACCATCATGATCGGCGGATGCTTTTCAAGCCGGTCGATCACCTCGCAGATCCCATCAATCATGACCTGCTCAAGCTTTCCTTCATAAATATCTTTATCATCCAGCATGATCATGGAAAACCGGTCCATGCCTTCGTATTCGAGGACAGACAAAGCCACGCCGCGCATACATGCGGAAGCACACAGATAGACCATATAGCTGTCCGGGATCAGGATCGGCGTATGCGCCACGGTCCAGTGCCCTCTGGAAGGCGAGGTATAAGCAAGTCCCGGTTCGAACGGGACGACCTTGGTGCTCACTTCCGTGATCGGACGCCGGATGATACCCGTTTCTGCAGTTGTCGGTTCATGTAAATTCTTTAGCATTTGAATTCTTCCTGTTGCACATTCTGCAAGCCGTGCCCACTCATAGAATCCTTGCGGATTCTATTTCGTGAGGGCTGGCGCCCTATAAAACCGTTCGCCGAAGAACCCTTGCAAGCAAGCTTGCCGGTTCTTCCGCTCCGCTTTTGCATGTCTTGTAGCTTAACAGATCCTTGGCAGTAATTCTCCTCCGGGCTGCGGCAGGAGGGTTTCTGCACCGATCTCGGTTGTCATAACGACACGCCCCGGCATGTCTTCTGTGATCTCGCCGATGATCGCGGCATTTGCGGAATATTTGCCTTTGCGAAGCTCGGCTACGATTCCTTCTGCTTCTTCTTTCGGTGCAATAATGACAAGCCGGCCTTCGCATGCCAGATACAAAGGCTCCAGACCCAGCATGCCGCACACACCCTTGACCGCGCCGTCAACCGGAACATCCTCTGCGTTCAGACGGATGCCGACATTGCTCTGCTCTGCGATCTCATACAGCACAGTTCCGACACCGCCTCGTGTCGCATCGCGGACCACATGAATGTCTTTTGTTACTGAAAACATGGATTCCACGGTTCCCCAGAGCGGTGCGCAGTCGCTGTCTACATCCGCATCAATGCCGTACTCATCTCTCGCCAGCAAAATGGTGCAGCCGTGACGTCCCACATCGCCTGTTACGATGATCGCGTCGCCCGGCTTTGCAAGCTTGCCGGATGTCTGTACGCCATCCATAATCTGGCCGATGCCGGTTGTTGTGATAAATACACCGTCGACCTGACCTTTGCCGGCAACCTTTGTGTCACCTGCGACGATGCAGACACCTGCTTCCTTTGCGGTCTTTTCCATGGCTGCTGCGATCTCTTCGAGCTTATCCATCGGGAAGCCTTCTTCAATGACAAATGCGCAGGTCATATAGAGCGGCTTTGCGCCCATGCAGGCAAGGTCATTTACGGTTCCGCAGATGGAGAGCTTCCCGACGTTTCCGCCCGGGAACTCATACGGAGATACAATGAATCCGTCTGTTGTAAATGCAAGCTTTTCAGCGCCGATGTTTAATACCGCCGCATCATCTGATGTGAACTGCGGATTTGCAAAATGTGCTTTGAATACCTGATCGATCAGCTCTGCGGTCTGCTTGCCGCCTGCGCCGTGTGCCAGGGTTACTGTTTTTGACATAGTATGTTTCCTCTCTTTTCTCTTGATCCAATCTTCACAAACGAAATGTAGAGATGGCTTTTTGGGTATGGTTCATTCAGATCATTACCGGTTGTATGCATACCAGGCTGCGCAGGTTCCTTCATTGGAAACCATGCACGCACCGACCGGATGAAGCGGTGTGCAGCCGGTTCCGAATACCTTACAGTCTGACGGCTTGCATTTTCCCTGCAGCACGTCGCCGCAACGGCATGCAGGGTTCGGCTTTCCTTCTACCTTTGGCAGGGCAAACTTTTTCCTGGCATCGTATGCCGCATACTCCTCACGAAGCTGTAAGCCGGATTGCGGGATGATGCCCAGTCCTCTCCACTCCGAATCGCAGGGCTCCATTGTCTCTTCGATCATTTTCTGACCGGAGATGCTGCCTTCCTGTGTCACAACACGCGGATAGCAGTTTTTAAAGAAGGGTTTGCCCTCCTGAAGCTTTACGATCGTTACGGCAAGTGCTGTCAGAATCTCCTTTGCCGTAAAACCGCAGATCACGCCGTAGATTCCTTCGTCTGCCAGCTGCTCACAGGACTTCGCGCCCGTGATCGCATTGACATGACCGGGATACAGATACGCGTCCGCGCTTCCTTTTAAGGCACGATACGCATTGGTCATCGTCTTGTTTGCCGTCAGGATGGAAAAGTTGGTTAACCCGTCCTTTTTTGCCATCTGTACCGCCATGCAGGCAGACGGCGTGGTCGTCTCGAATCCGACCGCAAGGAATACGACCTGCTCTTCGGGATGCTCTTTTGCATACTCATAGGCATCGGTCGGTGTATAAACAGGCTGGATCCTTGCGCCTTTTGCACGGGCGCCGGCAAGGCTCATTTCGGTGCCCGGCACACGTACCAGGTCGCCAAATGTCATGATGGTGCAGTCATGTTCTAATGCCAGCATGATCGCTTCGTCGATAAAGCCGACCGGTGTCACACAGACAGGACATCCCGGGCCTGAGATCAGTTCAATGTTTTCCGGCAGGATGTTTCGGATCCCGAGCCGGAATATCTCATGTGTATGTGTTCCGCACACTTCCATGATCCGAAGCTTCGGGCCGTCATAGTTTTCTATGATCTCCCGCGCGGATAGTTTCTTCTTTTCTTCCATGAAATCCCTCTTTTTCTACTATGTTTCTTATTGCAGACCTCTTCTACAGCAGGTCATCTAACAGCGCATCGGTCTCTTCTTCATCATCTGCAGTGATCTTGGCGATCGCAACGCCCGCATGCACCATGACATAATCACCCGGATCGAGCTCATCGATCAGCGCTGCTGACACTTCGCGCTTTGCTCCGGATGCATCGACTAAGGCTGTCCCATCTTTAACCTTTACGACTCTTGCAGGTAATCCTACACACATGTTTTGATCCTCCTCTTATATAAATCTATTTTACTATTTCATCTTCTCCAGCTTTCGCATCGCGACGGCTGCCTGGCCTAAGCAGATGCCTCCGTCATTTGGCGGGATCATACTGTGAACCAGTACTTCAAAGTCCTTTCTTTCCAGGTCTTCCTTACACATCCGAAGAAGCAGCCGGTTCTGGAAAACGCCGCCGGAAAGTGCGGCTGTCGAAAGACCGGTTTCATCCCGAAGGATCTCGCAGGCCTTTACGATTCCGTTTGCCAGGATCCTGTGGAACTCCCATGCGAGCTGGTCCTGTGATGCACCTTTCAGACGCTTATCCGTCAGATAGGATACCAGTGTCTTTGTATCCAGTATATGTGCCGGTGTCAGGTGATCATCGTTTTCATGATCTGCAGTGCCTGCATCCTCGTTCTGTCTTGAAAGGACTAAAATGTTCGCAAGATCAGGCAGATTCGCCTCACTGTAATCTCCGGATTCTTCCCAACGTTCGGCATAAAACATCATCGTCGTGGACGCCTCGCCTTCGAAAGTGGAGGCTCGCCGGATTCCCAGGATCGCGCTGACAGCATCAAACAGGCGTCCGGCACTGGTTGATTCGACGGCATTGATCTTACGGTCTGCCATCATGAACTGCATTTTCAGCTCCTGCTCCCCGCAAAGGTCCAGTTTTTCGACAAGTTCTTTTGTCTTTTCCTGATCTCCACAGATGGCGTACAACATGGAAACTGCGATCCGCCAGCCTTCTTTTGCGGATACATCCCCGCCGATCTGTAAAAACGGCGCGATGCTTCCGGCTCTTTTATATCCGTCCAGATCCGCGATCAAAAACTCGCCGCCCCAGATCGTGCCATCATCGCCGTATCCTGTTCCGTCAAAGGACACGCCGATCACGGGATCAAAATAATTGTTCTCTGCCATGCAGGAAGCGATGTGTGCGTAATGGTGCTGGATCTGCACGACGGGAAGCTCTTTTTCCGCATCCGTATCCCGCAGCTTTCCGTGAAGCTCTTTTGCGAGGCGGTATGCCATGTCCGTCGTGTTATATTTCGGATGCAGATCACACGCGATGATCTCAGGCTTCGCCTCAAGAAGGTCGGCCATTCGGATCACCGATTCTTCCAATGCACGGACTGTACGCAGGTCCTCCATGTCTCCGACGTAAGGAGACGGATAAAAGAGATGGTTTCTGGTCACGCAGAATGTATTTTTCAGTTCTCCGCCGACAGCCAGGACACTTCCCTCACACGGCATCTCCATCAGAAACGGAAGCGGCGCATATCCACGCGAACGCCGGATCATATACGGCTTGTCTTCGAAGAAATCCATCACCGAATCATCGGCGCGCAGCCGGATCAGACGGTTGTGCGACAGGATCGCGTCACACATGCGGGAAAGCTCCTTCACAGCATCCGCATCATCTCTGCAGATCGGCGCACCTGACACATTTCCGCTCGTCATCACCAGACAGTCAGGCATGTCGATCCCGTCCGGATAATCAAACAACAGCAGCTGCACCGGCGCATACGGAAGCATCACACCCACATTCGGATTGTCCGGCGCCACCTCAGGTGCCAGGCACTTCATCGCTTCACCGTTCGAAGGTGCCTGACCCCTTTTTCGTAAAAGGATGATCGGCTTCTGATGGCCGTCGAGGATTTCTTCCTGCTCCGGCGTGATCAGACATTCCCGGCGAACGGTGTCCATGTCGCGCATCATGACAGCAAACGGCTTTGCCGGGCGGGGTTTCAAATCACGAAGCCTCTGTACGGCATCCGGATTGGTCGCATCGCAGCATAGGTGGAATCCCCCGATTCCCTTGATGGCAACGATCCCGCCGTCTTTAATGATGCGTCTTGTCTCCGTGATCGCTTTTGAATCCTTCATTGACTCAGGCAGCGCGGCTACGTCTACAGGAAGCTTAGCCGTACCGTCTGCCGGCAGCAGATACACCTGCGGGCCGCAGTCATTGCAGCAGACAGGCTGTGCGTCATAGCGCCTGGTCTCGGCATGTGTATATTCATACTCGCATTCGGGGCACATCGGGAACTCTGCCATGCTTGTCCGGATGCGGTCATACGGCATTCCGTCAAGGATCGTGGTCCGCGGGCCACAGGAAGTACAGTTGATAAACGGATGCAGATAGCGCCTGTCATTGGGATCATAAAGCTCCTTTTTACAATCCGGACAGATCGCGATATCCGGCGATACGAAGATCTCTCCTTCTTCCTTTTCGCTTTCGATGATCGTAAACGACGTATCCTTTCCGATGTTTTGGGGCGCATCCTCTCTGTCGAGCTTTAAGATCACGGCACGTTTTGGCGGATTGTGTAACAGATCCTCGATAAATGCATCGATATCCGCAAGCTCTCCCTGCGCATCGATCTCGACATACGGTCCTTTATTGCTGACGCTTCCGCAAATATCATGAGACGTTGCGAGGCGGTCAACGGTCGGGCGGAACCCGACTCCCTGAACGATTCCATATACTCTTGCTATGATTGCATGCTGCATGGAACCCTCCTTATTTCATCGTCTTAAAATTTTTCTGCTCCTAACCTTACGATAGAGGCCTTATAAATCTCATTCGGCTCCGTAAAATCTCGGTGACACAACCGTTTCTTCACCAAAATCGCCGGAAACCGCAAAATGCGGCAGCTCAACCCAGAGGCCGTTAAATGCTCTTGCCGCTTTCCTGAATGTGCGGTCTGCAATGACGATATCAAAATCCTGTTCAAACAGGGTGATGAATTCATCCTCTTCCCGGATGTGCAGATCTCCCGGCTCGCGGCATTCCCGGATCGGCTTAAACCAGGTCGCCACTTTCACCTGCGTCTGGTCTGCCTTGTCTGCACCGAGCTCTTCCCGGATCTTTTCACGGACTGCATTTGCACGGATCTGCTGGTGAATGACCAGGATCTTTTTCCCGCACAGATCATTGCCGCCAATCTGAGCCTTGATCCCTTCCCAGACCTCATCGATCATGGGATCCGCATATTCATACGGTGTGCCGAAACGCTCCTTTAACATCCTTGCGGCTTTTAACCCTGCAGGAGCTGTTACGATATTCTTTTCCATTTTTCCGGCATTCTGAAACGCGTTCAGCCCTGAATAGGCCACCGCATCACCGGCTGCCTGTTCAGACATGTCTTCACCATTAGCCTGATCGGATCCGCCTTCGCCGTAACATATCACCAAAGATGCGCCGTCATCCAGTAATGACTGTCTGATTTTTGCAAATGCGTCCAGGCTGTCCGTATCAAGCGGCGTCGCACCAAGCACACCGACCGATCCCGGAATGATGTCATCTTCCGAAGCATCCTCTGCAAACCGGTCAAACAACGCCAGATATGCCTTTTCGATCCCGTTATCATACAAAAGCGCGCCGTTTGTATCGACTGTCACAACAGGAAGCCCGATGCGCTTCTCTCCCATCCGTCTGATCGCATGATAATCTGTCGCGATCGTTGCCGGGACCGGTGTCCCGATGATGGCAACAAAGGATGCATCCAGCTTATCTGAAGCCGCGCGGATCTTTTCGATCATCAGATCATCTCTGCCGAGGATCGCGTCCATATCACGCAGACCAGCGGAAAAGATCGCGCTTTTTTGACGAAACCATCTCGGTTCATCAAATCCGCAGATGTTTCCCGCACATCCGCCGGCATCACAAATGATGATCATGCCGCCCAATTCATAAAAAACCGCTGCCGCACCGGACTGATCCGGCGCAAACGGATAAATGATTTTTCTTAATCCCTTCACGATTCACCCTCCAGCTTCGCTGCAATGTCAGGAAACGGCTTTAACGCCCGCTCTAAGATCCCGGTCATGTACGCAATACTGATTCCGTAATTGGTGATCGGTATCTGCGCATCCTGTGCGCACTGGATCCTGTACTTCATCTCGCGCTCATTCAAAACGCAGCCGCCGCAATGCAGGATCAGTTTGTACTCGTTCAGGTTCTCCGGATACTCGATTCCGCTGGAAAACTCGAAAACCGGTTCCGCACCGGAAAACTGGCGGACCAGGCGCGGCAGCTTCACCGTCCCGATGTCCTCACACTGTCTGTGATGCGTGCAGCCCTCTGAAACAAGGACCTTATCTCCGTCCTGAAGTGTTTTCAGCATTCTGACACCTTTGACGAGCTCCGGCAGATTGCCCTTATATCTGGCAAACAAAATAGAAAAGGATGTTAACGGAATGTCCTCAGGCGTAACCGCGTCAACCTGTTTGAACACCTGGCTGTCCGTGATCACGATCCGTGGCTTTTTCCCGACGTTCTTTAATGTATTTGCCAGTTCATTTTCTTTTACAACGATCGCCGTCGCGTCATGATCGAGAATGTCACGGATCGTCTGCTGCTGCGGCAGGATCAGGCGCCCCTTTGGCGCTGCGGAATCGACCGGCACGACCAGGACCACAAAATCGGACGGATCGATCAGGTCGCCCACGATCGGTTTTTTCTCCTCCTGCGGCTTGGAAGCAGCGATCTGCTCCTTCAATTCATGAATATGAAGACCTGTCAGCGCACTGACAAAAAGGACCGGATATGCGTCGGTAAGCTTTTCTGAAATCACCGACTTCTGATCCTCAGAGATTTCTTCCGACTTGTTGACTGCGATCACCATCGGTATCTTTTTCTCCCCGATCCGTTTGATCAGGCGCAGCTCTTCTTCTCCGACGCCGTCCGTCCCGTCAACGACAAGCACGGCGATATCGGTCTTATTCAGAACCTGATAGCTTTTTTTGACACGGAGTGTGCCAAGTTCCCCGCTGTCATCGATTCCCGGGGTATCGATCATCACGACCGGGCCGAGCGGCAAAAGCTCCATCGCTTTGCTGACAGGATCTGTCGTCGTTCCTCTGACATCTGATACGATCGCCAGGCTCTGTCCCGTGATCGCATTGATGATACTCGATTTTCCGGCGTTCCGTTTTCCGAAGATTCCAATATGGACTCTGTCTGCGGATGGTGTTGCATTCAGACTCATCGCCGTCATTCCTTTCTTATCTTATAACCATGTTCGTGATCCGGATAGATCCACTGTCTGTGCCTGTCATCCGGCTTCTTTGCTGCAATGGTCACCGCGCGAAGCGACGACTTCGTATCCGATCGACCGCATTCTCATCTGCAGGCAGTTTTTACACTCTGCTGCTTCATCGCCGGTACAGATCTTATTGTCGTAAAGTTCATATTTTTTCCGCACATCTGTCGGTGAGAGATTCGGCATCACGACATTCGCGCCTGCCTGTACCCCCTTTTCCCTGCCAAGCGGATCCGCTGTTCCAAGCGCTGTCGTTGCCGGCAGCAAAACGTCCGGCAGCATCAGGCGGATCAGTCCCAGAAGGTACAGCGTCATCTCTGTCGATCCCGGTTTCTCATCCGCAAACGGTGTATCATGATGCGGCAAAAACGGGCCGATCCCGATCATTTCCGGTTTCAGTTCCTTTAAAAAGAGCATATCCTCCGCCAGATATTCCGATGTCTGTCCCGGTGCACCCACCATAAAACCTGCGCCGGTCTGATAACCGATCTTTTTTAAGTTCCGCAGGCATTCTTGCCTGTGTGCTGCACTTAAAGGTTCGGGATGCAGCATCCTGTAATGGTCGTGATTTGCTGTCTCGTGGCGGAGCAGATACCGGTCAGCGCCCGCATCATACCATTTTTTATAGGTATCATATTCCCGCTCTCCGAGTGACAGGGTCACAGCGCAGTCGGGATGATCTTCTTTGATCATTCTGACAAGACCTGCGATGTCATCATCTGAATAAAACGGATCCTCACCGCCCTGGAGCACGATCGTGCGGTATCCAAGCGCATATCCCAGATCCGCACATTCCCTGATCTCGTCAGCCGTCAGGCGATAGCGCTCCGCATTCCGGTTGCTTCTTCTGATCCCGCAGTAATAGCAGTCGTTTTTGCAGTAATTGGTCATCTCGATCAGGCCGCGTACAAAGATCTGCTTTCCGTAATACTTTTCCTGCCAGACCCTGGCCTTTTCAAAGACAACCGCCGCGATTTCCGGCGTATATCCGTCGATGACCTGTATCCACTCTTCCTTACGAAGGGTATGTTCTGTATTTAATTTGTCGATCAGGTCTAAAACACTCCTGTCAGACATGTTCTTTCATTGCCTCCCGCATTTCACCAAATAGTTTTTTCACGCCCGCATAACCGAATGGCTGTCTGTCGGAATTCCACGGCACATTCGGTGCATCCGGATGATAATAAACAGCATCCTTGCCGATCGTAAGATCCACTGCCTCCGTCCCGCAGTCATAGTAAAGCATGGTCGGGGAGAGGTTCGTATAGACCTTTGTCTCAGGGGAGATCTCGGCCAGGCGTCTGATGTAGACATAATCCTCCGCGGAAATATTCGTATAAATCTCCGGTACATGGAATCCGTATCTGACCAGTGCCAGTGCCAGTTCAAATGAGTTGGCATTGATCATCTCACCGACTGCGACCGATATATCTCCGAACTCGTTAAAAAACGCCTCAATGCATCCTTCTGTCTCATCCCTTACAGCGCTGTCATCAAATTCAGCACCGATCGCGCCGGCAAATGCGCGGTACTGATTTGCGATCCTGTCAAGCTGATACAGTCTTGTCAGCTCCAGGTACGGGATCCCGAGCCGTTCGTTCAGATCGTCAGCCGCTGTCCTTGCCTCCGGATCCAACACGATATTAAAATTCGCCTCTGCCATCGCCAGATAGCTTTCATAATCCGGGCATCTTGAGATCTCATTGATCGTACGGACACCTGCCTGCTTTAACAGGTCATAAATCTCACAGTCATCGATCAGCGGAGAAAAATGTCCAAGCAGGTTAACGGTCCTCGAATTCCGTTTTCTTTTTTCCAAAAGGGAGTAGATCGCCTTTCTGACGAGTACCATCGGCGGCTTGCGTCCCTCTCTGGTCAGCGCATACATGTAGCATGGCCGGACCGGAAGGCCTGCCTTCTCTTCCGCCTTTCTGCAGACACGCTCCCAGTCTGTTCCAAGAAGCGCATCCACACAGGTTCCGCAGATCATCACCATCGACGGCTTTTCTTCCAGGTAATCAACGATCTCCGATACGGCATCCGGCACTTTTGAAAGATGCTCTCCGTTTACGATATCGGATTCATCCATCAGCAAAAAGAAGAACCGGTCTTCATATCCGCGTACCTCTGACAGCAGCTTTGTGTTGCGGCCGCAGCACCCCGGTGCTACCAAAAGCATCACGGATCCCGGAATCGCCAGTCCTGCGCGCTTGACGCCAAATCCTGTCGCACCAGGCGAGTTGAACGCAAGCGTTGCCGGTGAGCTGTAGATCAGCTGTGAGGACGGCAAAAGCTCCGGCGGGATATTCTCTTTTCCCGCTTCGTTAAGCGCTTTGATTGTAATGCTGTACGGTTCTCTGTTCATATCGCACATTTCCTTTTATATATCTGTCACTAACTGACAGACGTTTCAGGCCTGATTCTTTTCCAGCAGCCGACTTGCCAGCTCCAGGAAGCGTTTGCTGATCGGAAGCGTCGGATCTCCTTCAATCACGGTTTTTCCCATTTCTTCAAAATGATTGATATCATCATTTCTCGGAATGTCTCCGACGATCTCCAGACCTCTCTCTTTCGCAAACTCTGTCACTTTTTTCTCTTCATCCGGAATGTTTCTGCGGTTAAAAATGATCCCGCCGACATCCGCATAGCCGCGGTCCGCAAAGTTCTGTACCGCGCGGTAAATATTATCTGCAGCATAAAGTGCCATTTTTTCTCCGGATGTAACGATCAGAACGTGCTCTGCATACCCTTCTCTGATCGGTGCCGCAAAACCGCCGCACACAACGTCACCAAGGACATCATACAAAACGACATCCGGCTTCCAGATCTCAAACAGCTCCAGGTCTTCGAGCAGATTAAATGTCGCGATGATTCCTCTTCCCGCACAGCCAAGTCCCGGTGTCGGGCCGCCTGTCTCGATGCAGAGAATGTTGCCAAATCCGGTTTTTGAAATCTCCTCAATGGACTCCGGCTCATTATCATGATCCCTTAAATAATCCATCACGGATTCCTGTCTGACGCCGCCTAAGATATTCATCGTCGAATCCGCCTTCGGATCACATCCGATCTGAATGACGCGTTTTCCGAGAGAAGCGAATGCCGCCGCCAGATTTGCTGTCATGGTTGATTTTCCGATTCCGCCTTTTCCGTAGATCGCAAGTTTTAACATCGTTTTTCCTTCCGTTTCGATCCGCCAAATAAAAATGGCTTTTCCCATTCGCATACACGAATAGAAAAAGCCATTGCTGCCTTTGATGATATTGCAACGTCTCTTTCTGTTCGGAGCGAATCCTTACTGTCAGAGTGATTGTAAAATACTTTTTTCTTTATCTTTCAGGCATTCCGGTCGGAGTCCCTTCCGGTTTGTCTGATTTCTATTGATATTATATCTTCCACCCGTGAAGACGTCAATCATACTAATGATATAAAGTACAACCATTTTTTTCATCACGAATAGCGAAAGATCCTGTCGTTTATCTTATCTTGCGTCCTTGTAGATCTGAATGATCGCATCCCGGTCAAGCTCCTTCATGGATCCGATGGTACGCGTATTCTGATACGTGCATTCGTCTGCCAGTGCTTCGATTTCCTCATCGGTCGGTCTGTGGCCGAGAAGCTCTGTCAGTGTCACAGGCATACCAAGCTTTTTGAAAAATGCGATTGTGTTTTCAATCGCCATTTCAGACGCCATCATATCGTCTTCCTTTTTGATCCCGTAGACCATGTAGGCAAAGTATGCGAAGCGATGCAGATCCGCGTCTCTGACATAGCGGCACCATGCAGGCCAGACAGCGGAAAGCGTTGCACCATGCGTGGAATCGTAGATGGCTGAGATCGCCATGCCAAGCTGATGGCATGCCCAGTCGCCTTCTCTTGCCGTATCGCCCTTTGCACCGAGTCCCGTGATCGTGTTATGCGAAATGCTGCCACTCCACATGATCTCACTCATCGCCTCATAATCCTTCGGATTCTCTACGCCACGAGGTCCGAATGTGATAATATTCCGGAATAAAGCCGCTGCGATTTCGTCTGTCAGGTGGTTTCCCTGGATCGGTGCAAAGAACCGCTCTGAAGTATGCATGAAAATATCCGCTGCCCCTGCGCCGATCTGCCAGATGGGAAGCGTCATCGTAAGCTCCGGATTCATGATCGCAAATTTCCCGCGGTTCCATCTTGAACCAAGGCCGCGCTTTGTCGGCGGATCATAATCTACATCATTGGAAATGACCGTTGTGTCACTCATCTCACTGCCCGCAGCCGCGATCGTTAAGACCGTTCCGAACGGCAGGCTTTTGTTTAGTGGAACCTCTCTTGTCCAGAATTTCCAAAGATCCACCTCCGGATTCGCGACGCCGATCGCAACCGCCTTTGCCGTATCGATCACGCTTCCGCCGCCGACTGCCAGAATAAAATCTGCGCCAAAGTCAATGGCTTCTTTTTTCATACGTTCGGCTGTAGACAAAAGCGGATTCGGCACAACGCCGCCGCTCATCATGCATGCCAGTCCTGCATCCCGAATGCTTTTTTCAACACGATCGATCAAGCCGCTCTTTTTCGCGGACTGTCCGCCGTAAACAACAAACACTTTATTCGCGCCATAGAGCTTTGCCATTTCACCGGTCCTGCATTCGGTATCCTGTCCGAAAATGATCTCCGTCGGTGCGTAAAATTCGAATTTTTTCATCTGCTTTTCATCCTTTCTGACCAGCTGCAATCCACACATTGCATCACTTGTTTGAGCGCCGCATCAAAACGGTAACTGTTTTCTTCTGGTTTAGTATACTACATTTTATTTGCTGTTGTTTATTTTAATTATTTTAGTATCCTACTTTTTTCAATTATCATTCTATGATATAATTCATCCGATTGTTCAAAAAGATACTACAGAAAGGACGATTGATTCATGAACAAGTACAGAGATTTTGATAATTATTTGAAAGAATATCCCTCACAGGATGGGTATTTTGGAAAGTATGGCGGGAATTATTTAAAAGACCCGGAGCTGATCAAGGCATTTAACGAGTATGCGGAAGCTTATCATACCATCGCGCAGTCCGCGCAGTTTATTGCAGAGCTTCGTCGCATCAGAAAGGATTTCCAGGGCCGCCCGACTCCGGTTTATCACTGCCAGAATTTATCCAATCTGCTTGGCAGAACACAGATTTATTTAAAACGTGAGGACTTAAACCATACCGGTGCTCATAAGTTAAACCACTGTATGGGCGAAGGTCTGCTCGCAAAATATATGGGCAAAAAGAAGATCATCGCAGAGACCGGCGCAGGTCAGCACGGTGTGGCACTTGCGACTGCTGCTGCGTACTTCGGTCTGGAATGTGATATTTATATGGGCGAAGTGGATATCGCAAAGCAGGCTCCGAATGTTACACGTATGAAGCTGCTGGGTGCAAACGTTGTTCCTGTCAGATTTGGCCTTAAAACATTAAAAGAAGCAGTTGACGATGCGTTTATGGCT